>JAUSGQ010000028.1 GCA_030674455.1 bacterium
AGAAAATGGGGTCAGCCACCATTCTTTCAGAAATTATGGCAGTCACTTGGGGGTGAAACCCCCAAGTAGTCTCTAGCACCCAACACATCGCGGTGGCGAAGCCACCGCGATGATGTTCGTCTTAAATTTTCTCAATAGAAAGCCCATGAACGCGCCTGAAGTCGCGCGTATTGCGGGTGACAAGCGTTGTTCCAGTGAACGGGGGGTAACGGGGTAACGGGGACAGGCACAGTTTTTGCATGATATGATGTCTATATGGCACGATCCGCCCGTACCGACATCGGAAACATTCCGTACCATGTTCTGAATAGGGCTGTAGGTAGATTTAAGATATTTTCAACACCGAGTGTTTGACGATATAGGATATCCACTAAATACTACGACCGTGGGAGTTTGCGGATATGGTGGTGGTCTCCAAAACACAATAAGGAAAAGTTGTCAGGAAACTTATTCACCCCACTTAGGGGTTTCACCCCTAAGTGAGTGTTATCTGCGAGACTTAATCCCTAGTGAGCATTTGATTGCCGGATGTGTATGTTGTATGTCTCATGGGGTATACTATTATCTCCACCATATGCGGCAATCTCAACTCTTCACCAAGACTCGAAAATCTGCTCCCAAAGACGAGGTCACAAAAAATGCCCAGCTTCTGATTCGTGCCGGATACATTCATAAAGAAATGGCGGGAGTCTATGACTACCTGCCGCTTGGGTTTCGGGTGATTGAAAATATACGAAAGATAATCCGCGAGGAGATGAATGCTATCGGCGGGCAGGAAGTTTCTCTTTCCGCCCTGCAGGATCCCGAGATTTGGAAAGCCACCGACCGCTGGGATGATTCGAATGTGGATGTGTGGTTCAAGACAAAATTAAAGAACGACACAGAGCTCGGCCTTGGCTGCACGCACGAAGAGCCGATGGCGCGGATGATGCGCGAACATGTGAATTCCTACCGCGACCTGCCCCGCTATACGTATCAATTCCAGACCAAGTTTAGGAACGAACTGCGCGCGAAATCGGGCATCATGCGCGGAAGGGAGTTCCTGATGAAAGACATGTATTCGTTCAGCCGAAATCAGGAAGAGCTGGACGCGTTTTATGACAAAGCGATACAGGCCTACAAAAATGTATTCAAGCGTGCCGGTATCGGCGAGAAGACGTATCTCACGTTCGCTTCGGGCGGGATGTTCAGCAAATTCAGCCATGAATTCCAGACGCTGTGCGATGCGGGAGAGGATAAAATTTATCTTGATAAAGAAAAGAACATTGCCGTAAACGAAGGCATGATGCAGGACGAGATTTTGGCGAGCCTCGGCGTCAAGCGCGAATCGCTAGTTGAATCTAAGTCAATCGAAGTCGGGAATATATTCAAATTCGGAACTCGGTACACATCCGAACTCGGCGTTACGTTCAAAGACGAAAGCGGCAACGAAGTTCCGGTCGTTTTTGGCGCCTATGGCATAGGGCTTAGCCGGCTCATGGGTACTATCGTGGAGCTATTGTCCGACGAAAAGGGGATTGTCTGGCCGAATGAAGTCGCGCCCTATCAAGCGCACATCATTTCAATCTCGGGCGGAAACAAAGATGTGGTCGCGGAGGCGGACAATCTATACAATCTGCTTACGGAGCACGGAATCGAGACTCTCTATGATGACCGCGATTTGCGAGCCGGAGAGAAATTTGCGGATTCGGATTTGATCGGAATTCCAACGCGGCTCGTAGTATCGGAGAAGACTCTTTCTGCCGGTGGCGTGGAAGTAGTTTCCCGAAATGGCGGAGGAACGACACTTGTGCCGGAAAGCGCTATAATCGACAGTCTCGTAGAGAAATAAGGAGCGAAGCGACTATATTTCTCACGACCCAGCATTAATTTTGAAACTTGCGATAAATATGCAAAACTACATCTCCCAATCAATGACTGACGTTTTGGCAATGAATTCTGAAGCTCAAAATTGGTGCTGGGTAGGAAAATAATGAATATTATGGCAAGCCTATTTGAAACTGTAAATAATTACAAGGAGCGCATCCTTCAGTATTTTTCCAATGACATCGGAATTGATTTGGGGACAGCGAACACTCTCGTGTACGTCAAAGGGCGCGGTATTGTCATCAATGAGCCGTCAATTGTCGCGGTAAACCAGAAGACGGGGAAAGTTGTCGCCGTAGGAATGCAGGCAAAAGAAATGCTCGGCCGGACTCCGCCGCACATCACGGCGGTGCAGCCGGTCATAGACGGTGTAATCTCCGATTTCGAGGTTACTTCTGAAATGCTCGCGTATCTAATAAACAAGGCGCAAGCGGGACATACCAAATTCCTCGGCCCGCGTGTCGTCATCGGAGTTCCATCCGGAATCACATCAGTCGAAGTGCGAGCTGTGCGCGACGCAGCGCGGGATGCAGGGGCGAGAGAGGTACACATCGTCGAAGAACCGATGGCCGCGGCCATAGGAATTGAACTACCGGTGCATGAGCCGACCGGAAGCATGGTCATAGACATCGGCGGCGGCACGACGGATATCGGCATAATCGCTTTGGGCGGTCTCGTGAACGCAAAGAATGTCCGCGTCGCGGGGGACAGATTTAATACGGATATCATCGGACATGCGCGCAACGAATTCAAAATCCTTATCGGCGTGAAAAGCGCGGAAGAGATAAAAATCTCGGTCGCCTCTGTGACTCCCGGAAGAGAACGGCTCGAGGCCATCGCCCGCGGGCGGGATTTAGTCACGGGTCTTCCGCGAGAAATGATAGTTACCGACCAGGATGTACGCAACGCGATAGGGCACTCCATTGAAGAGCTCGTGGAGGCGGTGAAAGAAGTTCTGGAAACAACACAGCCGGAAATCGTTGCCGATGTGATGCAGAGAGGAATTTATCTTGCGGGCGGCGGAGCTTTGATACGCGGACTTCCTCAATTCCTGAACGCGACGCTCGGCGTGCCTGTAATGGTGGCCGCCGACCCGCTCACGGCAGTTGTCCGCGGTACGAGCATTATTCTTGATGATTTAGAACTTTATCGCGAGGCGCTCTTGCGAAGCGACGATGAACTTGTTCCGACGGAATAACACCCTGCAAGGCAGATGGCCTACCCGCACAGGGAGAAAAAGCATTTTTATAGCTACGCTCATAGTATGCGCTCTTATTGTCTTTGACGCGCTTTCTGGCGGCTCAGTGCGCTCGCTTGTTCGGCATGCGGGCGCAACTATGTGGAGCGCGGGTGTTTCAGTCGGAAATTCGATTTTCGGAAGCGGGCTCTTCACGACGCGCCGCGCTCTCATTGCAGAAAATGCATCACTCTCCGAACAGATAGCGCAATTTCAGGAACAAGCCGCGGCATACAGAGTACTGCAGGCGGAAAACAACACTCTCCGAGACATGCTCAATGTGGCGGAAATACAGCGCGGCCAAAATAGGGATGCGGGGATTACCGCGCCGATAATTTCTTCGTTTCGCGCTTCTCCATACGGGACGTTTCAGATAGGAGCCGGTACAGCCGATTCCGTTGCTCCGGGAAATCTTGTTCTGAGCGCAGAGAATTTCGTCATCGGTAGGATTGAGACGGCAGACGCAAACTCATCGCTTGCGAGGGAAATTTTCGCGCCTAACATTTCCACCGATGCGGTCCTTCACGGAGTCGGAGTCGCAGTATTAGGACAGGGTGGAGGGAACGCCCGGACAGACGTCCCGCGGCAAACCGATGTCTCGCTCGGAGACCCTGTTGTTTCCGCTCCCCTTGGCTCGCGCGCCATTGGCGTTGTGGGCAAGGTGACAGAGGATTCCGGAGATGCCTATAAGCGTGTGCAGATATATCTTCCGGTAAACCTTTCCGTTCTGCAGTTTGTGTATGTCGTCAAAAAGTGAAGTACCAATCTATAAATGGATTCCAATCTACAAATAACTACGAATAGAATTCCAGAGGTGAGTCCTCGGCACTGCGAGGTCTCTCCTCGGGAATTTGCCCCTATTGATAGCTAGTAAATTGAAAATTCTATGTCTCGCATATTTCGTCCAACTTTGGCCATCGTCGGGACTCTCGCTGCGATATTTGCGCCGCCATGGGTGACCATTCTTTGCATGGGAGTGTTGGCATTTCGCTATCCGGCGTGGGAAGTTCTTTTCATCGGCCTACTTACGGATTTTCTTTGGATTCCGCCGGGTCTATTACATCCGCTTCCCATTTTTACCATCGCGGCATTTATTCTCGTGTGGGGGCTTGAGCCATTGCGAAAAGAATTCCTGTTTTCTTAACAAGTTTCTAGCAGTCAGACTGCTAAATGGCAGTCTGACTGCTAGTGTTTGCAAAATGATATAGTAACAAAATGACCTGGTTCAGAACGCGCAGAAAACGAACATACGAAATCGCTCCGGACGAGATATTTCTCGATTCTTCTAATCTTCCGAGCCATAACGAACGCCAGTTCGAAGGCCGCGTCGACCACCCGGTTTCGGGAAGAGCCATTTGGAGCGTTGGCATCGCTTTTTTTGTCCTGGCCTCCGTATTTACGGCGCGCGCATACAGTTTGCAGATATCACAGGGAGAAAATTTCACCAACATTTCGCGAAATAATCGCTTGGACAAGTCTCTCATATTCGCGATGCGCGGAATTATTTACGACAGGACGGGACGCGAACTGGCGTGGAACGAATCTGCCCCGTCGGTTCGCGCCGATGTCGCGATAGATTCCGCCACATCGTCGGTATTCGCGCTTCGCAAATACAGCTCTCTTCCCGGACTCTCTCACCTCATAGGATTTGTCCGGTATCCCAAGGCGGACGCCAATGGAACATGGTGGCGTGAAGACTATGCAGGCATTTCAGGCGTAGAGCTTTCTTTTGACGACGTTCTTAAAGGCACCAACGGCAGTACGATGCGAGAGACTGACGCGCGCGCGCACGTCGTGCGGGAAAATCTTGTCGCGCTGCCGCAAAATGGCGCCGACATAAAGCTCTCGATAGACGCGGGAGTACAAAGCGAGCTCTACAAAATGCTTTCAGCGCATGCGGCCGCCAACAGATTTAACGGCGGAGCATCGGTCATCATGGATGTGCAGACCGGAGAAATTCTCGCGCTCGCAAGTTTCCCCGAGTACGACCACACAGCGTTTACCGAAGGCAACGCGCGCGCTGTCCGCGATGCGATTAATAATCCGCGCACGCCGATGCTCAATCGTGCTGTTGCCGGCGCGTACACTCCCGGCTCCATTGTGAAGCCGATTTTCGCAGCCGCCGCGCTCAAGGAAGGCATTATTAGTCCGGACAAACAAATTCTATCAACGGGAGCGATAAAAATCCCGAATCCGTACGACCCGGAACATCCTTCTGTATTCAGGGACTGGGCAGTGCATGGATTGGTAGACATGCGCACCGCACTTGCTGTTTCGTCAGACGAATATTTTTATACGATAGGCGGCGGCTATGCCGGACAGAAAGGGTTAGGCGTTAACCTCCTTGACCAGTATGCGCGCGCCTTTGGGCTTTCCGCTCCTACCGGAATCGCGCTTGTGGGTGAAGTTTCGGGAGTTATTCCGACGCCTGCGTGGAAAGAGTCTGTCTTCGGCACGGACGACCCGTGGCGAATTGGAGACACCTACCACACGGCAATCGGGCAATACGGATTCCAGATAACGCCAATACAGGCGGTGAGATATGTTTCTGCCATTGCAAACGGCGGAAAGCTCCTTACGCCGCAATTGCTCGCTCGCCCCGTTAGAAGTCAGACGTCCGATAGTAACGCAAAAATCCCCGAAACTTCTAACGGGGCGGGTTCAACGCCGGAATATACCGAAGTGGGTATTCCTGATGAATATTTGCAGGTGGTGCGCGAAGGGATGCGATTGGCTGTGACGTCGACGCGCAAAGATGCGACGGTAAAATTCTTTAATATCGGCGGAATTCATATAGCGGCAAAAACGGGAACGGCGCAGACAGGAGCCAAAAACGAATCCATGAACTCGTGGTCAATCGGTTTTTGGCCATCGGAGAACCCGCGTTTTGCGTACGCCACCGTTCTTGAAAAGGCTCCGGCAGGAACGCTCGCGGGCGCTGCCCCGGCGATGCTCCCATTTTTCCGGTGGCTTATGGTTCATAGACCGGAATACATATATTAGGTGATAGGGAATAGGGTGTAGGTGATAGTAAATGCACATTACGTACGATTTTCTTTCCCTAAAACCTATAACCTAAAACCTAGAACCTGTTTGCGCCTTGCTCTTGCAATCGCAAACTGTATAATGCTGCGCACAATATGAATGATGAAACAAATTACTTGAGCAAAGAGAAGTTTGATGAATTTACAAAAGAGCTCGAGCATTTAAAAACGGTTCGCAGACGCGAAATTGCCGAGCAGTTGGAATACGCCCGTTCATTGGGCGATTTGTCTGAGAATGCGGAGTATGAGGAAGCGCGGAATCTTCAGGCCGCGACGGAAGACCGCATTCGCAATATAGAAGAAAGCCTCGCGCGTGCGCGAATCATAGAGCATCCGAAGGGAAACATAGTCTCTTTGGGCAATTTTGTGACTATCCAAAAACAGGGTGAAAAGGAGGAGCACACTTATGAGATTGTCGGCTCTGCGGAAGCCAACATGCAGGAACACAAAATCTCTCATCTCTCTCCACTTGGTTCGTCATTGATGGGGAAAAAGAAAAGCGAAGTTTTCTCATTTGAAACTCCAAAGGGTGCGCAGAAGTATAAAATCGTAAATATTAAGTAGTCCATTGGTTGCTTGCGCAAAATGGCCAGAAATAATTTCTGGCCATTTTGCGGTTGGTGGACCCAGGGAGAATCGGTCAGGCGTTCCGCGTGCGCCGTCGCGCACGCGGCCGCACGACCCTAGCTCGCGGCTGCGCCTTCTGGCTCGGCATCGCTCCGCTTTTCGATTCCCCACAGAAGCGCATAAATGCGCTTCTTCCTTGTGGACCTGGGGGGAATCGGTCAAGCGCTCGGAATTTTGCCGTCGCAAAAATTCCTCCGCCTGACCACGCTCGCGCATCCCCATCTGCTGATGGGGCGCCAGCGCTCGCTTTCGATTCCCCCCAACTCCAAAAACCACACACCGCCAGAGACATGCTCTGGCGGTGGCAGTTTTGGTGGACCTGGGGGGAATCGAACCCCCGCTTGCGCAATGCGAATGCGCCGTTATACCACTTAACTACAGGCCCTCTCGAGAACTGAAAGAATATACCATATTTTGTCGGGATACTGGGAGTCGGACCCAGCGTCTCATGCACCCCATGCATGCGTGTTGCCGCTACACTATACCCCGATGCACGAAAAGGGGTCGCAAGTGTTGCGCGCAATCCTGTTCGCGTGTACCAATTATTACCATGAACATCAGCATTCACAAAAGTGTCTTAAATTTGTCAGCGAGCTTTATAGCAGGATAAATATCTACGGGATAAATTTCAATAAGTTGGATGTTATGTTTCTCGCAAAGTTTCCGTTTCTCCTGAATTGATCGGTCATACCGCGGGCTATCATTCGCCAAACCAAAGTACTCAATAAAAACATTCTTTTTGATACTCCAGTCCGCCTTATGCCCGGTACCCGGATAGGGGGCATTACGGAGGTGTGAAATATTGTTTTTAGTTAGCCAGTCATCAACAATTGCTTCAGAAACTGAATCGCATTTATGCCCATCTACAGCAACGGTACTAGTTCGCTTATACATGCGTTGGTTGTGAGAGCGATGCGGGACTAGCCCTGCTTTATTGATGGCTACGTTCCATGAGCCGAAAGCATATATACATGCCTCTGCAATTCGCCCAGCTTCACGCTTCGCGGGAGTGCGACCAAGTTGCGTAGCCAGAAGCTTAAGCTTGGCAACAAGTTCGGCGGGATCTGTCCTCCGCGCAATCTGACGACATTCGCTGGAGCAATACTTCAGCCACCCTGTGACGTGATTCCTGCACTGCACACCCGCACAGATTCTGAACCCCGGTCCTCGTTTTGGGAATTTTTGATTATTGATATGCGCCGCACAGCTCTGCGAACAGAAACTTTGGATTACTTTTCGCGTTTCATGCGGCGAGCGATGAATTTGTTTATTGCAATCAGGATTTCCGCATTGCAATGCTTTGCTTCTCACCATGGAATTGACCATGCACGCTTTGGAACAGTACTGTTTCCATCCGAATTTACGCGCCTCATTGACTCGTCCCTGCGGACGCAAGAATCTTTTCTTACACAAAGCACAGCGCACTTTGGTATACATAATGCGACAATGATATCACGGAATTCGGGTCGAGCTGATTCGAATCCATACGGGAACCACCATCATTGCCTGTCAGCGACCTCTGTTTCTTGTCGGGATGCCGAGAATTGCACTCGGGCTACATGCTCCCGAAGCATGCGTGCTACTTTTACACCACACCCCGAAACCTTATCGGAATCCGATGATTCCGTGTGCACCTTGTAGGGATCTCCCGCGACTCAAAGCTCGCCGTCGCTCGCTTTGGTCTGGGCACCGCCTCGCGATTTTGCCTGCTGGCAAAACATCGCTCCGGCGTTCTCACCCTAACACACAGCGCGCAGGCGCTGTGCTCAAGTTGCAACGGAATTGTTTCGCAATTCCGTGTGCACCTTGTAGGGATCGAACCTACGGCCTTTCCGATGTGAACGGAACGCTCTACCACTGAGCTAAAGGTGCCCTCCTATGCTCCGATTTACATCGGAGCTTCGAAGGGCAAGCAGTGATCGGATTGACCACATCTCGCCCGCCGAAGCTCTTATGCAATTTGAGCGAAGGCGGGAGCTAAGGGTGCGTGAAAAGATTATACTTTCATGGTAATCTAAAAGCTATACCCTAGTCGCTATACGCTAATCGCTACCTCTATGGACTACCGCATTTTCAGCCTAGGAAGCAATGATGCGCTCTCAACGAAAATTGCCGAGCGCCTCGGCGTTTCTCTCGGCAAGATAAAATGCAAGACGTTTTCCGACGGTGAGCAGTACGTGCAATTCCAGGAAAACCTCCGCAATAAATATATCTTTCTTGTCCAATCAACTAATCCGCCGTCCGACAACTGGACACGGCTGTTCCTCGCGATAGACGCCGCTCGCGGAGCATCGGCGCAAAGCATCACGGCAGTCATTCCGTATTTTGGGTACGCGCGCCAAGACCGCAAGGACAGGCCACGCGAGCCGATATCCGCGCGCGTCTTTGCAACAATCCTCGAGTCCGTCGGCACCAATCACGTACTTACCATGGACCTGCACGACGACGCCATCGGCGGATTCTTCAGAACTGCAAATGTTGATTATCTCTACGCGAGACCCGTATTCATTTCTCACTTTAAAGACATTTTCCGAGATGCCTTGGATAAAGATGAGTTCGTGGTCGTCTCACCCGATGCGGGTGGCGTAGTGCGGGCGCAGTCTTATGCGAAACGTCTTATGAAATCCGCCGACCTGGCCATAATCCACAAGGAGCGCGATGTGCCGAATCAAGTTGCGCGGATGAAATTGATAGGGGACGTGAAAGGAAAAGTTGCGCTCATTGTTGACGACATGGTAGACACCTGCGGCACGCTCGTTACCGCGACGAATCTTCTCGTCGAGAGCGGAGCAAAGGAAGTGTACGCGGCGGCGACCCACGGAGTTTTAAGCGGCCAGGCGCTCGCGACCATAGACCGCTCACCGATCAAGAAAGTTTTCATTACGGATACGATTTCGGTAGAACGCACACTATCGCCTAAAATCGAAGTTGTCTCGGTGGGAGGAATTTTCGGCGACGCAATACAAAGAATCACGAACGGTGAATCCCTAAGCGCCCTTTTTGAGGCTGAGTAATATTTGGCCATAAATAATGCAATCTTACTCTTTTTTAATTCTGCGACCGCGCCTCCTTATAGGTTAATTCGCGCGAATTAACCTATAAGGAACGAGTATAAGAAACCTTATGAATGAAATGGAGAAACTTCTGAAAGCGATTGCAAACGGTCGAAGGTTGGCGATTCTCAAATATCTTGCGCGTGTTAAAAAAGCGTCGGTAGGGGACATTTCAGAAAATATCAAACTGTCCTTTCGCGCTACATCTCAACACCTAAACATCCTCAAACAAGCAGATATTCTTGAGAAGAAGCAAGAAGGGCTGATTGTTTGGCACACACTTAGCGTGCCGATGCACTCAATCATTTCGAAATTGCTCAAGTTTCTATAATCGAACCTGTTCAGCAGACGCCCAGTAGCTATCAAACTATAGGCTTATTCGCGCGAATTAACCGATGGTGGAAAAGCTGTGCATACCGAATAATACTTCCCAGTGTACTCTATTCATGATCGCGAGTACGCTTATCTCCCTCGACTCACTATCGCGCCGTCGCGCGACAGTGGTCTGGGCACCAGCTCGTCTGTTTTGCGTACTCGAAAAACATGACTCCGCTGTTCGATTCCTGCCGCAATCCCATCGCTCGTTTCACTCGCTTTGTGCTCCCGGCAGGAATCGAACCTGCATCACCTCCTTCGGAGGGAGATATCCTATCCATTGAACGACGGAAGCTGGAATCGCTATACCTTACCACAACTGAGAGATATTTTTGGAGCCGTGATGGAAGTTTGCTAGTATGAGCCCCGACGGGCCTATAGTTCAGCGGTAGAACGCGTCCATGGCATGGACGAGGTCGGGGTCCGACTCCCCGTAGGTCCACCAATTCTCTTATTATTCCGTATCTATATGAAAGAATATTCCAGTCCGGAGCAAGAAAATCGTAGGTTTGTTAATGCGCTGAGAGAGGTATGCAGACTCGCAGGAGACCAAAGTTGGAAGCTGGCAGTAGTGGTTCGTGCGTCAAAAAAAGGTGAGGGCAATTTAGACATTAGGTCATATGATGTTGTCAACCAAAGATTGTCATCCACCGAGGAAACGGTTTCAACTGACGATGTGCCAAGGGTTCTGAAAGGAAAGACATCCGAAGGACAGCCAGTGCTTCAGGTAATAAAGAACAAAGACGGCACACATACTGTGCGGCATGTCGATGCGGAACTTACACGCAACCTTACAAGAATGCCAGATGGCGTCATGGAAGCATTGGAGGTTAATTATTAAGTCCCTCAATCAACCCCACTCAATCGTTGCCGGGGGTTTGTCGGATATTCGGTAAACGACGGCGCCGACCTCTTTCACTTCGTTCGTTATGCGACGAGAAACTTTGTCTAGAAAGTCATATGGCAACTGCGCGAAGCGCGCGGTGAAGCCGTTGACGCTCCAGACCGCCCAGAGCGCGATTACATGACCGTTGGTCGCGTCATCGCCTTTTGAGCCGGTTTGCCTTGAAGCGGTTACGACGGCTCCCGCCTGCCAGACCGTTTCGTACAATTTTGCCGCGCGAAGTTCTTCTATATAGATTCCATCAACGGCGCGGGCAATTCTCAAACTTTCATCAGTAACCTCGCCTTCAATGCGCACGACAAGTCCGGGGCCGGGGAAGGGATGGCGCACAAGCAAATCTTCCGGCACTCCAATATCGCGTCCGATTGAGCGCGCGGAATCTTTGACCTCGGTATCAAGCGGAGTAAGTTCCGGAACCGAAAATCCAAGCGCAGTGTTGTGATGCAGTTTAATCTGTGCGCGCCTAGCGCCAGTAGCATGTCCGTGTCCGCTTTCCACGAGGTCTGTATAAAGCGTACCCTGCGCGATGAAATCCGCTCCGAATTCCTTGATTTTCTTTTCCAGAACATCTTTGTAGACATCTCGCATCGCGACGCGCTTTTCCTGCATCGTCAGTTTACCTTTGAGTGCATGAAGAAACTCTTTCGTCGCATCCACTATTTCAACTGTAATCCAATCCTGCTTACTGAAATATTTTTGCACGTACGCCTCGTCGTCAGGCCTATCGATTCCGCGGATATAAATTCCCCTTAAGGTGAGACCTTGTCTCTTGAGGTTAAACCTCAGTCCTTGAGGTTTAACCTCAAGATTCTCTGATGCCGACTTCAATAGATATGCCACGACGGAAGAATCGGAACCACCTGAAAGCGCAATGAGAACTTTTTTACCTTGCTCCGCCGAAGCCTTGTGCGAAGGCGAGCCTTCAATTTGCTTCCGCAATACATCAATCTTTTCTTTTGCGACATTATGAGCGGGGAAGCGGTCTGTAATTTCACAAATCTTGCAGAAGTTGTCATATATCCTTTCGCCCTCCACGGTGTCTTGGACTTCAGGATGAAACTGCACGCCCCAGAGGTGGCCTTTGCGCCCGGCAGCGACTGGCGCATTTTCTGTACTGCCGAGATTCGTGAGTACTGAACTTTCTTCGATGGAATCCCCGTGAGTTTCCAGAACCTCGCTTTCTTTTGGGACGCCTGTAAAAAGCGGGTCATCGCCCTTGAGATTCAATGTGTGAACCCCAAACTCTCTTTTCTCATGCGGAGTAACTTTTGCGCCGACATGTTTCGCCCACATCTGAAATCCGAGGCAAATTCCAAGAACGGGAATTCCCAAGTCAAAAATACTTGCATCAAACGGCGGCGGCTCATCGTGAACTGATGCAGGCCCGCCCGAAACGATGATTCCGGAGGGCTTGAGTTTCTTCACATCTTCGGCTTTAACTTCTGCGGGGTCAGCCACAAGCGCGTATACGCCGATTTGCGCGAGTTTCTGGACGATTAGATGATCAAACTGCGAACCCATCGAGAAGAGAAGTATCAGATGGGATGTCTTTCGCACCCGCATTTCCTCGGCAATCTCCGCAAGAGCTTCAGGTGTAGCTTTCTTGAAGATGTTGAGCATTAGGGCGATATTACCACAAATTCCTTGCATGAACATTCCTTTTTCCTGGCCACCTAGAACCTGAAACCTAGCACCTGCTTGAGTGTGGATAAATGGCTTGCAAGTGGAATAAAGTGTCATACAATATATAAACAGTGGGAGAAAGTGGGAACCCGCAGATTTTATATGTTAATTGGCGAATACGAACATACGTTGGACGAAAAGAAACGGGTCTCTCTGCCGAAATCTTTTGCAAAAGAACTCGGCAAAAAGATGGTTATCACGCGCGGTCTCGACACGTGCCTTTTTCTTTTTTCAGAAGAGGGTTGGAAGCATATCGCGGAAAAGTTGCAGGCGCTTTCTTTCGCTCAAGCCGACACGCGCGGATTCAATCGCTTCATTCTTTCGGGTGCAGTTGAAGTTGAGCCGGACGGAGCCGGAAGGATTTTGATACCGGACCATCAAAAGCAATTTGCCGGACTTAAGCGCGCAGTAGTTTTTGCAGGAGTTTCAGATCGGGTCGAAATCTGGGACGCAGGCGAATGGAAACGTTACAAGACACGAATTGAAAAACAGGCGGACGCCATGGCTGAAAAACTTGGAGAAATCGGGGCATTGTGAACTGACGACATGGAGCTGCTGGAGGAAAAATAATGGTCATGCGCACGCGATTCGTTATATCCTCCGGCAACTCGATGTCATCAAAACAAGATGGACATCGCCCCATGTTAAACAAGAAAGATTTAACGGGGCACAGAACGGTTCTTTTACACGAAGCAGTAGACAGTCTTTGCATAGCGAGTAGCGATGTAGTCGTCGACGCCACCCTCGGCGGTGCTGGGCATGCCAGTGCTATAGCAGAAAAGCTTGGCAAGAATGGCGTGCTTATCGGTTTCGACCTCGATGAAAGCGCAATTGAGAGAGCAAGAAATGCTCTGAAGGGTAGGCCGATGAGATCGACATCGGCAGGCCAAGCCACGAAATCTCTTGATTCGCCTGTAGACGGCCCGACTGTTCACTTGGTCAATGCGAATTTCCGCAATCTTCGAGCGGAACTCGAAAAGCTTGAGGTCAAGCAAATTGACAAAGCTTTGTTCGACCTCGGGTGGAGCGGATACCAACTTGAAGCAGGGCGCGGATTTTCATTTCTCAAAGACGAACCGCTCTCGATGTCTTACGCAAGCGCTCAAGGTAAATCTTTGCTCACAGCCGCGACCATCGTCAACGACTGGGCCGAGGAGAGCATCGCCGACATCATTTTTGGATGGGGCGAGGAGCATTACTCGAGGAGGATTGCAAAGAGGATTGTCGAAGAGCGGGAGAAATCTCCGATTCGCACATCGCTTCAGCTAGCGGAAATAATCCGCAGCGCGGTTCCGCCTGCATATCGCCATGGCCGGATCCATCCTGCGACGCGCACATTTCAAGCTTTGCGCATCGCGGTCAACGACGAACTTGGCGCTCTCCGGGAAGGACTTGCCGTTGCTTGGCAGATGCTTGCGAAGGGAGGCCGCATCGCTGTCATTAGCTTCCACAGCATCGAGGACAGGGAAGTGAAGACTCTGTTTATGGCGTGGGAAAAATCGGGCGAAGGTAAACGAATTACCAAGTCTCCGATACGGGCCGGCAGGGAAGAGCTTTTAGCGAATCCTCGGGCGCGAAGCGCCAAATTGCGCGTCATCGAAAAACATAAAGTTCAAATCTACAAATGAATACCAATCTACAAATGTCTGCAAATAAACAACACGGAGCATTCATAGGTATTCGTAGTATTCGAATGATTTGTAAATTGGGACATATCTAATATGGGACGAACAAAAACACATAAGCCATCAATATTTCAAGGGCAACTGCAATTCCCCTCTTTTCGGGCGGACATTGCTCTGAATGCGGAACATCCTTTTGAAAATGTGGCTTTCAAGACATTTCTGGCAGTTATATTGCTTCTTACTTTTGCATACATATATCTTGTGGGTTCGTCCGCGCTCAACATCATCGCGCGCAAGGAAGCGCTCGCGAAGGCCGACCAGGCGGGAGCGGCGATTGGGCGTTTTGAGCGTGAATATTTTGCGGCGTCTCAAAAAGTAATTCCGGAGGCCGGATTGTCGCTCGGTCTCGTGCCAGTCGCAAAAACTGCATACGTTTATCGGCCGGGCACCGTCGGTCAGGCCAAAGTCACTCATAATGAAATCTAGCTTCGTGCGCCGGGCGCGTTTGCTTTCATTTTTATTTATACTCGCGGCGCTGTTACTTGTTGTTCGCCTCTATTTCGTCCAAATTGTTAATGGCAAAGCATACGAGCGAGAAGCACAAGGGCAGTACGTGGCACTTTCCTCCGAAAAAGAGGACCGCGGCGGGATTTTCTTGACTAAAAAGGACGGCTCTCTGGTAGTCGCGGCTGTCATGCAAGCCGGGTGGCGCGTGGCTATCCAGCCGAAACTGCTCGCAAACGCACCCGATGCGTACGAGAAACTGAATCAAATCGTGCCGGTGGACAAAGTGAAATATTTCGCGAGTTCCGCAAAGACCACCGACCCTTACGAGGAGGTTGCTTTCAGACTTACGGATGAGCAAGCCGCAAAAATCCGAGAGTTGCGAATTGCCGGCGTGATACTTGTGCAGGACAAATGGCGGCTCTATCCGGGCGGTTCTCTCGCTTCGCAAACTATCGGCTTTGTCGGATTCCAGGGAGACAGGAAAGTCGGCGTGTATGGGCTCGAGCGCTATTGGAACGACACGCTGTCTAAGTCTTCAAATGGCCTGTATGTAAATCCTTTCGCGGAAATCTTTACGAATTTGGAATCCCTGCTCGCAAGCAATCCGAAGTCGGAAGAGGGCGATGTCATTACATCGATTGAGCCGTTTGTAGAACAGCGATTGGAAGAGACGCTCGAACAGGTGATGAAGACATATGAACCGAAAATCGCAGGCGGCATAGTGATGAACCCGCGCACGGGAGAAATTTTGGCAATTGCGGCGCGACCGGATTTCGACCCGAATACCTACAGCACGGTTTCAAACCCTGCCGTTTTTGGAAATCCTCTCGTAGATAATATTTATGAAATGGGTTCTATCATGAAGCCGCTCACGATGTCGGCTGCGCTTGATGCCGGCGCAGTTACTCCTGCCACGACATACAACGACAAAGGCTTTGTTATGAAAAGCGGAAAGAAAATATCCAACTATGATTTCAAAGGACGCGGTGTTGTAAGTATGCAAACTGTTTTGAGCGAGTCTCTAAATACCGGCGCATCATTCGCCGTCGACAAAATGGGACACGAGGTGTTCGCGAGTTACGTGCGCGCCTACGGCCTGGGAGAAGCAACCGGCATCGACCTGCCCAACGAAGCTGTCGGACGATTAGGCGCGGTAGAGAATGGCACAGATGTAGATTTCGCATCCGCTTCATTCGGACAGGGAATCGCGGTATCTCCCATTGAGATGGCGAGCGCGCTTGCGGTACTCGCCAATGGCGGCCGTTTGCCCGAACCGCATGTCGTAACCGGCGTTCGATATAAAACGGGAGTGGTCAAAAAAGTGACGTTGCCGGCGCAAAAACAAGTTCTCAAGCCGGAAACCGCGGAAACGATTTCGGCGATGCTCACTAAAGTGTACGACGACGCGCTTTTAGGGGGAATTCTCAAGCAGGAACATTATTCGATAGCGGCCAAAACCGGCACAGCCCAAATTGCCATCCCCGGCGGCGGCGGTTATTACGGCGACAGATACCTGCATTCATTCTTCGGATACTTTCCTTCGCAGGACCCCAAATTCATCGTGTTCCTTTTTGCCCTCGAGCCGCAGAAGGAAATGTACGCTTCGCATACGCTCGCTAAGCCGTTTCTGGAGATCGCAAAATTCCTGATAAATTATTACAACATCCCGCCGGACAGATAGGGTAGGCACTGGAGTCACTTATCCACATCATAAGAACTCTCGTATTCTTAAGAATATGAGAGTATGTGGTCATGAGTGGGGAAGGAGAGAAAAGGAAAAAGGGGCCAAAGAAACTTGAACGGCATTTCAAGGGCGTTTCCAATCATCGTCGCATACAAATACTGCTACTTGTCGCGGAGCATCCCGGAATAAAGCTCAACGACATCGCCGATGCCGTTAAAGGAAATATGAAGACAATCTCCGAACACGCGCGGCGTCTTACGATCGCGGGATTGATTGAGAAAACATACGCCGGTTTATCTGTTGAACATAAGCTTACGCCATACGGCAAGCAGTTCGTTACCTTTATAAATGCTTTTTCAAATTCTTAAGAATGTAAGAATGGAGAAAAGTTAAGCTAGAAGACCTCTCGTATTCTTAAGAATACGAGAGTATATGAAGCAGGGACATCGGAGTGCGAACGTATCTCTAGAGTGGAATATCTCTGATTTTTGGGTATCATCTCGAGTGTAGGCAGCGATAATACGTGTGGTTGGGCTCTATCGTCTAATGGTTAGGACGAAAGCTTCTCAAGCTTTAAATCCGGGTTCGATTCCCGGTAGAGTCACAAAAAATGAAGGGATGGGGATATTCGAACGTTGCATTTTCCAGACGGTGTATAATGCGCACATATGAATCCCGTTAGAAGCCTTCTTTCGGAAGTTCATACAACAGGACAAGACGATCAGACAAAAATCAACATTACTTATTGTGGTAAAAGCTTCTAAACGGGATGAACTTATTAAATTACATAAATGCCGGTAATGGTATGGGGTTTATTCCGGATATTCTTCCGGCGGTTGCCTTGCTTGCCTTGCGGTAGTTATTTTGGAAGGGAATCGCTCTTTGGCATTCCGCAAAACGCGGAGAGAAGTGGTGGTTTATTGCTTTGCTTGTTATCAACACATTAGGCATCCTTGAAATCATTTATATTTTCTTTATCGCAAAAGTTAAATTTTCTGAACTGTTTAACGAAACTTCTAAATAGGTACTAAAGGGGGATTTTGATTGCGAATAAGCCGGACTCCTGTTACATTCTTTGGAAGCAAGTCCAACTTGCTTTGTTTCCGCCCGTAGCCCCGACGCATTGGGTCGGGGTCCCGAAGCCGACGCTGGTGGTCGGCTCCCCGATAGAATCGTCGGGGCTGAAAAGGTCGGGACTCAGCGGGTCAGGAATGTAGGGGTCAGTTTTGTACGTTTGGAAAGGTTTATTCGTATCCGCCCGTAGCTCAGCTGGTTAGAGCGATCGCCTCTTAAGCGAAAGGTCCCTGGTTCGAATCCAGGCGGGCGGACTTGATACAAAAAGAGCACCTGCGTGCTCTTTTTGTTGCTAAGTCCGGGACGCAGCGCTGTGAGGTCAACAGTCCGAACCGCGAGTCGTGGTCAGAAAATCTTTGCTGCGACGGCAGCAAAGATATTTGTGACGACAAAAGTCTGGTACGATGTGCGTTGATGGGTAGGTGGCGGAATTGGTATACGCGCACGGCTTAGGACCGTGTTCTCGAAAGAGATTGCGAGTTCAAGTCTCGCCCTACCCACAAGAAGGAATAAGTTGCAGCAATCGTGTGCTACACTATTTTTGTTATGCGCAGATATGCTCAAACGCTGGCCGTTGTTGCTTTGACGATTCTTGTGATGGCACCAGCGGTTGCGAGTGCCGCGTGGACCGACCCTATCGTTCGATGTACCGGAGTCCTGGGTGACCATCCGTGCACAGTCTGCGACATAGCAAAAACAGCGCAGAATCTTTTGAACACTGCTATCTATGTTGCGATATTCCTATCTTCCGGGCTTTTTGCTTGGGCCGGAATCATATACGTTACCAACGTCGCCAATCATGGAGAAATAAATAAAGCCAAAACCATTTTTGCTAACGTTATTATTGGTCTCGTTATTATTATGGTCTCGTGGCTGGTCATAGACACGCTTATGAAGACTCTGGTAAGTGGCCAAGACGGAACGAGCGAATTTGGACCGTGGAATCAAGTGTGCTAGTTCAGTATTCAGTATTCTGTATACAGTATTTAGTATGAACTTGGGGGTGAAACCCCCAAGTAGAACCCCAAGTTAATTGATTCTGGAGCGGCTTCGAGCAAGTTCGTTATTTGGCTTAAATGTGATAAATTAGACGCTTATGTGCGGTATTTTTGCCTACACGGGGAAGAAAGGAAAGAACGCGAGCGGAGTTCTCTTAAAGGGACTTCTCTCTTTGGAATACCGCGGATACGACTCGGCGGGCATATATCTCCCCGAAAGAGGAAGCGTTAAAACGCCCGGGGCGGTGGCGGAACTCCGAAAAAAGATACCGAAAGATTTCAAAGGCAAAAGCGGCATTGCGCATTTGCGGTGGGCAACGCACGGCGAACCGACAGAGAAAAACGCGCACCCACATGCGGATTGCGAGGGCGAGGTATGGGTTGTCCACAACGGAATCATCGAGAACTTCAGGGAGCTGAAAGAAAAACTTGGACAGCGCGGACACAAATTTAAATCCGATTCCGACACGGAGGTGATAGCGCACCTTGTCGAAGAGCATTTGACGACAGGCATTGGATTTGAAAAAGCGGCCCTTGCGGCGCTCAATGATATCCGCGGCACCTACGGCATCGCTCTGCAATACAAAAAAGAGCCCGACAGAATAATTGCCGCGCGCATGGGCTCACCGATAGTCCTCGGCCTCGGCGCCGGCGAGCATTTCATCGCGTCAGACCCATCGCCAATCCTTCCGCATACGCGCAAAGTGGTCTTTTTGGAAGACGGCGAAGTTGCCGTTATCACGCCGGAGAAGCACAGAATATTTAAACTTGATGCGACCGACGTGAAGCGTAAGGCGACCAAAATTGACTGGAGCGCGGAAGAGGCGCAAAAAGGCGGATACGAGCATTTCATGCTGAAGGAGATAATGGAGGGTCCGGAGGTCATAGAAAACACCTTGCGAGGCCGGCTCATCCCCGCAAAGGGGCTCGCGAAGCTGGGCGGTCTTGAAGGTGTTACAAAACAGCTTGAAAAAATAGAGCGCATTATCATCGTCGCGTGCGGCACCGCGTATTACGCAGGACTCGTCGGCGAATACATGCTCGAGGAACATGCAGGAATCCCCGTGGAGGTAGAGCTTGGAAGCGAATTTCGTTATCGAAAACCCGTCGTAAACGAGCGCACTGCGGTTCTCGCTATTTCGCAATCGGGAGAGACCCTAGATACTCTCGAAGCCGTGCGGGAAGGGAAGCGGCGCGGCGCGCTTACGCTCGGCATCGTCAACGCCGTCGGTTCTACCATCGCAAGAGAAACGGATGCCGGAGTTTACAACCACGCCGGTCCCGAAATAGGAGTTGCGTCCACCAAGGCATTCATTTCGCAATTGACGGCGCTCGCGCTTCTTACGCTCTTTCTCGGCCGACAGCGCGGAATGACAGCGCAAGAAGGGAAGAAAATTGCCAAGGAATTGCAGGCGCTTCCCGCGAAGTTGGCGAAGCTTTTGGAACGAAAGGAAGGTATCGCGTCGCTCGCGAGAAAATATTCCGACAGTCGAGATTTTCTATTCCTCGGTCGGCGATACAACCTGCCCGTGGCTTTCGAGGGCGCGCTGAAGCTGAAGGAGGTTTCTTACATTCATGCCGAAGGATGCGGGGCGGGCGAGATGAAGCATGGCCCCATTGCGATGATAGACGAGAAATTCCCAACAATGGCCATTGCGACTAAAGACAGCATGTATGAAAAACTGATATCCAATATCCACGAGATAAAAGCGCGTAAAGGACATGTTATTGCTGTTGCGACCGAGGGCGATAAGGAAATCGCAAAGCTTGTCGACGACGTAATGTATGTCCCAGAGACGCTAGAAATGCTCTCGCCGATTTTAAACGTCGTTCCGCTCCAGCTCTTCGCCTATTATTTCGCCAAAGGAAAAGGCCTCAATGTCGACCGTCCCAGAAATCTCGCAAAGTCGGTTACTGTTGAGTAAGGTCACTCATCGCGTTTCTCAATTGTGACAGCTCATCACTAGGGCGATATATCGCCCTAGTGGGATGTCCATTTATATTGTATAGAATAGATATGACGTTTAGAGATGCGGCCGCATATGCTACAGCAATACCATTACCGAGTAGTTCTATCGATGAGAGCGATTACGTCGTCCATTGAAAAGGCATACGCGTCGGCTCCGTCTTGTTCATATCCCGGCAACAGATTTCCGCGGTAGCCAATGGTAAACGCTCCGGAAGCTTTTCCAGCTTGAATTCCGACGTTTGAGTCTTCAAGAATAAAACTGCCCTGTGGGTTGGCATTTAAATTCTTAAATGCCTTGAGATATCCGTCGGGTGCCGGCTTGCCTTTCAATTTGGGATTGTCCGGAATAGACACGATAGTCCTGATTGATTTACGGAACGAAAGTCTTGGCAGCATTTGGTCAATCCAAATGCGCGAAGATTGAGTCACAATACCAATCGCAATTCCCGCGGCAATAAGTTTATCCGCCAGTTTTTCAACACCGAAAGTAATTTTTGAGCGCGCGTATACCGCAAGTGCCATTTCGTCGTATTTTTTTAATATTTCGTCGCGGCTGACGCGTGACCCATTTGACAGTGCGAGAGAAACGACAGCTTCAACCCCGGCCCCCACGAGGTTCGGCATTTTATCCGCGATTTCTTTTCCAAAGAGGGCGGGAAAATTCTCGCGCTCGATTTTGTGCCACATAGACTGGCTGTCTATGAGCACGCCGTCCAGGTCAAAAATGAATGCTTTGTTCTTCACCCTTCTATTCTACTTGAGTTTGATGATTTTCTCCCATGAGCGGCCGGTTACACCGAAGTGACCGTACGCGGCTGTTTCTTGAAATATCGGCCGGCGCAGGTTGAGCCGCTCAATGATAGCCTGCGGGCGGAAGTCGAAATTCCTTGTGACGATTTTCGACAAGTCATTTCCTTTCTCATTGTGCGCTTCAATCATTACCGGTTCCGCGCGGCCTATTGCGTATGCAACCGTCACGAGTACTTTTTTGCCATGGCCGTTCGCCACGAGATTCTTGGCAACGAATCGGCACATGTACGCGGCAGAGCGGTCGACTTTCATCGGCTCTTTGCCGGAGAAAGCTCCGCCGCCGTGGGGAGCTAAGCCGCCATAAGTATCCACCTGGATTTTTCTGCCGGTCAATCCCGCGTCTGCCATAAATCCGCCCTGGACGAATCTGCCCGTTGGATTAACGAGTATCTCAATATTCTTCGTAGAGCCAAGTATCGGCGTGAACAAATGCTTGATAAGCTCCTTTCGGATCTCTTCCTGTGAGACTTTTTTGTCGTGCTGCGTGGAGCAGAGCGCGGTAATCACTTTTCCTTTCGAAATCGTAACTTGCGTCTTTCCATCTGGCCTCAACCACGGCAGCGTCTTGTCGCGGCGCAATTTTTCGAGTCGTCTCGCGAGTGCATGAGCTAATACCACACCGATAGGAAGCATCTCCTTCGTTTCGTTTGTCGCATAGCCGTACATGATGCCCTGGTCTCCGGCTCCGCCATTGTCCACCCCGAGAGCGATATCTGGGGATTGCTGCGCGACGCGCACGAAGACCTCCAAATTATCTTTGTATCCAATTTCCCTGTAAACGCGGCGTGCGATTTTCTCAAAATCAACCTTGGCTTTTGTTTTTACCTCGCCTCCTATCATCAAAGTGCCATGGCTGCCGAAGACCTCGACACCGGCCCGGCTAAATGGGTCCTGAGCAAGCAGAGCGTCTAAAATAGCGTCAGAAATCTGATCGCAAACCTTGTCAGGATGGCCGCACGTAACGCTTTCCACGGTGTATCTCTCTAATTGGTTGAACATGATGAATAAATCAAAAATCAAAAGTCAAAAATCAAAATGTTGGTTAACTATCGTCATTTTGCATTGCATTTTGAACTATTAATAAAAAGCAATTCCCTTTTCGGGAGAAATCTTTTTGGTGTCTTTGCGCATCGTAACAGGGGCTTTAAAAAATGCAATACTATATAATACGCGTAACAATAATCTTATGAGGAAACTTATATTGGCATCGGCATCGCCGTGGCGGCGGAAAATTCTGAAGAGTGCCGGAATTTCTTTTGTCGTTGAAAAAAGCGGTTACAAAGAAAATCTGCGGATAAAGTTGCAGCCGGCCGCACTGGCAAAGAAACTGGCGCTCGGAAAGGCTATGGCAGTCGCGCGTCTGCAAAAGGATGCAATTGTAATTGGGGCGGATACTTTAATCATGCACCGAAAAAAGATTCTAGGTAAACCGAAAACGCCGGCACTCGCAAAAGCGATGCTTCATTCTTTGAGCGGTGCGACACATACAATAATTACTGGTTTTGCGATTGTAGATTCCAGAACAAAAAAATATGTAATTAAATCTGCGGCCACCAGAGTCACATTTAATAAACTTACCGAAGAGCAGGTAGATGAGTATGTGAAAACTGGCGAGCCGCTGCGAGCAGCCGGAGGTTACGCCATCCAAGATGGAGGTTCAAAGTTAATCAAAGGCATTAAAGGGGACTACAACAACGTGGCAGGTCTGCCGCTCAGGGACCTTATAAGAGAGTTGGAGAAATTTACCCGCGGCACCGAGGACGGTCCTCGGTGATAGAATGTGGATATGCTAAGACGGGTACCGTTGATTTCAGAAGAGACGTATCACATCTACAACAGAGGCGCTGGCAAACAGCGTATATATACGACACCGGCAGACTATGAGCGCTTCATGGGACTTCTGCGTCTGGCTAATAGCGAAGAGCCGATAACATACCGTAATCCGTGGGAGAAACCCCGAGGACGGTCCTCGGGAGGAATCACCCAAAAGTTGGTTGATGTGCTCGCCTACGCGCTCATGCCGAATCATTTTCATTTGGTATTGAAACAGATAGCCACCGAGGGCATCACAAAATTTATGCGCAAGCTTGCGACCGCATATTCCATGTATTTCAATATCAAGTACGAGCATAGCGGCGTGCTATTCCAGGGCCGGTTCAAAAGTAGCCACGTTAACTCGGAATCCTATTTCCGATACATCTTCTCGTATGTGCACCTCAACCCATTGGAACTTGTTGAGCCAGACTGGAAAGAGGGAACCATTCGCAGTGAGAAAAAAGCGCGTAAATTTCTTACCGACTACCGATACTCAAGTTATCCCGACTATTGCGTGGGCGAGCGGCCGGAGCGGGCGATTCTTGCTTACGACGATGCGCCGGATTTCTTGAAAGAGCAGAATGATTTTGAAGAAATGCTTAGCGACTTTTCAAAGGGACATATACTTTATACTACCGATGATGGCGTTATTCCCGAGGACCGTCCTCGGTAACCGAGGACGGTCCTCGGGCTTCATGAATTTGGCGTGAGTTATACACACCCCCCATCAAAAAGAGGGTTGCTTAAGGAAAGGCGATATACAATATATGGCAATCTCGCCTTGCGGCGGGCATTGGGTGAAATATAAATCATGTGGGTGAAAAATTATTAGCATTTTTTTATTAGTTAGTTATTAATTAGATTATTAAGTGTATGAAAGTAAATTCAATGTTTAGGAAAGAAGGAATCATAGCGGTGACTGTAGCGACGATAGTGTCGCTGTTTCTTGTTGTCTCTGTCGTACACGCGGTGACGACTATTAGTACAAGCATTACGACGGAGGGCGACCTGGCTGTTACGGGCAACTCTACTCTTACCGGAACGCTTGGCGTGACTGGTAAGACGACGCTTGTAAACGCATCCACTACGCTGATAACGGCAAGCGGCCAATCGTGGCTGAATGGTAATGTAAATGTTAATGGATTCGCGACGACTACCGCGGCAAACGGCAATTTCGCAACAGCTGGTACGCTCGGCGTAACCGGCCTCTCAACCTTCGGAGCAGGCGGCTTCGTGTCGCAGGCTTCTTCAACTGTCGTTGGTAACTTTACGACCACTGGAGCCCTAACTCTTACGGGCACCGGCGCAACAACTCTTGGCGGCGCGCTCAACGTGACCGGTCTGTCCACCTTCGGAGCTAACGGTTTCGTCTCGCAGGCTTCTTCTACTGTTGTAGGCGACCTAACGGTGACGGGCACATTCAGCCCAGCCCAAACCTCAGCAGCAAGCTTCACGGTTAGCGGCCTCACCACCCTTGGTCAGGCATCATCAACAAGGTTCTCAGTGCATGACACCGCATACTTCGGTGGCACTGCGACGACGACAATCGACTCTGCCGGAAATCTCGTTGTGGCGGGCAACGCCACCTCGACTGCCTTCTTCGCCACCACCGCGAGCAGTACGAACCTATTCGCGCAAGCATCTACCATCGGTACACTCACCCTGGGCAACGCACTCGCTGTAACCTCCGGAGGGACAGGTGTAACAACGTCAACTGGTACAGGCAACGCCGTCCTCTCGGCAAGCCCGACGCTTTCAGGAACAGCAGTACTCGCCGCCGCGAACTTTAGCGGTCTCGCCAGCACGACACAGCTCCGAGTCGGTGACGATAACGTGAGTACAGTCTCTGGCATAATTAGCGGTGTTTGCAGTATCGCGGAGATTTCGGGTCTCGTCGCCTCAACAACGGTACAGCTCACATGCGCCGGCGCGACAGGAGTCACGACCTCTTATAAAGTGTTCGTGCAGGCAACGAGTTCAATTCCTTCGCAAATTGTCATACAGTCGGCGACCTCAAGCACGGACGCCATCGAAGTTAGATTCCTAAACACCGGCATTAACGGTGGCACGCCTGGGTCTGCCGCCGCATCCCTCAACTTCTGGGCTGTTCGCTAGTCGGTAGCTTTTATTAGCTAACAGCGAATACTCATGAACCCCGTTAGAAGCCCTCTTTCGGGAGTTCAAAAGGAGGCTCGTGGCACAAAGACAAAAATCAACACTACTTTATGAAAGACAAAGCTTCTAACGGGGTGAAAATAAAACAATTCTTTCTTTCGAGTTCAATCGCGGCACTGCTTCTGCCCGCCCTTGCGCTTGCCGCGTACAACGATACAAACATTGCTACAGATGTCGTTTTGAGCGTGGGCGGAGTTACAGTAACTGTTTCCGGTACGAACGCTGTTCTCGAATCAATGTCTGTCAGTGCATCTACAATTACGGTTTCTCTCTTACCAAACTCGTTTATCGAGGTTCAGTCTTCTGCTGGCAAAGTTATTGCGACAAATGCGCCGGCGTCATATATAGTGACAGACACTTGCACAGGAGGTGTGTCGACTCTCAAGCTCTCTTCATCAATCAGCACAGGCTCGATGACGATTACACCATCTTCAAGCGCTTGTGGTTCTAATGCGTCCGGTAAGTCTTCGACGGTAGTCTCGACTGGCAGCGGGTCCGGTTCATCCGGCGGCGGCGGAGGAGGAGGTGGAGGTGGCGGATACACGCCGACAACACGAACTACCACTCCGGCGACTCCCGCAACCCCGGCTACTCCGGCGACTGCTACTTCAGCCGCAACTCCAGCCATTCCGGCTACTCCGGCATCAGCATCCGCCGCTCTTCTGACTGCAGAGTTCGGGCTCGGTGCTAAGGGAAATAATGTTGAATCTCTCCAGACATTCCTAGAAGCAAGGGGATTCCTCCAGATGCCAGTTGGTGTTTCCAAAGGCACCTACGGAGCGTTGACGCGAACTGCGGTTCGTGCCTACCAAAAGGACAAGGGAATTTCGCAGACGGGCTATATCGGTCCGCAAACT
Source organism: bacterium (assembly GCA_030674455.1). Taxonomy (GTDB): domain Bacteria; phylum Patescibacteriota; class Minisyncoccia; order Phycocordibacterales; family UBA2100; genus UBA10103. The sequence continues at coordinate 26,304 of JAUSGQ010000028.1, forward strand.
CGCGCAGCTATCAACATCGAGCTAGGAGCAACCTCTGCTGCAACGCCTGCAACGCCAGCCGCTCCAGCGCTGGCAAATGCGAGCGCGAATGCCAGCTTCAATCGCGACTTACAGACCGGTTCAACGGGAGGTGATGTGAAAGCGCTCCAGGCGTATCTCAACAGTCACGGCTTCCAGATTTCGGCAAGCGGCGCTGGATCTCCTGGAAATGAAACAGAGCGCTTCGGCGGACTCACGCGCGCGGCATTAGCCAAGTGGCAGAAATCCGTCGGCATTACGCCTGCTTCCGGTTACTTCGGACCTAAAACGCAGGCGTTCATCGCGGTGAATCCGTAGAGAAAAGGAGTATCGCGTATCAGTGTATACAACAGCCCCGACCTCAAGTCGGGGCTGTACGCTTTCCGAACTTACTAACCGATACACCGAGGACCGTCCTCCGGTAGAGGAGGACGGTCCTCGGTGCCAGCCGATTGTGAAATTGCCTCTTATAATGTTAGAGTTATCCGATGAAAAAAGTAGTAACTATCGGCGGGGGCACGGGTAGCTACATGGTCCTTCGCGGACTAAAAAAGTTTCCTTTCAGCATTACTGCCGTAGTGACTATTTTTGATAACGGCGGCTCCACGGGTACTCTGCGTGATGAGTTTGGTATTTTGCCGCCGGGAGATTTACGCCGATGCCTTGTTGCCCTTTCTGACGATGAGCGTGGCTCCGTCCTTCGCGACCTATTTAATTTCCGTTTCAATAAAAAGGGCAGTTCGCTTCATGGCCATAGCTTCGGTAATCTATTTCTACTGGCGCTCTCTGAAATATACGGTGGCGACACTGAAGCGATTAAAAAAGCGTCTGAATTGTTAAATCTAAAAGGGCGGGTTCTTCCGGTCTCTCTCGATAAATCCCATGTTCACGCGACTCTGGAAGATGGCTCGGAAATAGTTGGGGAATCTAATATCGATATACCAAAACATAATGGCAATCTGCGAATCGTTAATTTGCAACTGAAGCCGCCTGCGCGCATATTCCGGGAGACTGAAAAGGCGATACGAGAAGCGGATGTAGTCGTGATTTGTCCCGGGGATATATTTTCTTCGCTGGTGCCGAATTTGCTGGTTGGCGGAATGAAGGAAGCACTTCACGCATGCAAAGGCAAGAAAGTGGCAATATGCAACTCAATGACCAAGTGGGGCGAGACGCACGGTTATGCGGCTTCGGACATGATGAAGGAGCTTTTGAAATACAGCGGCCTCAGGAAGTTCGATTATGTCGTATGCAACACGAGAGAGATATCGGCCAAGGTGCAAGCACAGTACGCGAAAGAGAAGAAATATCCGGTGCGGGTAGATGCTGCGCTCGAGAAGTGCGCAAAGAAAATCATAAAGGCGGATCTATTGACTGATGTGGATTTGGTGCGCTATGACCCTGAAACTGTCGGCAGGATTTTGTACAAGATTTAATGATGGACAACGCACGCAGAGAAAGAGCCGGAAACATAGTTTCATACCTTAAGAAGGCCTATCCTAAGCCGAAAAGCGAACTCAAATGGAACACTCCATTTCAGTTCGTAGTTGCGGTTATCTTATCAGCACAGTGTACGGACAAGGCGGTAAATCGCCTGACCGATAGGTTGTTCCTCAAGTATAAAACTGCGAAAGATTTTGCCCGTGCGAATCCGTCGCAATTCACGAAAGAAATATCATCCGTTCCTTTTTTTCGCAATAAGGCCAAACATATCATTCTTTCGGCAAAGAAAGTTTTTGTGGATTTTAGCAGTCATATTCCGAAGAATCCTAAGGATTTGCAAACTCTGCCGGGTGTCGGTTACAAAACATCGCACGTAATTTTGGGAGAGTTATTTGATATCTGGGAAGGAATTCCCACCGATACGCATGTCCGCCGATTTGCCTTGAGGTTTAACCTCACAGACAAAAAAGACCTGACTAAAATTTCCAAAGATTTGGAAAAGCTTATTCAAAAAAAAGATTGGAAATATGTAAACAACGGCCTTATCCTCTACGGCCGTTACGTGTGTCCAGCGAGAAAGCATGATTGCGCTAAACATCCTCTAACAAAACTCTGGCCCCAAGCCGCAGCTCGCTGGCCTCGTCACTAAAACGTGTCTTCACAAATAGACCATGGTACAACAGAGGAGACAAATTCGCGCTCATCTTTTTTGCTGACAACTCGCTGAATTGGCTCAAAATAGGTATCATGTCCATATGCGAATTATCATTAACGGGTTAGCAATTGAATACGACGACCGCGGAAGCGGCGAAACAATTGTAATGCTGCATGGCTGGAAAGATAATTTGCGCACGTTTGATGGCATCTTCACGGCTTTAGCGACGTCGTTTAGAGTTATCAGAATTGACTTACCCGGATTCGGAGGAAGCGATGCGCCTCCGAAAGATTGGACGCTTGAGGATTACGTATCGTTTGTAAAAGATTTCACGGATAAGCTAAATATCACGCCAAGCGCGTACGCGGGGCATTCATTCGGCGGCAGAATAGTCATACATGGCGTCGCCTCGAAGGTGTTGAACGCTAAGAAAATTATTCTCATTTCCTCGGCGGGAGTCGCACGCAGAAAAACTCTCAAGAACTCGGGACTTGCCGTGCTTGCTAAGTTCGGGCGCGCGGCCGCTTCCGTTCCACCGCTAAGTTTCTGGAAACAAAGCATACGGCGCAAACTATACGAATCGATTGGAAGCGATTACTTTCGTGCGGGTGCCTTGAGCGGCACTTTCCTGAACATTATTAAGAAGGATCTTGCGGAAGACGCAAAGAAGATATCGTTGCCGACGCTTCTGATTTGGGGAAGCAACGATATGGCAACTCCGCTCGAGGAAGGGGAGCGCCTTCACTCTCTTATACGCAATTCGACGCTTCACGTTATCCCCGGTGCCGGACATTTTGTCCATCAAGAAAGACCTGCCGAGATATCAGGTATAATTCGCAAATTCTTATCATGACCCCGACAAATTTGCCGTCGCCTAATATGATTACCCGAATACTTTCCCGATATAGACCGCGCTACGTTCGCTCGCTTATATACATGCTCCAGGCATGCGAATACAGCATGAGCGAATACTTGGCTTGGTACGACAGAACAAAAGATTTCAGCAGCGTAGAGCGGCGCAAAAAGCTCGTGAAAACTCCTAAAGTCTATCTTTTATATTTATTCGCGTTCGCAATTGTCATAGCAGCCCTCGCATTTACGTATTATGCAATGCTGTTCGCTGATTTAGATTTCAGAATTATCGTCCTTGCGTGCGTTGTGTTTCTCCTCCCATATTTTCTTGCCTATGCAATTCTCATACCGCTTGCTTTGGTCAAACTGGCGCAAATTCCCGCGGAATTGTTTCTGACCGCACAGGCTCGTAAAAAACTTTCTAGTCACAAGGCATTAAAAATCGCAATATCCGGAAGCTTCGGAAAAACGAGCATGCGGGAAATTCTAAAAACCGTTCTTTCGGAGGGAAAGAAGGTCGCATCGCCCCCATTTAGTTACAACACTCCGCTTGGCATTTGCCGTTTCATTAATCAGCTGAAAGGGGACGAGGAAGTGTTGATTTTCGAACTCGGAGAATATTACCCCGGCGATGTCGCTAAGTTATGCGAACTTATAGACCCTCACGTCGGCATCATTACTGGTGTTAATGAGGCGCATTTGGAGAGATTCGGAACATTGCAAAAAACAGCAAATACTATTTTTGAATTGGCCGATTACCTAAAAAAGAAACCCGTTTATATAAACGGCGAGAATGAGATTTCGCGAAAAAAGGCCAACACTACGCTTAGGAATCACATTGTCTACACGCGCGGTGGAGCGGGCGATATTCTGATACAGAACGCAAAGAGCAATCTCTCGGGGACAATCTTCCGGTTGCAGATAGGAAACGACACATTTTCAGTGAAATCAGGACTTCTAGGCTTGCACAATGTGGGTCCGCTTGCTGTTTCTGCCCATATCGCGCATCGCCTTGGTTTTGACAAGAAGCAAATTGAAGAGGGAATCGGCAAAACGCGCGCATTTTCACACCGTATGGAACCGAAGGAGGACAAGAGCGGTATAACCACAATAGACGACAGCTACAACGGCAATCCCGACGGTGCGAGCGCGATAATCGAATTTCTATCCTCGCTCAAGGGCCGACGCCGGTGGTATGTAACCCCCGGCCTTGTAGAGATGGGTCCCCGCACGTTCGAGGTGCACAAGGAAATCGGAAAGAAGCTAGCCCAAGCCGGAATAGAAAAAGTCGTCCTTATCAGGAACTCGGTCACCCAATTTATTGAACAGGGGTTAAAGGAAGCGCAGTACAAAGGCGAAATACTGTGGTACGAGGATGCGCTTGTGGCATTCGCGGCATTGCCGCATTTGACCGTGAAAGGAGATGTTGTGCTTCTGCAGAATGACTGGCCGGATCAGTATGTATAGTCGTTCAAAGACCTGCTCGTTTTAACGGCCTATCGGCTATGATAGGCACCTGTAGACGGGACTAGTGGCTCATACCGTCTACAGGTGCACATCCCTACTTGATGTGCCCGTTGAAACGAGCAGGTCTTCTCTCTTGGGCTGGAGTGACTATTTGCTTTTACGTAGGAATTTCCATTATATATAGCCGTTTTTGTTAAATTGGGTACAATAGAAATATGAAAACAATCGCTGTTATCTTCGGGGGACGCAGCGTTGAGCATGATGTCTCTATAATAACTGCGCACTTTCCAATTATTGAAGCTCTGATTGCGGCCGGAAACTTTGATGTTTGGCCTGTGTATATTGCCAAAGACGGCTCTTGGTATTCAAACAAGAGAATGAACGATTTGGCGTTTTTCAAACAGTCCGATTTTGAAGAACTGCTTGCCAAAGATAAGAAGGTACAGCTATCTTTCGACAATGGGCCGTCTACATGTCCCGCCACAACCGGCGGGCTTACTCTTGTGTGGCCGGGAATTGTTTCTAAGTCTGTCCGCATCGACATCGTCTTTCCTTCTATGCACGGAACGTTTGGCGAGGACGGAAGCTTGATGGGTTTGTTGAGAATGGCAAATGTTCCCTATGTGGGCTGTGACATGACCTCGTCCGCGGTCGCGATGGACAAGGTACTTTGCAAACAAGTTCTCGCGCAGGAAGGAATTCCGCTCGCCCCCTCAACGTGGTTCACGAAAAAGGAATGGGCGGATGACCAAAAGAGCGTAGAGAAGAGAATATCAAAATTAAAGTTTCCGCTGTTCGTGAAGCCGGCGCACCTTGGCTCGAGCATCGGCATAACAAAAGTAAAAAGCGAGTCGGGCCGTCTACAGGTCCCGCCACAACCGGCGGGCCTCAAAAATGCACTCGAGGTGGCGCTCCACTATGACGATAAGATTCTTGTCGAGGAAGGCATAAAGAATCTGATAGAAGTGACGCTCCCGATAATAGGTAATGATTCGTTACAGACTGCGTTAGTCGAAAGGCCGCTCAATAAGGGTGATTTATTTGATTTTGACGGCAAATACATGCACGGAGGCAAAAAAGGGGCGGGTGCTAATAGCGCATACAGCGAAATTCCCGCTAACATAGGAGAGGATTTAACCGCACAAGTTATCGAGCTCGGCAAGAAAGTATATAGAGTTTTAGGCTGTTCGGGAATTGCGCGCGTGGATTTTCTCATCGACAGCGTCGCTAAAAAGGTCTATGTTATAGAGGTGAACACTTTGCCCGGTAGCTTATACCATCACAACTGGAAGAAAGCAGGGGTTTCCAATATAGAGCTAGTTTCGCGGCTTGTGCGCATGGCGGAGGAGCGCTTTGACGCACAAAAAGGCACTAATTACGCATTTCGTTCGGAAATACTGAATAAAGTCGGAGGCCCGAAGTTTCAATAATAACTCGCGGATTATGACCTCACCCAGCAAGCAAAAAAGGACTTTCATTATTGATTTTGACAGCACGTTCGCGCGCGTTGAGACCCTTGAAGAACTGATAGCTATCTCCCTCAAGGGCAACAATAAGAAGGAAGAGATAATGAAAGGTATACGCGAGATAACAAATGCCGCGATGGAAGGCAAGCTCTCGTTCGCCGAATCTCTGGAAAGGAGAGTCGCTCTCATGACTTCCAATAAGAAAGATGTCGAAACTCTTATTAAATTTCTCAAGAAGAATGTCACTCCTTCATTCGCCAGAAATAAGAGATTTCTTAAGGAATACGGCAAAAATATTTACATCTTTTCCGGCGCTTTTAAGGAATTTGTGGTTCCGATAGTTAAGCCGTATGGCATACCGGAAAAGAACGTATTCGCCAACACGTTTCTCTATGACAAAAAGGGTAACATTATCGGATTCGATAAGAAGAACCCGTTGTCGAAAAAGGGCGGAAAAGTGACGCAATTACAGGACCTGAACCTTGAAGGAGAAATTTATGTTATAGGCGACGGGTGGTCCGATTATGAGTTGCGCGAATCCGGTCTGGCTCACAAATTCTTTGCTTTTACCGAGAATGTAACGCGAGCGCCAGTGGTAGAAAAGGCAGACCATGTGGTGCCGACGTTCGACGAATTTTTGTATATTAATTCATTGCCGATGGCGCATTCGTATCCCAAGAATCGGCTCAAAGCGCTTCTGCTCGAGAATATCCATCCCGATGCGGTAACCCGCTTCAAAGAAGAAGGGTACAACTTGGAACTGCTGACCAAGAGCTTGGGGGAGGATGAGCTCTGCGCGAGAATGAAGGATGTCGCTGTCCTTGGAATACGTTCCAAAACAGAAATCTCGAAGAAGGTGCTTGATAGCGCCCCAAAATTGATAGCGGTTGGTGCATTTTGCATCGGCACGAACCAAATTGACCTTAATGAGTGTTCAAAACGCGGAGTCGCTGTTTTCAACGCTCCATACAGCAATACGAGAAGCGTCGTAGAACTTGTGGTAGGGGAAATCATAATGCTTACACGGAATGTTTTTGATAAAAGCGTCAAAATGCATTCGGGAGTTTGGGATAAATCCGCAAAGAATTGTTTTGAGATACGCGGAAAGAAATTGGGAATAATTGGATATGGAAATATCGGCTCTCAGCTTTCCGTGGTCGCGGAATCGCTTGGCATGGATGTCTATTTTTACGACATAGTGGAGAAACTCGCACTTGGCAATGCGCACAAATGTTCTTCGATGGATGAGGTATTGAAGAAGTGCGATGCAATTACGATTCACATTGACGGCAATCCGGGCAACAAGAATCTGATTTCCGAGCGGCAATTTGCGATAATGAAAAAGGGCGCCATTTTTCTGAATTTAAGCAGGGGATTTGTGGTGGATATTCCTGCCCTTGCGAGCAATATTAAAAGCGGGCATCTAGCCGGGGCCGCCGTCGATGTATATCCTCGGGAGCCGAGAAGCAACGATGAGGCATTCACGAGCGAACTTCAGAATCTCCCGAATGTGATACTTTCTCCGCATATCGGCGGAAGTACTGAAGAAGCGCAGAAGAATATCGGCGAATTTGTTTCGTCAAAAATAGTCGACTTCGTGAATGCGGGAAATACCTATTTGAGCGTAAACCTTCCGAATATACAGCTTCCGGAACTTAAGAATGCTCATCGATTCATCCATATTCACGGCAACAGTCCTGGAGTATTGGCGAATATCAACGGTCTGCTCGCAAAGCACAAAATCAACATTTTGGGTCAATATCTAAAAACGGACGAGGCTATCGGCTACGTGATTACGGACGTCAGCAAGGAATACGACTCCGCTGTTATCAATGCGCTGAAAGCTGTGCCTCACACGCTTAAATTCAGGGTACTTTACTAGAGATAATATGTTCAAATCGAGTGCCTCATTCGTAGTTATTCGTAGATTCGAATCAATTCGTAGATTGGCATCATGATCTATTTCACTGTCGGGCCGACGCAGACTGACCCTAAATTGGGGAAATATTTGAATGACGGTTACAAAAAGGGGATTTACTCGATGTCGCATCGCGGCAAAGCTTTTGGCGAGATTTTTGAGGCGACGATAGCTTCGCTGAAGAAATTATTGAACGTGCCGGAGGATTTCCATGTGTTCTTTATCGGTTCGGCCACCGAAGCCATGGAGTTAGTGATAGAAAATTGCGTTGAATCGAAAAGTTTCCATTTTGTGAACGGCGCGTTCTCTAAAAGATTGTTTGATACTGCTCGTGATTTACGCAAGCAGCCTCTTACATATGAGGTGCCTGCCGGAGAGGGTTTTGATTTCCTGCGCGTTTCGATTCCTGCAGATGCGGAATTGGTTTGCTTCACACAGAATGAGACAAGTACCGGCGTCAGCATTGATATGGACGACATCAGCGCGCTCAAGAAGTATCACCAGGATAAAATATTCGCGGTTGATACCGTTTCATCCGCTCCATACGCCCGGGTGGATTTCAAAGCGGTCGACTGCGCGTTTTTTTCGGTTCAGAAAGGTTTTGGGATGCCTTCGGGGCTTGGCATTCTTATCGTGAACGACAAGTGCATCCAAAAATCAGAAGCGCTGCAAAAAAAAGGAATGAATATCGGCAGTTTTCACAACTTTTCCTCGCTTCTTAAATACGCAGGCAGGCATCAGACACCGGAGACTCCCAATGTGATGGCCATATATTTGCTCGGAAAGATATGCGACTCATATATCAAGTATGGAATCGGAAAGATACGCAAAGAAACGGAGGCGAAAGCGCGCTTCCTGTATAAATTTCTTGATACTAATCCGCGATATTCGGCTTTCGTGAAGAAACCGGGTTGGCGCTCAAACACGGTTATTGTCGCCGAGACTCCCGAAGGCTCTGCCGGGGTAATTAAGAAGTTGTCCGCAAAAGGATTAATAGTCGGCGCAGGATATGGCGAATTCAAGGATAAGCACATTCGCATCGGCAATTTCCCGATGCACAAGATAAGCGACATAAAAAGGATAACGGTTAGTCTGACTAACCTATTTACTGAAGCGATTTGCTTTTCGGGTTCTCACTAGTACGATTAGAGCCATGAGTAAAGTGCCAAAAAAGGGTGTATCCGCAGGAAGAAAAATGGCTGTGTTTGATGTTGATGGAACCATATTTCGCTCAAGCCTTCTCATATCACTCGTCAATCATTTGGTTCAAACCGGCGCGTTTCCAAAAAATGCAGAGCGCGTATACGAACGAGCGCATACAAGATGGCTTGACCGGGAAGGGGATTATGAGGAATACATACAAGCGGTTATTGAGGCATTTCAAAAGCACTTAAAGGGGATTCACTACAGCGTTTTAGCTGATGCGGCGGAAGAGGTCGTGGAGAAAGAATACAAGCATCTGTATCGATACACGCGCGACTTGCTCACCGATCTGAAAAAACGCGGTTACTTTTTGCTCGCGGTTTCGCATTCCCCCAAAACGATACTCGACAAATTCTGCCCTCGGCTCGGGTTCGACAAGGTCTACGGCATGATATATGAAATCGGTCCGCAGGAATGTTTTACCGGAGGAATCGTTGACGCACATCTCATACACAACAAAGCAAGCATCGTGAAGCGCGCCATGAATAAAGAAAATCTAATCCTCGAGAATTCAATCGGCGTGGGAGATACTGAATCTGACATTCCATTTCTTGAGATGGTCGCAGAGCCGATATGCTTCAATCCGAACAAGAAACTATATCGTAACGCAAAGCGCATGGGCTGGAAGGTGGTAGTGGAAAGAAAGGACGTAGTCTACGAGTTATAGTAATTGAATGGGCCAGGGGTAAATAGGGCGATATATCGCCCTATAGCTGAATCATTGAGGTTTAACCTCAATGGCTAACATTCTGTTCGGTGGTTGGATTATTTCTTGCCGAGGACGGTCCTCGGTTGACCCGGTCCTCGAGAAAAGTGGTGTGATATAATCAGGAACATGAGACAGAAAAGTCTTGGAATGAAGCTAGCACTTATAGCAGGAATCGTTATGTTTGTTGGCGTCTCCGGTTATTTAATTGTAAAACAATTCGTGCCAACGAGAATGATAATAGTCGGCATAAAAATAGACCCGCCATTTCAAGTCGCAGGCAACCTGTCCTCTGAAAAAGAAAAAGCACAGGAGGCGGCTATTATTGCAGCTACTGACATAGTACTTGGTGACTTAAGAAAGAACTTGTACGGCTATGTCGGTCTCAAACGATATAAATATATTCCTTTTTTCGCAATTACAGTGAGCGAAAATGGTTATCAATACTTACTAAAACACCCGCTTGTTACTAGTGTTGAGAAGGACCTCGTTGCTAGTGCCACTTCCCATGTTATCGTCCCAAGTACTACTCGGAAGCCCTAGATGCTTACTATGACGGGGATGACGATTGGTCTTTTCATTGTCCTCGATAAGAGAAATCGTGAGACGGATTCAGCCAAGTCTTCTCTTGCGTTGTCTAAGTCTGCCGCTCGGGGGTTCCTCATTGAGCCCTCGACGCTCTTTCTTATAATTAGGCGCGTCTGGTCCATAAGGTCTTTGTTGTCGCGCAGGTAAACGAATCCGCGGGAAATAATGTCGGGAGATTTGTGAAGCTTGCCCGTTCGGCGGTCAATCGTGGCTACAACGACGCAAAAACCTTCCTGGCCGAGCGCTTTTCTGTCGCGCATCAGTACATCTGAAAGTTCAGAGACAGTATGTCCTTCAACGACGCGTAATTCAGAAGGCGCCTTCATCGGCAATTTCACGATTTTCTCTCCGCCATTCTGTATCTCGATTATCGAGCCGTTGTCCGGAACAATTATATTTTTCTCCGGAACGCCAAGTTCTTCTGCAAGGTCGGCATGCACGCGCAGCATGTAGTGATAACCGTGAAGCGGAACAAAGAACTTCGGTTTGATCTGCCGGTGTATCCACGCAGCTTCCTCGCGGTTGCCGTGGCCGGATGCGTGTACATCGCTCGTGTGGTACGTGATTATATGCGCGCCCTGGCGCGAGAGATTATCCTTGAGCTTCTGCACAGCGCGTTCGTTGCCTGGAATAACTGAAGATGAAAGCACGACAGTGTCATTCGTATTAATGCGTATAAATTTATGGCTCTTGTTGCCGATTCGCATGAGCGAAGCGAATTCGTCGCCCTGCGCGCCGGTTGCGAGGATGATAAGTTTTTCTTGCGGATATTGAGGCATGTTTTCAACGGCGACTACCGTTTCATCTTTGTGCTTCAGCATTCCGAGTTCGCGGACTATCTCGATATTCGTGCGCATTGAGCGCCCGTCTATGATAATTTTCTTTCCGTATTTCTCCGCGAGCCGCACTATGAGCATGAGCCGCTCAAGCTGGGAAGCGAATGTGCCGATGATAAGGCGGCCTTTTGCAGGTCGCGCAATAATTTCCTCAAGCGTGCGATACACATTTCTTTCTGGTATGGAAAATCCCGGCTGCCACACGTTGGTGCTGTCCATGAGAAGCGCAAGAACTTTGCGCTTGTGGAACATAGAAAATTCTTTTTTCTCCGCATCGCTGGGCTCCTTTCCGTCGTGGTCCAGCTTGATGTCTCCGGTGAAGACAAGGTCGCCCCATGGAGTCTCAATAATTACGCCCATGGAATCGGGAACGGTATGAGTTACCGCGAAAAATCGAATTGTCGCTTTCCCCAGTCTTAACGTTTCGTCCTTTTCAACTTCGCGGATGCTGATTTCTCTCATCTGGGAGAATTCTTCTTGGCGTTTCTTTATCATCATTCCCGTCAGCTTTCGCGTGTAGATAATCGGATTGCCGATGCGGTCGACGATATAGGGAATGCCGCCGATGTGGTCTAAGTGGCCGTGCGTAATGATGAGTCCCCGGATTTTATCGCGATTTTCCTCAACGTAGCCCGTATTCGGAAGAATGTAATCAATTCCCGGAGTATCCTGCTCGCTGAATGCAAAGCCGCAATCCACGAGCAATATATCGCCTCCGAACTCGACTGCCGTCATGTTGCGTCCGATTTCTTCAACTCCACCCAATGGAATAATGCGCACGGTGTCTTCCGCCGGCTTCGGCACTGGGGCTGATTGCGCCCGTCCGCGCGTGTCGGATGAGCGATGATGTTCCACCTTAGTGCGCGTGCGGCGCGGCGGTCGTGCCTGATGAGAAGCGCCGAAACTTCGGCGGCCCGGCCTTGCTGGCCTGTGGGCGGGAATTCGGCCGGGATGCGCAGGAGGAGCGCCCGCAGCTCGTGTCGCGCGCGGCTTGTAGACGCTCGCGCGCGCCTGCAGAGGGGCAGGAGCGTCGCTTGCGGTATTTGTTTTTGTCTGATTGGTATTTGAACCGGTTGTGTCCATACTGTTTGTTAAAGTTAGGTTGTGATTAAATTTGGTTAGTTTTGCTGGTAAAGAAGTTCCATACTCGTTCGGTGTCGCTGTACCATTCATTCACGTTCTGGAATCGTTCAGACGGCGTTGTTAAAGCACCCAGGCGGACACCGAGCAGAGATTTAGGCACGACATAGATAAATTCCGGAGAGTAAATAAAGATAGACGGCTGTTCCTTAACGATTATCGACTCGAATGATTTATAAAGCGAATCTCGCTCGCTTCTCGAAACGAGTGCCCGCGCGCTCGAGAGAAGGGAATCCGTTTTGGTGTTCGCATACATTGCCAAGTTAAGCCCCGGGTCGTTGCGCTGGCTCGAATGCCAAAAGGCAAACAAGTCGATGGTGCGGCCGACGACTTCTCCGAATAAAATCGCGTCGTATGCGCGCGGCCTGATGATGTTCGTGTTAAGTTCCGAAAGCGGATATATCTTCACGTTTACCTGAACTCCAGCCGCTCTCCAAAATTCTGCTATTTTGTTTGCCGTCGCAGAGAGTTCCGGAGAATCCGATGTCGCGAGAGAGATGGAAAGTGTCTGTTTCTTCTTTTTCCATACGCCGGCTTTCTGGTCGTATGCCCACCCTCCCTTAGAAAGGATGTCGCGCGCCTTTTGAGCCCTCTCCGATGCGCTAAGCGAGCCGCTGGATTTCGGCGATTGATGATTGCTAATGACGCCGGGCGGTATCGGACCCTCGAGCACGACGCCGTAGCCCTTAAGAACGGAATCAACGATTGCCGTTTTATCTATTGCCGCATTGAGCGCGGAACGCACAGAAGCATCTGCAAGCACGGGAGCGTGACCCTGATTGAAGAAGACGCCGAACACGCGGGGGAGCGGAACATTCATCACAACGCTGTTATCCAAATTCAATAAAGGAAGTCCCGCCGGCGTGATACTCGCTATGCCGCCGACTTTCCCCGAATTGAACGCTTTGATGAGCGCATCTTCATTGGGATAAAATATGAAATTAATTTTATTGATATAAGGAACTCCAAGAGTAAATTTATCGAACGCCGAAAGGGAATAGCTTGTCGCCGCCCCCGTGCCGTCCGTCTGCAACGATGTGACTTTATAGGTGCCGCTTCCGATAGGATGCGTATTGAGCGGATGAAAAGGGAATTCTTCCGAACTCACAGAACTCCACAAATGCTTGGGCAAGATGCCGATAGACGTGTTCTCGAGAAACGGTGCGTATGCGTGTTGGAGTTTAAATACGACAGTTTGCCGGTCCGGGCTTGAGACAGAGACGCCTTCCCAGTCTGCGCGGCGCGGGCTTTTGATTTCGGGATTTTGTATCGTTTGTATCGTAAAAAGAACGTCATCAGCCGTGAGCGATGTCCCGTCGTGGAATTTTGCGTCTTCCCGAATGGTGAATGTGTAGGTGGTGCCATCCGGCGCAATTGTGTAACTCTCGGCAAGGTCGGGAATAATGGATTCTCCGTTAGAGGAGGTATCGGGAAGGCCGGGAACCGTCCTCATTAATCCCGAAAAGACCAACTGCGTCAGGTCCTCGTCGGACTGCGAAAGTGCGAGAACCGGATTAATAAAGCGCGGCGGCTCAACAATTCCTTCGGTCAGGGTACCGCCCTCCGCGGGTACGCTCACAGAAACAGCGCTGTTAACTCCCGAAAGCAGCCCAAGCGCGCTTAGTGCAAGCGTTGCCGAGAAAATGTATAAAACAAGCCTTTCGCCCGGGCTAAATGCACGCAAGCGGTTCTCAAGTTTTGACAAATGCACAACGCTTCGCGCGCGCGTAAGCTTTGCGGCTAATTCTTCACGTGTTCCGAATTCCATGACGATAACGATTATCTAATGTCTAGAAATGCTGGTAATAATAAGTTCTGAAATTATGTGCGCTTACAACTCGCAATAAACCCCCACGCCTATCACACACAAAGGCGATGCTTCAGAGTGAAGCAAGAAAGCAATTCAATTGATTAGCTTATGAGCAGATTAACGAGAGCCGATAGTGCAAAGAGAATGCCAAGAATGATGGTAGCAAAGAATAAAGTCTTCTCCAAGCCCCTGCGCGTGTGGAATCCGGAACTGAAGTTGTCGGCTCCGAATGCGCCGCCTAATGATGCGCCGGTGTGCTGCAATAGAATCGCTAATATAAGAAGCACCGAAAGCGCTATCTGCAAATACGGCAGTATGCCTTGGAGAGCTACCATTAAAAAAAGTGTAGCACGTGTGAAGAAGCAAATCAAATTCCGCGCGCCCGATTCCCTAGATTTGAATACTAATTACAATTATACACCATGAAACTAAGTTGTCAAGTTGCGACAAAACGGGGATGACATATAATCCCCAAGCTTTGCGGTGGAAAACCGCCTACCTGTCTGCGTGCCTGCCTGAGCGGGTACGCCTGCAGTCAGGTGAATCACGCACAGGCAGATTACAAGATTAAGAGTCATTAAGACCCTATGAAGAAACAATCCGATATTACTAAAAAGATAATCCAGCCTCTTGCCGACAGAGTTCTGGTTAAGCGCGTAGATTCCGACGACAAGAAATCTCCGGCCGGTATTATCATCCCCGACACCGCGCAGAAAGAAAAATCGAAGATCGGACTCGTAGTCGCAGTCGGCCCCGGCAGATACGGCGACGAAGGAGATTTAATTCCCATGACGATAAAGGTAGGTTCTAAAGTAGTCTTTAATTCCGGCTGGGATAATGAAGTTGATATGGGAGAAGATGACGAGGAATTTTTCCTCGTTAAAGAAAGCGATATTTTAGCTGTCATCAAATAAGTATTTATTAATACCTGTAACCTATAACCTAAAACCTATAACCTATGTCTGCCAAACAAGTAATTTTCGACGAAGAAGTGCGAAGCGCGCTTAAGAGAGGAGTTGATGTCGTCGCGGGCGCGGTGCGAGTAACGCTTGGGCCGCGAGGCCGCAATGTGGCACTGGACAAGTCTTGGGGCGGGCCGACCATCACGAATGACGGCGTAACAATCGCGAAAGAAATCACGCTTGCCGACAAATTCGAGAATATGGGCGCCTCTATCGTTAAAGAAGTCGCCACCAAAACGAACGACAAAGCGGGCGACGGCACGACAACCGCCGTGGTTCTTACCCAGGCAATAGTTCACGAAGGTTTGAAGCGCACAGCGATGGGTGCCAACGCGATGATAGTGCGCCGCGGAATCGAGCAAGCAGCCAAAGACGCGGTAGAGGCACTGAAAGATATGTCACGTCCTGTAAAGGGCAAGCTCGACATCCGCCAGGTTGCTTCTATTTCCGCCGAATCCGAAGAGTTGGGAAAGACCATCGCCGATACGGTAGAGAAGGTGGGCAAAGACGGCGTTGTTACAGTCGAGGAGTCGCAGACCTTCGGCATTGATTCCGATTTTGTTGAAGGAATGGAATTCGACAAGGGATACGTTTCTCCATACATGATAACTAACGCAGAGAGAATGGAAGCGGAAATGAAAGACCCGTCGATTCTTATTACCGACAAAAAGATCTCAACCGTTAAAGACATTCTGCCGCTTTTGGAGAAATTGGCACAATCGGGGAAGAAAGAATTGCTCATTATTGCGGATGATGTGGACGGCGAGGCGCTCGCAACGTTTGTGGTAAACAAACTGCGCGGCATTTTCAGCGTACTCGCGGTTAAGGCTCCTGGATACGGCGACAGAAAGAAAGAAATGCTGGCTGACATTGCCATTACAGTTGGTGCGCAAGTCGTGTCGGAAGACCTCGGGATCAAAATTGAAAATGCCGACTTATCCATGCTCGGCCGCGCCAATCGGGTAGTTGCAACGAAAGATTCGACGGTTCTCGTCGGCGGTAAGGGTAAGAAATCTGATATCGTGGCGCGCATCGCCTCGCTGCGAAAGCAATCGGAGAATTCTGATTCGAAATTCGATAAGGAGAAACTCGATGAACGCGTGGCGAAACTTTCCGGCGGCGTTGCTGTCATTCGAGTCGGAGCGGCCACGGAAACAGAAATGAAGTACCTGAAAGACAAAATCGAAGATGCTGTAAACGCGACTAAAGCCGCCATTGCCGAGGGCATTGTTCCCGGCGGCGGAGCAGCTCTTGCGAAGGTAGGCGAGAAGCTTCTTAAGAAAATCGATGCAAAGGCGCACGACGAATACACGATCGGATATCGCATACTGCTTTCAGCGCTTGCCGCGCCTCTTCTTCAAATTGCGAAGAATTCAGGGCGAGAGGATGGCGCCGTCATATTGCGCGAGGTAATTAAAAAGGGCGGAGCGTTTGGATTTAACGCCAGCGCAGAAGCAGAATCGGAAGAGGGATATATCGTTGACATGTTCGAAGCGGGCATCATCGACCCGGTCAAGGTTACGAGAAGCTGTGTGGAAAACGCGGCTTCAGCCGCCGCTGTCCTTTTGACCACTGAAGCTGCGGTTGCCGACATCCCTGAGGAAAAGAAAGCTGCCCCTGGCGGCATGCCGGGAGGAATGGGAGGGGAGGACTACTAAGTTCCAATCTACAAATGGATTCCAATCTACAAATATCTACCAATAAATAAGGCTCACATTTGTAGCCCTTCGCCCGCCTGCGCCGAGGCTTCGGCGGGCAGGTAGCATTCGGATGATTCGTAGATTGGGACATATGCCTATTTCGGCGAAATGCTATAATTACCACATGGGTAATTCAGTCAAAAAGAAGAACGTCGGCAAACGAGCAGGTTCCGGCAGCAAGGATGATTTGAAAGTCATTAAAAAGGAGCTGAAAGCAGAATCTGAACGATTAAAAGCGCTCGAAGTTCGAGTCGGAGCTATTGAGCAGAATTTATTAGGTAATTAATAACTGATTAAAATATGGAGACATCATACATTCTACTTGGCATCGTAGTCGTTATCGGGCTTTGGGTAGTTTTTGCATATAACCGTTTTGTTACGTTTGTAAACCGCGTCAAAGAAGCCTGGGCTGACATCGACGTGCAGCTGAAGCGCCGCTACGACCTCATTCCGAATTTGGTGGAGGCCGTAAAGGGGTACGTTCAACATGAGCGCGGGACGTTGGAAAAAGTTACAGAGGCGCGGACTAAGGCAATGGGCGCTACGACGGTAGCGGAACACGCAGAGGCCGAAAACATGCTTACAGGGGCATTGAAATCTCTGTTCGCAGTTTCCGAGGCGTATCCGGACCTGAAAGCGAACACAAACTTTATAGAACTCCAGCGGGAGCTTTCTGATACGGAAAATAAGATCCAGGCCGCACGCAGGTTTTACAATGGCGTGGTGCAGGAATTAAGCGTTGCTCTCGAATCGTTCCCGTCCAATATCATTGGAAAGGCATTTGGCTTTGCGGCGAGAGACTATTTCGAGCTCGGGGCCGAAGAGCAGGCAGCAAAACAGCCTGTTAAAGTCAGTTTCTAGATACTGCGGGATTTGAACCGCGTTTTCAGATGACCTATAAGTTAGTAGAACCTGAGATTACAAATATCGCAAAAGCAACGTGGCTAGTCTATAAGGACGCATGGAATAAAGTAAGTACCAAATGGGAATTTTGGGCGATTTTCCTGCTCTTAGTTGTCTTTTTTTGGTATGTGATCCCTATCATTCTTATTATCTCGTCAATTGTAATACAGTTTTATTTAAGATCTACTTTTTGGAAACAGTTAGCGAAAGTAAATGGATGGCAATATAAGGATGTATTGCTAAGGTCATTTGTTCTAGAGCGCGGTCGTTCACCGGTTGAAGAATCGGGAATAATGTTTGAACAGGGACACGGAAGGGCCATTACGCATGAAATCGAAGGAGTTATCGAAGGTCGGCACTTTAGGATTTTTAATTACCAGTTTAACGTTGGCCATGGAAAAAGTAGAGATACTTATTATTACACCGTTTTCCACTTCAAGTTCAATGGTTTGTTCCCTCACCTTTATTTAAACAATAAAAATAACGCTTGGAGCATAAGCGCTGGCGAAAAGATTCCGCTTCCCGCAGAATTCGAAAAGGAGTTTTCCTTATCCGCGCCTCGAAAATATGAAATTGAAGCATTAGAGATATTCACGCCTGATGTTCTGGCCAAGCTGCTTGACGACAATTTTCCTCACGATGTTGAATTTACCGGCCATGACGTGTATATTTTTACCGACGGTCAGATTAATAATTTCGAGCAATTTGAGAAAGAACTTAATTACGCTCTGGAACTCGAGGATTTATTCGATGAAAAATTGGACACACATAAATTTCAACAAATCGGTGATATGCCTTATAGTTTAACGCTATGACAACGCTTTACACTCAACAAAGCAGGAACGTATTCCGAACATGGGTCTTAATGACTGTGTTCTTACTGCTTGTTATTGCCGTTGGGTGGGCTCTTTCGGTTTATTATGGAGACGCGAACATTCTATACATCGCTGTTGCTTTCTCTCTCATAATGAATGTCGGCGCATACTGGTTTTCCGACAAAGTGGCCATTGCTTCCGTCGGAGCGCATCCTGCAGACGAAATTGAATATAAAGAATTGCACCGAATCGTGGAAAATCTCGCAATTACTGCCGGATTACCTAAGCCGCGCGTCTATATTATCGAGGATTCGGCTCCAAATGCGTTTGCGACAGGAAGGGATGCCAAGCACGCCGTCATCGCTGTTACAACGGGCTTGATGCAGCGACTGGAGCGCTCGGAACTAGAGGGCGTCATCGCGCATGAACTTTCGCACGTAGGAAATCGGGATATTTTAGTCATGACGGTCGCAGTTGTTCTTGTAGGCATTATTTCGGTCGTAGCAAATATCGCGATTCGTACAAGTATGTTGGGCGGGCACCGAAATAATAGGAATACCGGCCCGCTCATCGCGGTTGCCGCGATTCTCGCGATGATATTGGCGCCACTTGCTGCGCAACTCATTCAAATGGCGGTGTCGCGCAAACGAGAATTCTTGGCTGATGCGTCTGGAGCGTTGCTGACGCGCTATCCTGAAGGCCTCGCCTCGGCGTTGCAAAAAATTGCTTCTTATCAATCTCCAATGCAGCGAGCGTCTACTACGACCGCTCACTTGTTTATTTCAAATCCGTTCGGCCCGCGCGAGGCTGGACAATTTATTACGAAACTATTCAGCACGCACCCGCCCGTCGAAGAACGCATCGCCGCCCTGCAGGGGATGAAGGTATAGATGTATTAAAACATTAGAAATTTTGTGCCGGTAGGACAATATTAATCAAACAATCTGATATTTTTAGTAAATAGGTCGATATATCGCCCTATTTGTTTTTATTAGGGTTTACTCCAGAACGTAATTTGTCGAGCCTTCTTTGTCCACGCGGACCAGCTATGGATGGCATTCCGGCAGATAAAAATATTTCCAGGTAGTCGATAAAAGACAAGTTTCGGTTGAATATCCGGCAAAGCGGGTCAAAGTCACCCGCGATAAGCCGCTTGTGTAATCTCTTTACCGTGGAGCCGCTGACGTGGAGCGTGGTCTCTATCTGATAGTAGGATTGGTCGCGCTCTAGCATAGTGATTATAGCCAATCGCTTCGCGAGCATGATACGTTCAGTTGGGGTAAGGATGGAACGCACTCGCGCTTTTCCTCGCGTGAGATTTGTTGAAAATAAGGCGTCCATAAACGCATCGACGATTTGTATCTCAACTTGCCTCTTTATCTTTCTCTTGGAAACATGAGTCATAGGTCGATATATCGACCTATATTAGCATGTTTCTAATTACACGGTTCTCATAACATGGTTGAGTGGTATTGGATATCGGATATACTGCAAACCACGGAGGGTTCGCATAGCGGTCTAGTGCGTACGCTTGGAAAGCGTATGTGGGGAAACCCACCGAGGGTTCGAATCCCTCACCCTCCGCTCTGTAAAGTGGAAAGCGAGCGCCTCTTGCAGGCAAAATAAGAATGCTGAATACTTCATGATGATTTTATAGTTTCTGTATCAAGCTACGACAATGAGCATTAAGGTCAATACCAATAATCTTAGACCTCGTCAACAGTACCCACACGAAGCAGGCAAATATGGCGGGAGCCTGTATAATCAATCAATATCTATGAATGGCTCTAAAACTGAACTTCGTTTCTTGCTGGTATTGCTTGTCGGGATAGGAGTGCTGATATATTTGATATTTAAGCCGTTTTTGGTCGCCATTGTGATCGCTGTCGTTTTTTCGACCGTCTTTCGTCCTGTTTATGAGAGACTAAGCGTAGGCCTCGGTGGGCGAAATTCGCTCGCTGCCTTTTTCTCGACTATTTTGGTTCTGCTCGCGGTAATCGTTCCGCTCGCATTTTTAGGCGCGCAAATAGTGAAGGAAGCCTCAAGTTTCTATTCCTTAGTCACGAGCGGCGGCGCGACGGGCTTAACAAACAGTTTGCAGAATGCCGTACAAGGGCTTGTCCAGTATTATCCCCTTCCCATTGAGGCGTTTGATGTTAACAAGTACGTAGAGCTGGCTCTCGGCTGGCTCATACAGCACCTTGGCTCGATTTTTGCGAATGTCGCGCGGGCGATTGCGGGCATGTTCATATTTCTCATCGCTCTGTATTATTTGTTTAAAGACGGGGGAAAATTGAAAGCCGCCCTAATAGGATTGAGCCCCCTCGACAATGTTCATGACGAGAGAATTTTCGAGAAGCTTGATGTGGCCATTAATTCGGTCGTCAGGGGAAGCCTTGGCGTCGCGCTTATTCAGGGCATGCTGACGGCAATCGGCTTCGCGATTTTCGGGGTTCCGAATTTTGTGCTGTGGGGAAGTCTTGCTTCGATCGCCTCGCTGATTCCGGGTGTAGGAACCGCACTCGTAATATTGCCTGCAGTTATATTTTTGTTTGTTACCGGCGAAACATTTTCGGCAGTGGGATTATTGGTATGGGGCGCAACAGCCGTCGGACTCGTGGATAACTTCCTCGGCCCTAAGCTTGTGGAGCGCGGAATGCAGCTGCACCCATTTCTTATCCTGCTCTCTATTCTCGGTGGGTTAAGTTTCTTCGGACCGGTGGGATTCTTGATAGGTCCGCTCGTTTTGAGTTTGTTCTTTGCCGTTCTTGAGATTTACTCAATCGTCAATAAGGAACACTACATACGCGAGTAGAAATAGGCGTAAACGTCTTTGGTATGCATAGGAAACTAAAAAAAGCTTTGCTCTATAGCGCTGCTAAGCACGGGTTGGAACGGGAGACCGTGAGGACTGATTCGCGCGGTCGCCTTGCAGAGACGCCACATCCGCGCTCGCTTGGCTCGCCGCTTACTCATCCATCAATTATGCTGGATTTTTCCGAAGCTCAACTTGAATTTGTCTCTCCACCATTCGTTGGAGAGACAGGGGAATTGGGCTATCTCAAGAAATTGATGTCTTGGAGCTACCGCGCCATTGGCACCGAGCACATGTGGCCATTCAGCATGCCTCCGAAACTGCCGCCCCACAGCCAGATACCCTTGGCAAATTTCGGAACTTCCGATGAGGGTATGAAAAAAAGATTATACAGAGAGGGGCTCAAGCGGCGCTATGGTGGCGCAGTTCAAACCATATCGGGAATTCACTACAACTTTTCGTTGTCTGATGATTTTTGGGCAGCCTTTGCGAGTGAACTGGGTTCTGCATTGCCGCTCTGGGCATTTAAGGATGCTGGATATTTCGGGCTCATGAGAAACATCATTCGGTACTCGCCCTTGGTTACGTATCTTTTTGGAGCATCTCCGGCAGCCGACAAAAGCTTTTTTCAAAAAGTACCGCCCGGACTTAAAAAATTGGATTCATCAACCTATTTTGGACCGTATGCAACATCTCTTCGCTTAAGCGATTACGGTTATCACAATGCGCGCAGAGTTCCCGTGAGTGTTTCGTATAATTCATTGGAAGAATATGCAAATGACCTCTACCGCGCAGTATCCACGCCGTCGCGCATGTGGAGTTCAATGGGCGTGTTCATACGAGAAAAGCAAATACAGCTGAACCCCAACATTTTACAGATGGAGAGTGAGTTCTACACCTCTGTGCGTCCAAAGCAGAGGCAGCAGGCGTATCCAAGACAAAGCCTCATTTCCTCGCTGGCGAGCGCGGGCGTGGGGTACATAGAGTTTCGCGACATCGACATCGACCCCTATGAGCCGCTTGGTATCGGTAAAGACGAACTGTGTTTCCTCTATGTATTTATGATGTATTGCCTCTTTTCACAGAGTCCAAAGTTCAAGAACGGCGAACAAAACAAATACGAAGCTAATCAGCCTCTTGTGGCGCTCCACGGAAGGAAGCCGGGACTCCGGATATATTCCGAAGGTGAAAAGGAGGATTTCACCCGCTGGTCGATAGCGATTTTGAATGGCATGGAGAAAGTTGCGCTTTCCCTTGATGAGGCGCTTGCAACGACGCAACATAGTCGAGTTATTCGTCTTCAGATGGAGAAAGTTCTCGACTCGGAGAAAATCCCCTCGGCGCGAATTTTGAGAGACATCAAAGAAAGCAGACAGTCATTCGCAGAGTTCGGTTTATCTCTGGCCAAGAAATACAGGGCTGAATTCTTTTCGGCTCCGGTCAATCGACATTACGACCGGCGTATGCAAGCGCTCGGGGAAGCATCGCTTGAAGAAACTGCACGCCGCGAATCGCTTGATGCGTGGATTTTAAGCGGTTATGAACATCTTGAGCTATCGACCCAAGTGCTTATCCGTGCGGCGCAAAAGCGGAATATCGCCGTGAATGTCATTGATGCCTCGAACAATGTTATAGAACTTCGCCGCGGCGAAAGAAAGGAGCTTGTTAAGCAGGCAACGATAACGCGCCGCGATACGTACCTAAGTTACGAATTGATGAGTGATAAAGCGCTGACCAAGGTGTTTCTTGAGCGCGCTGGTATTTCTGTACCTCGCGCTAAAAGTTTCAGTTCGGCGCAGCATGCGATTGATTATTGCATTTTGCACAGCGGGGCGGCACTCGTCGTTAAACCGGTGAGCACGAATTATGGCATCGGTGTTTCCATACTAAAACCAAAGGCCGATAGACTTTACCCGAAAGCCGTCAGGCGTGCGTTCAAATATGGCGAGAATATATTGGTGGAGGAATTCGTTCCGGGCAAGGAATATCGGTTCCTGGTTATCAACGGAAAAGTGGTTGCGGTGCTAAATCGCGAACCTGCGAATGTAGTGGGGGACGGCGCTCACAGCATAAAGGAATTGGTTGCTCAAAAAAATACCGACCCCGAAAGCCGTAAACTTCCGAAGCATTACATCCGACTTGGGACTGTGGAGCGGGAAATCTTGGCGGAAGCGGGTCTGAATCCCGATTCAGTTCCCGCACGCAATCAGAAGGTGTATCTGCGCAGGAACTCAAACGCGAGTAATGGCGGCGACCCATTGGATATTCCGGACATGCCGACAGCTTACAAAAAAATAGCGTTAAAAGCCGCCGCCAGCGTCGGAGCGAACATTTGCGGAGTAGACATGATCATACGAAACATTCGAGAAGAACCCCGCAAAAATGCATATGCCATTATTGAGCTGAACTGGAATCCGGCGATCTACCTTCATGCCTATCCATTCAAGGGAAAAGCCCGCGACGTGGGAGGTGCCGTTTTAGATTTCCTCGGCTTTTGAGAATCCGGTTAGTCAGACTAACCGGATTGGGTGTCTTTTAGTATTTTTTAAGGCCTCCTAAAATTATTTCAATAGTGAGTGAAAGCAGGAATAAACCGAGACCGATAAAAAATTGCTGAGCGTCGGCCCTAAGGATTGCGTAACCGATGGAGTAGATAAAATATATTGCTGTACAAGCCCAGAGGATGCTATTTATGAGCAATAGATTATCCCACATGCATTTAGATATAACACGGAAGCAGGGCATTGTAGAGTGTTTTTCTGTGAAATAGGTTAATATGTGGATGCCCGGATTCAAGAAAGTCGAATCCTGGCTGAAGACATAAGCCGGAGTAGTTCAACGGCTAGAACGAGGGACTCATAAACCCTAAACGGTGGTTCGACTCCACCCTTCGGCACAACTTCGCTTCACTGGCTCGTGAAGCTACGAAGTGCACGGCACTGTTCCCGAGGTGACTCCTCACCCTTGGTGGAGGTGTCTCCTCGGGAATCGGGACTCAGCTCAGGAACATCTTATATTTTCCACATATATGGTTAAAGTGATGCAGTGTCACGATATAATATAGCCTATGGCACCGATGTTTCGTGGAGTGAACCAGGATTTTTTCAAACGCTGGTCATCCGAGATGGCCTACGTTCTAGGATTCTTTGCCGCCGATGGAAACATGATTCGCAATAAACGCGGCGCACACTTCATTGCTTTTTATAGCAATGATAGAGGATTGCTTGAGAAGGTGAGAGCCACTCTGGTATCGGACCACAAAATCGGGAAACGTGTGTACAAATCTAGTAAGAAATCCACTACGTATCAACTACAACTCTGAAGCAAGGTTATGTTCTCGGATTTAAGCAAGCTCGGTTTCACTCCAAGAAAGAGTTGGCGCATGAAATTACCAACAATTCCAGAAGAACTATTTAGACATTTCGTGCGAGGATACTTCGATGGGGACGGATGCGTGTACTTTAAGAAGCATCATGTCAAAGATAGAAAGAAGATGAGATGGGTATTTTCTTCGAGATTCACCGCTGGCTCCCGAACGTTTCTTGATTCATTTCACGAGAGGTTGCATTCTCATGGATTGAAAAAGGGATTTGTAACCTGCAAAAGGCAAGGCAGAGGTTTCGACCTAGTGTTCAGTCATAGCGATAGTGTTGCGTTATTCCATCTGATGTACGATACTATGCCCGACAGCGGTTTGTATCTTGTCCGAAAGTTTAAGAAGTTTGTCAAGGCACTACAGACTCTGTATGGGTAAAACATGCGGCCGCAGCTCGACCTGGTGGAGCGCTTCCCTGTCACGGAAGAGGATGCGGGTTCAAATCCCGTCGGCCGCGCAAGCGAGACAAAAGGTCACCCGCGTGGTGGCCCTTTGACTTGCTCTAGGAGCACAGCCGGATTTGAACCGCTGGCTGCCGGCCCCGAAGAGGGGCCATAAGTTTCGAGTTGCACCAGCGACTCGAGGCAAATCCCGTCGGCCGCGCTTAGGAAAAATAGACTGGCTTCGGCCAGTCTATTTTGACGAGATGCTGGCCGGACTTGAATCGCCTACGGACACTTATTATTTTTCTCTACTATTTTCTTTATTTCATCCACTTCATCTTCCACTTTCTGTACCATCCCGCGCACCTCGTCCAACTCCTCTTTTTCCGTTTCTATTTCACCCTCTGTTTTTTCCGCGAGTTTTTTCTCGCGCTTAATTCCGGCAATTATGATGCTGTCTCCGATAAAGAAGGAAACGAACGCCCCGACTATTAGGAGAATAAGCACGCCAATTATTGTTGAAACTGGACCGGTCATAAACGCGAACAAATCAGCCGTATGCCACACACCTCGCCAAAAGAGAATAATGCCGACGCCCGCAATAAATGCATAGATGATGGGGTAATGGCTCAAGTGGTTGCGCACATTGTCCTCTAGGCGGTCAAAAAATTTATCCAGGACTTTAAACATAGCGTTAAATTATATCGCGTTTCTGTAATTGTACAGCATGGCATATAGTGCGGCGAACAGTAGAGCAGGCTATGTGTGGTATCATGGTCTGATGATAGACCAATCTATGCTAGTGGAACTGTATTTAAAGAAGCAACTATCATCCTCGGCAATAGCTGATCGCTTGGGTTGCTCTGAGCATAAAGTGAATTACTGGCTTGCAAAACACCAGATAAAAAAACGGAGCATCTCTGACGCGATATATAGGATGTACCATCCCAATGGAGATCCGTTTCTGTTTCAACCACCTCGCACGATGGGGGATGGTATGTTGTACGGGCTGGGGTTAGGATTATATTGGGGCGAGGGTTCAAAAAGAGGCAAGGGTGGCGTTAGACTTTGTAATACGGATGTTCGATTGATAAAGAAATTCATTGAGTTTTTGTACAAGTTTTTTGGGATTGAGAAAGACAAGCTAAAATTTGGCTTACAAATCTTTAAAGATCTTTCTCGAGATGCGACCATGCAATACTGGATGCGCCAACTAAAGATCAAGAAGAATCAATTTTATAAGGTTATCGTGTCTAAAGTCAGGGGGGAGGGAACATATAAATATAAGTCCGAGTATGGGGTGCTGACTATACACCTTAATAATTCCAGACTAAAAGAATTAATATGTAAACACATTGATAATATTGATTAAATAGACTAATCTGAAGCGGGTTGAAGTTAGTTATGCCGATGTAGCTCAGTTGGTAGAGCACGTTCTTGGTGGGCCGCAAGCCCTGCCCATGCTCGCGGCAACGCGAGCATGAATCCCGAATAACGGTCAATATCCTTTCTAAGGACAAGACCGTGGCGTCAAACGCCCGAACGACTGACAAGGGTTCGCCTCAGGCGAAAAGATACAGTCTAGCCCTCCGATAATAGAAAGTGGAAACGGAGGTATAAGCGAAGAACGAGGTCTCCGGTTCAATCCCGGACATCGGCTCCAGAATCAAACTCAACGGCTTTTCAGAGGCCGAAATGCGCGCGGCGCGAAGCGCCGCGTAGGGGGGAATGGGGTTTCCGCGCGCTTCGCGCGTCGAAGAGGTTCAGAAAATACAGATCCGAAAACTTTTTGGAGGGGGTTTTGGAGGGGAAATGCAAATGCAGGAATCCATAAATACATAGTGGAGTGCTTTGCCCCGCCCACCCATGCGCGCACAAGTAGTCCATCCCTCGCCGTTTTTGAGGAACATTGTAAAACGGCAGGGATGGCTCCCCGAACGAAATGCGGTATGATATTTGAGATATGAAGTATTTTCTCTACGCTAGAAAATCTACCGACGTTGAAGACAAACAAATTTTGTCTATCGAAGCGCAGTTGACGGAATTGCGCGCGCTCGC
Organism: bacterium; assembly: GCA_030674455.1. Classification (GTDB taxonomy): domain Bacteria; phylum Patescibacteriota; class Minisyncoccia; order Phycocordibacterales; family UBA2100; genus UBA10103. The sequence continues at coordinate 53,418 of JAUSGQ010000028.1, forward strand.
GAAACGCGATGGGCTAGAAATCGCCGAGGAGTTTGTCGAAAAGAAATCCGCAAAGATTCCGGGCCGAGCGATATTCAACGATATGATGTCTCGGATTCAACGCGGTGAAGCGCAAGGAATTATTTGTTGGAAAATAGATCGGCTCGCGCGAAATCCGGTGGACGGCGGACAAGTGCAGTGGTTGTTGCAACAAGGCGTTATCAAACATATTCAAACGCACGACCGCTCGCACTACCCAAATGACAATGTGCTGATGATGTCAGTCGAGCTTGGCATGGCGAATGAATATGTGCGCCAACTTTCCGCAAACACCGCTCGTGGTCTGCGACAGAAAGCGCGGCAAGGGCTATATCCCGGCCTAGCTCCCATTGGATATTTGAACGACCCGCGCACCAAAACTATCCGCGTCCACAAGAAAAATGCCGTGCTCGTGCGCGAAATGTTTGAACGGTACGCGAGCGGCAGCGCGACGCTCGATACTCTCGCGGTGATGTTGGAGAACGCGGGTGTGATGTCCAAAGGAAATCGCCGCGTTCACATCTCGCGCATTTCGTTCGTTTTGCAAAATCCGTTTTACTACGGCCACTTCCGCTACGCGGGCGAAGTGTACGAGGGCAATCATTCGCCGCTCATTTCAAAATCGCTGTACGACAAAGCGAACGTGGTACTTCGCTCGCGCGGCCGAACGCTCGCGGTCAAAACCGATCCCGCGCCATACTGCGGACTCTTGCGGTGCGACTTCTGCGGCATGGGCATCACGGCCGAAGTGAAAGAGAAGCACCAGTTGAACGGCAACGTCCATCACTACACTTACTACCGTTGTACTCGCAAGAACAAGGCCGTGAAATGCAAAGAAGCGCCGATGCGAAGCGAGGTCTTGGACTCGCAACTCTCGGCGCTCCTTGGCGAGTACGCCATGCCGCAAGAATGGATATCGCCTTTGTCAGCGATGCTCGATACAGAAGCGGCTAGCGCCTCTAAAACCGCGACGGAGGCCGTTCAAGGACTGCGGGACAAAGTTTTTGATATTTCTAACAAATTTGAACGTCTTACGGACTTGTACGTTGCCGAAGATATCGAACGTGAGGATTATTTGTCCCGCCGTCGCGCTCTCATGAGCGAGCGCCGGACGATTGAGGAGCAAATCGTCCGTCTTGAACGATCCCCCGCCGCGTGGGTTGAACCTGTCAGAAACTGGATACAAGACGCTTCGCGTCTTGATGAAATTAGAAAATCAGAAGACATCCCCTCCAAAAAATCCCCCCTCCAAAAAATTTTCGGATTGAACCTCTCCCTCCACGCGCGCGAAGCGCGCGGAACGCCCATTTCTCCATACGCGGCGCTTTGCGCCGCGCGAATTTCGGCCTCTGAAAAGCCACTCTGTTTAACGTTGGTGGAGCCAAGGAGGATTGAACTCCCCAATCCGAGTGCTAACCACGGAGTGCCTCACCAGAGGTGGCCCCTTGGTCTCCACAAAGAATATTATGACATACAAACAAAAATCCGAGGCAGTGCCTCGGATTTTTTGGGAGCACATTTCGCACTCCGTGGTTAGCAGTCGTAGTATATGCTACTTTCTTTCAAGAGTCAAGGATTTGTGGGGATAGTGTTTAAACCTAAAAGAGGAGAAACCTTAAGAAATATGCTAGTATTGCCCTATGTTTGGTGCTATCAAAGGGTTTTTTGGCGATTCCGATGAGAAAAAGCTAAAGCCGTTTCGCGGTAACGTGGACGGGATAAATGCGCTGGAAGAGGAAATGAAGGCCCTTGCCGTGGAGGCATTTCCCCAAAAGACCGCAGAGTTTAGACAGCGATTGCACACCCCCCTCAATCCCCCCTCTGAAGAGGAGGGAAGGAAGCAAGCGGACGAGACACTTGATGAGTTGCTTCCTGAAGCGTTTGCGCTTGTGCGCGAAGCCGCGCGTCGCACGCTTGGCGAGCGGCATTTTGACGTACAGCTTTTGGGCGGACAAGTCCTGCACAATCGCGGTATTGCAGAAATGCGCACCGGAGAAGGCAAGACACTCGTGGCAACACTTCCGGCGTATCTCAATGCTTTGGAAGGCAAAGGCGTGCATGTG
>JAUSGQ010000031.1 GCA_030674455.1 bacterium
GTGCCGTTGAGTGCAAACATGTCCGTGAACGCGTGCGCGACCGGCTTCACGTTGCCGTGGGCGTTGCCGCCTTCCCAGATGATCGCGTCGGAAATGCCCCGCGGCTTGATCTGGGATCGCTTGTATAGGCTGTCCAGCAGCTTGAACAGATCGCCGCTTTGTTCTTCTTGTGCGATTTTCAGCAGGTCGAGTTTTTCAGCCATAATTCTCAGTCTCCGTTCGGATCTGGTCAGTCAAGTGATCGGCGCGTTGCAGCGATCTGTCGGGGCGTCGCGAAGGAAGGGCGATGTTGGTCCGTGACGCGATTATCTCATTTAGCCAAAAAAAAGCCCATCCGGCATTCGCCGGACGGGCTTTTATTTTGGTATTCTGGAATGCGCCGTGTTCTTAGGCCGCCTGAATATTGGATGCCTGCTTGCCTTTGGGGCCTTGGGTTACTTCGAACGTAACCTTCTGTCCTTCCTTGAGGGTCTTGAACCCCCCCATCTGGATCGCCGAGAAGTGCGCGAACAGATCTTCACTGCCGTCATCCGGCGTAATGAAGCCATAACCCTTCGCATCGTTGAACCATTTCACAGTACCTGTTGCCATATTGCAGTTCCCTTAATTAACTAAAAACATTACCGGAGAAAATTTCCGGAGACTGTTTGAGTTTCAAGGACGCATACGGCAAAACCGGTACTGCGATCGAGCTTGAAGCCAAACACCTTTTCGCTTTCTAGGCTATTTGCCAGAGGAAGTCAAGTTTTTGTTAAAAAAGGCCCCTGTTACCACTTGAAAAATCTGGCATTATGGTCAAAATGACAGTTGGAAGCGGGTAGTGGATGGTGGTGCGAAGCATGGCGACGCGGGATCGCGAAGGCACGGTTCTGGAGGCGAAAAAGGCCAAGGTCAAATCGCCCCCAATGTTCAAGGTTTTGCTGCTCAATGACGATTACACTCCAATGGATTTCGTAGTTCTGGTGTTGCAGAAGTTTTTCTTTCTCAGCCGCGAGAAGGCGACTCAGGTTATGCTCAAGGTTCATCGCGAAGGTACCGGAGTCTGCGGGGTTTATCCGCGCGACGTTGCGGCGACCAAGGTCGAGCAGGTGACCGCGTTCGTCCACCAGTATCAACACCCGCTGCGCTGCGTGATGGAGGAAAACTGATGATTGCCCAGGAACTCGAAGTCAGCCTGCACATGGCGTTCATGGAGGCGCGCCAGAAACGGCACGAATTCATCACCGTGGAGCACCTGCTGCTGGCGCTGCTCGATAATCCGTCGGCCGCCGAGGTGCTCAAGGCGTGCGCGGCCGAGATCGACGATCTGCGCAAGCTCCTGTCAGAGTTCGTCACCGAGCACACGCCGATCCTGGCTGCCGACGACACCGACACCCAGCCGACGCTCGGATTTCAGCGCGTGATCCAGCGCGCGATCCTGCACGTGCAATCCTCGGGCAAGAAGGAGGTGACCGGCGCCAACGTGCTGGTCGCGATTTTCGGCGAGAAAGATTCGCATGCGGTGTATTTCCTGCACCAGAAGGGGGTGACGCGGCTCGACGTCGTCAACTTCATCTCGCACGGTATCAGCAAAGTGCCGCAGGCGGCGCCCGGCAAGGCCGACGGCGAGGCCGAGTCCGAGCAGGAGCACTCGCCGGGAGGGGCGCTCGAGAACTACACGCTGAATCTCAACGCGCTGGCACTGGCGGGCAAGATCGATCCGCTGATCGGGCGCGAGCGCGAACTCGAGCGCGTGGTGCAGACACTGTGCCGCCGCCGCAAGAACAATCCGCTGCTGGTCGGCGAGGCCGGCGTCGGCAAGACCGCGATCGCAGAGGGCCTGGCGCGGCGCATCGTCGAGGGTGAGGTGCCCGACATAATCGCCAAATGCCAGGTCTATGCGCTCGACATGGGCGCGCTCCTGGCCGGCACCAAGTATCGCGGGGACTTCGAGCAGCGCCTGAAGGCGGTGCTGAAGCAGCTGCTCGACAATCCACAATCGATCCTGTTCATCGACGAGATTCACACGCTGATCGGTGCCGGTGCGGCTTCGGGGGGAACGTTGGATGCGTCGAACCTGCTGAAGCCCGCGCTGTCGAT
>JAUSGQ010000037.1 GCA_030674455.1 bacterium
ATCGAAGTCGAGATTCCGAAGCCGATACGCATCGAAGGTTCCGCTGGCGGCCCCGAATCGCTCGACGCGGCGGCAGCGCTGCTCGCCAAGGCGAAATTTCCGGTCATTCTGTCGGGTGGCGGCGTGGTGATGGGGAACGGCATCAAGGAGTGCGTCGCGCTCGCCGAATACCTGAGCGCGCCGGTGGTGAACTCGTACCTGCACAACGATTCATTTCCGACGAGCCACGCGCTCGCCTGCGGCCCGCTCGGCTATATGGGATCGAAGGCAGCGATGCGCCTCATCAACAAGGCCGACGTGGTGCTCGCGCTCGGTTCGCGCCTCGGCCCGTTCGGCACGCTGCCGCAGTATGGTTTCGACTACTGGCCGAAGGACGCCAGGATCATCCAGATCGACAACAATCCGCGCGTGCTCGGTCTGGTGAAAAAGATTTCGCTCGGCATCTGCGGCGACGCCAAACTCGCGGCCGCCGGACTGCTCGCACGCCTGAAGGCAAAAGTGAGGCTGGCGCCGGACAAGGCGCGCATCGCCGCGATCGGCAAGGAGAAAAAAGCCTGGGCCGAGGAACTCGCCAAATGGCCGTCGCCGAACGAAGAGACCCGCATCGGCCCGCGTCAGGCGCTCGCCGCACTCGCCCGCGCCAAACCGAAAAACGCGATCGTGTCCACCGACATCGGCAACGTGTCGTCGGTGTCGAATTCGTATCTGCATTTTGATCAGGCGCCGTCGTTTCTCGCCGCGATGGCGTTCGGCAACTGCGGCTACGCCTATCCGGCAGCGATCGGCGCCAAGGTCGGCTGCCCCGACCGGCCGGCGATCGCCTACGTCGGCGACGGCGCGTGGGGCATGAGTCTCGCCGAAGTCATGACCTGCGTGCGCGAGAACATCCCGGCGATCGCGGTGGTGTTCAACAACGGCCAGTGGGGCGCGGAGAAGAAAAACCAGGTCGACTACTTCGACAATCGTTTTCTCGGCACCAACCTCAAGAACCCGAATTTCGCCGACGTAGCAAAGGCGATGGGCGCGCAGGGCATGACGGTTGGCCGCGTCGACGATGTCGAAGATGCGCTGCGCACTGCCGTGCGTTCGAACAAGCCCACCGTGATCAACCTGGTGCTGACGCAGGAACTCGGCGACCCGTTCCGCCGCGACGCCTTCAAGCCGCCGCGGCGCCTGCTGCCGAGGTACAAGAAATACAGCGCGAAAAACGTTTGAGTCGTCCCCATCTTGTTCCCTCTCCCTTCGCGGGAGAGCAGAATATTCCCTCGCCCCGCTCGCGGGGAGAGGGCTAG
>JAUSGQ010000050.1 GCA_030674455.1 bacterium
AAATGTTCGCCGGAAAGGATTTTCGGCAGGTAGTATTGTTGCTGTGGCTTGCTGCCGTACTTCATCAGGATCGGCCCGACCTGCACGATGCCGTGGTCGGGCGTGCGCGCCACGCCGTAACGCTCCTGCTCCTCGAACAGGATCATCAGCTTGCCCGCATCGAGCCCCATGCCGCCGTGCTCGCGCGGCCAGTTCGGCGCAATCCAGCCGTGCCGTGACAGCGTCAGATACCACTCGCGCACCTCACTCCAGCGTGCGCGGCGCAGGATGTAGCGCAGGTGCTGCGGGTAGTGCTTCACGAAGAATGCGCGCGCCTCATTGCGGAACGCCTCGTCGCTCAGCGCGTTGAAATCAGGCAGCGTCACCGGTCGCGCTCCAGGCTCATGGGTTGTCAGCCGGCGCCAGTGCGGCGTAACGCCGGCGGTGCGCCGCCGCATTGCCGAGCCACGCGGAAAGCGTCATCGCGCGCTGCAAGAAAAGTCCCGCGTCGTATTCGTCGGTAAAACCGATCGCGCCATGAATCTGGATCGCTTCGCGCGTGATGCGCAGACCGGCGTCCGAGCAGCGCGCTTTGACGCGGCTCGCCATCACGCTGCGCTGCGCCGCGCCGGCATCCGAGTCGAACAGTGCGACCGCGTCGTCGAGCACCGCCGAGGCGAGCTCGCGCTGGAGGTGAAGATCCACCGCGCGGTGCGCGAGCGCCTGGAAGCTGCCGATCGGCTTGCCGAACTGCACGCGTGTCTTCATGTAATCGACGCTCATGTCGAGCGCGCGGCTCATCACGCCGAATAATTCAGCGCCGGCCATGACCAGGGTGGTATCGAACGCCGCCTGCAACGCCGCACCAGCAGTCGTGGGCGACGCGATCACGCAATCTTTGGACACCACGACGTCCGACAACCGCAGCCGGCCCACGAAGCGGCCGTCAGCGAGCGGCTCCAGTTCTAGCGTGGCGCCACTCGTATCTGCCGCTACCCAATACAGTGCAATGCCGGCGGGCGTTTGCGCCGTCACCGCGAAACCGTCGGCGCCGGCAGCGCCTGCGACAAAGTTCTTGGTGCCGTTTAACTTGAATGCCGCTTCGAAGGGTTCGGCACGGGTCGAGATCGCGCCGGCATCGAGCGTCCCCGCGCGTTCCTGCCATGCGAGCGCCGGGATCAGTTTTCCAGCCACCAGTCCTGCCAGCAGTTCGTGTTTGAGG
>JAUSGQ010000056.1 GCA_030674455.1 bacterium
GGCATTATTCCCAGCCTCGAGCGGCGCTACCGCGAAACCGATTCGGTGGTGGTGCGCGAAGAACTCGCCAAGCATCTCAACTCCCGGAGCTGCCCCGAGTGCCAGGGCACGCGGCTGCGGCGCGAAGCGCGCCACGTGCACGTCGCCGGACGCACGATCTACGAATTGAGCGCGCTGCCGCTCAGGCAGGCAGCGCGGTTTTTCGAAACCATCGAACTGACCGGCACCAAGCGCGCGATCGCCGACCGGATCGTCATCGAGATCATCAACCGCCTCACGTTCCTCAATAATGTCGGACTCGAATACCTGTCGCTTGATCGCGCGGCCGACACGCTGTCGGGCGGAGAAGCGCAGCGCATCCGGCTCGCGAGCCAGATCGGCTCCGGGTTGACCGGCGTCATGTACGTGCTGGATGAGCCGTCGATCGGGCTGCACCAGCGCGACAACGCGCGCCTGCTCGATACGCTGAAGCGCCTGCGCGACATCGGCAATACCGTGATCGTGGTCGAGCACGACCGCGAAGCGATCGAGTCCGCGGATCACGTCATCGACATCGGGCTCGGCGCCGGCGTGCATGGCGGGCGCATCATCGCGCAGGGCACGCCTGCCGACATCAGGAACAATGCCGAATCGCTGACGGGACAGTACCTCGCGGGCCGCCGCCGTATCGACGTGCCGGGACTCAGCCACAAACCGGATGTGAAGCGCCTGCTGACGATCAGCGGCGCGCGCGGCAACAATCTCAAGGACATCTCGGTAAAACTGCCGGTCGGTCTGCTGGTCTGCGTCACCGGAGTTTCCGGCTCGGGCAAGTCGACGCTGATCAACGACACGCTCTACCAGGCTGCGGCGCGGCACCTGTATGGCAGCACGGCCGAGCCGGCGCCGCACGCAGCAATCAATGGGCTCGAGCACTTCGACAAAGTCGTCAACGTCGATCAAAGCCCGATCGGCCGCACGCCGCGTTCCAATCCCGCGACCTATACCGGGCTGTTCACGCCGATCCGGGAGTTGTTCGCCGGAGTCCCGATGGCGCGCGAGCGCGGTTACGGTCCCGGGCGCTTTTCATTCAACGTCAAGGGTGGCCGCTGCGAAGCGTGCCAGGGCGACGGCGTGCTCAAGGTCGAGATGCACTTCCTGCCCGACATTTATGTGCCGTGCGACGTGTGCCACGGCAAGCGCTACAACCGCGAGACGCTAGAAGTCCATTACAAAGGCAAGAACGTCAACGAAGTGCTCAGAATGTCGGTCGAGCAGGCGGCGGGGT
>JAUSGQ010000057.1 GCA_030674455.1 bacterium
ACGCACGGCTGGAGCCCCGATCACCCGGTGCTCAGCGGCGTCCAGCAGATCATCGCCTTTGCCGTCGAGGACACCGGCATCGGCGTCGCGCCGGAGAAGCAGCGGATCATCTTTGAGGCCTTCCAGCAGGCCGACGCCGGCACGTCCCGCAAATACGGCGGCACCGGCCTCGGCCTCGCCATCAGCCGCGAACTGGCCGTGCTGCTCGGCGGCGAGATCAAGCTCGTCAGCGTCCACGGGCAGGGCAGCACTTTCACCCTCTTCCTGCCGCTGCACTACTCCGGCCCCGACAACGCAAGGAGCGCGCCCTCCATCAGCGCCGCGGGGGAGATGGCCAGGGCGATCACGATCCTGCCAGTCGCGCGCGAAGAGCGCATCGAGGACGATCGCAACGCCATTGAGGAGGGCGACCTCGTGCTGCTCATCATCGAGGACGACCCGCACTACGCACGCATCCTCCTCGGCCTGGCGCGCGACAAGGGCTTCAAGGGCATCGTCGCCACCAAAGGCGCGGTGGGCCTTTCCCTCGCCCGGCAGTTCCGCCCCGCGGCCATCTCACTCGATATTTTCCTCCCCGACATGCTCGGCTGGACGGTGCTCGACCAGCTCAAGCTCGACCCGGGCACGCGCCACATCCCGGTGCAAATCGTCACCTTGGACGAAGAACGCCAGCACGGCCTCGCGCACGGCGCCTTCGCCTACCTCGTCAAGGCGCCCACCACCGAGGGCCTGGAAACGGCGTTCAACCGGATCAAGGACTTCGCCGCCCCGCGCATGAAGCGGCTCCTGATCGTCGAGGACAACGACATCGAGCGGCAGTCCATCGTCGAACTGCTCGGCTACAAAGACATCGAGACGGTGGCCGTCGCCACCGGCGGCGCGGCGCTGGAGGCGATGCTCGAGAAGTCGTTCGACTGCATGGTGCTCGACCTGCGCCTGCCGGACATGAGCGGCTTCGAGCTGCTGGAGAAAGTGCATGCCGAGCCGGCCCTGGCGGACATGCCAGTGGTCGTCTTCACCGGGAAGGAGCTGGACGCCGAGGAGCAGGCGCGGCTCAAGGCGATGGCCAAGAGCATCGTCCTCAAAGACGTCCAATCCCCCGAGCGCCTGCTGGACGAGACCGCCCTCTTCCTCCACCGTGTCATCACCGACCTGCCGGCGGAGAAG
>JAUSGQ010000060.1 GCA_030674455.1 bacterium
TACACCGGGCTCAAAGAGCCGCAATTCGTGGCCGCCCGCAAAGGTGTCGAAGACATCATCGGCCTCGAAGCGTATTACCGCATCGAGCAGGAAACGGTCGAGCGCTCAAGGCCGGCTCGCCGCGCCAGGCGCGCGCGCAAGTCCTGACCCCATCCTCTCTGGGTGCGTCAGCGCCGCGGCAATAGTTCGTCCCAGTCCCGCGGAAGAGTGACCCTGCGGCTAACCGGCGGTCCCTGCGTGTGATTGCTGCAGTAGCACTTGGACTGGTTGCGGCCGGGGTCACCGGCGATGACGATCCCGATCGACTCGGGGTTCAGGAGCATGCGTACGCGCCGTTTCGGATCGTCCGACGCGCAATACTCCGGCGGCAGCAGCCCTTTCGCGACGTGATCGCGTAAGCGAAAGCCGGTCAGGCCGATATAGTAGGCGTAGCGCTCCGCGTCATCGGCCGCGATCCAGAGGTTGTCGTACAGGTACTGCCGGATGCCGGCTTTGCTCCAGCCGTGGCTGGCGAATACTTTCGCGATGCTCGGACCCAGCACGATGAGCGGATTGTTTTTTGAGTACGTCATCGCGACGGGCGACCAGTAACCGCAGCTCTGCCCGACGACTTCGGCGAGCACGCGCGCATGCTCCAGCGGATCATCGCTGCCGGTATAAATCGGCGGGCTCACGCTCACCACGCTTTGCACGGTCACGATGTTGTCGCCCGGTTGGAAGCCGCGGTCGGCGGAGTAGGGCAGCCAGCCGATCGCGCTGCACGCCTCCTCGTTTTCGGCCAGCGCAACGAAAAAGTTCTGCGCGATGCTGCCTTTGTCGCCGGCGCCGGGCGCGAAGCGAAAACCCGCCAGGTTGCGCAGGATCAAGCGCAGGAAACGGCCGACCGAGCTGTTCGCGCGGCGCCCGATGCGCATCACGCTCGCGCCGCTGTTGAAGTCGAGCTGGGTCGCGATGGGACCGCTTACCGTGATGAGCGGCTCCCAACCGGGCGTCGAGCCCGCATCCTGCATTCTGAATTCGGGATCGGTGACGGCCTCGACCACTGCGATGAGCAGCGGCATGTATTCAGGGCGGCAACCCGCCATGACTCCGGTCACCGCGATGTTCCACACGGTGGCTTCGCGGTTGTCGGGCGGACAGACACCGATTACTTCATCCGGTGCGCGCCCGGTAAAGCGCAGGAAGCGCTCGACCTGCGCAAGCGTCGGCGGAAAGACAGGCAGGCCGTCGGTCCACATCGCATCGTAGAAGTGGTTATTGACGTCCTCGAGCGTGCCACGGAATACGATTTCCCTGGGCGCCGGCTCGCGCGCCGCGGCCTGCTTGCGCGCGCTTGCGCGTGCCGATGTCAGGCCCTCGATGATTTGCGGCAGCAGGTCGTCCGCGACCTTGCGCCGCAGCTCTTCGCTGCTGTCGACCATCGGCGTGCCCGGATAGTGGGCGATTTTCAGATCGTCGA
>JAUSGQ010000064.1 GCA_030674455.1 bacterium
CCCCTCACATTGCTTCGGGGAAACTGCGGCTGCTGGCAACCTGCGGCGAGAAGCGCGCAGCCGCTTTTCCCAATGCGCCGACGATGATCGAAAGCGGTTTTCCGAAAGTGGTCGTGACCGGCTGGGGCGGGTTTCTCGCGCCGGTGGGCACTGCCCCGGAAATTCTGCAGAAAGTCCAGCGTGAAACCGCGCGCGTGCTGTTTGCGCCGGACATCCGCGAGCGCCTGAGCGGTCTGGGCGCCGAACCGGTGGGCAGCAGTCCCGGGCAGTTTGCCGCCTTCATCAAGGCGGAAGCGGAGAAGTGGTCGCGCGTGACGCGTGACGCGGGCATCTACCACAGCCAGTAGCAGCCGAACCGCTTCAATCCCGCCGCATTTTCCCCAAGCAACGAGAGGAGTAGCAAAGCCATGGCCGCACGCAAACTGAAAATCATCAACACCACCGAGAAGAAACACCGCAAGCTCACGAGGAAGGACATACACGCCGCCGCCAAGCGCCTCAAGAACTGGGGCCGGTGGGGCAAGCACGACGAGATCGGCACGCTCAATTTCGTAACGCCCGAATGCATCGTCGAGGCCACGAGTCTCGTGACCAGGGGCAAAGTGATTTCGCTTGCGCTCAACTACGATCAGCACGGCCCGCAGGGCGCCAAGACCAAGTATCCGGCGCTCGGCCGGTTTAATCCGATCCACCTGATGACGCGCACCGGCACCGACGCCTATTCGGGCGTGCTCGATCATCGCAAGATCCGCGGCACCGACGACATCATCATCATGCCGCTGCAGTGCGGCACGCAGTGGGACGGCCTCGGCCACATCATGTATTACGACCACATGTGGAATGGCTACGATTGCCGCAACGTGACCAGCGCCGGCGCAATGAAAGGCGGCATCGAAAAGACCAAGGAAAAAATGATCGGCCGCGGCGTGCAGCTCGATGTCGCGTGCGCGCTCGGCAAGAAATGGCTGCCCGACGGATTCGCGGTGACCAGCGAGATTCTCGACTACACGGCCAGGAAGCTCGGCGTCGAAGTGAAGCGCGGCGATTTCCTGCTCGTGCGCACCGGTCAAGTCGAGCGCAAGTTCGCCGACCAGAACTGGGACGGCTATTCAGGAGGCGATGCGCCGGGGCTGGCGTTCGAGACACTCGATTGGCTGCACCGGAAGGAAGTCGCGGCAATTGTCACCGACACCTGGGGCGCTGAAGTGCGGCCGAACGAGTTCGAGGACACCAACCAGCCGTGGCACTGGATCGCGATCCCGATTATCGGACTCACGGTCGGCGAGATCTTCGATCTCGGCGCGCTCGCGAAAGACTGCGCGCAGGACAAGCGCTACGAGTTCCTGTTCGTCGCGCCCGCGCTGCCCGTCACCGGCGGGGTCGGCTCGCCGGTCAATCCGTATGCGGTGAAGTAACTACCACGCACAGGAGTTTGACTCATCATGAGCAACATCGATCTGCATAACCACGTCATTCCGCCGACCATCATCGACGCAATCACGCGCGACCCGCACCGCTTCGGGACCCGGCTCGAGGAGAGAGGCGGCAAGCGCTACTTCGACAGCCACGGGCGGATGACCGAGCTCCTGCCGGCGTTTTACAGTGCCGACGCCAAGATCGAGTGGATGGACCGCGTGGGACTCGATATCGCCGCGATCTCGGTCGGGCCGCCAATTTATTTCTACGGAATTGCGCCGGACGCCGGACTTGCCGCCGCGAGGCTCAGCAACGACGGCATCGCGCAGATGGTCGCGCAATACCCCGGACGGCTGCGCGGCATGGCGACGCTTCCGATGCAGGATCCCGATGCGGCGATCACCGAACTCGAGCGCGTGGTGAAGGAGCACAAGTTCAAGGCGGTCGAAATCGCCACCTCGATCGAGGGAGTCGCGCTTGCAGCCCCGAGGTTTCGCAAACTGCTGAAGACCATCGAGCAGCTCGGCTGCTTCATTTTTGCGCACCCCTACCAGTGCCTGGCGCACGGCGGCATGGATGCTTACTACCTGGATAACTTCGTCGGGTTCCCGCTCGATACCACGCTCATGGTCGCGCATCTCATGTTCAGCGGCGCGCTCGACGAGCTGAAAACGCTGCGCATCCTGTGCGCGCATGGCGGCGGCTACGTGCCGTACCAGATCGGGCGCTTCGTGCATGGGCACAAAGTGCGGCCCGAACCGAAGGTCAACACCCAGACCTCGCCCGCCGATCTGCTGCGCCGGTTCTATTTCGACGCGCTGACGCACGACCCCATGGCCGCCCGCCACCTGATCAGCCGCGTAGGCGCCGACCGGGTTGTCATCGGCACCGATCATCCGTTCGACATGGGGCCCGCACAGCCGATGGCCGCGATCGACGCCATTCCGGGACTCACGGCGAGCGAGCGCGAGTGGGTCTGCACGAAAACCGCGCAGTCGCTGCTCGGCGAAAACTGAACGGTGCTGCGTTCCAACCGAGGAGGGAAAATCATGGCTACTATATCAGGGCAGCTGACTCGAGCATTGTTGTGCATGGCGCTGGTTACCGGCACTGCTTACGCACAGCAGTATCCGGCGCGGCCGGTTCGTCTGATCGTGCCGTTTGCGCCGGGCGGCCCGACCGACGTCATAGCGCGTCTCGTCGCACAGAGGCTTTCGGACGCGTTCAGGGAGCAGGTGGTCGTCGACAATCGCGCGGGCGCCGGCGGCAATATCGGCATGGGAATCGCGTCCAACGCGACCCCGGACGGACACACGATTATCGTCGTGAGTTCGAGCTTCGTGGTGAATCCGGGGCTGTATTCGAAAATTCCCTACGACCCGTACCGCAGCTTCGCGCCGGTTTCGAACATGGCGGCTTCGCCGAACGTCTTCGTCGCTCATCCTTCCGTTCCGGCGAAATCCATCCCGGAACTGATCAAGCTCGTGCAGAGCAATCCGAAAAAGTACAACTTTGCCACTCCGGGCATCGGCACGACGCCGGATCTCTCGGCGGTACTGCTGAAGCTGACAGCCAAGCTCGATGTCGCCACCATTCCCTACGCGGGCGCCGGGCCGGCAGTGGCCTCGGTAGTGGGCAACCAGGTTCCGTTGGGTTGCATGGCGATGCCGCCCACGGTCCCGCAAATACAGGGAGGGCGCCTGCGCGCGCTCGCGGTCACCAGCGCCAAGCGCTCGCCGGCATTGCCGGATGTGCCGACCATGGCCGAGTCGGGACTTGCCGGCCAGGAGGCCGATACGCTGCAGGGGATGCTGCTGCCCGCCGGCACGCCCAGGCCGATCGTGCAACGCCTCTACAGCGAAGTTGCGAAAATCCTCGCGCAGCCCGACATGAAGGAACGCGTCGTCGGACTCGGCTTCGATATCGTCGCGAGCAAACCCGAGCAGTTTGCAGCGCAGATCAAGGTCGAGGTCGCGAAATGGGCAAAGGTCGTCAAGAGCGCCGGGATCAAGGTCGAGTAAATTCAAGAAATGCGTATCACAGCAATCCGCGAGACCGCGATCCCGATCAATTCCACGCTTCGCAACGCGGTATTCGACTTCAGTGAAATGACGACGTCGGTGGTCGCGGTGATCACCGACGTAATTCGCGAGGGCAGGCCGGTCGCAGGCTTCGCGTTCAATTCGACCGGGCGCTACGCGTGCGGCGCGCAGATGCGCGAGCGCTTCATTCCACGCATCCTGAAAGCTCCGCCGGAAGCGCTGCTCGATGCGACCGGCGATAATCTCGATCCGGAGAAGATCCTCGCCTGCATGATGCAGCGCGAAAAGCCGGGCGGCCACACCGAGCGCTCGGTCGCGACCGGCACGATCGA
>JAUSGQ010000009.1 GCA_030674455.1 bacterium
GACAACAAAGGCGACAAGCGCACCGACGAAGTCGCCGTGGCGGCCCCGTCGTAAGCGCGGCAACTCGGATGCGATCGCGAAATACACCTACGAAAAGCTCTACAACGCGTGGGCATATTTCCCCTGCTCCAACATGCCGCGGCTGGGTCATAATGGCCACCTCACGCCCGCACAGATCACCCATGTCGTGGCGTATCTGACCGACCCCGCGTCACCGGTGAACCGCAAGTAAAATTCTAGAGGCGGCCCTGCCCCAGGCCTGGAGCAATCCAGGCCTTTTCATTTTGGAGTACACCCCATGGCAATGTCACGGCGCGAATTCCTGCACACGCTCACGGTCGCTGCCGCGGCCGGATTTCCGTTCGCCGATAACGCGCGTGCGGCAGCCGCGATCAGCGGTTTTTACGACCTGCACCAGTTCGGCAACAACGTGACGCTGATGCATTTCACCGACTGTCACGCGCAGCTCCTGCCGAGTTATTTTCGCGAACCCAGCGTCAACCTTGGCATCGGCGATATGACGGGCAGACCGCCGCACCTGGTCGGTAACGCGTTGCTCAAGCATTACCGGATCAGTCCAAGATCGCGGCTTGCTTACGCCTATACCCACCTGGATTACGCGCGCGCCGCACGCACCTTCGGCAGGATCGGCGGTTTCGCGTATCTGGCGACACTGGTGAAAAAAGTGCGCGGGCAGCGCCCGGGCGCGCTGCTGCTCGACGGCGGTGACACCTGGCAGGGATCGGCGACCGCGCTGTGGACCCAGGGTGAGGACATGGTGCAGGCAGCCAAGCTGCTCGGGGTCGACCTCATGACCGGCCACTGGGAGTTCACCCTCGGCGCCGAGCGCGTAAAGGAACTCGTCGACAAGCAACTCAAGGGCAGGATCGAATTCCTCGCCCAGAACATGAAAACCGTCGATTTTGGCGACCCGGTGTTCCCAGCGTGGGTGATGCGCGAGATCAATGGCGTGCCAGTTGCAATCATTGGCCAGGCATTTCCCTACACGCCGATCGCCAACCCGCGCTATCTGGTGCCGGACTGGACGTTCGGCATCCAGGAAGAAAGCCTGCAAAAAACCGTCGACGAGGCGCGCGCCAAAGGCGCGCATGCCGTGGTGCTGCTGTCGCACAACGGCATGGACGTCGATCTCAGGCTGGCAGGCCGCGTCACCGGCATCGATGTCATCCTCGGCGGCCATACCCACGACGCGGTGCCAGACCCGATGCCGGTCAACAACCACGACGGCGTGACGCTGGTGACCAACGCCGGCTGCAACGGCAAGTTTCTCGCGGTGCTCGATCTCGACGTCAGGGGGAAGCGTGTCGCCGGCTACCAGTACCGGCTGCTGCCGGTGTTTGCGAACCTGCTCGAGCCCGACCCCGAAATGGCGCAGTTGATCCGCAAAGTGCGCGCGCCCTACGAAACGCAACTGACGGAACAACTTGCGGTCAGCGAAGGCCTGCTCTACCGGCGCGGCAACTTCAACGGCACCTTCGATCAGGTTATCCTCGATGCGCTGATGGAAGCAAAAGACGCCGAGATTGCGTTCTCACCCGGTTTCCGCTGGGGTACCTCGATCCTGCCCAACGAGACGATCACGCTCGAGGACGTGATGAACCAGACCGCGAGTACCTACCCCTACACTACGCTCACCGAAATGACCGGCGAGACGATCAAGGGCATCCTCGAGGACATCTGCGACAACCTGTTCAATCCCGACCCCTACAAGCAGCAGGGCGGGGACATGGCGCGCATCGGCGGCATGACCTACACGTGTAATCCGGCGGCAACGAAGGACCGCCGGATTTCCGACATGATGCTCGGCGGCAGGCCGATCGAGGCCGGCAAGAAATACAAAGTCGCAAGCTGGGCGCCGGTTGCCGAGGGCGCGTCCGGCCAGCCGGTATGGGAAATCGTGACCGCGTATTTGCGCAGCAAGAAAGTGATTCGTCCGCCCAAGCTCAATCTGCCCCGGCTGACCGGCGTCAGCGGCAACCCGGGGCTCGCGTGAAGCGCAGCCTGCC
>JAUSGQ010000015.1 GCA_030674455.1 bacterium
CCGAGACATTGTGATACCAAAGCCATAGTCCTTCTTTTGATTTGATATCCGGTGTGCGAGACATGCATACCTATTGTATTGCATCTGCGGCCATTCATCCCTGCGCACAAGCGCAGGGAGTTCTGGCCGGAAGTCTTTAAATATTCGTTACTTTAGCTTGTATACAAGCCACCATACTCCGAAATCAGCAACCCAAAAGTTTCTTTAACTCAATTTTTGCTCCTTGGATTACCAAGGAAAAAATCGCCTGACACCTGACACCTGAAACCTGAAACCTGAAACCTGTTTTATATATCCAGCGTCGCCTCCTTCGCGTGCGATTGTATAAATGACTTGCGCGCGGGGACGTCGGTACCCATGAGCATGTCGAACACCATGTCGGCATCTTCCGCGTCTTCTATCGTAACCAATTTAAGAATTCTGCGGGCAGGGTCCATCGTGGTCTCCCACAATTCTTCGGAATTCATTTCACCCAATCCTTTATATCTTTGGACTGAAACCTTTGCTTTGCCCGCCGAAGCCTTGGCGGAGGCGGGTAGTGCTGTGACCTCGTCCGATTCCTCGTTATCTGTCAACTGTTCACTGTCGACTTCTTCTAATGGCGCATCTTTGCCGGCGATAGCTACGCGCTCCTCGTCGGAATATGCGTAGCTCACCTCCTTCCCTTTCTTTATCTTGAATAGTGGCGGCTGTGCGATGTAGATATATCCTCCTTCAATCAAAGGCTTGAAGTGCCGATAGAAAAGTGTGAGGAGCAGCGTGCGTATGTGCGCGCCGTCCACGTCGGCATCTGTTGCAATAATTATTTTGTGATAACGCAACTTCTCTATATTGAACACGTCTCCTATCGCGGTGCCGAGTGCGACGACGAGATTTTTTATTTGTTCCGACGCAAGCATCTTGTCGATGCGAGCGCGTTCAATGTTCAAGATTTTTCCGCGCAAAGGGAGGATTGCCTGAATGCGCCTGTCGCGCCCCATTTTTGCGGTGCCGCCGGCGGAATCTCCCTCGACAATAAAGAGCTCTCCTTCTTCCGCGAGCCGCGTCTGGCAGTCGGCGAGCTTGCCGGGCAATGTCATTCCATCAAGTGCGCCTTTGCGCAAAATGCTGTCTTTCGCGGCTTTCGCGGCTTTGCGCGCTTTCATCGCGAGTGAGACTTTCCCTAAAATCGCGCGCGCCTCGTCCGGATTCTCTTCCAGGAACATTCCGAACGCCTCGCTGAATACCGTTTCCACGGCTCCGCGCGCCTCGACGCTCCCTAGTTTGCTTTTTGTCTGTCCTTCGAATTGGATTTCCCGCAATTTTACCGAGACGACTGCGGTAATTCCTTCTAACACATCTTCACCGGTAAACGTCTCGCTCTCTTTGGCGGCGCTTCCATTTTTTAGCTGCGCATTCAGGGTGCGCGTAAGCGCCGATTTAAAGCCGGTGATGTGCATACCGCCCTCGCTGTTGTAAATATTGTTGGCAAACGCCGATATGCGCGAAGTGATGTCGTCGACGTACTGAAGCGCGATCTCAACCTGCACGCCATCTTGCTCTTTCTCAACATAGAAAACGGTCTTATGCACGGCCTCCAGATGCCTGTTGTGAAAAGATACGAGTGAGCGTAATCCCCCCTCAAAATAAAATGTGGTGGACGGCGCATCAATCCCTAATTCGCGTAAATAGAAGACTTCTTCATCCTTAACCTTATCGACTTTCCGCAAATCAAGGATCGTTATGCGCAAACCGCGCACCAGATATGCTTGCTGGCGCATGTGAGCGACTATCGTGTCCCAATTCAATTCTCTGTCCGGGAAAATCGTCGCGTCTGATTCGAACGTAATTATTGTGCCATGCAACTTTGACGCACCGATTTTCTTTGCCTTGCCGACGGGCTTGCCGCCATTTTTGTATTCCTGCATATACTGCCCGCCGTCGCGATGCACCTCGGCACGCACGTGCGATGAGAGCGCATTGACCACGGAAACTCCGACGCCGTGAAGACCGCCGGAAACTTTGTACCCTTCTCCGCCGAATTTTCCTCCGGCATGGAGCATGGTCATGACTGTTTCAAGTGTCGAGACCTTTGTCTTCGGATGGATGTCTACCGGTATGCCGCGGCCGTTGTCGGCGACGCGCACGCGATTCTCCGGAAGCAGAGCAATTTCGATATCGTTGGCAAATCCACCCATCGCTTCGTCGCGAGAGTTGTCGAAAACTTCCCAGACGAGGTGGTGGAGCCCCGCGGAACTCGTAGTTCCGATATACATTCCCGGCCGGCGACGCACCGCCTCGAGCCCTTCAAGTACTGTAATTGAGCTTGCGTCATACTTGCCCTCAATAGCTTTCTTGCCCGCCGAAGCTTTAGCGGCGGCGGGAGCGACGGAGGGAGAAGAACCCGCCTTTTTCCCTCCGGAGGAGGGTCCGCCTTTGGCGGATGAGGGTGACAAATCCGCCTCTTTTGAGGCGGTGCTTTTAGCGGATTTGCTTTTCTTTTCAGCCATATTTAGTAGGTTCATTGTAGCAGAAAAGCGCCACTTTACCAGTGGAAAACTCATGGGTTGACACACATTCCCGTCCACTTGGGGGTTTCACCCCCAAGTGGTAGCTATCGAGGTTCCCAGCCTCGTTTTTTGACCTCTTTATACACATTTTCCATAACCGCATTTGCCTCCTCGTCAGTCAGCGTTTTCTCAAAAGATTGCAGGACAAGACGGAATGCGTACGAGATTCTTGGTCTATTTTCTCCGCCGGAGGCGGATCCGCCTTTGGCGGAGAATGTGTCGAACAATTCGCTTCGCACTAGAAGCGAGCCCGATTCCTTGCGAATCAGTTCCAGAATTTCTTCAGGCTTCGTACCGGCCGCTGTCCAAAGCGCGATATCGCGAACGATGAATGGGAATTTGGAGAACGGTCGATATCGCACATCGTCGGGAATAGGAAAATCGTCATAGTGGTCCGACTTAATAGGGTTAAGTGCGGCTTCCGTTATTTTTCCTCCTTGTTTTGTTTCAATTGCCATTCCGACCACCGTAGACTCTTTGCCGCCTTTCCAGACGGTTCCTATTTCAAAAAGTTTAACTTCTTTGAGTCCGAGCAAGTCCTTGTTGCGAACATTTTTTTGCAGCGCTTCTGCGAGACCCTCCGAGAGATTACTGCGCAGATACGGGCGAACACCGTCGACTTTGTTTGCCACAACTCGCTCTCCCTTTTCGGCAAATATTGATGTGTACACTTCTGAATATCCTTTTTGCATTAATTCCTCGCGGATTTTTTCGGTTTGATAGAAATTCTCATTAATATCCGGAGCATCTTTCAGACTGGGCAAGTCGGCCACAGGAATTTTGTCGTACCCTTCAATCCGCGCGATTTCTTCCGTTATATCTTCCGGGATTTCCAAATCAAGCCGCTCAAACGGCACCTCAACCTTAAAAATGCGATGAGGCGACGCCTCATCGCATGTATGAGGAAGGCCGAGGCGGTTAAAAACATCTTCTACCTGCGACTGTGTAAAGTTCGTGCCGAGTACTGAATTGATTTTTTGGAGCGATATAGAGAGTTCTTTCTTTTCTTGCGGTACAGGATATTCATCAACAAACCCGACAAGTTCGCCGCCCGCCAGCTGCACAATCATATCTGCCACTGCGCGCATGCCATACGCTGCCAGTTCCGGTGAAAGAGATTGCTCAAATCTCTGTGAAGCATCCGTGCGAAGTTTCAGTGCCTGCGCAGTCTTGCGAACCGAAGCACCGTCGAAATTCGCAGACTCTATTATTATGTCGGTAGTCGCCTCATTTACCTCCGCGGCCTTACCTCCTTTCACGCCGGCAACTCCTAATACCCTCTCTCCATCTGCTATGACAAGCATTGAATCAGTAAGGGCATATTCCTTCCCGTCGAGCGAAACCATCTTCTCGCCTTCGCCCGCCGAAGCCTTGGCGAAGGAGGGCTTTCTGGCATTCCTTATAATTATCGAGTATTGCTCATCCTTTGACACTAACTTCTCCGCATCAAACGCATGCAAGGGCTGTCCAATATTGAACATAATGTAATTCGCCGCGTCCACAATATTGTTGATTGATTTCTGTCCAATTGATTCAAGACTTTCGCGCAGCCAATCGGGCGATGGCCCGACTTTCACGCCGCGAATATACCCCGCGATGTATCGAGAACACAACCGCGGATTCTCGATAGAAACATTGAGGTTAAACCTCAATGTTGAATTGAGGTTAAACCTCAATGCAAGCGGGTCATTTTTCATCGGGATATTCAAAATCGCTGAAATTTCTTTAGCGATTCCGCGGTGCGAAAGGCAATCGTGTCCGCGATTCGGTGTCACCTTCACATCCAGCACGAAATTGGACACGGCGTGTCCAATTTGGGCGGTGCTTTCTATGGTGCTTTCTATTTCAAACGCATGGAATGTCAGAGCGTCGGCAAGTGCCTGTGCATCCGGTAAGGATGCTCGTCCGCCAGAGGCGGATCCGCCTTCGGCGGAAAAGAATGTCTGGAGCCATTTAACAGAGACTTTCATACTAGAATTGGTTTATGAACCGCAAATCGGCCGAGTGCATGAGCCGGATGTCGTCGATTCCCCACTTGATCATTGCCAGGCGGTCTATTCCGAAACCGAAAGCGAATCCCTGATACTTTTTGGAATCTACTCCCGAATTTTTGAGGACATTCGGATGCACCATACCCGCGCCGCCCATCTCCATCCATTTATCGCGGAGTTTTTCCGGCACGTGTTCCCCGACTAAGCGCATGTCAACTTCAACAGACGGTTCAGTGAACGGAAAGAAGCTCGGGCGAAAACGCACTCCGACAGACGCCGCTCCATCGCTGGAAGAGAAAATTTCTTTAAAGAATCGCGTGAGTGTGCCTTTCAAATGCGCGAGCGTTACATCCTCCCCGATTGCGAGCGCCTCTATCTGAAAGAATTCCGATTCATGACCCATGTCTGTCGCCTCGTTGCGAAAGACTTTGCCCATCGAAACGATTCGGTACGGAGGTTGAATGCCTTTCTTTATCTGCGATTCCATGTACCGAATTTGAACATTCGAAGTATGCGTCCTCAAAAGTGTTGGCGTATTCTTTGCGTTAATCTGCGTGTTTCCTGCGTTAATCTGCGGTTTCAAAAAAAACGTGTCCTGCATGTCCCGCGCAGGGTGGTCTTTGGGGACATTGAGAGCATCGAAGTTGTACCACTCGCTTTCTATAAGCGGTCCATCCTCGAGAGAAAAACCCATATCAAAAAACACTTTATTCGACTGGCGAACAAGCGAAGAAATCGGATGAAGGTGACCGCGTTGCATGAAAACCAGTATATCCTTTTAAATTCGAACCCAGAAGTCCCGACGCTTAAGTTGGGACCCCGACCGCTTCGCGCGTCGGGGCCAAATTTGCTATAGTACACGGATATGTTTGGCGACGGCGTTGTATACACGCTTCTTTTTATTTCACTCTATTTTGAGGTGTTTTTGCTTGTTACCTTCCTTGAGAAGCGGGCGGGAAGGACGGCCACGGTGCCGGTAAAGAATCCAAGCTCGAAACTTCCGAGCGTATGCATCGTCGTGCCGTGTTTTAATGAGGAGAATACTCTCGCGCTAACCATGCAATCCATTTTTGCGCTGCGCTATCCGCGCGACCTCCTGGAAACAATAATCGTTGACGATGGCTCAACTGATGGCACACTCGCGGTCGCCAAGAAATTTGAGAGAAATGGAGTGCGTGTCCTTCAAAAGGAAAACGGCGGAAAATTCACAGCGCTGAATTTGGCTCTCGAGAACTCGGATGCAGAAATTATCGGATGCCTTGATGCGGATTCCACGGTGGGAGAAAACGCGCTTAGGCGAGCGGTTGCTGTGTTTGAGAATCCGGATATTGCAGCAGTTACGCCCGGCGTTCACGTGAGAAAGCCAAAAACGGCGCTGCAACACATCCAGAATGCCGAATATGCGTTAAGCGTGTTCAATCGATTTATGTTCGCCGCGCTCGGTTCTGTGTTCATCACTCCCGGCGCGTTTTCTATATATCGGGCAAAAACTATCCGGGATTTGGGCGGCTGGCGGCACGGACATTCCACAGAAGACATGGAATTGGCTCTGCGCATGCAAGAAAATGGTCATAAAATCGCGAACGCCCCTACCGCCGCCGTTTTTACCGCGGCTCCGAGAACCATCGCCGGACTTTTCCACCAAAGAGTGCGGTGGACGTACGGTTTCTTGCGAAATTTGTCGGACTACAAATTTATGTTCGCTAACCGAGCATACGGCAATCTTGGATTGTTCATCTTGCCGTTCGCGCTCATTTCTATCGGGACGGGAATATATTTTTTTATGCGAGTTCTTTGGTACGGGTTCGAAAATATTTATGACCTTATCGCGCGGATAGAAATAACGGGAATAGCTCCGCATCCGTCATTTGATTTGTTTTACTTTAATACAAGCGCCATGCTCATGATTTCTATCGTTACGATAGCGCTCGTTCTCGCTCTTATAAGCGCCGGCTCATGGCTCGGCACCGGCCGCAGAATGCCGCCGGTCGGGACGCCACTGTTTATTCTGCTCTACGGGCTTCTCGTACCTCTTTGGATAAGTACCGCTCTCTTTCGCGCTGTATTTAAAACAGGCGTGCGGTGGAGGTAAGGGCTTGTCCCGCACAATCAGAGCGTAGCGAATGATTTTGTGGATGACAAACCTTACCCAGCACCTTTGTTTCATTGAGAAACGAAGGTGCTGGGTGTAAGATTTTCTAAACTCGTTATACTCGTTAACAAAATCTAACATGAACAGCCCAATCATCGGCGCGCGCGCCGCACAATTCAAGAACTACGGAATCGCGTTCGTCATCACAGCGGCGATTTTCGCGACCGCGCTGTATGCCTCCAACTATTTCAATGACCGGCGCATCGCCGAAATTCGCACGACGCAGGACAATATTTCCATAGACATTCTCTCGCTTGAAACTCAATTTGAGCTTCTTGCCGAACATTCGTGCAAAGATATTTCGGAAAATTCGGTTTTATCGAAGGAAATCCGTCCGTTGGCAGACCGTCTTTCATATCTTGAGAACCAAACTTCGGTAGACGAGGAGGAACTGCTCCGGCTCAAGCGCTACTATTCCCTGCTTCAGATAAAAGACCTTCTACTGATGAAAAAAGTCGCTTCAAAATGCAAATTGAAATCCGTGTTCATTCTTTATTTCTATTCCAATGAAGGCGATTGCAAAGATTGCGAGAACCAAGGATACGTTTTGACTGCCCTATCCGAAAAGTACCCGCAGCTGCGCATCTATTCTTTCGACTACAATCTCGACCTCTCTGCCCTTCAAACGCTCCTCAGCATTAGCGATGTGGAAAATAAATTACCCGCGCTCTCTATCAACGACAAGATTTATTATGGATTCAAAGGAGTGGATGATATTGAGAAAATCCTTCCGCAGCTGGCGACACTCGACAAGACAGCGACAAGTACGAAGAGCAGTTCCCGCTAGCGCGCCCAACGTTTACTGAAACGTTATTCGAAAGTTATACATTCCCATTGAGCAGAGTCCTTGCATAGTGCCTTGGGCTTGTTCTGGGGAAATTGGGATTTCTTCCGTCCCTGTCGAACTTAAAAATTTCTGATACCGCAACTTTGGAATCACAAGACTGGCCGAGCAGTCGAATGTGCCTCTGGTGCTGACACGAAGTAAGGTCGGCATGCCGGCTTTCGCTACTACGACGCGCGGCGAATAACCGCCCTTGGCCGAAATATCTATGAGCTGTCTGCCTCCCACAATGGAAACCACTGATGAACTGTCGGGGCCACTTTGTCTTCCGGCAAACCAGACTGCGCCGAAGATTAGGAGCAGGCTGACGCAGATGGAAACGAGAATTGATTTGTTCATCCCATTAGAGACATTTCGCGGTCGTGTATTATTTTGTGACGACATGGAATTTGTAACTTTATACATGAAGTGAGTAATTCGATATTTTTTCGCACGACCGCGGTCTCTAACGGGACAGGTCCCTAAAAATTAAAAAGTGGATTAATGATTCCGGCAGTCGCCAGTGCATTCGAAAGGTTGAGAAGCGCTAGCGCGATTACGATGAGACCGGCTGTCTTGAAGAATATTCCTTTCCACGGCTTGTGCGCGATGTTGAGAGAGCCGAATGATAGGAGCGCCAGCATGGGAAGCGTGCCGAGAGCGAAGAATGTCATGGTGAGAGCGCCTGTCATGAAGCTGCCTGTCGAGAGCGCGTAGAGCTGCATTGATTGTGTGAATCCACACGGCAGAAAGAACGTTCCGATGCCGACGAGCACAGGGGCTAGGTAGTGATCGTGCCTGCTTCCGCGCACTACATGCCGCGAGAAAACTTTAGGGAGCGTGAACTGTAAGCGTTTTGTGAAATGGAACACGTCAAGCAGGTTAATTCCAAGAATGAGCATCACGAGAGCGACAATGACTCCAAGAACAATATTGGCCGTTAGTCCGAGATGAAGAGAATTACCGAGTATTCCCACAACGCCGCCCAAAACAAAAAAACCGGCCAATCTTCCAACATGAAATAACGATTGCGTTCTCCATGTCCCGCCTTCTTTTGCGGAACTTGCGGAAAGCGAGAGTACAAGCCCGCCCACTATCGCAAGACACGTAGAAACAGAGGCAATGAGTCCGATTACAAACGCAGTTCCATAACTCACATCCGACGAAGTAATCAGATTGGTTAATCCGGCTTTTTGGAGTGCAAGAAATCCAACTATGATAACGAGCGCTATGGGAAATGCGTAGGCAAAATCTCCCCAGCCGGCATTCTTCTTAGCTTTTTCCAAAGAAAGCGTATAGCCGTGGCCTTTAACAAGCTTCGTCAGCTCTTCGGCTATCAACTCCGGCGCTTTGGCAAACTCTCCCGCAATCGTTACCTGATGGCTTGCGAGCGAGGCCTCCACACGGGAAACATTCGGCAACTCCTTAAACGTCTCCTCAATGAGGAGCGTGCAGGAGGCGCAATGCATTCCGTGTACGTGAAAGGTGTAAGTCTGTTGTTGCGCTTCTGAGCCTATGAGTCCGACATCGGCACCTGTAGACGGACCGACCGATCCATGGTCGGCATCTGTAGACGACATAAGGCACCATCTTATCATGCCAGCATTCTTCACGCCTTAATTTTGTTGGACAGTATCGCGTACAAACCGACAGCCAAGTATGCAATCACATTCCAGATCACGAGACCGGTGATAAATGTCGTGAGCGTTGCGACGTTCTCGCCCACGTTTGCATTTGTGTGGAGACCGTAATACATAAACGCTGACACGATGTTCGGAAACAAAGCTACTCCGAGATAACAAACCGCATACACGATGCTTATCCACGCCGCAGTAACCTTCAAAAGATGTTTTGTGTTTATCATAAATATTAAATTTCATTCTAATAATAGACGCTAATAAATATCGACCTTTTTGTTGATGCTATTTGAGGGTCCATGTGAAATTCCTTTCGGGGACGTCAATGTTGAGGATTTTTAGCTGTACCTGTTTCGGCACAGAAGTGCTTGTCATAAACGACAGAACGCCCTCGCGGTGGTGTCCGCCGGGAGGCGCTCCGTCCCATTTCGTGGGACGATATATCCTGTTGCTGTCGTCAACGAGAACCGCAGTTGTGAGCATGTCTTGGTCCAATGAACCGGAATGCACATCGAGTACCACCTTGAATTTCCACACCGAGTCCGCGGCAGAAAGCTGGAATGGGGTAACCGTTACGGCGACTATTCCTTGCGAATCGGTTATTTCCTCATATCCCGCGCCCACTGAACTTTGTGCGGGCGGTTCGGGAGGAAAGCCGGAACTGGAACCAGGCTGCGGTTGACTGTTTTGTCCGTAAGCGAGAAACAGAGCAACGATAATAGCGCCTCCGATAACGAGAAGTGGTACGTTGTTTTTTGTTTTTTCCATATATTTTCTTATCTACTGATTTGCA
Organism: bacterium; assembly: GCA_030674455.1. Lineage (GTDB taxonomy): Bacteria > Patescibacteriota > Minisyncoccia > Phycocordibacterales > UBA2100 > UBA10103. The sequence goes on from JAUSGQ010000015.1 coordinate 9,946, forward strand.
TAGCGTAAACTTTTCTTATGCTATTAAGTATGAAGGCAATCCCCGCAAGATTGAAGAGCAAGCCGACCCAGAATAATTCTACCTGATATTGCGTCACAAAGGTTACGGCTCCCGAAATACCGAGAATTGGAAGCAAATTCGCAAGATAATGAGTGCAGCACGAAATCATCGCGGCGGTAGAGGTTGTGCCGGTTACTCCCAAGACTTTCCCACTTCCTCCCCCGCCTGCGGTGAGCGGCGTCGAACTGCCGTGAACAAGATTGCGCAGATAGATAAAAAGGCCGATCTGTATTCCGAATCCAATCGCAAGAGCAACGACGAAGTACCAGAAGTCCAAGAACTGGTCGACGGTGAAACTCCAGCCGGAAACAAACGTCAGAGCAAGAAAATAGACAGCAAGCAGAATGAGAGATGCTCCGAGCCCAAAGACGATTGATTTTGCTATTGTATTTCTCATATCATTCAACCATCCGAGAACTTTTACACGTTTCAATGGCAGCATCCGCCTTTCTCGTGGCTTTCCGTATCTGCCTGTTCGGATGCGGCGGCTTTGCTGTTTCCGTCGAAACCGCGTCCTCCATGTCCTTTCCACATCATCCAGACATGAGGCACAACGCAGACACCAAGGATAATCAGCCACAGATATCCGGAGGAAAATAATTTCTCTCCGCCAAAAAATAGGAATCCGATAAGTAACAGACATGGGACCATCATCCAGAGCATGGCTTTGTGCCCGCCGTACTTGTTATTGTAATTGTGCATAATGAATTAAATTGTGAATTAATTGCCATTCCCAACGTTTTGCCTGCCCGCGCAGGCAAAACGTCAAGTGTGCCACAATTGCCTAGATACCGCAGCCGCTTTGCTGGCGAGGCTGCGCAGACGCACCGCCGGCTTCTACGCCGCAGCCGCTGCCGCCTCCGCCCTGCGCGGGAGCGCTCACTTGCGATAGAATGTTCCGAAATCCTGCCGCACTTGAATAATTCACTCCTAGCATCTCGCGCGGAGAGACTTTTTTCCAATCAATTCCCTTGCCTTGCATGTATTCCGCCATGGTGAGATACGTGTCCGGGAACCAGTATGAGTTGACCTTTAGAGCATACTTGTACATATTCTCCTCGCTCATGCCTTGAGCAGCCATGAGTTCCAATAGCCCGAGCATCGCCATGCCGTGATTGCAGTCGGGGAAATGCGTGGAATTTCCGCAGCACGGCCGATAAATGTTTCGCGACACGCGGTCGACAAGTTCCTGCTGCTCTTCAGTCAACGCCACGAGCGCGTGCTTGCCGTAGTGTTCCATTGCGCCGCCTTTCGCAATTGTCCATCCGCCGGTTGAGGCAAAATTCCCGGCTCCGCCGTATGCCGGATTCATCATTTCCGTTTTGTCGCCCAGTATCGGATTTTCATTGGCAAGTCCGAATGCCCAGAGCAAATTCAAGAGATATCCGGCGTTATTTCCATCGATTGTAAGCTCACCATTGGTACGCCCTGAAAGAAGTTTTTCGTACTCGGAAGGGAACGAGCCGCCGGTTGTGGCGGCAGGCCAAGCCACGAAATCTGCTGATTCGCCTGTAGACGGACCGCGCGACTCGTAAACTTGTTTGAGCGCGACGGGGTCAATGGCACCGGCTTCAACCAGCCGCGCGCCCAAATCGCCCCACACAACCGGCAGCTTGACGCCTTTCGCCGGAAGAACCGCCTCTTCAATCGCAGAAGGACCGGAAGCACTTCCTGTTTTTGCAAACAGATTCGCGATGCTTCCCCATTGCGAGCCGGGCATTGCGCTCGCGATAATAATTCCCGCGATAATGATACTGACCGGAGTTCCGTACTCTTGGTAAAGCGCTTTCCAGTTTACTCCTTTAGACGCGGAATGTTCCGAGTGATGATGCTGGCAGCACGAATGTGTGGCATGTTCCTGATGCGTGCCGGAATGATGTATATTATTCGACGAATGATTTTCCATAGTTAAGTGATAATTAATTAATAATCTAACAGCAATCTTTCATCTTCTGCTCGATTTCCGCGACGGTTCCTTCACGCGGTTTTACTCGCGAAGACAAAAATAGGAACGATACCAGCACGAGAAATGCAAGAGCAAGAAACGCCGCCGCCCATAGCTCAGCAAGAATTCCATAAGCAGCGACGAATCCAGCCGGAATAAAGAGGATTTTAAGGAGGAGACGAGATTGCTGGGACGAGCCCGCAAGCATCTTCTCCATCTGGTAAGCGATGCCGACAACCGAACCGCCCATTAGAAGCGCCGGGATTATTAGAGTTATTTCGTAGCCCAGGAAGTGAGCGGCAAGAAGCCCTGCCCACGTGACAAACACGCCGGAACAAATCGGGCAAACCTGAACCGGCAGTATTTTGTTTGCCACCCACGTCAACCCCGTGATGATGAGGATTGAGACAACTGTGATTGTTATGAGCATACTTGTTCGAGCTGATCAGAATACGAGGATAAGAGTTCCCAATACTATCATGGCAATTCCGGCGATAAGGCGGACCCGGTCGATATGGTCGCGCTTCCATCCCTGCATTTTTTCTACGACTCCTTTATCCGCTGCAAACCAAAGCACCAAGACGAGCGGAACTATCAGCACGAGATTGTAGAGCAAGAGATACCAGAATCCCGCGAAATAGGTTACCTGGTCGCGCAAGAGACCTATGACCATAAGGTATGGCCCGCCCATGCAGGGGAACTGGCAAATTCCCACAAGAAGTCCGAGGCCGAAAGCCGCTATAATGGAGGTCTTTTCCAACAGCTTCGCCATCGGTTTATGCGCTATTGCAGGCATCTTGAGCTTGAGGGGAATGTTCGGGAAGAATCTGTTCAGGAGATTGATGATGCCGAAGAGAATGAGAATTGATGCGCCAAGCTTGCCCATGAAGTGCGGCGTGTTGAAGAGGTGCAATACTTTCAAGAGTCCGAGCCCTATCAAGAGATAAGAGGCGAAAATGCCTGCAATGTATACGCCTCCTATCTGCAAGATTTTCTCCCGCGTCAACTGTAATCCGAACAGGAATGCTATCGTGATGAGGAGAATCGAGAACGAGCATGGATGCACGCTATCGAGGAGCGAAGAGATGAGTACAAGCGGAAGAAGCCACGCGCCGCCTTGGCTTATGTTCCAGATTATCTCCGAAGTAGCCGGACTGAATTTAAGGATGAGTATCGCGAGAATGAACGTGCCAATAACGCCAGCGATGATTAGAAGCCGTTGCATACTAAGGTGTAACGAGTGCCTTGATATCAAGCTGAAGAACGCCGCCGGCTTCATCGGTGAGCGTCACGAACCGGTCGATTTGGCCGACGCCGGCAGGGCCGTGAGCATTGGGGTCATAGACTACGCGCACGGTTCGGCTTTCTCCCGGCTTCAACGTTTCGTTTGCGGGCGGAATGTAGCCCATGCCAGGCATTCGAAACGGCCCTTTCACACTCCCCTCGGCAGTGAGGAGGTAGGCGGTAGTACACATGCAGGATGTGAACATGCTGCTAACTGTAATGTCTTTTTCGGTCGGATTCGTTACGCTGAATTCTTTGTACACGAGCCCATTCTTCATGGAGATAGTGCCAAAGTCGTAAAGAATTTCCGGAGCGGCAAGTTCGCTTTTTTGGCCGCCGGTCGTGGCGGCACCTGTAGACGGTCCTCCGCTTGCTTGCGCCGGCAGAGGCGCTTGATTGGTGCGGCCCCACCACATGAGGCCGAATCCGACGAGAACGACAGCCGCGACTGTAAGTATTGTTTTCATGTTGTTTAGGATTGATGTTCGTAATGGCAAACACAAAACTCGCGTGTAAACGCGAGCGAGAGCGCAAAAAAAGCCCGGCTTTTTTTGCGCTCTTAAAATGCGGACGGGCTATTTTCAAATAACGAGAGCCATCTTTTGGCCTCTCTATTCTGCGGAGAGGAAACGGGATGCCGCGAGTATCGTAAGAGCCCGGGCGAAAGTGCGGGCGGAGGAATCGTGAACAAGAAGAATCCGCACGCTAAGAGAAGTAGCGCAATAATAAAAATAATCGTATTGATGACAACAGGCGCAGCCGTAAGCGATTGATATGCCGAGATATGATGAACGGCCGCCGCAACTAGATCTTGAGGGCAGAGCGGCTCTCCCATAACGGAGAACGGGCAATCGCTCTCTATGCCCGTGTCGGCGTGGGCCATTGTCGCAAAACTAAAAAATACGATTGCAAGAAGCGACACAAGCATGAACGCCGCGGCGATTCTTTTTTGCAGAGATGCATGATGTACTGTTTTCATAAATACGGAGTGTCAGCCCTTACAGCATGACTGATAATTTCCAAATTGCAACTTTTGTGTTCCTTGCACCACGCCTCGCATCTCTTTTTCCACTCCTCCTCTTTGTAAGCTGATCCGCATTCGCTGCAAACGTATACGAGCGGCGTTATTTTAGATGTTGCCATGGTTTTAGAGCCGCTTCGCTTTCAAACGAAGCGAGTTCCCGACGACGGATACGCTTGAGAACGCCATGGCAAGCCCCGCGAACACGGGACTTAGCAGCCAGCCGAATAGTGGGAAGAATATTCCGGTCGCAAGAGGAATTCCCACGATATTGTATATGAATGCCCAGAAAAGATTCTGTTTGATGCCGCGCATCGTCAGTTTGGAAAGCCGGATGGCTTTCACCAGTTTTGAAATATCGCCGTGCAGGAGCGTGATACCCGCAGACTCAATGGCGACATCTGTTCCTGTCGCCATGGCGATGCCAACGTCGGCCTGTGCGAGGGCCGGTGCGTCGTTGACGCCGTCTCCCGCCATGGCTACTACCAGCCGCTGGCTGGAATTTTCAATTTTTAATTTCCAATTTTCAAATTTCCCAGACTGCAAATCTTTAATCAGATTAAGTTTATCTTCGGGCAGGACTTCGGCCACAACTTCGTCTATTCCCGCTTGCTCAGCAATGAATGCGGCGGTGCGTTTGTCGTCGCCCGTCAGCATGACCACTTTGATTCCGAGCGCGTGCAAATCCTTGACCGCAGCAACAGCTTCCGGTTTGATTTGGTCGGCTATCATCGCAACCGCAAGAACCGTATTTTCTGCAACAAGTATGACCGGGGTTTTTCCTTCCGATGTGTCCTTCTCAACCATGTCCCGCAACTTGGCGGTTGAACCGCCAAGTTGGTCGATACCTTTGATACTGCCGACAAAGTACTTTACGCCGCCGATACTGCCACCAATCCCCTTGCCTTTTACACTCTCAAATTCCTCAACGGGCAACAGCGTGATATTTTTCTCTTTTGCATTCGAAACAACCGCGTGCGCAATCGGATGCTCCGATTTATTTTCAAGCGAAGCAAGAATCGCGATAATTTCCGCATCGCTTTTCCTCGATAGATTTTGCAGAGAAACCAATTCGGGCTTGCCTTTCGTAATCGTCCCGGTCTTATCCATTAAGACAACGCTGACTTTGTGCAATTTCTCGAGAGTGGCCGCGTCTTTTACCAGTATCCCTTCACGCGCTCCCTTTCCGACTCCTACGATTATTGCTGTCGGTGTGGCGAGACCAAGTGCGCATGGGCATGCGATTACCAATATTCCCACGAACGAGACAAGACCGAATGAAAGTGCTTGAGAAAATCCGAGATATTGAGACCCGATTGCGAGCCACGCTCCCAGAGAAACGAACGCGATGACCAGTACAATGGGCACAAAAACGGCCGAAATTTTGTCCGCAAGCGCTTGTATGGGCGCGCGGCTTCCCTGCGCCTCCTCAACCATTTTCACTATGTGTGCAAGCATGGTTTCTTGGCCGACTTTCGTCGCTTTGAACGTAAATGAACCGCTCGTGTTTATTGTTCCGGCTACGACTGAATCACCGACGGCTTTTTTGACCGGCATCGGCTCGCCCGTCACCATTGATTCGTCCACGTGCGAGGAACCTTCCGTCAAAATTCCATCAACGGGGATTTTACCCGCCGGTTTTACGACAACAATATCTCCCACGACCACTTGATCAATTGGGATTTCAATCTCTTGCCCTTCGAAGCCCTTGGGCGAAGTAGGGTCTTTTCCCTCCCGTATTACCAATGCGGTTTTTGCCTGCAAGTTCAAAAGTTTCTCTATCGCGTCCCCCGTCTTTACTTTCGCGCGGGCTTCAAGATATTTTCCGAGAGCAATGAAAGTAATAACGATTATTGTTACGTCAAAGTACGTGGCGTCTATATTTATGAAGCGGCTTAAAGATGCTCCAAAAAACAGGATGGCTAAACTGTATACATATGCGACGGAGGTTCCAAGTCCTATAAGCGTATCCATATTGGCCTTCCCATAGCGCAAAAAACGATAAAAACCCAAAAGGTACGGTTTTCCAACGACAAAAAGTACGTAAGTCGCCATGAGCGGAAGCAAATAATTTATGGGAACTTTCAGCACGGATGGAATCGGGCCGACAGTGCCAAATTGAGATAGAACATCCCACCCCAAAATGAGTGCGCTTATAATTGAGAGCGGTACAGCTGAAACTACCTTCCATTTCAAATCGGCGATTTCAGCGAGCTTTTCTTCCTTTGATTGGTTAAGCCCAAGATGAGCCGCGTGCTCATCCTCCGACATTCCCATTTCACTCGCACTGAGCGAAGTCGAAGTGTGCGCCGACATCCCCTCTCTTGCTTTCGGCTGAATGAAAGAGTATCCGAGCGGCTTTATTTTTTCCGAAAGATGATGCGGATTTGTTTTTACCTCGTCGTATGAGATTTTCGCCGCCTCGGTGCCGTAATTAACTTCCACGGATTGCACGCCTTCGACTTTCTTTAGCGTCTTTTCGATAATCGCCGCACAGCTGGCGCAATGCATGCCCCTTATGTTAAGCGTCTTATTGATCATAAAATTGAAGCGCAACCTGCCCCGTAGCTCCGCTGGAGGCGGATGGTACCGGGGTGCATTCCCCGGAGTTTGAAAGTATTTGATTTCATGACTTGCATTTAGTATTTTTGCTGGAACCTGTAACCTGACACCTGACACCTATTTCCTCTTGAGCTTATAAACATTGATAATTTCTCCGACCGCCTTTTTCGCGCTGCCGTTTTTTATCTGCTTCACCAAGCAGGTTGATAAGTGGTCCTGCAGTATCAAGTCTTCCACATTTGACAATCCCTGCTTTACCGCTGAACTCTGCGTGATGACATCGATACAATACGCATCTTTTTCTATCATCTCGCGAAGTCCTCTCACCTGGCCCTCGATTATATTCAATCGCCGCACAGTGTCCGTTTTCATACTTGGTTATGCGTGAATATCCTTTTTCATGCTTTCAAACTGTTCCCTCGTAATCTCGCCCTTCGCATAGCGAGTCTTTAGGATGTCGAGAGCCGACTCACGCGAAGTACCATTGCCGGTATTGGTGTTGCGCACAAGCCAAACGATGCCCGCGATGACGAGAGCCCAGAACGCGAGCATTCCGATAAAACCCAAGAAATGAAACGGAAAGAATCCGCCATCGTAATTTCCGTAGTAGTACATCATAGAGATAGGTAGCAGGTTATAGGTTACAGGTAGTAGTTAGTAGAGGATGCGAAACTAATGTGCCAATAATAGCGCTAGTATACCCCCCAGGGGGTATCTGTCAATGTGGATGTGGAAAACTCGCAACCCCCCTACATAACCCCAATCGGCGCCGGCGGGGTTGGCATATCCCCGCCCATGCTGTTTTCCGCGCGAGGAGTGCCTGAAATCGTATTGCCTGACGCGTCTGTTTCAGCGGAAGCCGCCGTACTTATGCCTCTATGCCAATTGTCCGCGGTCGCATCACCCGGATTCGAATCGCGCTCCATGGTCATCGGATTAATTAAATCAGGGGCGAAAATAGCGCCAGAGACTCCGGAACACCAGCCCCCGCACAGGGAAACTGCGGGCGTGCCGTCAACTGTGGTCGTCGCGCTTCCGCTTCCCCACTCCAGCCGCAACTCTTCGCCGTCGTTTGAAAGTTCATCAAAGGCAAGGATAATATTTCCAGCGACACTTGTCGCTTCTTCACGCCGCTCAATAAGATAATATCCGCCTTGCGTAATCGCGCCGGAGAGCTGTATGTATGATGGAGACCCATCCGCGGAAACAAGCGCAAAGCGCGAAAGCGCAAGCGCGTACAGCGAGTTGTTTTTTAATTCTATCCATTCATCGCTCGCTTCTGCTTGCGTTCCCGCCCACGCAATTTCATTGATTATTAACGGCTGTGTCGCGACGTAGACATCCACGGGGGTAGAGGTCGCGGCATTTCCCGCCGCGTTGTACGCACCAACAGAGAGAGTGGTTGAAGCGTTCGCGGCCAAGGAGAGCGCGACATTCGTTCCTGATGTAGTCGCCACGGTCGCGCCGTTCACCGCGTACGCGTAATACTCTGTGCCTGCGACAGGCGACCAAGCGAGTGTCGCGCTGGTGGTTGGTATGAGACAAAACAGCGTTGATAGAGACGCCGAGCATTCAGAAACAAACGCGGAGGGCGCCGTGCCAACGATAACCGTACGCGTAATCGCATCGGATGTGTTTCCCGCGCCATCGGCCGCGACCACGCCGATTGAAATTGTCCCTTCCGGCAACGAGAGAGCTATGGACCAATCGCCGCCCGAATCGGCAACGGTTGCCACTGTTCCGCCCGCGTATGAAGCGACTACCGAGTAGCCGGAATTCGTCGTGCCGGAAAACGTAACTGGTGATGTCGCGAAAAACGCCCCTTCGAGGGGCGCTTGGACAGCGAGTGGAACGGAAACGGATACCGGCGCCGCGACCGGACTTGGAGCCGCGCCTCCCCCGCCTCCCCCGAAGCCGGGAGAAACACCGATGAGCGGCAACCCCGACCCCAGCGGAACAATCATTTTCGGCTGGCTCGGTGAAGGCGCGGGCGGTGGCGAAACTGGCGGAGGCGGTGGCGGTGGCGGTGGCGAAGCCGGAGCTTTGGGCGTTATTGGAGCAACGACTGCGACTGTTTTTGGAGTTGGCGGCGCGGGGGCAACAGTGGGCGCGGGTTTAGCAGGGGCCGGCGCCGGAGGCGGCGAAGACATCTTGAGTAATGCGGGAGAGATCGCGGCGACTTGGCTCGCCGCGCCTGCTTTGCCGGCGGCCGAAGTCGCGGTTGCGAACACTTTTCTTATTTGGGCGGCCGCGTATGCCGCGGCCGCGGCCGCTTTCTGCGCCGCGACTACGACTGCATTTGTTACAACATTAGCCGTATAAACGATTGCTTTTCCTGTAATAATTATTCCGGTACCGAGGGCGCGGCCAGTCGCGGAAGCCGCTCCATCAATCGCGTTTACAACAGCAACGTCGGCGGTTTTTATCGCTTGCGCGACAGGGTCAGCGATAGCAAACACGACAGCTTTCGTTTTGTGCGCGATAGTCTTAGGAGGCGGATTAAAGCATCCCTCGGAAACAGTGGAAGCGCTGGTTTTTAAGTTTCCGAGCGCGCGTGAAATGTCGGCGACGATTCTATCGGGTTCACCGGCAAGATAACTGCTACTAAAATGATGTCCGCCAGCTTTTTCGCTTATTTCATTTGGTGGAAGAGGAATGGTTATGTTCGCTGGAAGCGGCGCCGGTGCGCCTGCCTTAGCCATCCATGGGCGAATTCCGTTAATCACTCTGTCGTTCGTAGAAGTGAGATACGCGCCTCCGCCTTCTACGCGGTCGGCCGGAGTAGCAAGATTGTATACGGCCAGCGATTCTACCGGCACTCCGTTATTGAGAAAATACTGATAGAGCGCATTGGTGTAGAAAGTCCCCTGCGAATGTCCGAGAAGAAGTATTTTGCGAGTGGAAACCTGCGGATGAATTTGCATCAAGATGGTATCGCGGTCAAAATCCGAGATTGAATTGCCGAAAGCTTGAGCTATTGATTGAAGCGTATCTCCAAAACCGCCGATGTGGGGTGGATTGTAGCCGTTAATAAATTGAACATCAGTTTCTTTACCTTTCTTTTCAAACTGTTTTGTGAGCGCATAAGTATCTTTATCAGCATCTTCTTTATTGGTCCAGATACCATTTACATACACAACCGTTGTTCCATTCGGCTCGCAAACAGCAAAAACATATGACGGAGTCAAAACAACAAGAAATACAAGAGTTAATGTCACTTTCTTCACACCAATATTACGTCCCTACGTCACAATCTTGTCCTGACAGAACCTTGAAAGACGTCCGGTACGCATCGAGGTTGGAATATTTCTGTTTTCGGTCCTTCGTGTTCCTAACCAAATCTTCCACCTCCGTTACTTTTTTAGAATAATCCGTATTTCCATCCAAGGCATCAAACACACAACCAAAACCTTGTCCCCTCTTTTGTGCAACAGCTACCCAAGTCTCCGAATTAAACACCTGCGTTAATTCCATCTGCAACGCCTTAGCATACTGCAACTCGGCGGCGCGGATTTTTGCCTCGTTAGGATATTTCTTAAAAATCGCAAGTTCGACATCGTCGCGGATGCCGTTTCCGTTTGCGTCTATTCCCTCAACAGTCGCGTCAACTTGCGCGGGGTCGGGCGGCGGCGGGAGATTCTCGCCCATTACGTCTGCGAGCGTGAGTTTTTGCGCGTGAATTTGCGCGACTACTTCTTGTGTTTTTTCTTGCTCCAATACAAAAGGAAGGCGATAAATAAGCAGGGCGACAAAAAGCCAGAACGGCACGGCAATAACCCAAAACCACCACTTGCGATAAATGGAGCGGCGGGCTACCGAAATCAAGGGTTCCCCCTGATTCTCTTCATTCCCAGGGCTGCTCATATTTGAGATTGTAGCACCGTCTCTTTTCTTAACCTCATCACTATCCACAACCCTAGAAAAAACAAACATCCCTATCTTGCGCGGTAGCGTAAGATAGGGATGTGGGACAGATTGAGGAGAAATCCCGAAAACGCCGAAAGAAGGAGAACATTCAGCAGGCAGTTCTTGCCGCGATAGGAATCGCGGGCATTCTTGCCGTGACTATGATTGCGCCAAATATCTTTCAGGCGGTTCCCGGTCTCATGGGAAGAAAGCGATACAAACTGGCCTTTCAAGCTCGCACTGCCTCTTCTCGTCTCGCCATAAAGGGCTACGTGCGATTCATTTTGAAAAATGGAAAGAAATGGATTGAGATTACTGATGCTGGAAGACGCGCTCTGTTGCTCGAGCATGAAAAAGCGCGACTCGATGTCATACAGGGCAAACGGTGGGACAAGCGTTACAGACTGGTCATGTTTGACATCCCGCAGAAACGCAAAAACACGAGGGACAGTGTAAGACGGTTGTTGCGCGAGTGCGGGTTCCTTCGATTGCAGGACAGCGTGTGGGTATTTCCCTACGACTGCGAGGAGTTGATTGTTCTAATTAAGTCGGATATGCGGCTCGGCAAGGATTTACTGTATGTCATTGTTGATTCGATAGAGAACGACGGTTGGATAAAAAAACACTTCGGCTTGGGATGATGCGAGAGATAGAAATGCGATTGATTCATTTTTGCCCTTTAGCTTTCGATGTCCATTGCATTTCACATTTCCCAACATCCCTATCTCGCGCTACCGCGCAAGATAGGGATGTTTGAATGGTTGAGCGTGTAAAACTGTAAAATCGCGAATTACAGAGTCCGAGGGCGCTACTCCGCTACAGATAACATCTTTGACGGGGCGTGATGCCCGCTTATTATTCGCACTTTTTTCGCTGGGACGCCGAGCTTCTCCGCTATTATTTTTATTACTCTAGCGTTCGCGGAATTTCTTTCCGCTTTTTCTTTTACCGCAATCTTAAAAACATCTCTCGAAATAAGTTCAATGCTCTCCTTTTTCTGCCCCGTTTTCACCCGCGCCTTTATGTACACCATGTGAGATACGGCATCATATACCCATGCTAAGAATACCGAAAATATCGAACTCCTCCGCCCAGATTTTCATCCCTAAATTATATCAACAATTTCTTTGAGCCGCCTCCGCAGACATCTGGGAAACTCTCGGTTTTCCCAATCCTTCCGACACGAGGAACTCCCGTTCCCCGACCCCCTCCCAGTCTGGGAGTCGTCTCTTACGCTTCGCCTTAGAGCCGCCTCCCAGACTCGAACTGGGGACCTTCACTTTACAAAAGTGTTGCTCTACCAACTGAGCTAAGGCGGCTTATCTAATATCTAAAGAACAATCTTTTACTACCAAAGCCGACGCTTCGGTCGGCTCCCCGACCCCACAGGGCGTCGGAGCTGAGCTAAGGCGGCATTCACCATCTTACTGAGTCCCGACGTTTCAGTCGGGATCCCGACCGCTTTACGCGTCGGGACTAAGGCGGCGTGAGACTACTATAATCTTTCCGCGCCGTTCTGACCACTGTTCGCGCCAGAATCCTTGCCATTGCGTAATGGATGCTCGCTCACCTGCTTCAAGAATTCCGAGTGTGTTTCCTTCTTTTCGAAATTGTGTTTGTGGGAAACGAGGTCTGCCAAACGATGTGCCTGCGTTTCAAGGTATCGCGCGAATCGCGCCGCCTCGAGCGCGCCCCAGTGTATAGCCATGCGGGACAAAAGCAAAAGAATGCCGGGGAGTTTTGATAGCTCTTCCCTTTTTTCCAGAATGCGCTCCTTAAGTTCTATTGCTTTTTCGTCTGCTATTTTGCGTAAGTTGGGAGAAAGCACCTTTTGACTGCGTTCCTCAAACTGCTTCACGACGAACAGGCCGACGATTCCGAGCAGTGACAGAAAAAAGATTACGGATGCGAAAAGCATAAAGTGCCAATCAACGAATGAATTCCAATCTACAAATAACTGCGAATAAAATACGCTCACCGTCTACAGGTGCCGACCAATGACCGGTCGGCCATTTGTAGCCATTTGTAGTATTCGGATGATTTGTATATTGGGACATAGGTTATTTCACTGAAAGACGTTCGAATCTGACTACTTCTATCTTCTCGCCGAATTTCTGAATGGCTGAATCTATGAGCCCGCGAATCGTTATCGTCGGGTCTTTTACATACGACTGTTCCAGAAGTATGCGTTCTTTGAGGTAGCTCTCGATCTTGCCCTCAACCGCGCGCACTCGCACCGCCTCGGGAAGACTCTCGGCTTCTTTTTCAAACACTTCCAGAGCCGCCCGCTTGTCTGCATCTTTCACGTCCGCGCGCGACCTGAACTGCGGGTTCATCGCTGCGACATGCATCGCGATTCCGTATGCCAATTTCGCAAATTCCTCGTTCTTCGCGACGAAGTCGGTCTCGCACGCGAGAACGACCGCTCCGACGACGCTTCCGCCGGCATGCGTGTAGGCGCTCGCGACCCCAGCGCCGAGCGCGCGGCCGGATTTCTTCGACGCTATCGAGGAACTCTGTTTGCGAAGAATTACTTTCGCCTTCTCCATGTCGCCACCAGCCTCCTGCAGAGCTTTCTTGCACTGCATGACTGAAACGCCGGTCTCATCTCGTAAAGATTTAATGAGTTCAGTAGTTATTTCCATAAGATGTTCCAATCTACAAATACATTCCAATCTACAAATTACCACGAATATGACGTGGTGTTATTTGTGGATATTTGTAGCATTCGCATCATTCGCAGATTGGGACTTCCCCTTCTCGTATGCCTCCGCAATCGCGTTCACCACGAGCCGGATACTGCGCACGGATGTGTCGTTCGCCGGCACCGGATACTGCACTTGAGAAAAGTCGCAGTCCGAGCTTGAAAGGCCGATGACTGGAATTCCCAACTGGTTCGCCTCGCGTACCGCTGTAAACTCACGCTTCGTATCTACGATGAAAAGCGCCGCCGGAAGGTCAAGCATTTTCACCAATCCGCCAAAGCGCGCAAGAAGCTCTGTTATCTCCCGGTCAATGAGAAGGCGTTCTTTTTTCGTGTACTTCTCAAGCTCGCCCGAGTCACGTTCGCTCATAAGCTTTTCCAAACGGTCGATTCGCTTTCGGATATTCTTGAAATTCGTGAGCGAGCCCCCTATCCAGCGTCCGGCAACATACGGCGCGCCAATACGCAGGGCGACTTCCTTAACGATATCAACCGCCTCATTCTTGCCGCCGACGAAGAGAAGCTGTTTTGAACTCACAGACTTCGCACCAGCTTGCGGAGCGCCAACAGCGGGAGTATTACCCGCGATAGAACGCGCGAATTCGCAAGCCGCCTCGAGGCGCTTCTGGGTTTGCTCAAGGTCAAAAATGTCGTTGCGGTCTTTAGTGCCGAAAATGAAAGGCGAAGCTGTTGGGTGGCGGCGCGTGCGCGAATAGCCAAAATGTGCGCCTGCATCAAACAGAGTTTTAATGTCTTGTGTTCCTGCGGTCACCCCATTAGAAGTTATCATGGTTGTATGTGATTGTTTTTTGGATTCTTTAAGCACCCCCTCGTCGCATTAAAACCACGCGTTTTCTGAACTTCAAACGGGGCAGGTGTCGCGCGAGTGTATCACAGGCAATAGGCACTAGGCAAATGACCGTACAGTCCGTAACCAGCAGTTACTAGTTAGTTGTCAATGTACCAAGGGGCGCCCTTGCCGCTTCTTTGTATTGCTTTAGCAAATGCGGCCGCATTTTCTAAAGCAATATGCAGTCATACCAACATTTTCAGTATCCGATACTTAGTTATAGACCTAAGTATCTGGATGCAAAAATCGCGAGACGCTCTGGACACTTTCGCCACTTTGTACTTATTGGTATCGTATAGGTTATGGGAAAACGCATGATAGTCCGGCGTCGGAACATACCCTGCTCGATATGCGAGAGGGTCATGCACGTTGTTTTCTACAGAGACCGTAGCTATCGCGGCGGACATTATTTTGGAAAAATTCCGATGTATCGGAAATCGGAGTTGGACAAAATGAGGCATCGCGGGCTCCACAAATCAAACATCACTCCAACGTGGACAGTCGATGTCTACAATTATGACCCCAAGCCATATGCTCATTTCGAGTATTGGGAGTGTCCGGAATGCTACTGGCATCCGAGAGTAAGAATCAACGAGATACGCGCTTCTCGGGTCAAGGTTGCAGTGAAAAAGAAGAGGTGCTAAAAGCGTCTACTAAATCGCTGGATTCTACAAGTGCTTGCACAATTTTGTACATTTTGTACAATGTGTGCATGAAGATTCTCACAACAACCAGCGCGCGCAAGCACATCGGAGACATTGTGAATCGCGCGAAATACCGCGGTGAGGTTTTTGCGATCGGCAGGCGCGACTCGATTGATGCGGTTCTCATTGGATTCCCCAGATTCTACAATGCGGCGCTGGACGACATAACGAATGTGAACGCGTATTCCAGAAGCTTCGATTTTTTGGAGAACGAGCCCGATATCTATTCCGCTTCCGATTTGAAGGAGCGCTATGTCTAAAGGGCGCATTGTCCTCATTCCATTCCCTTTCACCGACCTCTCGGGACAGAAAGTTCGTCCCGCGCTTATACTGCACGTATCGCGCGGCGATGATTGCATCGTCGCATTCATTTCTTCGCGAGCCGAGCAGAAAAGTCCTTTTGATGTTCGCATCTCCGCGACACATGCGAACGGCCTCAAAATAAATTCGGTCATAAAAGTCGATAAGCTCGCGACACTGCAAAAGAAGATTGTTATCGGTGAGCTAGGCGTTGCAGAACATCCGGTGCGTCGCGCCGTGGACGCGGCACTGCGGAAATTACTCCGCGTATGAACGTGTGGACGCAGACGAGGTAAATTCATGATAAAGTAGTGCTTATGAATAAACACAGCAAAGAACGCACGCTCGTTATCATCAAGCCCGATGGCATCCAGCGCTCGCTCATCGGCGAAATAATGGTGCGATACGAACGGCTCGGCCTCAAGTTGGTTGGCCTCAAAATGGTCATCCCTACCACAGAGCAAATCGAGGGCCACTACACACTAGACCCGAATTGGCGGCGCGTAACGGGCGAAAAGACGATTAAGAGCTACCGCGACCGGGGGCTTCCCCCACCGTCGGAAGACCCGCTCGCGATTACGGCGGTAATTCTCAAAAATCTCAAAAAGTACATGACAGCCGGCCCCGTCATCTGCATGGTGTGGGAGGGCGCGCACGCGGTAGAGCTCGTCCGCAAGATTACAGGCGGCACGGAACCGCGCTCGGCGCAAGTTGGAACCATCCGCGGAGACTTCGTGCTGGATTCCTACATAATGTCAGACCAAGACGACAGGGCCGTACGCAATCTCATCCACGCTTCCGGTTCTGTTCCCGAAGCGGAAATGGAAATCCCCCACTGGTTCGAAAAAGAAGAGCTTATTGATTACAAAGTCTCGCACGAAGATATCATTTACGGAAAAGAGTTGGAGGGAATTCTTCCTTGACCAAACGCGAGTGTATCTTGCATTAAGTATCTGTGAACAACTTCCTTTACAAATTTTTATGTCGCGGGATACTTAACCCAGCGACAGGTATCACACCTGCTGGTACAACTTAGGGAGCTCGAATCGCTTCATGCTTTTGGTGTGAATGCTGAGAGCACCCACCTGGTAAAACCCAGGCTTGCCGTGCCTGCCGCGCCTTGCCGCCCCGCTAACTGCGGGGCGCTAGAGCGTAAGGGTAATCTAAAGACTGAAAGACAAACTCGAGAGCGTGCCGCAAGATGGAAAGGGCGTTTTCGGGGCCGCCCATAGAAACTCCGCATCCGCGGGGTTTTTGTGTTTTAGGGAGTGCGGATGCGGTATCATCGTAGCCGATGCGGCCGCATCGGCTATGATGATACGGTCTTGACATATGTTTAAGCTATATATAAACTATACGCATGACTACACAGGTGGTATTTAATATAGACTCGAAGGTAAAGGCGCGCGCAATGGAACGAGCCAAGCGCGAGGGTATTCCCTTTGCTTCAGTGTTGAAGCTCGCCACAAAAGCTTTTGCCGAGGGGCAATTCTCCATTGGAATCGTTGATGAAATTCTTCCTCAAAAGATGCGGCTGCTTGAGCGTGAGTCAAAATTGCTTGACAAAGGAAAAGGCCGTCGTTTTTCTTCTGTGAAAGACGCTCTCGCTTTTGTGGAGCATCTATAATATATGCGCGAGCGAGAACCGAATCGGCTGACTTTCTCGCCTTGGTTCGAGAAGGTGCTTCGGTCCTTAAAACGAAAGAATCCGAATCTGGTTCGCGCGTTTGCAAAACACCTGCCAAAAATTGTTGCGAATCCAGAACTGGGCAAGCCGTTACGACATTCTCTTCGAAACTATCGTCGCATTCATATTGAAGGTTCATTTGTCCTTTTGTATGAGATACGAGAACGCGAGGTATACCTTATTGACCTCGACCACCACGATAAGGTATACAAAAAATACTCGTAGTCGGACTCAAAGGGCTACCCTTGGAATGGTTCATAGAAACTCCGCATCCGCGGGGTTTTTGTGTAATACTATTGTCCTCTTGTCGTTCTTTCAATCATTTTATTGAGATCATCTAAATACGGACCCTGGCAATTGGCTAATTTAAAGAAGGTTATATACCCACTTATAACTGCACCCTTGGCAAATCCTTGCGCTGTGTCTTTTTCATAATCTCTGACGTCAACGATACAGTTCATCCCAAGCATCCTTGTTCCATCGGTTAGAGAAGGTCCTTCCAAATAAATCTCACAGTTACTTATTGACCCGCCCTTAATTACCGTAGCGCCACCGCCGACTTTTGCGGGCGTACACGTTTTATAGTTTCTCGTAAAGCAGTTTTGATCAGTGCCACAGTCAATAGCGTTGTTAGTTGCTGAAGTTGAGGGTTGCGTAGTAACTTGACTAGTAACCTGTGTCGCTGGTGTGTTTGATGTAGATTTTGATTGTTGATTTTTATTAAAGTAAAAATAACCAAAACCCGCAACTACCAGTAGAACAATCAAATCGATTATAATTTTTTTACTCATATCATTTAATAATCATTTCTTTTTATTTCTAATGCCGTAATGCTACCCCCCCCTCAAGATACGCAAGCGACAAAAAAGGAAAGGTCCTCGGAAGTTCACCTCCGTGTTTGAAGGGGACACCTTGACGCTCCCAGCTTCAACGAGAAGGTACGAGGTTTTTTGACGGTACGGGTTCATCTTCCGTCAAAAAACCTCGTACCTTTGAGCCCCTCCCTCTCGCAAGAGAGGCCAGGTTTGTTATATTAGTAAGTACAACTAAATGTATGGCAAAAGCAAAAACTGAAACAACAAGCAAGGCGACAAAAAAGACCCTGTACGAAAAGCTGTGGGATGCGCATGTGGTGCGCGAAGCAAAGGGCGAACCTACTATATTGTATATAGACCTGCATCTAATCCACGAGGTTACTACGCCGCAGGCATTCACCGGATTGCACAACCGCAAACTGCCTGTTCGCCGTACCGACCTCACCATCGCGACCATGGACCATTCGGTGCCTTCCGCAAATCGCAAGAAGCTCCCGTGGCCCGACGTCATGGCGCAAAAGCAAGTAGAGATGCTGGCGAAGAACTGCAAGAAGCATGGCATCACGCTCTACGGTCTCGACAGCGAGCATCAGGGTATCGTACACGTCATCGGGCCGGAACTTGGTATCACACAACCGGGAAAAACAATCGTCTGCGGAGACAGCCACACATCCACGCACGGCGCTTTCGGTGCGCTTGCCTTCGGCATCGGCACGTCGGAAGTCGAGCACGTACTCGCCACACAGTGCCTGCTTCAGAACAAAACAAAAACGATGGCAATCACCGTAAACGGCTCGCTCAAGCCCGGCGTCTATTCCAAAGACATTATCCTGCGCATCATCCACGAGCTCGGCATCGGCGGAGGAACCGGCTATACCTTTGAATATCGCGGGAGCGCCATCCGCGCCCTCTCGATGGAAGCGCGCATGTCGATCTGCAATATGAGTATCGAAGCCGGCGCGCGCGCGGGAATAATAGCTCCCGACCAGACCACAATTGATTACCTCGAAAAGCGCGTGAAATTCAAAAATGATGGCCGTCTACAGGTGCCGACCATGGACCGGTCGGCCGAAAAAAAGCAGGCCATCGCGAAGTGGCTCTCATGGCAATCCGATGAAGGCGCAAAATTCGACGAAGAACTCATCATTGATGCGGCTACTATTGAGCCGATGGTCACATGGGGTACGAACCCGGGCATGTCTGTCGGCATCAGCCAAAAAATCCCAAAAGAAGAAAACGAGGACATCAAAAAAGCACTGGAGTATATGGGGCTCAAGGGAGGCCAAATGATGCGCGGGCAAAAAATTGATTACGTATTTTTCGGCAGCTGCACCAACTCCCGCATTGAAGACCTGCGCATAGAAGCGAATATCCTCAAAGGCAAAAAAATCGCTCCCGGCGTCACCGTCTTCGCGGTTCCCGGCTCATTCGAGGTCAAAAAGCAGGCCGAAGCCGAGGGACTCCACAAAATATTTCTCGATGCCGGGTGTGAGTGGCGCGAAGCTGGCTGCTCAATGTGCATCGGCATGAATGGCGACCTTGTGCCTTCGGGAAAATACTGCGCTTCCACTTCAAACCGCAACTTCATCGGCCGCCAAGGCCGAGGAGCCCGCACGCTCCTCATGTCGCCCGCGATGGCCGCGGTCGCCGCAATTCTAGGCGCTGTCGGCGATTCCCGCGACTACATAAAGATATGAAGTCCCAATCTACAAATGATACGAATACTACCTGCCCGCCGAAGCCTCGGCGCAGGCGGGCGAATGGCTACGAATACACGTGGTTTAACATTTGTAGTTATTTGTAGATTGGAATAAATTTGTAGATTGGTACACCTATGAAATCATCTCAATTCAAAGACCTCACATCCACGCTCGCACCCCTGATGCGCGACAATGTCGACACCGACCAGATAATTCCGGCGCGCTTTCTCACGGCAACCGACAAAAAGGGATTCGGCATGCGCCTCTTCATGGATTTGCGCTACGAGGATGACGGCTTCACGCCCAAGCCCGATTTCGTCCTGAACCAAAAGAAATACAAGAGCGCAAAAATCCTTCTCGCGCATGAAAATTTCGGCTGCGGTTCCTCACGCGAACACGCGCCCTGGGCCATCATCGGCGCAGGCTTTACTGCCGTCATCGCGGTCTCATTCGCCGACATATTCAAAAATAATTCGGCAAAAAATGGCTTGCTCCTCGTCGAACTGCCCCGAGAAGTGATAGACGCGATGCATGCCGACGTCGAAAAAAACCCTAAAGAGAAAGCAAGTATAAATTTGGAAAAGCAAACGCTCACGTGGAAAAAGCAGGCGCACACATTCGCAATCAACCCGTTCGTTAAGAAGTGCCTTATGGAAGGCCTTGATGACATCGGATACACTTTAAGCTTCGCTAAGGAAATCAAATCGTTCGAAAACACAAGAGATCAGGCATAAATGCTCGGGGCATGCGACCTTTCATTGACGATTCATGGATGTGCCTATATGAGCAATGTGCCTGTGGGCGGAAGCCCCTTTTCGGCTAAGGATTCCCAAAGCTGAAGACAGGCGCACCAAAGAGCGCCACCATACGGTGGTGTTTTTTGTTTTCTAATCTAACCACTGCTAGCAAAACCATTTTTGCTTTCAATTCTCACCTCGCTCCCACATTTTCTAACCATTCTCATTCTAACATTTTGCAAAATGTTAGAACGTGAACTGCACGGGCGGTTAGCTTATGCCTTACGCTCCTCGCGTCGTAGCGTTTCAGAATGAGTCCTGCAATTGCCATCTTGCGCAGGTGGTCGGATGCATTCTCGTACCCGATGTTCAATCGCTCGGCGATATCCTCAACCGAAAGCTCCGGCTCTTTGTGCAACAGGTTAAGAATTTCGAGCCGCCGGTGATTCGCAAAACCTTTTACCACCCTCTCAAGCCGCCGATAGTTAGTTGGATTGTTAGTCGCTCCTGTCATGCTTGCATGTTATCCACATTCTAACATTTTGCAAAATGTTAGAATGTGGATAACCGAATGAGCGGAGAGATGAAATCTCGATGAGAAAACGGTCGAGACGTAGCCGCGCCTCTCGCAAGAAAAGCCAGTTCTGCTATATTAGTGAGACCAAAACAATATGCGTAATTCAGCAAAAAAATACCGTTCGTTTCCGCCCGTCGGCCTCAAAGACCGGACGTGGCCAAACAAGACCATAACCAAAGCGCCTCGCTGGTGCTCTGTCGATTTGCGCGACGGCAATCAGGCGCTCATAACGCCGATGAACCTTGAGCAGAAACTCAACATGTTCAAACTGCTCGTGGACATAGGATTCAAGGAAATCGAGGTGGGCTTCCCTTCCGCTTCGCAGGTGGAATTTGATTTTGTCCGCACGCTTATCGAGCGCAAGTTGATTCCGGCCGACGTTACCATCCAAGTGCTGACGCAAGCGCGCGAACACCTCATCGAAACCACGTGCCGCTCGCTCGTGGGAGCTAAGCGCGCGCTCATTCACGTGTACAACTCCACTTCGGAACTCCAGCGCCGCGTCGTATTCCGAATGGGCAAGAAGGAGGTAAAAGAGCTGGCCGTCAAAGGAACCGCATGGACGCGCCAGTACAGCGAGAAATATCTTAATGGCACGGATGTCTTCTACGAATACAGTCCCGAAAGCTTCATGGGAACAGAGCTGGATTTCGCAGTTGAGGTGTGCGACGCAGTCGTCGATGAATGGAAACCGAAAGCTGGAGAAAGGGTCATCATCAATTTGCCCAACACGGTTGAACTCGCAACCCCCAATATTTACGCCGACCAAATCGAGTGGTTCTGCCGACACTTCAAATCACGCGACAAAGCGATTATCAGTCTTCACTGCCACAACGACCGCGGGAGCGCAGTTGCTGCGTCCGAGCTCGGCATCATGGCCGGCGCCGAACGCGTGGAAGGCACGCTCTTCGGCAACGGCGAGCGCACCGGCAATGTCGACATCATCACGCTCGCGCTCAATCTCCACACACAGGGCATCGACCCGGGACTCGACCTGCACGATATGGACCACTGCATTGAAGTCTACGAATCATGCACCGACCTCACCGTCCCCCCGCGCCATCCATACGCGGGCGAATTGGTCTTTACCGCATTTTCCGGCTCGCATCAAGACGCGATAGACAAGGGCTTCCGTGCGATGAAAGATTCCGGGAAAACTCTCTGGGAAGTTCCCTACATCCCGATGGACCCCAAAGATGTCGGCCACACCTACGAGGCGGTCATCCGCATCAACAGCCAGTCCGGCAAGGGAGGCGTTGCGCACATTCTGCGCGTCGAGTTCGGCTACAACACACCGAAGGCGATGCACCCCGAGTTGGGCAAGATGATCCAACGCATTTCCGACGCGACCGGCCAAGAAGTACTGCCAGGAGTAATCCGAAAAGCGTTTGAGGATGAATATCTGAATCGTTCGAGCCCAGTCTCGCTCGAGAGTTTCAAGATCAGCGACCAGAGCGGCCTAAATGGCGACGTCACCTCAATTTCTGCAGTCATCAAAAAGGACGGGAAAAAGCGCACGGTTAAAGACACCGGCAACGGCCCTATCGATGCCTTCAGCAAAGCACTCAAGCGCGCTGGCGCTGGCCACTACACGTTCCTCTCATACGAGGAACACGCGCTCGGCAAAGGCGAAGACGCGCGCGCCGTCGCCTACATTCAAATAGCCGATGAACATGGCAAAGCATATTTCGGCGTCGGCACCGATTTCAACATTGTCGGCGCATCTCTGCGCGCTCTTTTGAGCGCACTGAATCGTTCGGAACAATCTAAAACCGACAAATCAAAACAGAAAGCATCCGCCACCGGCGCAAAGAAACACACATGAGCAAGACCGGCACCATAGCAGTCCTGCCGGGCGACGGCATCGGCCCCGAGATAATGGCCTCAGCAATCAAGGTCTTGGACGCAGTCAGCGCGAAATGCGGCCACACATTTGAGACAAAAGAAGGATTAACCGGCGGCCTCGCGTACGACAAATTCGGCGTCCACCTGCCGGAAGAGACAATAAAAATCTGTGAAGCTTCCGACGCAATCCTCTTCGGCGCCGTCGGCGGTCATGTTTCCGACCAGGAATCCCCGCGCTGGAAAGATGCCGAAAAGAACGTCATCCTTGGGCTTCGCAAGAAATTCAATCTGTTCGCCAACCTGCGCCCGCTCAAAGTCTGGCCCGGAACGGAATCTTTTAGCCCGCTTCAGGAGCGCTTCATCAAAGGCACCGACGTTTTAATCGTGCGCGAACTTATCGCCGGTCTCTACTTCGGCCCGATGCGCCGCTTTGAAGAGAATGGAGAAATTACAGCGGAAGAAACGAGCCGCTACACATGGAAACAAATCGAGAACGTCGTGCGCATCGCGTTTCAGGCCGCGCAAAAGAGAAAAAAGAAACTCACCGTCGTCGACAAAGCGAATGTGCTGGAAACGTCGCGTCTCTGGCGCGAAGTCGCGCGCAAAATCCAGCTCGAGTTCCTTGATGTCGCCATGGATTTTATGTTCGTCGACAACGCGGCCCAACAGCTCGTTCGCTCACCCGCTTCGTTTGATGTCATTGCGACAGACAACATGTTCGGCGACATTTTAAGCGACCTCGGCGGCGCCGTCGTCGGCTCTCTCGGCTTGGTACCTTCCGCCAGCATATCCGCCAAAGGCGGAGAAAAGAAATTCGGCCTTTACGAACCCGCCCACGGCTCCGCGCCTGACATTGCAGGGAAAGGAATCGCGAACCCGACCGCGCAAATCCTCTCGCTCGCGATGCTCCTGCGCTACACCTACGAGCTAGACAAAGAGGCGCAGGCAATTGAGGAAGCGGTGCTCGCAGCATGGAAAGCAGGCAAGAAAACGAAAGACCTCGCGGCCCCGGGCGAAGCGAGTCTTTCTACCGATGAGTTCACATCTTGCGTCATCGAGAGATTGAAGTAATAATCAGGTGACTATGAAGTCCCAATCTGCAAATGATACGAATACTACGAATGGCTACAAATATTACACATCTTACATTTGTAGTTATTTGTAGATTGGGATAGATTCGTAGATTGGTACACTCTATGCAAGCGACAAAATACATCTGGTTTAATGGGAAGCTCGTTCCATGGAAGAGCGCAAAAATCCATGTGCTATCGCACTCGCTCCACTATGGTACTGCTGCTTTCGAGGGCATCCGCATGTACGACACAAAAAAAGGTCCTGCCATCTTCCACCTGAAACGACACATGGAACGCCTCATCTTCTCGGCCAAAAGTCTCGGGATGGATTTGCCGTATACACTCCCCCAGCTCATGCAGGCCGCGGTAGACACGGTGAGCAAGAATAAAT
This sequence comes from bacterium, assembly GCA_030674455.1. Classification (GTDB taxonomy): domain Bacteria; phylum Patescibacteriota; class Minisyncoccia; order Phycocordibacterales; family UBA2100; genus UBA10103. Next base: position 34,107 of record JAUSGQ010000015.1, read on the forward strand.
TGAAGTCGTGCTACATCCGCCCCATCGCCTACTACGGTTTCGGCGAAGTGCGCGTGCTCCCCACCAACTGCCCTATCGAAGTCGCTATCGCCGCATGGCCGTGGGGCGCCTACTTGGGCGACGAGCCGGCTCGCATCACAGTGGTAAAGACGCTCCGCATCCATCCGCAAACGCTCCGCGTGAAAGCGAAAATCAGCGGCCACTATGTGAACTCCATGCTCGCTGGCCGCGAGGCCACAGACCGCGGATTCACCGAAGCGCTTCAACTAGACTACAAGGGCAATATCGCCGAAGGCCCGGGCGAAAATTTCTTTATCGTTAAGGGAAAGACCCTTACGACGCCGGCACTCGGCTCGATTCTCCCCGGCATTACTCGCGAATCTGTCATCACCCTCGCGCGCGACTTGGGCTACAAAGTGGTGGAGCGTGCGGTAACGGTTAAAGACGCGCTTTCTGCCGACGAATGTTTCTTCACCGGCACCGCCGCGGAAGTGACGGCCATCGCCTCGATAGACAATAAGAAAATGAAAACCGCTAGTGGTTCGTCTACAGATGCCGATGCCTACTCCATCGGCCCAGTCACTAAACAAATCCGCGAAGAATTCCTCAAAATAACGAGAGGCGAAAATCCAAAGTACAAAAAGTGGCTGACGTTTGTAAAAGAATACTAGCGGTTCCCATCGTATTCTCGAGGTGACTCCTGCCTTAACTTCGGACTCACCGAGGTGACTCCTTGGCATTTGCAAGGTGTCTCCTCGGGTTCGACCTCTCGCTTTCGCTCATCTATTCAAAATAGTTACCGTCAGCTGCAAAATTGTCGCAAAAGAAACCCAGAGAAGATACGGGATTTGAATGTACGTAATCCAGCGCGCAAAGGGATATATGGCGAGCATCGCCCAAATAAGCGTCGCGAGCACTAGAACAACGTCCACCGCAGCAAGCTCATTATTTTTCAGGCCGAATTGGATCCACGTGAACGCGAAATTGAAGACAAGATTCAGAAGAAATGGCAGAGCAACCAGGAACGGAATTTCTTTTTGCCAGGCCATAAAAAACACTTTCCCGAACGAAACCGCAATCAATATATACAGCACGCTCCACACCGGTCCGAATATCCAGCCGGGCGGCGCCCACGATGGCTTGATGAGGGTCTGGTATGAGGCGTATGAATCCATAACTGCTCCCGCATTATAACCCGCTAATCTTCCCTCAAGTGCTTATTGCGCGACTTTTTCATGCTCTCCATCCTGCCCTTCATGAGCGTAGACCAGCCCAAAATCCCAATGGCCGACCGCACCGCCTCCGCCTCATCATCGCTAAGCGGATACTTACTAATCAGCTTTGTTAACACATCAATCGCCGTCTTATCTTCCATCCCAAAATTATACCAAACCACCAACCGCCAATCCCAACCCGTCTCCAATGACACTCTCACATTCTTGAGAATGTGAGAATGTTCATAAGACAAGCCGTACCGATATTGCTTTCTTTTTTAGCGCCAGCTTTTTGCACCCTCAAAAACAATCTTCGCGGAAGAACCGAGAACAATCAGAACTAGTACGAATTTAGCGAGACCGCCGAGCACGGGGATAAGTCCGAGCAACGTGTAGATAAGCACGCCGAGCAGTATCGTCTGCCATGTGAGCTGATATTCCGCTTGTTTGTAGAATTTCTTATACACGTATGCGCCGAGAAGCACCGCCGCCCACGCCGAAGCCGTGAGCATAAGCGCCCCGAAGAGGAGGAGCCCCAGCACGCCGAATGGAATGCCGATGAGCGTTACAAGCGCAATGACAGAAGCTATCGGAAGAACAATAAGTACGATGAATCCTCGGCCAATTTCTTGGAACGGATGTGCCGCTGCGCTCGCGACAACCGCGAACGCAAAGCGTTTGAATAAGAGTCCGAGTACGAGTGCGAAGAGAAGCGCAGCCAGGAACTTACCGAGGAAGAGAGCGGACAGAATCGCGATTATGCCCTCTTTTGTAATCGGACTTTTTGCAGGACTCGTTAGCTGCGTGAAGGTCGTCTTCCCTTTCACCACAGCGCCGGTTTCAATAGTGGCTTCCGATGCCGCTGCGTAATCCAGATTGCCGTCGATAACAGCATCTTTGCCCAGTGTAAGTTTGTTGCCGGTGAATATTACATTTCCGCTCACATGAGAATTGATGACGACTTCGCCGCCCTTTAACTGCATCTTTCCTCCCACCGGAGCGTTTACCGCGAGAGCACCGCCTGCCCATACCACATCTCTGCCGACACTGCCGGAAATTTGCGTTTGTCCGCCCGCCACTACGATATCTTTTCCGACTTTACCGGCAATAGAAATGTTACCGCCCGCTACGCGCAAATCATCGCCAACATCCGAAAGAATAGCAATCGAGCCGCCGCCGATGAGAGCATCCTGCGAGACCGGACCATTAACTGAAACATTGCCTCCGCCGATAACAAGATCGCCGACCACCGTGCCGCCGCTTGAGATATTGCCGCCGAGGAGATAGAGGTCGTTATTTACCGTTTCTGTCGCGGAAAGCGTTGGCGACTCGCCCGTGCGAATCTCCGCCGCTATCGCAGCTACCGGAATAATAAGCGTACTAATGATAATTGCCGCCCACGCCCACGAACCCTTTAAAGAGTTGCTCATGAATAAATGATACCCCCTCCCACAGGCTTTTCAACTCCCTTATCAACCCCCTTTTCAACCCCCTTTTCAACCCCTATTTTCTTATTGCAGTGTTTTGCAAAACACTGCAATAAGATACTGAAAGAAAAAATCGGCGCTATCGTTTTTACACTTTATCGCCCCGTCACTCAATTTCTCGCTATTGCAGTCTTTTGCAAAACACTAGAATAGACTCCCCGCGCGGCGTTAGTTTGTGTCGGACACTGGGTCCCTCGTTTCGCTTCAGCACAAGACCTGCAATCGCAAGTTTGCGAACATGGTCGGACGCATTTTCGTATCCAATATCCAACCTTTCGGAAATATCCTCTACTGATAACTCCGGTTCGCGCTTCAGCAAATCCATAATCTGAACGCGCCGGTGATTAGCGAACCCCTTCACGATTCGTTCGATATTTCTGTACTGACTACTATCTACCGCCATGCTCCCATTTTACCCTATTGCAGTGTTTTGCAAAACACTGGAATAGAGAAAACTGTTTATAACCGTGTACAGACAGTACAGACGAGGTGTGCGCTCCGTCGGAAACTGGCTAGTATGAATACGTAATTTCCCTAATTTGCGGCAATACCTTTTTTATCTTTTCATCCATGCTTACGCCGAAGTGAAGGTCTGCCAATCCGCATCCTTGGCAATTTCCGACCAAGCGCAAGATAACCGAATCCGACTCCACGGCAACGAGTTCCGCGCCCCCTCCGTGTTCCGTGAACATGGGCTCAAATTCTTTCAAAACTGCCTCAACCGCGGCGATGATTTGTTTTGTGGTCTTCTTTTTAGTTGGTTTTGTGCTCTTTTTCCCTGCCCCACTAGAGACAGTTCGCGCTCGTATGTCTTTCTTTATAGTCATAGGTCATTTAGTGTATCAAAAACCAGCAAACATTCGATATTTTTTTCTCTAATGGAGAACTTTTGAGTTGTTCACTTTGATTCACCAATTCCGATCAGAGTGTCTCCGATTCGCACGATGCGAATTTCATCATTATCCATTTCACACACCAGCCCCGTAAAATTGCTGCGTACAAAGTTTCTTGTTCTATCGGAAATCATCTCTCCTACTACATCCCCTTTCAAGATTTTTTTGCCGAGAGCAAGCTGTTTGTTTTTAATAAACTCTCCTGTTTTTTCTGATTTGATAAGATTTATTACAACATGGGGAATTTCATCAAATTCAATTGCTTTGAAATTATTTTTATTTTCACGACCCTGCAGATAAGCAATTAATCCAGATACGATTCGGTCTATCTGCTCTCGACTCACTTTATGCTCAACTGGTACTTCGAGAAGAATGTATGGGATGCGCGATTCTTTTAAATACTGCGCCAATGTTCCGGTCTTTCGGTTCTTATGCTCCGCGGGTGAGGAGCGGACCACATCTGGATCGAAGAGGGTCGCTACCTGATCTGCACGGCCAACATGATTAGAGACAACTTGAATCAAGCCCGCGGTAGTGAAATTGTGCAGGTCAATAACGCAATCATGTTGTTTTGCAATACTGATAATCTTTCTGATGATTCCATGCGCGAGACCCTCATCAACTGCGTCAAAGAAATGTCTGTTCAGATCGAGACCAGAGGTACTTTCCTGGCGAGAATTTGCCAGAAAACCTGTGGGATTTGCGATCGGCAGGATAGTTAATGTGCCAATAAATGTCGGCAATTTCTGCATTAATTCGCCAATGATAATCTGTCCCGATTTTTCATTACCATGTATGCCGGATATCAATAATGTTTTCGGCGCACCCCCACCAAATGAAAGACAATCAAGGAAAATCGGTTCATCCGGGTTGGGAATCGAGAGTTTGCTTTTTACAAAATCCATCGGAATGGCGCAGCCAGAACTACTGAACGCACTTTTTAACGATATTTTTTAACTTTCAACTACAGGCGAATGGGTTACTGGTTGAGAGCCGCGCGGGTACTCGGGCCGACATAGCCGGCCGCTTTAATGCCTTTCGCGTTTTGGAATTTCTTGACTGCGGCTTCTGTCACTTTCCCGAAGTATCCGGTCGCCGAGCCCGAGAAAAATCCAAGCCCGGCGAGGCGCTTCTGGAGTTCAAGAACGTCCGTCCCAGTGTCGCGCAGGCCGATGAAATTCTTGAAGACGTACGCATCTCCCGCCGTCGTGCTCGCGCCCCCACTTGCGTTCGCCGCTCCGGAGGAACTCTGTGGCAGCGCATTGAGAGCCGCGCGAGTCGCGGGACCGACGATACCGACCGCCTGCAATCCGTTCGCCTTTTGGAATTTCTTGACGGCGGCGGTCGTGGCCGGCCCGAAGTGGCCATTCGGAACGGCCGTTAGGAATCCTTGCTCCGCGAGTACTTTTTGCAATTGTAAAACGATATCGCTCGTTTGCCCTGGGCGCAGAGTTGCGCTGAAGATGCCGACGGAAGAAGGCGCGGGATTCGCGGCGCTTGCTGGAGTCGATAGAGTGGCGATTTGAGCCTGAACTTTGGCGACTTGGTCCAGCAGAGCGGAAAGCGCCGTACTGCTCGCGGTGCCTGATGTGGAACTGGCGACACTAGCGGAACTGGAAGCGGAAACTGCCGACGAGGGGTCAACTCCGCCGGGGCCCAGAACGACGATGGTCTGCGTCGTTGAAGCGGATTGTCCGTATGAGCCTATCGTTCCGATGACTTTGATGACATGCGTTCCGAAATCGCTCGCGAGCGGCGTCCACGAGAAGAGCCCCGACGCGTTAATGTTGCTGTTCGTTATGGATGATGTTGTACCGGTGAACGCGTCGGAGACGGAAAAGGTAGTGGGCCAATAACCCGCAGCGCTCGTCGTAAATGTAACGGTCTGACCGGGGGTAATGTTTCCCGATGGAGAGACGGACGGGATAGTGAGCGTCGGGTCCGCGCCCACGCGCAATGTTTTACTGACTGAGGCACTGCGGCCTAAAGAATCGCGGGCATATACCGTGAGAAGGTGTTCGCCTTGCTGATCCACATCCGGAGTCCAAGAGAAATTCCCCGCTGCATCAATGTTTGTATCCCTGATACTTGTCCCAGCGGTTCCGCCGAACGAATCACCGAGGGAAAAAATCGGGTTGGTGAATCCCGATGTAGTCGCGGTAAACGTAAGTTTTGCGGCGGATAAAACGGTTGTTCCGGGGGATAGTGATTGGATCGAAATCGAGGGCGGCGGAATTACGACAATCGTCGCGGTCGTACTCGCCGCATTGCCAATATTATCAGAGGCGCTGATAGTGAGCGGGTGAGTGCCTACGTCGCTTACTGCCGGAGTCCAAGAGAACTCACCGACGACGCTGAAGTTGCTATTTGATACAGTTGATGTGCCAAAGGCATCCGATATTACGTATATGCGCGAGGTGAAACCAGTGGGCACGATAGTGAATGCGATAGTTGTGCCGGCAGGTACCGCACCCGTTGGAGAAAGCGATTGGACGGCAATCGACAGTGTGTCTGCGAATGCAAAAGGGGCTACGAAGAGTACGCACCCGAATACCGCCGCGACAAGATGCTTAAGCGATTTCATTAGCTTTAATTATACGCCAGAGCTGAAAACGTACCAGTCCAGCTTGGGTGCGCATCTTGCGTCATTGCGAGCGGAGCGGAGCAAGCCAGAATCCTTCCCCAAGGTGAGACCTTAGGAGTGACTCTTTAAGGTCTCACCTTAAGAATTCAAATTTCCTGGATTGCTTCGCATAGCTCACAATGACAATTCAAGGGTATGGGTGACTACTCTCCAGCTACCGCCTTTTGAAGTGCATATAGCGAAAGAAGCATGCAGGGTAACCTGGCCGGTCCTATTTTGGCGCGCATTAATTCTTGAATCTGGTCGGGGCCGGTGGATTTTAGTTTTTTGACAGTTTTGCCAACCATCCATTCGGTAAATTGAGAGCTGGACGCAACGGAAAGCGCACACCCCGAACCGCTGAAACGCACTTTCTCAACGACACCTTTCTTGTTCACCTTTAACTGTAAACGAATTTTGTCGCCGCACAATGGATTTACCGCTTCCGCTTCATACGTTGGATTTTTCATCACGCCGAAATTTTGCGGATTTCGGTAATGCTCCATTATTTCCTCTCTGTAGATGTCATTATTATCCATACTTGTACCAATCAACGAATGAATTCCAATCTACAAATAACTGCGAATGAACAACTCGCACCGTCTACAGGTGCCGACCAATGACCGGTCGGCCATTTGTAGCCATTCGCCCGCCTGCGCCGAGGCTTCGGCGGGCAGGTAGTATTCGGATGATTTGTAGATTGGGACATATAGTTTTTTATTGAAATTTCCTTTGAATCGTAACGAGCGCACTCACCAATCGGTCAACCTCTTCGGCGGTATTGTAAATACAAAGACTAGCTCTCACCGATGCATCAAGCGAAAGGCTCTCGTGCAAAATCTGCGCGCAGTGGTGGCCGGCGCGAACGGCAATCCCCTCTCTATCAAGCAGGGTCGCAATATCGTGCGCGTGAATTCCTTTGATCGTAAAACTGAATATCGGCGCTCTCGCCTTCGTTGTCGCGGGGCCGAGCAGTGCGAGGCCGGGAACATTTTTGAGTGCGCGGAGCGCGTAGGCAGTCAGACTGCCTTCATATTTCGCAATGTTATTCAATCCGATACTTTGCAGAAATGAAATCGCCGCGCCCAAGCCGATAACTTCGGCAACGGGCGGCGTCCCGCCTTCAAATTTCTCGGGCAAGGGCGCGTAGGTAGTCTTTGTGCGCGTGACTTCTGCTATCATGTGGCCGCCGAATTTATGAGGCGGCAATTTCTCCAACAGTTCTTTTTTACCGTACAAAACGCCAATCCCCGTCGGACCGTACATTTTATGGCCGGAAAAGGCCAAGAAATCGCACCCGAGCGCCTGCACGTCAACCGCGCCGTGCGCTATTGATTGCGCCGCGTCCACCAGCACCAACGCGCCTGCCTTGTGCGCGAGTGAGATCATCTCCCGAACAGGATTCTCAGTTCCCAGTACGTTTGAAACATGAGTAACGCCGACAAACTTCGGCTTGTGCTTCGCCAATAATTTCTTGAAAGCGCCAATATCAATTCTTCCCTCGCTATTGAGCGGAACAAAATCTAGTTTCAATTTCTTCCGCGCGGTCGACCGATCAATGGTCGACACCTGTAGACGGGCTGCGGCCTGCCACGGCACAATCATCGCGTGATGCTCCATGTCTGATAGCAAAATCCGGTCTCCACGTTTCAAAAAAGCCTCGGATAATCCGGCAACGACGACATTGATGCTCTCGGTTGCTCCCGAAGTAAATATGATTTCTTCGCGATGCTTTGCGTTTACAAATTCTTTTACCTGGTCGCGAACTTTCTCGTACGCTGCAGTCGCGCCTTCGGCAAGCGCGTACACGCCGCGATGAACCGGCGCATTCTGCGAGCGGTAAAATTTGTCCATCGCTTCAATAACCGTAGCGGGCTTCTGCGTCGTCGCCGCGTTGTCCAAATACGCCAGGGGCTTCAGGCCTCGCTTTTGAAATATGGGAAATTGATTGCGGATTTTGGGAATCATATAGGACCTACGCAAGAACCTCAAAAAACAGCGCAAAACCGAGCTTCTCGTCTACAGATGCCGATGCATACCCCATCGGCCTGTCTTTGCGAGCGGAGCGAAGCAATCCAGGTTCTATGGCTCTAATCCTAGATTGCTTCGGCAAAGCCTCGCAATAACGATTCAGATGTTGCGTAAGTCCTTTCATAGTTTTAATAATGCGGAACGGATTTCTTTTGATTCCGCGGGAGGAAACTCATCCACAAACGACTCCAGAAATCCGCGCACAATCATTTTCTTCGCCTCTTTGCGGGAAAGTCCTCGAGTCGCGAGATAAAACAGTTCCTCCTCGCCGACTTTTCCCACCGTGGCGCCGTGTCCGGCCTTGACTTCATTTTCCAAGACTTCGAGCCGCGGAATTGCACCCGCGCGCGCGCCCTGCGAAAGCAAAATTGCGTGTTCATTCAAATCCGCGTCCGCGTTTTTCGCTCCCTTCTTGATAACGACGAGCCCTTCGTAGTTTGCAACAGCGTCTCCATCCAGCACGCCTTTGACGAGAGTTCGGGAAAAAGTGTTAGGTGCGTCGTGAATAACCTCGGTCTCCAATTTGAACATGCCCTTTTTCGCAAAGAAAATGCAAAGTACCTTGACCGACCCGCCGGGCGCATCCATTAGAATCCGTGCTTTTACATGGCGGTCGCCACGGCCCAACCATACGATAGGAACAATTCTTTTTTCGTCGACTCCTACATGTACGTCAATAGTTTCCATAGTTATGTGCCAATCAACGAATGAATTCCAATCTACAAATAACTGCGAATAAAATACGCTCACCGTCTACAGGTGCCGACCAATGACCGGTCGGCCATTTGTAGCCATTCGCCCGCCTGCGCCGAGGCTTCGGCGGGCAGGTAGTATTCGGATGATTTGTAGATTGGGACATACGATATTCATCCAAGGGAGCCTTCCATTTCGAGCTGGATAAGCCGGTTCAATTCAACGGCATATTCGAGCGGAAGCGTTTTTATAACCGGCTCCATAAACCCTTGTACTACAAGGTTAATAGCCTCCTCTTCGGTAAGCCCGCGGCTCATTAGATAAAACACCTGCTCTTCGGAAATTCTGCCGATTTTCGCCTCGTGTCCGATAGTCACGTCCTCTTCGTCGACAGTTATATACGGCACAGTATTGGAGACTGAAATGTTGTCGGGCATCAGAGCGTCGCACTGCACGTGCGAGGTGGCACCCTTCGCACCTTTCACGATTTTGAGCTGGCCTCGATATGTGGAGATGCCGCCGCCGAAACTGATGCTTTTTGAGATAACGGTTGAAGATGTCTGCGGAGCCAGATGAATGACTTTCGCGCCAGTGTCTTTGTGCTGACCGGGGCCCGCGACCGCGATGTTCAGATGCTCGGCGCGCGCGCCGCGGCCTTGCAGAATCGAGCACGGATAGAGCATTGTCGTCTTGCTTCCCATGCTCCCTCCAACCCATTCTTGAATCCCATCTTCTTCCACAATTGAGCGCTTCGTATTCAGGTTGTAAACATCCTTGCTCCAATTCTGAATCGTCGTGTATCGGCATCGCGCTCCCTTTTTTACGAAAATCTCTACAACCGCCGCATGAAGCGACGAAGTATTGTACATTGGCGCAGTGCATCCTTCTATGTACTGTACCGAGGCACCCTCATCGACAATTATTAACGTGTGTTCAAATTGGCCAGACGCACGCGCGTTCATGCGGAAATATGTTTGGAGAGGCATGTCTACATGCACGCCATTCGGCACATACAAGAAACTCCCGCCCGACCACACGGCCCCATGGAGAGCCGCAAGCTTGTGCTCGCTGGTCTTCACGCACTTCGTCATAAAATATTCTTTTACCAATTCGGGATATTTCTGGACCGCAGTATCAGTGTCGCAAAAGATAACGCCTTTATCTTCCCATTTCGGGCGCAACTTTTGATAGAAGCCTTCGGATTCGTACTGGCCGATGACGCCGGCGAGAAAAGCGCGCTCGGCTTGAGGTACGCCGATTTTTTCAAACGTATTTTTAATATCGGCTGGCACATCATCCCAGCTTTTGTATCTCCCTTCTTCAGTACGTTGGTAGTATGTAATCTCATCGAAATGGAGACCGCTCAAATCCGGCCCCCATGTGGGAACCGGCAGGCGCATAAATTCCTCGAATGACTTGAGCCGCAATTCCCGCATCCACGCCGGCTCATTTTTGATTGTTGAAATTTCCTCAACAACCTCGCGCGTAATCCCCTTTTTAGCGCGATAGAGGAAGCGATCCGGAATGGCTGTTGCTCCGCCGTCTTTTGTTTGTTCTCCGATAGGTGCTTGGGTTTGGGTCTTCATAGCATGTGCCAATTTACGAATGATGCGAATACTACAAATGGCTACAAATATAAGAAGCCTGGTATTCGTAGTTATTCGTAGATTGGAATAAATTTGTAGATTGGGACTTCATATATTTTCTAGATGTAATCGCTATATCCATTTTTCTCGATGTCTTTTGCGAGCGCCTGCGTGCCGGATTTAATAATCTTTCCTTTGTGCAAAATGTGCACTCTGTCGGCCTTTATCCACCGCAGTATGCGGTTGTAGTGCGTGATGATAATGATGGAGACGCCGCGCGCGCGAAGTTTCGTGATTTGTTTGGCAACAAGCTTTAGAGCGTCGATATCCAGCCCCGAATCTATCTCGTCAATTATGACGCATTTGGCGGGCAAGAGTGACAACTGCAGAATTTCCATTTTCTTTTTTTCTCCTCCCGAAAACCCATCGTTTAGGGAGCGCGAGAGAAACTCGTCCTGTATGTGGAGAGCTTTCGCGGTCTCTTTTATATCGTTGCGAAAATGCGCCATTTTGAAATCCTTCCGTTTCACAGAAAATTTCCGTATAGCAATCGTGAGCAGATTCGTGACTGAAACTCCCGAGACTGCCTGAGGATGCTGGAGAGCGAGCAAGACGCCCGCGCGCGCGATTTCGTCGGTCTTCATCGAAGAAAGCTTGTTTTTGCCGAACGCTATTGTGCCTCTCGCTATCTTGCAGCTTGGATGCCGAAGTATTGTGTTGCCAAGCGTAGATTTGCCCGAGCCGTTCGGACCCATAATCACATGCGTCTTGCCCTGCGGCAAAATCAAATTGATGCCGTTCAAAATCGGCTTAGCTTCAAGCGTAACGTGCAGATTCTTGATGGTGAGTGTGGACATAATGTTCATTTGCCCGCCTAAACGGCTACGCATTATGGGGCTGGATTAGCTCTCGAGCAATAGCACGCGAGGGTCGGATATAAACTCGACTTCTAGCATATTGCTGTAGCAAATGCGGCCGCATTTGCTACAGCAATATGCAACTGGAATCATTTCTCCAAATTCGCTAAATAATAAATTTAAAGACGGGGCTGTCAGTCTTCAAAAGCTCATACGACATGCCGATAGCGTCCATTCGCTTCAGCAATGGCTTTAGGTCTTCTTTTTTCGCGAGTTCGATTCCCACGAGCGCCGGACCGCTTTCGCGATTATTCTTCTTCGTGTACTCAAAAAGAGTAATGTCATCCGTTGGCCCGAGTGCCTCGTTTAAGTATCGGCGAAGAGCGCCGGGCCTCTGGGAGAAATTTATGATGAAGTAATGTTTCAGCCCCTGGTGTACAAGGCTGCGTTCTATTATTTCGGGATATCGGCTGATGTCGTTGTTACCGCCGGAGAGAATACACACGACTGTTTTTCCCTTTCCGCCGGAGGCGGATCCTCCTCCGGAGGACAATTCTCCTTTAAGCTGTTCGAGCGCGGCAATAGAAAGCGCGCCCGCCGGCTCCGCGACAATGCCATCGCGCTGGTAGAGAGAAATCATCGTCTCGCACACCTTGCCTTCCGGCACTAAAAGTAATTTATCAAGAACCTTCTTGCAGAGTTGAAACGTGAGATCGCCAACAGTTCGCACCGCCGCTCCGTCAACGAACGTGTCCAGTTTTTCGAGCGTTACAACCTTGCCTGCTTTCAGCGCTTTGTCCATTGAGGGCGCACCGGCAGGTTCCGCTCCGATTATTTTTACCGAAGGATTCTTCGATTTGAGATACGAGCCGATGCCCGCGCACAATCCGCCGCCGCCGATTGGCACAACAACTGTATCAACTTTCTCGATGCCGGCAGCAGACAACTGTTCAATTATTTCCGCGCCCACCGTTCCTTGTCCGGCAATTACATACGGGTCGTTGAATGGGTGCACCAAAACCATTCCCTTCTTTTTCGACACACTCTGTGCTTCCGCAAACGATTCATCGAACGTGTCGCCATAAAGTTCAATGGTGACGTATGAGCCGCCGAGGGTGCGCACGCGGTCAATCTTTTGCTTTGGGGTGTTCTGCGGCATGTAAATCACGCCTTGGGTTTTCAGGGCTTTGCAGCTAAATGCCACGCCCTGCGCATGATTTCCGGCGCTTGCGCACACGATGCCGCGCTTTTTCTCCGCCTCGGTGAGTAGGCGCATTCTGTTGTATGCCCCGCGCAGTTTGTATGAACGAACGACCTGCAAATCTTCCCGCTTCAAATAAATCTTCGCGCCATACCTTTCCGAAAGCGGTTTGTGCAATTGGAGAGGCGTTTCTTTCACCACATCGCGCAAATGTTCGCGCGCTTCTTCCACCATTTTTACATCAAATTGTTTCATATGAATTGGAGTTTATCTGCGTTAATGTGCGTTAGTTCTGCGTAAATCTGCATGTATTTTGTATTTGCGTTAATCTGCGTTAGTTCTGCGTAAATTTGCGTGTATTTTTTATCTGCGTAAATCTGCGAGGTCTTTAGCCGACAAGGCCGGTGTCGGCACCTGTAGACGGTTTGCGTGAATCTGCGACTCGTAGGGCGATGCACGAAACTTCTATGCGCGCATTCTTCGGCAGAGAAGATACGCCGACCGTAGCCCGCGCCGGTTTATGCTCGCCAAAAACAGCCGCATACACTTCGTTCATGTCTTTAAAATCATTCATGTCGCGAAGATACACATTGACGCTCGCGACCGAGGCAAAGCCAACGCCGGCGGCGCGAAGAACTTCTCCAAGATTCTTGAATATCTGCTCGGTTTGCTCCCTTATTCCTCCTTTTACGAATTCTCCTGTAGCCGGGTCAATTGCAATCTGCCCCGAGCAAAATATCGTATCCCCCGCCACAGTGGCCTGCGAATACGGACCGATTGCCTTGGGTGCCTTCTCTGTCTGAACTGTGTGCATAAAGATAGATTGTTACATCATTTTTAATATTAAACCAGCCTCCCGATGGGAGGCTGGTTTGCTGGTCTTTGTTTGGAACAACGGCGTGCAAATCAAACCCCCATCGTGGGTCGAATGATAATGCGAATCGCTATGGCCGTTGCCGCTCCTTTCATGCGTTTAATCTTAACCATTAAGTGACAGTCTGTCAATACCTGGCTATAGGTTAGACTTTCTCGCCCAATTAACAAACAACTTCACTTTCTCCAAATCTTTTGTTCCATCCGCATTTGATACTCCAGAATTTACATCGACGCCGTATGGGCGGACTTTTTCCACCGCATCGGCTACGTTATCGGGATTCAAGCCGCCGGCCAAAATTATCGGAAGCTTGATTGATTCCACAATTCTTTTGCTGATGTTCCAATCGTGAGTCTTCCCCGTTCCACCCTTCTGCCCATTCTCCTTAATTCCAGAGTCAAGAACGAGCCCGTCTGCCGCACCCTCATAGCTCTTCGCTTCCTCAATCGCGCTTTCGTCGTACACATTGACCACTTTAAATAATTTGATGTTCGGAAGTACTGATTTGATTTTGTGCATTCCATCTACGTCTGCATGCGTTTGAACGGCTTTGACCCCCGTTTTTTTAACAAGCCCAATAAGTTCTTCCGGGTCAGTAACCGATGTCACCAAAACCGGCGTAGAATCTTTCGGCAATTGCGAAATAATGTCGGCTGCTTTCTCGATGGTGATAGGATTCCTCGCGTGCTTGAGCTCGATGTGAAAACCGAGCATATCTGCTCCGCGCGCGAGCACCGCACGAGCAGTTTCGATATCCATGATTCCGCAGATTTTCACGAGAGCATTCATACCAATATACAAATGTATTCCAATCTACAAATAACTACAAATGTAAAGCAATGTAATATTTGTAGCCATTCGTAGTATTCGTATCATTTGCAGATTGGGACATGGTACTTAGAAGACTCTTAAAATCATAGATGTATAATGACACGGTGAGCATACTAGACGAAATAGTGAACAACAAGAAAATCGAGGTCGAGGCCTTAAAGGCTGTTCGGCCGCTTGAAATTTTGCAAGAAGAGGCCGCCGAGGTAACTATCAAAAAGCGTCCGTTTCGCGAACTTTTTAAGAAGGGCCCCGTATTGATTGCCGAGATTAAGCCCCACTCTCCTTCCATGGGAGAAATCATGGATGAGTCTCCGCTTGAAATGGCAGACCTCTACTCAAAAAGCGATGCCGATGTGATCTCTGTTCTCACCGATTCCGAATATTTCGGTGGCAGCAACGAACTGCTTCGGGATGTTCGCGGGCGCGTCCCACAAGCAATCCTGCGCAAAGATTTCATTATCGACGAATATCAGGTCTACGAAACGCTCCTTCTACCGGCTGACGCATTCTTATTGATTGCATCCATTCTGACAGAGAGCGAACTCGCGAATTTGCTTAAGCTCGGGAGCAAACTAGGCCTTGATGCGCTCGTTGAGGTTCACGACGAGGAAGACATCGAAAAAGCGCTCCGCGCGGGAGCAAAAATCATGGGAATAAATAATCGCGACTTAAAGACTTTCAAAACCGACATTGCCGTTACTGAAAAACTAATGGCAAAAATTCCCAAAGGAACCTTCGTCGTGAGCGAATCAGGAATTGGGTCTGCAGACGACGTAAAAAAGGTGCGCCGAAGCGGCATTAGCGGTATTCTGGTAGGTACATCGGTTCTGCAAGCCACTGACCCAATTGCAAAAATAAATGAATTGAAACAGGCACTAAACTCATGAATAAAGAAATTAAATACGGCGGTGCATACGTTCCTGAAATGTTATGGGATACGTTGAGGAAGCTCACCGAAGAATTTGAGCGCGCAAAAAAAGACGAAGCGTTTCAAAGCGAATTCCAAGACCTTCTTCGCAATTTCTCCGGCCGTCCGACGCCGCTCATTTTCGCCGCGCGTGCGACAGCCGACCTCGGCGGACTGACCGGCCAGGGCGCAAAAGTCTATCTCAAAAATGAGGGCGCAAATCACACGGGCGCGCACAAAATAACGCACTGCCTCGGGCAAGGGCTTCTTGCAAAACGCCTCGGGAAATCGATGCTCATTGCCGAAACTGGCGCAGGCCAACATGGCGTTGCCACCGCCACTGCGGCCGCCAAATTAGGGCTTGAATGCGTCGTTTTTATGGGCAGCCATGACATCAAGCGGCAACGCCCCAACGTGTTCCTTATGGAGCGCTTGGGCGCAAAAGTCGTACCCGTGGAATACGGAAGCAAAACGCTCAAAGATGCCGTGAATGAGGCGCTCAAATTCTGGATGGAACATTTAGACGAAGCGCACTACTGTATCGGCTCGGTCTTGGGGCCGGCGCCCTACCCCGAGATGAACCGATACTTCCAGTCTGTCATCGGGCGGGAGATTCGCGCGGAGCTTTCAGAACGAGAAAATAAACTTCCAGACGCAATCGTCGCATGCGTCGGCGGAGGCTCAAATGCAATGGGAAGTTTTTATGATTTCATTCCCGAAAAGTCGGTGCGTCTTATCGGCGTCGAAGCCGGAGGAGTCGGAAAGAAAATGGGAGAACATGCGTCGCGCAAAATTGCCGGAGAGCTCGGCATTTTCCAGGGTTACAAATCTCTTTTCTTGCAAACGGATGAGGGGCAAATCGCGCCCACACATTCCATCTCTGCCGGTCTGGATTACCCGGGGGTCGGCCCCGAGCTTGCAGAGCTTTACACCAGTGGCCGTGTCGAGCTGACATATGCCACTGATGCGGAAGCGGTTTCTGCCGTGGATTATTTCGCCAAGCTTGAAGGCGTTATTTCCGCGCTTGAGAGCGCGCACGCGCTCGCGGAAGTGCGCAAAATCGCACCCAAAATGCCAAAGAATTCCATAGTGGTCGCAACTCTCTCCGGCCGCGGCGACAAAGACCTATTCAACTTCGCCCGCGCGTTCAAAGATGAAAGCTTCCGCGAATTTTTGAAGGACGAGTACAATCGGTATGAGTAATTACTCTGCGTCGCATCAAGGTGACTCCTTGCGTGCAAGGTGTCTCCTTGATGCATTTCACCACCATGAATAACCTTGGAACACTACTTTCGGAATCTAGAGGCAAAAAACCTCTCTTCATGGCGCATATGATTGCCGGATACCCCACAATTGAGGATTCGGAAAAAGTGGCGGAAGCTCTTGTAAAAGGCGGAGCGGATATTATTGAACTGCAAATTCCTTTTTCCGACCCCATGGCCGATGGTCCGGCAATCGCGGTTGCGAGCGAAGAAGCAATAAAGGCAGGCGCGACGGTTGCAAAATCTCTTTCCCTTCTGAAAAAGGTGGCGGCTCTTGGAAAGCCGGTTGCAGTGATGACATACGTAAATATTCCTTTCAGATACGGAATTCCCAAATTCGTAAAATCTATTGCGGATGCGGGCGCAAGCGCCCTAATAGTCCCGGACTGCCCGTTCGATACTCAAGAAGGTCAGACCTTCTTCGACAGTTGCAAAGAATGTGGCGTGTATTTTGTTCCCGTCGTTTCGCCCGGTGTGCCAAAGGAACGGCTGGAACAACTAGCATCCGCCGGAGGCGGATCCTCCTCTGGAGGAAAAGATTCAAGAGGATTCGTCTATTGCACCTCGCGCCAAGGAATCACGGGAGCAAACAGCAAATTCGCGAAAGAACTGTTTGATTTCGTGAAAGAATTGAAACAAATTTTCAAGCTCCCCATAGCCGTCGGCTTCGGCGTTAAATCAAAGGAAGATGTCGCCGAGCTGGCACAAGTAGCCGATATAGTCATCGCCGGCAGTGTTTTTGTGAATGCAATTAAGAATTCCGGCATTGGACATGTTGAACCTCTGGTGCGAACGCTGATGTAACGGAACACCCAATATAGAATGAACTAGCATCATATTTGTCGAAATTTGTACCCCATTTTTATTTTCCCGTAAGTGATTAGGATTGTCCAACATTATCAAACCCTTGTAAGGGCTCATTATGCTCCCAATCATCTGTAAAACGTGTTTTTATTAGATCCCCCCATTTAGATACTTTTACTAACAATTCCATTGCATCTCGTACAGATTCCGAGGTTGTCGTTCCAGCATGCAGCGAATCCGCATGCGCAAATCCCACAGCTCGAGGGAAGTTAGGGTGCGTGTCTAGATATTTCGCGAAGTTAGCTGCATATCTTGCAACTTCTCTTTTATGAGCGTCCATACAATTATCCAAATATTCGTGCCAAATTTGCTGATTTTTAACCTCGAAAGATGGCAGAGCCGCGCGCCAATTTTTTAGAACTTCCGTGCCCTGACGGTTGAGATGCTTATCCATTTTGGGCACGATTGCGCAAAAAGTGATCCATGATGACGAGTGCTGACATCGCGTCTACTATCGGAACTGCGCGCGGAAGAACACACGGGTCGTGGCGGCCGGAGGCCTCAAGCTTCGTCGCTTCGCCTCCTATTTTCACCGTTTCTTGTTCCTTGCGTATCGTTGAAACCGGCTTGAAAACAACGCGGAAGTGAATTGTTTCTCCGTTCGAAATCCCGCCTATGGTGCCGCCGGCGTTGTTCGTTTTTGTGTGTATGTTGCCGTTTTTATCGGTGTAAAACGGGTCGTTGTGTTCGCTTCCGCGCATGCCGACGCTTCGAAAGCCGAGACCGATGTCGAATCCCTTAACCGCGTTGATTGAGAGCATGGCACGCCCTAGGTCTGAATTGAGTTTGTCGAACACAGGCTCGCCCAGACCGGCGGGTACGTTTCGGATGACACCCTGAATGATGCCACCGATAGAATCGCCGTCTTTTCGCACCTCGTCAACAAGCTCGATCATCTTCTCGGCAACTTTTTGGTCGGGACAGCGGATGATATTTGATTCAATGTCTTCCGCCTTCACCGCATTGAAATCCACTTCGGCCTTGATATCGCCCACCTGGGTCACGTAGCTCAATATTTCGACGCCGGAATGTTTTCCGCCGGAGGCGGATCCGCCTATGGCGGACAGATATTTCTGCGCGATAGCGCCAGCGGCAACGCGCGCGAGAGTTTCCCGCGCCGAAGCGCGGCCGGACCCCCTCCAATCACGAGTCCCGTATTTCGCTTCGTAAGTGTAATCGGCATGCGATGGGCGATATAAATCTTTGAGAGCCAGATAATCCTCCGGCTTCGCGTCTTCGTTGAGTACCATCATGAGAATCGGCGTACCCGTCGTCTTCCCCTCAAAGTAACCAGAAAGAATGTGAATTTTGTCGGACTCTTTTCTCGGAGTCGTTATTTTACTTTGCCCCGGTCGCCGTCTATCAAGCGCCACCTGGATTTCCTCTTCCGTGATTTCAATACCCGGCGGGCATCCGTCTACCACAACGCCCACAGCCCCGCCGTGCGACTCGCCGAATGTCGTTATGCGAAAAAGTTGTCCGAATGAATTTCCTGCCATGTTAGATTTTGTTACGAGTAATTACGAGTTAGAAAATCTTACACCCAGCACCTTTCACGCTCATTCTACCATTTAATCGGCGAGTGACATCTGTTGTTTGTGGTTTACAAATGTAACTAATTCCACATTAAAGGTGCTGGGTTATAGAAAATGTAGTCACTTCGTTTCTTATTTTCTTATAATAACCCTTATTTTTCTACAATACCGCGTCTTTCTAATCGCTCGAGCACTTCCTCTGTTTTCTGCTCCAGCGTCAGATTGGTGTCCATAACAATCTCATCTGCTGCAGCCTCATAGAGCTTTTTGCGCTCGGCGAGAACCGTCTCAATCTCTTCGCGCGTGCTTGCTGCATTCGTAAGAGCCGGCCTTCCGGGGTCGTGCTCAATTCGCTCCGCCAGGATATCCGCCGGCGCATTCAGGAAGATGAGAATGCCGTTCTCCTTCAAAACAGCGACATTTTCCGGACGCTCTATCACGCCTCCGCCGGTGGAAATGATAGTGTCTTTCTGCTTGCCAACTTCCGATACAATCTCTGATTCCCGGTCCCTGAAATATTCCCAACCGCGCTTCTGCACTGTCTCCGCTATCTTCATCCCCTCGCGCTCTTCTATTAGGTCGTCTATATCTATGAGCTCTTTATTGAGTTTCTGCGCAAGCAAGCGCCCCACCGTGGTCTTGCCGCCGCCGCGCATACCGATAAGAATGATGTTCGGATGCTCGTAGCTGATGGAGAATGGGGCGCCGGCGAGCGCAAGCGATTTCCAAAAACGCGGGAAGGTCTTCGTGACGACATCAGGATCTACGATCTCCATGCCGGGCAATTTTGCGGCGGCAACCGCGAACGCCATCGCCATGCGGTGGTCGCCGTACGTGTCTATGCGGGCTGGCTTTGGTTTGCCGCCGTACACGGTGAGCGTGTCCTGCGTCGATTCGGCACGTATACCCATCTTCTTGAGCTCTGTTTCGATGGCGGCGACGCGTTCGGTTTCTTTGACGCGGAGCGACTGCACGCCTCTTATGGTCGTTGTTCCATCCGCAAACGCAGCGAGCACAGAAAGAGTCTGCGCCTGATCGGGACAGTCTTGCATGTCAACGGAAACTGCTTTCACGCCTTTGCCCGTAATGGTTATTGAGTGCTCTCCATAGGTGACTTCGTTCCCCATATCCTCAAGGATTTTCAAGAAGCGAATGTCGGCTTGATAGGTTTTCGGATTGAGATTGGTGAGCGTCAGGGTTGAACGTGTCAAAGCTGCAATGGCGAAGAAGTAGGCGGCGCTCGAAAAATCACCCTCTACCGTATGTTCAGTAGCGCGATACGCCTGTCCGGCAGGCACGAAGTAGTGCTTGTAACCATCGTTCTCTACCGATACGCCGAACGAGCGCATGGCGTCGATTGTCATATCGATATACGGCTTGGATATCTGATTACCCACTATGTCAATGCGAAGCTCGCCGATCAAGGGCGCGATCATAAGAATGGCCGAAAGAAATTGGCTCGAGACCGTGCCTTTTATCTTCACAACTCCGGACTCAAGATGCGAAGAAAGAACCTTGACCGGCGGATAGCCGTGCTTGTCTACATATTCTATGCGCGCGCCGAGCTGCTCGAGGGATTCCACGAGATGTGCGATCGGACGCTCGTTGAGGCGGCCGCGGCCGCGTATGATTTTGATACCCGGAACAATCGCGGAAAGCGCGAGAACAAAACGGATAGCTGTTCCAGAGAGATTGGCGTTGAGATGGTACTCGCCTTCTCGTATCGCGCTTATGTCGGAAGTAACTATTAGAGAACCGGGCTGCCGCGCGATGTCTTCCGGAGCAAGCATGTCATCCTTAAAAGCGAAGTGTATCCCCAATTCCCGCAAGCACGCTATCATCGCGTGCGTATCGTCTGAAACGAGCGGGTTGTTGATGGTGACTGTGCCTTTTGTGAGAGCGGCGAGAAGAAGTGCCCTGTTGGTATAGCTTTTCGAACCCGGAATGGCGATGGTCGCAGTCACCGGCTTATTGAACGGGGTTATCCGGACGGTTTTCATCCCGTTAGAAGCCCGCCTGCCATCGCCTGAAGCCGCGATAGTAAGATGGCTTGGTTAGTTAATAAATACATAGCATTCATTTCTATCATTGATTCCCCCGCTCTGGCTTTGGCGGGCAGGTAGGAAGCTCACGCTTCCGACTCGGAAGTTATTGCTTGTAAGCATACGACCAATGTTAAACATATAGAGAATGTACCACATGTGAACTTCCGCGACTTCTAACGGGATTCATACGGAATTGCTCTCTTTTATGAGGCGCTCAAGCGCTTCTCGGGCAGTGCCGGAATCCAATGAACGCTCCGCAAGTTCGATTCCCTCTTTCGGCGTCTTTGCTATACCAGCGACGTAAAGGCCGAGCGCGGCGTTCAGAACCACAATGTCGCGCTTCGGCCCTTTCTCACCGTTCAAAATTGCGCGAATCATCGCAGCATTTTCTTCAGGTCCGCCGCTTTGAAGCTCCAAAATGGATGCCTTTTTAAATCCAAGCTTTGCCGGATCAATCGCGTACTTTTTTACATGCCGTTCGGTAATCTCAAAAACGTGCGTCGGGGCGCTGATGCTGACCTCATCCATGCCGTCCTCGCTCGTCACTATGAGCAAATGTTTGTATTCGAGCTCGCGCGCCACCTCGGCCAACTTTTCCGCAAGTGCAAGATTCGGCACGCCGACAAGCTGCCGCTTGGTGCTCGCCGGATTTGAGAACGGCCCTAAAACATTGAAAATCGTGCGAATTTTGAGTTCCTTGCGCACCAAAACAACTTGCTTCATTGATGGATGGTAGAGGGGCGCGAACAAAAAGACCATGCCTACATTTCTAAATACGTCTTCCGCCTGTGTAGGCGTAAGTACTATTCGCACGCCGAGAGCTTCAAGTACATCGGCACTCCCGCATTTACTGCTCGCCGCGCGATTCCCGTGCTTCGCAATTTTCGCACCCGCACCGCAGGCAACGAATGCGGCGGCCGTTGAAATATTAAATGTGCCGGTCCCGTCGCCACCCGTGCCGACGACATCAATCGCATCCTTTGCGCGCACCGTAAGCATTTTCTCGCGCATGCCCTCTATCAATCCTTTCACTTCGGCAACGCTTTCCCCTTTCATGCGGAATGCAGTCAAGATTGCTCCCGTTTGCACGGGGGAAATCACTCCTTCCATCACATCAAGAAGAAACTGCCTCGCATCGGCAGATGTGAGATCCTTCTTTTCAACCAGTGTGTTCAAGATTTCTGTAGCATTCATACGTAGAGTCTATCCTATTATCGCGCAATGAAATTCGCGAGCAATTGTTTTCCGCCTTCCGTCGCAAACGACTCAGGATGGAATTGGATTCCTTCTATCGGATATTCCAAATGCCGCAAGCCCATGATCTCTCCAGTATCCAGCGATGTCGCGGTTACCGCAAGACATGAGGGCAACGTGGCTCTTTCAGCGATAAGCGAATGATAACGCATCACCTCCAATTTTTGTGGCAAACCCTTGAACACGCCCTTGCCGTCATGTTCGATAATACTGGTTTTTCCATGCATCGGTTTTTGTGCGCGCACAACACCTCCGCCAAAGCAGTATGCTATTCCCTGCATTCCAAGGCACACGCCGAGAACCGGAGTGGTCTTCCCTATTTTTGTAATGACATCCGCGCATACGCCGAAATATTTTGGGTCGCGCGGGTCTCCGGGGCCGGGAGAAATAATTATTTTGTCGTACTTCCGTTTTTCTATTTCCGCGAGCGTTATTTCGTCGTTCCGCACGACATCCAATGTGAACTTCTCTCCGTTCTCGGAAAGTATCTCTCCCACGTACTGGTAGAGATTGAATGTGAACGAATCGTAATTATCTATTATTAGGACTTTCATACTTTTTTTGCGGAAACGCCAAGCACCTCTTTCATCGCGGCGGATTTGTTTTGAATCTCCTCGTACTCTTTTTTCGGAACGGAGTCGTATACGATGCCTCCGCATGTTTGAGTATACGCATCTTCGCCGGTAATGAAAACCGAGCGCAGGGCGAGCGCGAATGTGCAGTCGCCGTTGAACCCAAAATGCCCAACTCCTCCGCCATACGGTCCGCGCGCCTCTTTTTCGTTAGCATCTATAATTTTTATGGTCTCTATCTTCGGCGTCCCGCACACCGTTCCCATCGGAAATTGGCTCGCAAAACCGGAAAACATGTCTTCCTCGGGGCGAATCGTGCCAACAACCTCGCTCGAAATGTGCTGTACATGGCTGAACTTCTTAACGGTCATAAGGTCGCGGATTTTCACCGTGCCGAATTTGGCCACTTTTCCGAGGTCATTTCTGTGCAGGTCCACGAGCATGTTGTGCTCGGCGCGCTCTTTTTCGTCGTTCACAAGTTCGCGCGCGAGCTTCTGGTCTTCCTTCTCATCGGCGCCTCGACGGATCGTTCCCGCGAGCGGCCGCGTCGTCATTTCCCCATCGCGCAATGAGAACAATAATTCCGGACTCGCGCCGATAATTCTTTTTCCTTGGAATTTGAGGTAGTACATGAACGGCGACGGGTTTATTTCTCTCAATCGTTCATAGATTTTCACCGTATCGCCTTTAATCTTGTATTTCGTCTTGAATCCGACTTCGCACTGAAATGTTTTCCCTTCTCTGATTTTCTCCTTCACATCCTCCACGATTTTCGCGTGTTCAGTTTCCGAAAGTCCTTCGTCGACGCACTGCGCACTGAAAGGCTCCGCGCTGATTTCGGAAGCAATTATTTCCTTCAGTATCGCGCTTCTATCAGTTTCGTAATAAAAATATGTCAGTTCATCGGTCTGCTTGTCCATTATTAATCCGTCCGTATAGGCCCCAAAAAGGAACTGGTCGAACGTGTCGTGCACTTTGACGTGGAGAGAGGGTTCCATAAGATTAATCGCCTCATAGCTTAAGTATCCGACGAGCCCTCCGTCGTAATTTCTCCCGATAGTGCGCGCGGGCATGGTATCGCGCAGGGCGTAGTATGGATTCGCAACGGAATAATCTTTTCCATCAACGGTCAAAGTTTTTTCCCTGCCGCTAATCAGATGTGCAGGCTCAAAACCCAATATTGAGTAGCGGGCGAATTTTCCTTCGTCTCCCAATGATTCAAAAATAAAACAGGTATCAAATCGCCGTTCGATTTTCCTGAACAATTCGAAGAAGTCCACTCCGTCCGCAAGTTTGACGTATGTCGGTTTCTGCGAAATCTTGATTTTTGGAATTTCTTTTGTCATGTTAGTTTTTCTTAACGAGTTTACGAGTTTAGAAACAGCTTACACCCAGCACCTTTGTTTCAGTAAGAAACGAAGGTGCTGGGTTAGGAATATGTAATTCGCTTCGCTCATAACACTTCCTAAAAATAAAAACCGCCCTCACCGCACAAGTATACCTTGTGCTGTAAGGGCGGATTTCCGCGGTACCACCTTATTTCGGATAGTTTACAGTTGACAGTGAACAGTCTACAGAAACATCCATCTCATCCCGATGCGGGATTGCTCTGTTACGGGAGAACCCGGACCCGCACACGCCTTTCGATAAACTCAGGACAAGCACGAGTCGCTGTTGTCATTTCCGAGCCCAATCTCTTGCTTTTACAAGAGACCCGGACAGCGTTAACTATTGGTAATTATACCACTAATCTTCTACCTGTCGAGACGCAGATATTTTCATCACCAGGAAAAACGAAGGCAACCGGCATAATCCGTATCGGCTAAATACATACCTCTCACTGCGTATTATTCTTTGTAATGAAATACTCTTATTCTGTACGCTGGCAATTTGCATTAAAGCCCGGAAAACAAGTTCTATATCTTCGCACGCGTCTTTGCCCTTTGTAAGAAAATTGAGATGTTTCCTATCAGCTGCAGGAACTCCAAAAGGATATGCGGGAAATTTCCCTTCCAAAATAATTTCTCCGTTTGGTTTGGTGATACGAACTGCCTCTTCGAATGTCTTTTCCTGATCTGTATCGAAGTCTAGGAAATACGACAGAAATGCCAGATCAAAATGATTTGTCGGGAAGCCTAGGTGTTCTATCCTTCCCGTATATCCGTGGAAACCATTCGCGCGAATTATCGCGGTACTTGCCGGACTTATGTCTGTACCATGTAATTGACGGCTGTTAACGCCAAACTGGTGGTGTAAAAAACGGAGGAGTTCGTTGCTTCCCGCTCCAATATCGATAATTTGTAAATCATTGAGTTTAGGCGCCGCAATGCCGGTTATTTTATTAAATTGCTCCGGGAAAAGGAGTGCATTCAAATACATATAGTTTGGTCGGTTGCCCTGGTATTCGATATCGTAGATAGAGGCAATAACCTGTTCCGAACCGGAACTCATCTTATAGGCATGTTTCGCGAGCCTTTGCACTGCATAAAGCCCCGCCATGCGCTTTAATGCCTCGAATCTAAATGCCCAAAGCGGGCGGCAAAAAAGTCCTGATAGACCGGACAGGGTTTTGATGTGCACGTATTTCGCGCCAAACGAATTTGCGAAGCGAAGTAGTTTGCCGTCTTGCATACATTTCAGCTATCACTGAAACGGCTGCATCATGGGGTCGGCAGGTTTCTCCTCGACATATCGCGCGCGAATATCGGCCTCTATCTCTTCCCTGTCTTTTCCGTATGTCAGATATGAAAGTTCTTTGAGCGCTGGCACTTTGCTGGAATCCGAAACCTCCGGCTTCACCGTCTGTATAGTGAACGGCCGCGCCGGTACCCCGTTTACAAGGAGTGACATCACAGCGTTGTAGTTAGGGAGATTTTCCAAATCGGGCGCGGTGAAACCCGGTTCAAATTGCTTTGCAAGGAATTCGGCATCGGTTGTGCCTACGCGGAATGCCGCTTTCGTACCGACGTTGCCGATGACGGCATCGCGTATTTTCTCGTCTAACTGCGCGATGAACTGGTGCGCGATGATGAGCGAGAGTTTGTATTTTCGCGCCTCGGAAAGAATAGTTCCGATAGAGGGTGTCGCAAAGTTCTGGAATTCGTCGATGTAGAGATAGAACACCGGAAGATTGCCGCCTACCGAATCAATGCGTGAGAATGCGGCCTGGAGGAATTTGGAAACCAGAACAAGCCCCAGGAGCGAAGTGTTCCTGTCGCCTAAACGCCCCTTTGAGAGGTTCGCGAGGAAGATTTTCTTGTCGTCCATGATTTTTCGGAAGTCGAACGCGGATTTTTCCTGCGCGACGATAGGCCGCATGATGTCGTTGGCGAGAAAGACGTCGAATTTGCTGGAAATGTACGGTGTCACGTTCTCGAGCGAAGCATCTCCGCCAGCCGCTTCGGCGATTTTCCGCCAGAATTGGATGATGACCGGATTTTTGCACTTCGAGATCTTGAGGTCGCGGAATGTGGGGTCGGCAAATACGCGCGGAACTTCGAGGAACGTGGAACCCGATTCCGGGTCTTCGACGACGAGTTGAACGGCGTTGCGATAGTATTGCTCGAACATCGGGCCGAAGGCTTCAGGAACATCCGCATAGAGCTTACGGAAAATCCCATACACTTCATCCACCACGAATGTTTTCATTTCCGGCTTTGAGCGGTCGTATTCCAGCATGTTGAGGCCCATCGGGCGTGCTGTGTAGGCAGGGTCAAAGTAGATGACATCGTTCATTCGCTCCGGAGGAATTGCCGCGAGAATGTCTTCGATGTCGTTTCCGTGCGGGTCTATGAACGCGACCCCTTCCCCGTTCTTGATGTCCTGAATAATCATGTTCTTGATAAGCGTCGTTTTTCCTGTACCCGTCTGCCCGATGACGTAGCAATGACGCATGCGGTCGGCTGGTGCGAATCGAACCGGAGTTTCCGTAGCACCGTATCGATTGATACCAAGAACAACACCTTCCGAAGCCATTGCGACGGGCGCCGGCATCTGCTTGGCAAACGCCCGCTTGAGTTCGCGCGAGGTCGTAACGCGTTCGGCGGTAAAGTGGAACATAGTCGTCACCTCCGCAAGACTAAGCGGCATCGTAATTGACCGGTCGAAAGCGCGATATATGTAATCGCGCAAAAAACTCTGCAGGCTCCAACTGCTTACTTCTTTAAAGCCCATGTGATTCCCCTTTGGGTCGTCGTATTGGTTGAACGGCGCCATCAAATTCTGGAGAATATCCTGCGCGCGTTTTTTATCAGGCGCCGAAGCCACAAGACGGATAAGCACGGGGGCAATGCGACTCTTAATTTTGCGTCCGATGACTTCCGTTGCGACTTGATCTGTGGCGCGCCTATATTCCTTGTCTTTTTCTTCTTTGTAAAGTTCCGGCATGAAAATTGCCCTTCCAAGTTCAGAGGCAAAATCTCCAATAACGGTTTCCGGAACTTGGAGCGCCCGAGAAATATGCCAACCCTTTTCTATCACGCGGATCATTTTCTTATAGTGTCTGTTGTATCTGTCGCCTTCATTGCCTACGACAAACTGGATAGCAGCGCCTTCCCCATGCTTAGCGAGCTTTGCAAACGCGGAAAGCAATACGTTCATAGGGTCGTGCTCGAACATCTCGGCAGTCTTCAGAGGAAAGGCGGGGTGGTCGGCAAGCTTCCCTATCGCGCCGGCGTTTTCCCCTTCATAATTAAAAATATTGTAGTCGCCGCGGCTCTCGGAAATACGCGCGTTCGGAAATACTGATGAAATTAAGCGCTCGGCGAGGACTTGCTTGGCGCGCGGAACACCGAGATAGAGGGAAGCTTCCTCGGACCCGTTCGGAACCGCGATTTCAAGAGAGAACCCTTCGTCCCGAGATATGAGCGACGTGAGACCCGCATAGAGTTGTTCGGAGGATGAAAGAATTTGCTCCAATTTCATCTGCCCCATCTGCTTCTCATCTTTTTCCCCATGCGCCTGCGGTTGTATCTCAAAAAGAACCATGTGAAGCGCGCGCTTCACTTTTTCCGGCGGCGCAAATCCTTTTTCAGGAAGCCCTTCGGCAATGTAGCGCACCAGCATCCTGTGCAAATCGTCTTCCAAATGCGGATTTTTCATGCGAGCCGCCACCGAAAGTGCGTTGCGTATACCATGTTCGGCGACAATCTTGAGAAGCCCGTCCATTTGCGCATCGTGCTCTTCCGGTTCAAGGTTCAGCGCGTGCCGGATCGTGTCATGCTCCGGCATGACTGCCTCCTCGTGGAGAACTGCGTGCGCGGGCGTCGCCGCGTACGCGGCGATTTCGCGTTTTGCAATTCGGTCCTTCTCGATGCGATTTTCTGCGGTTTCTAATTCCCCCGTCTTTTCTTTTACCTGCTCGCGTAAATAAGCAAGCTCCTCTTGCGGAGATTTGAATTTTTCCGCCGTCTTAGTGATACGCTCTGCAATAAAGCGCGGTTCGTGTGTAGCCAATGCCACCATCGTTGAATTATATCATCACTCCGTCCACAGATGCCGATACCTACCTCATCGGCATAGCAAGCGCCTTCCTGCCGATATCGCGGCGGAAATATTTTCCCTCAAAATGAATCAGCTCTACGGCCTCGTACGCTCGCGCAAGTGCCTCCTTGAGCGTGTCGCCCACGGCAGAAACTCCAAGTACGCGTCCCCCCGCCGTAATCAAGGACTCCCCTTGATTTGAGGTGCCGGAGTGAAATACGACAACACCCGGGACTTTTTCTGCTTCCTCTATTCCCGTTATTGGGAATCCTTTTTTGTAAGCATCGGGATATCCGCCGGAAGCAAGAACAATATTTACCGCGAATCCCGAATTCCACTCAATTTTTGCACTGCCTAGTTTGCCATCGGCAGACGCTTCCAAAGCATCTAGCAAGTCTGTCTTTAAGAGACGCGTGTAAACTTGGCACTCCGGGTCGCCAAAGCGCGCGTTAAATTCAAGGACTTTGTGTCCCTGCGACGACATTTTGAGACCCGGATACAAAATCCCGACAAACGGCGCACCGTGTTCCGCAAGCGCGCGAAGCGTGGGGCGCACTACGCGCGTTTCTATATCTTTCAGAGCTTCCGCTCCAACCCACGGGACGGGGACTATTGCGCCCATGCCACCCGTATTTTTTCCAGTATCATTTTCGCCTATCTGCTTGTGGTCCTGCGATGGCGGAAATAGTACAAAATCCTTTCCATCCGAAAGCGCGTGAATGGAGATTTCCTGTCCATCGAGATATTCCTCGATGACAACCTCGTCGCCCGCATCTTTAAAAACGCGTTCTACCATAATTTCATTGAGAGCGGCTTCAGCTTCCGCAAGAGTCGAACAGACATACACCCCCTTCCCCAAGGAAAGCCCGCTCGCTTTGATAACGATGGGCGCTCCGCGCTCTCGCACATACGAGAGCGCATCGTCGTGATTCGAGAAAACCTCGAATTCTGCGGTAGGCACGCCCGCCTCTCTCATCAAGCGCTTCGCAAATGCCTTTGAACCTTCAATGTGCGCTGCAGCTTTCACCGGCCCCCACACTCGCAACCCGCGCTGTTTGAAAAAATCGACAATGCCTTCGCCCAATGGATTGTCGGGACCCACAACTGTGAAAGCTATATTTTTCTCTTTTGCAAATTTCGCGAGACCTTCAAAATCCATCGCATCAATCAGTACGTTTTCACCCACGAGCCGTGTACCGCCATTTCCCGGCGCAATGTAGAGCTTCCCGATGCGTGGAGACTGCTTAAGTTTCCACGCGAGAGAATGTTCTCTCCCCCCAGAACCAATAACCAAAACATCCATGATTAGATTATATACGAGAATTCAAAAAAAGGTTCTTGTGTACGTGCCCTCTTATCCTTATTAACTTATTATTTGCATGGTACAATCAATCAACAGGTGTTGATGGATTGTACCTGACGCACCGTAATGATAACGCCCAATATAAAAACTCTAAATAATAAAAGTCGGCGCGAGCGAACTGTGCAAGTCTTAAAGATGATAGCCATCGGCGCACTTATTATTGGTATCGGTGCCGTGCCATCTCCGCGAGCAATGAGTAAACTTCTTTCTGAATTGGCACTTGGAGATAACCAAAGAAATAGAAAGTATGCGGGCCGAAAAATCCGTGAACTGAAGAAGCGAGGATATCTTGAGGAGCATGGAGTTAGATATGCTGTCAGCGACAAAGGCCAGGAAATACTTTCTCGCGAACACATTACGAATCTTGTAATACCAAGGCCACGCAAGTGGAACGGGAAGTGGCATTTTATCATGTTTGACATTCCGCTAACAGATTCGTATGCACGTCAGGCCCTGAATAAGATTCTACTCGGCATGGGTCTGGTGCAGTATCAGCAGTCGGTTCTTATATACCCGTATCCAATCAAAGAAACTGTTCTGCATGTCTGCAGGTTTTACAAAGTCGCCCGTTATGTATCGTTCGTTACCGCGGAAGATATTGATGGCTTTGATAAACTCAAAAGACAGTTCGGCTTAACATGAAATTGCTCTGCGGTAGGACAATCAATCGACACCTGTTGATTGATTGTCCTTTGTCCTCTTGTCATGTCGTAACTATTTGTGATTCTTCTCGATATACCCTATCGCTTCTTCCGGTGTATCGGCAAAATACACAAGTTCTTTGAGCGAAAAAGGTAAAAATCCTTCTTCATCCATTTTTGCAAGTTGAATTTTAAGCCCTTCGTAGAAATTGTCAGTGTTCAGTATAACTACGAGCTTTTGGTGCATTTTGTGTTTTTTTAGTTCAAGAATTTCTGTCACTTCGTCCAAGGTACCAACTCCACCAACCAGCACGATTATTACGTCTGCTCGTTTAAGCAACGTTTCCTTCCGCTCCTTAATGTCTTTCGTGATTATCATCTCGTCCGCATTTTTGCGCGCGTGGTCTTTCAAGAATTCAACCGATATCCCTACGACTTTACCGTTGGCTCTTTGAACGCCATTGGCTAGAACCTTGAGTAATCCCCTATCAGAACCACCATATATCAAGGTATGGCCGTTCTCTCCGATCAATTTCGCGAGTCCAGCCGTAGCTTGTGCGTACTTCTTTTCTACATCGTTTACAGAACCAAAGACACAGATGTTCATTCGGTTATTCTAACCTATTCTTTGGTCAAAATCTCCGGGCCGTTTTTGGTTACGATTATCGTGTGTTCACAGTGCGCCGTGCGCGAGCCGTCTTTTGTGCGATACGAGTGGCCGTCTTTATCGACATAAAGGTCGCCCGAGCCGAGCGTCATCATTGGCTCGATAGCAATCACTAATCCTTCTTCGAGTTTTACGCCGCTTCCTGGAGCCCCAAAATTCGGTACATGCGGTTCTTCGTGAACCCGAAGTCCCACGCCATGCCCGGAAAGATTTCGCGGGAATCCAAACTGGTATTTCTTTGCTACACGCTCCACGGCATAACCGATGTCTCCAGTCGTGTTCCCGATCATAGCCCTCGCAATGCCGGCTGCGAGCGCTTCCTGCGTGCCCTTGAGCAAGCGTACATCCTCCGGGTCGCGCTTCGTGCCCGCTATTACCGTAACCGCGGAATCGGTAAAGAATCCTTCGTGCCTGATGCCGAAGTCCAGACAAACGATATCGCCATTGAGTATCGCGGTATGGTTCAGTGCGGCGGGGCTGTGTACGATGATGTCGTTAACAGAAACGCACAGGCCAGACGGATAGGGTTCCTCATTTTTGCCTGTCTTGTAACCTAAAAAAGCCAGGTCATCGCCGTCTTTTGCGACCATTTCCTGGGCATTGTCCTCAAGCTCTTTCGGCGTAATCCCCGGCTCAACCATTTCACTCAATATTCGAAGGTGCTTCGCCAGGCGACGGCCTCCCTCGCGCAACGCTGATATTTCTTTTTCAGTTCTGGCAATCATATTAGAGATTCTTAGTGAGCATAGCGAGCTTAGAAACTCTTATATCCGCCCAAATTTTTGACTTCGGAAACTTTGTGGCAAAATGCTCAAAATTCGGCATGTGATTGATGTTTAGCATAACTCCGGCACGGCCAAAAATTTAGGCGGATCGTTAAAAACATATTCGCTTCGCTCATTGTTTTAGCCCAAGGGCAACGAGAATAGACTTGTGTATAACGGCCACCTCCGGCTCTCCGTTAATTTCATGGATAACGCGGCCGCGGCTTTTAAGAAGATCGAGCTGCGGCAGCACATCTGTCTTCGTCCATGCGAGTCGCCTGCGAATTCCCTCCTCGGTGTCGTCATTGCGCCCGCGGCTTATTAATCGCTTCACCGCAGTGTCGTCGGAAATGACGAGATTGACAACCTGCAGATTATCGCGCTTGAAAAATTTCATCATGTCGTCGAACGCGCGCGTCTGGTCGTCACCGCGTGCAAGCCCATCAGCAATAATGTGTTCCTCGCCTGTAAAACTATCTATGAGCAATTTGGTTTGAAGATAAATGGCCATGAAATCATAGATGCGGATTCCGTTGTCTATTATCTCGCCCGTTAATTTGCCCGCGTACGTTCCCGTATCGCGCAACTTGCGAAGTTCGTGGCCCATGTCAATACGAATAACTTTTCGGTCAGATTTGGTCTTCAAGTAATCCGCAAGCAGCTGCACCTGGGTGCCTTTGCCGGCGCCTTGTGAGCCAAAGAAAAGCAGCGTGACAGGCTTGGATAGAGTCATATTTTAAGAGTATACCTTTTACTATACGTTGATGAAAGTGTTTTCTTTATTTATTTTCTGTTATTTATTTGAGATCGTATCCTTCTTTTCTAAGAATCGCCACTACCTGCTCAACCGCTTCGTTTAATTTTCCGTCTGCATTCACTACGGTGTAATCGTAAAAAGACTTTTCATCTTTCATTTCCGCTTCCGCATTCTCTCGACGCTTCGCAATGTCTGCGTCTGCAAGTTCAGGATTCCTCTGTCTAAGACGGCGCTCTATGGTCTCAATATTCTCCGGCACGATAAAAATAGTTGCCGCGCTAAAATTAGCCTTGTAGTATTTTGCACCGACAATGTCGGGATTTACTATTACTATCTTTTGAGAATCGATTTTTTCTTTCAGATCAGATGCATAAGTGCCGTAATATGTATTCCTGTTCGGAATGTACGTTGACTCCAAAATGGCGCCATTTTGCTTATACCGTAAAAATTCGTCCTGCGTAATAAAATAGTAATCTTTACCATTCCTTTCATCCGCTCTTGGTTTGCGAGTTGTCGCTGTTACGAGCCGGCTCGCCGTACCGGGGAAACGCTTAACGATTTCGTTCGTGATTGTTGTTTCCCCGCTCCCGGTTGGACCGGCAATAACCACTACTTGTTTAGGCATAGCACAGTATACGATGCGATAAACAATTTTCAATTTGCAATTTTCAATCAATTTTCAAATTTTAATGACCAAAAGCGTCCGCCTGAAAATTGGGTCTTGAAAATTCAATGCAAATTGAGAATTAAAAATTAAAAATTCCGCGAGTTAGTACTCGCGGATAGAAGTTTGCGCATCAACTTTCTTAACGACATCCAAAACTACGGACACAACGATCAAAAGCGCCGTGCCGCCGATAGTAACCGCTGTAATTCCTGTAACTCCCTGCAAAATAATAGGCAAAATAGCCAGGAATCCGAGGAAGAGCGCACCCACGAGCGTGATGCGCGTAATGATATTGCCGAGATATTCCGAGGTCATCACTCCCGGACGTACTCCGGGAATAAATGCTCCGTTCTTTTGCAGATTTTTAGCGATTTGTGTTGGCTCGAACGTGATAGCCGTATAGAAGTATGTGAACAAAAACACCATTACGAAATACAACGCTCCATATATCCACTGGTTCGCCAAAACCGCGACTATCCACGATGCAACGGCGGCAACAATTGCTATTGAGCTTTGTGCGAGGAACGACGCGATCATTTGCGGGAAAAGCAGGATTGAGAGCGCGAAAATTATCGGCATGACTCCCGCTTGATTGACGCGGATAGGCAAATATGTGGAGACGCCTCCCATGACCTTCATACCGCGTATGCGCTTCGCGTAGGTAACGGGGATAGGCCTTTCCGCTTCCGTCACGTAGACGACTCCTGCCACAATGACGAGAGCAACGGCCGCAAATCCCAAATATGCGGGCAATTGGGAAATATCAAAGGTGAAAATAAATTGCGATATGGCGTTGGGAATTCCCGCTACTATTCCCGCAAATATCAGTAGCGAGATTCCGTTACCGACGCCGAATTCAGTAATCAGTTCCCCTATCCACATGAGCAGGATCGCTCCTGCGGCAATCACGACCACGTTAGTGAGGGTGTGAATAAAATCCATCTGCGGAACAATGCCATTCTGGCGTAAAAGAACAAGAAAACCGAATGCCTGTATAAAGGCGAGCGGTACGGTAAGATATCGCGAATACTGCGTGAAGCGCATTCTTCCGGAGTCTCCTTCTTCCTGATACATGGCTTTGAGCGAGGGAGAAAGAACCGACATCAGCTGCATAACAATTGACGCAGTAATGAATGGAGAAACTCCAATCATCATTATGGAAAGGTTTGAGAATCCGCCGCCGGAAAATACGTTCAGCAATCCTAAGAATTGTCCGGCACTTCCGGAAAAGAATCTCTCCAATGCCCCTGCATCAACGCCCGGAATAGGAATCGCCGCAAGCAAGCGGAACACGACAAGAGCGCCCAACACGAACAAAATTCGATTGCGAAGTGTCTCGTCGGTGACGATGAGTTTGAGCTTGCGAATGAAGGTATCGAACATAAGATATGTACCAATCTACGAATTTATTCCAATCTACGAATGACTACGAATAAGAAACACGAGTATTTGTAGCCATTTGTAATATTCTTATCATTTGTAGATTGGGACTTCATATGGTTATTGTTCCACCAGCTTTTTCAATTGCTGCGCGTGCTGTAGCGGAAACCGCGCATCCTTTGAAATTCAATTTCTTGCTTATCGAGCCGCCCATTATTTTGACCGGCGGAAAGAGCGGGCCGCGCGCGCGAATAATCCTCTTTTCATTCAAACCCTTCGGTGTAACTTCCGCTCCGTCTTCAAAATGCGACTGGAGAACCGCGAGTGAAACCGGGATGGCGTCTTTGCGTGAGGGATTGACTGTGCGTCCGCGATTCTTGCCGTACCCGCGGCGTTTCGGAAGCTTTTTGATGATGTCGCGCATCTCGGGGCGCTTCTTTCGGCCCGCGCGCGCGTTCTGACCCTTTGTGCCGCGTCCGGCAGTTTTTCCGCGCTTTCCGCCGCGACCAACTCGCTTGCGCGAACGCGCCGCAATTCTTTTGAGCATGTGTAATCCGGACATAAAGTAGGTTATAGGTGTTAGGTTATAGGTTACAGTAAAAAATACAGATAAAAAATCATTTCTTAGATACTGCTTTAAGCGCCTCCATCGCTGCGCGCGCATTGTTAAGCGGATTCTTGCTTCGCGAAAGAAGTTTCGCCGTAACGTCGGAAATTCCCGCCAACTCCAACACCGCACGCACCGATGAACCGGCGACAAGACCGCGGCCCGGGCTCGGCCTGATTTCAACGACTGAAGCGCAGTATTTTGCTTCAATGTTGCGCGGAATGCTTCTCGTTTTTGTCAGATTTACCGTTAACATACCGCGTTTCGCCGCGCGCGTGGCCTTCTCGATGGCAAGCGCAGTGTCGGCGGCTTTACCCAAACCAACGCCGACTCGTCCCTTTTTGTCGCCCAACACGAGCGCCGCGCTGAAGTTAAATCGGCGTCCGCCTGCCATGACACGCGCAACGCGGCGAATACCGATGAGCTTTTGGGCAAATTCGCTCCTGCGCTCATCCCTATCCTTCCGAGGTCCTCCGCGCGTAGGGCGGCCTCTTCCTCCGCGATCGCGGTCTCCTCCACGACGTTGAAATGTCTTTTTCCCGTCTACAGGTGCCGACCATGGACCGGTCGGCCCCGGCTCTTTCGCGTCGACGACAACAGGCGCAGCCGCCTCATCAACCGGCAGAATTACCACTTCCGGCACGATAACCTCTTCCACGTCGTCTGTTATTTTTGGTTCTGCGGTCATGTTAGTTTTTCTTAACGAGTAATCGAGTTTAGAAACAACTTACACCCGTCTAAATTTCCTGCTCCCACTGATTGCAAGATTTTCAGCAATCTGTATAGATGGGTCTCTGAAGATATTGTTTTGTGCATAACAGTTTGGAGCTGGAAATTTGGGCGGGTAAAGAAATTGTAATTCATTTCATTCATAACGATTTCTTTAAAACTCAAGACCGGCTGCACGCGCGGCATCGGCAAAGGCCTTTATCGTCCCCTGGTACTGGAATCCGCCTCGGTCGAACACGACTGCCTTGACGCCTTTCGCGCTTGCAAGCTTCGCCAACTCTCCGGCACTGGCCTCTGCGCGCTCTCGCGGAGTTTTTCCCTTGGCATCGGCGGAAGATATCGCGGCAAGCGTCACTCCTTTTGCATCATCAATTAGCTGGGCAATAAGCCGGGTGTTTGATTTGTATACCGAAAGACGAGGACGCTGTTCTGTCCCGATTACTTTGGCGCGGACGCGGCGGTGCCTGCGCGCTCTGTTGTCTTGCTTGCTTGAAGTTTTCATAATATTTAAGTTCCAATCTACGAATGTATTCCAATCTACAAATAACTACAAATGTTAAGCCACTGATATTCGTAGCCATTCGTAGTATTCGTATGATTTGTAGATTGGGACATATGTTTACGCTGCGGCGCTCGTAACTTTCTTACCCGCTTTCTTGCGGACCACCTCTCCTTCATAGCGGATTCCCTTCCCCTTGTACGGTTCCGGCTTTTTGAGAGCTCGCACCGATGCGGCAAACTCGCCCACCTGTTCTTTGTCGGAGCCTGTGATAGTTATGATGTTCTTCTCGACGACGACGTGCAGTCCTTCGGGAATTGCGACTTTAACGGGATGAGAAAAACCAATCGAAAGCGTAAGCGTTTTTCCCGAAAGCTCCGCTTTAAAACCGATACCTTCAATCTGCAGTTTCTTGACGAATGGTTTGTTCACGCCCGCAATCATATTGCGAATGTGCGCGGCGTATGTTCCCCACAGAGCGCGGGCAAGCCGCGTTTCGGATGTCGGCACGACGGTGACCGAACTTCCCTCAATGTTTACAGAAATGTACTGGTGAACCGGGCGCGAAAGCACGCCGCCCTTTCCTTTAACGCTCAAGGTGCCGTCAACCACGGTGATTTCCGTGCCCAAAGGTATCGCGATTGCTCTTTTCCCTGTGCGGCTCATAAGTTTAAGTTCCAATCTACAAATTTATGCCAATCTACAAATAACTACGAATAAAAAATTCGGACATTTGTAGCCATTCGTAGTATTCGGATGATTCGTAGATTGGGACATACGTATTTACCAGATTTCGAACAGTGCCTCGCCGCCGACATTTTCTTTTCGAGCTTCCTTGCCGGTAAGAATTCCCTTCGGGGTCGAAAGTATTAAAGCGCCGTGTCCGTAGCGTACCGGCATTATCTCGCTCACGCTCTTATACATGCGGCGTCCCGGTTTTGATATGCGCTTCACTCCGTGGATGACGTGCATTCCACCGTCGTCGTATTTAAGGACGATGTCCAATGTTTTTCTGACTTTCTTTCCCTTCTTATCTATCGATTTAACGTATCCGGCGTCTCGAAGCTTTTCAGCGACGGCCAACTTGAGTGAAGAGAACGGCACGGAAACCGTTTCCTTTTTGACTGCGCCTGCATTTTTGAGGCGGATTATGAAATCACCGATAGTGTCAGATGTCATGTTAGTTTTTCTTAATGAGTGTTAACGAGTTTAGAAATAACTTACACCCAGCACCTTTCACGTAATATTTGTCACTGAGCTGCCGGATAGTATCTGTTTTGTAATTCATATGCAATAAGAAATTTGACGTTAAAGGTGCTGGGTAAGTAAAATATAGTCGCTTCGCTCGTTATTTTACTTACCATGAGCTTTTCTTTATGCCCGGAATGTTCCCTTCCAATGCTTCCTCGCGGAAACAAATACGGCACAAGTTAAAATCGCGCAAGAATCCCCGCGGTCGGCCGCACTTGAAACAGCGGCGGATTACCCGGCTCTTAAATTTAGGCTTCCTTTGCGCCTTAACAACCATTGACTTCTTAGCCATATTAGATTTTGTTATCGTGTCTAGTGAGGATTAACTCAAAAGTTTACTTTTGTGATTTCCGAACGAAGACACGATATGATGATAATCATATGAGCGGAGCGAGTTAGGAAATCTTATACCCAGCACCTTGTTTGTTTATGACAGACTGTTTTTAAGGCGATTCTTTACATACGTACGAGCATTGCCATATTGCTTGAGTTGCAATTCGCGTTCTACTGCGTCTTGCTTCGCTTTATAGCTCTCGACATAGACATATTCCCATGGCCGACCGAGACTCGTTGCTGTGACATGCCCGCTGTTGTGCGAAGCAAGACGCTCATCAAGATTCTCGGTTCTGCCAAAGTAAAGAACGCCATTTTCAACACTGCGTATTACGTACACATGGTACATAAACAAACAAGGTGCTGGGTTGTGAGAATTATAGTCGCTTCGCTCCTTAATTCTCTACAATACCCCGAAGGAGAAGCTGGAAGCTCCTGCATCAAGGCCTTGCGGCGCCTGATTACGGAAGCTTCTTCGCGTGACCCTGTTCTTCGTCCAACCTGTGGTTGAAAAACAAAGCCCCCAACGAGGCAAGAGAAATATACGCGAGATGGAGGTGGAAGTCAACCATAGCTACTGCTGTGGCTCGCAGATTATCGCAGAACTCACGCGGATTTACGCAGAAAGAAATTCGCTAAGGCGAACAACTGTTGATTAGGATGACCTACCAAGAAAATCATCTATTACTTTCCGAGTAACAGCTCTATCTTCCTCACTTTGCGACTTCTCCAGAATCTCCGGATGTCCCATGTAAGCATAGTGATGAATAAGATTCCCCCGGGCATTCTCGGGTATGTATTTCTGTCGCTCCAAAAAATCTGAATAAACCAAAAGTTTATCTCGAAACCTATCCCATTGTTCTTGCGCCTGCTTATTATCTACCGACTGTCTCTTACCATCCATGAGAACAAATGATCCGTCTTTATCATTACGCAATTCAATCTCATGTCCCAGATATTTACAACCGAACACGTTATGTCCTTTTTCATCCTTGCTGACTCTTATATCGCCAATCTCTTTAATCAAATCGAGGTCACCTTGGTTGAGTCCGTATTCATTCACCAATTTCTCACGTTGCCTGGATTCTGCGCCTCGCTGGATGGCCATATTTTCCCGACCTGATTTCTCAACCTTCTTAGGGCCAGGTTCATTTTTCCTGTTAAACAATTTATTGAGGTCCATGGTTTCATCTTATTTCCTAATATCCCAATGCTACCCCCCCTCCAGATGCGCAAGCGGCATAAGTGGATAATGAAAAATCGATGCTTAATGTCAAGGCGAGGCCTTGACAATTCTATTGACAAAACTATACCAGGATATATACTTCGGTATATGAATACACAGACCACAGTAATGTTCAAGACGGATAAGAAGCTGAAGGAAGCGGCGCAGAAAACCGCGAAGCTCATGGGCATTCCCTTTTCTGCCGCCCTCAATCGCTTAATGCGGGATTTTGTCGCTAAACAGGAAATAACCTTCTCCACCGCGCCGCTTAAGCCGACACCATATCTAAAACGCATCTTAGATCAGGGCGAAAAGAATTTGGCGGAAGGAAAAGTAAAGACATTCGACAGTCTTGAAGAGATGCGCGCTGATCTCGAAAAGTAAGGCATGCAATCCGTCAACGATCGGATATTTGAACGCCAGTACAAGAAGCTTCCGCAGGCCTTGCGGGACAAAATGTGGGAACGGCTCGCGCTGTTAATAAAAGATGAATTCAACCCCCTGCTCGACAATCACAAATTACACCATCCCTATTTGGGGTATCGGAGCATCAATATCACCGGCGATTTTCGGCTTGTATACAAAAAGATTGGAACAGAAACATATTATCTGCGAGCGATTGGCACGCATCATCAGCTCTACGGAACCTAGGTTCTTTATTTTTTCGTCGACCCCGCCTCTTTCAACGGCAATCCTACGTATCTCAAAAATGCCTCCGCTTCTTTTTTGTTTTTTGCGGTTGTGCCAATTGTTACGGCGAGTCCGAAAATATCCTTGCTGTCTTCGTCTGATGTCTCCGGAAAAACGGTATTTTCTTTGATACCGATAGTGATATTGCCCATTTCGTCTATTGCTTCCGGCTTAATGCCGCGAAAGTCTTTTGAGCGCGGAAGAACAATGTGAATTACTTTGTCCAAAAACGAGAGCGCTCTCTCGCCGCGCAGAGTCACCTGGTATCCGACGACATCACCGGCGCGGATCTTAAATGTCGCGATAGATTTCTTCGCCATACGCTCGGCGGGAGCCTGGCCGGTAATGCGGGCAAGACGGTCTTTTATAACCTCGCGCTTCTTTGGGTCGTGCTTAGCGCCGACGCCTGTCGAGACGACAATTTTAGTAACCTTCGGCGCCTGCATCACGCTCTTGTAGTGAAACTCCGTCTTGAGAGCTTCGAAAGTCTTGTTCTGAACTGTTTGCGTTGTCATATGTATGTACCAATCAACGAATATATTCCAATCTACAAATAACTACAAATGTAAGGCATGTAATATTTGTAGCCATTCGTAGCATTCGTATCATTTGTAGATTGGGGCTTCATATACTCACTTTATTTCCTGTCCGCTCTTTACAGCAACGCGTACGCGCGCTCCTTCCTTGCGCTCAATTCGAATCCGCGTCGGCTTTCCACCTTTCGGGTCTGCGAGCATTACGTTGGAAATATGGATCGACATCGGCTTATCCACGATTTGTCCTTTGCGATTCTGGGCAGAAGGGCGGCGGTGCCTTTTCACAAGATTGATGCCGTCTATCAGCACGCGGTTCTTTTTGGGAAATGCGAGAGAAATAGTGCCGGCTGTTCCGCGATTCTTACCCGCAATCACAATAACTTTATCTCCCTTTTTTAATTTCATAATATATGTTCCAATCTACGAATATATTCCAATCTACAAATAACTACAAATGGGCGACATCGTATATTCGTAGCATTCGTATCATTTGTAGATTGGGACTTCATAGTTTCTATACGACTTCCGGTGCCAGGGTAACGATTTTCTGATATCCGCGTTCGATTACTTCCCGGGGAATGGGACCGAACACGCGGTTCGCTTTCGGTTCTTTCTTTTCTTTTTCCACCAGTACCACCGCATTCTCGTCAAAACGAATGTATGAGCCGTCTTTTCGGCGGAATGCTTTCTTTTGGCGCACAACAACGGCGCGATGGATATCTTTTTTCTTAACCGTCTTGCGAGGCTGGGCAGTTTGTATGGAAATGACGACTTCGTCGCCAAGTTCCGCGTAGCGGCGCTTTGAGCCTCCAAGCACCTTAAAAACGCGCCCGATAATTCCGCCGGAGTTGTCTGCAATTTTTACGAGTGAACGAGGTTGGATCATATATTAGATTTTGTTATGAGCGAAGCGAGTTACCTGCCCGCCGAAGCCTCGGCGCAGGCGGGGAAAATCTTATACCCAGCACCTTTTACGCAAATGATGTTGGTGGCGGGATAATACTGTCTAAGCATAAATTGAGCAAGAAAATTCATAGTGATTTTAAGGTGCTGGGTCATGTAAAACATAGTCGCTATGCTTCTTGTTTTACTATGATGAAATGCTTATTCTTGGAAATGGGCCGCGTCTCTCGGATGGTTACCTTTTCACCGATTACCGCAGTATTGCCGGGATTGTGAACAAGGAACTTCTTGCTTAGCTTCATGTATTTCTTGTACTTCGGGTGTTTGACGTAGCGCTCAACTTGCACGGTGACTGTGTCTTTCATAGAAGACTTAACGACAACCCCTTCTAGGAATTTTCCCTCCTGCTCGGTGCTTGAATTATTTTGTTTTTCCATATACATGTTCCAATCTACGAATATATTCCAATCTACAAATAACTACAAATGAGCAACTCCATATATTCGTAGTCATTCGTAGTATTCGGATGATTTGTAGATTGGGACTTCATATTATTTCTTTTGTTCGCTCTTACGTGATTGCACTTCGGTAAGTATCTGGGCAATTTCTCTGCGCATATTGCGGCCATCCCGGACATTTCTCACACGGCTTCCCGCTCCGCCGAAACGAAATACGCGCAATGCTTCGCGCTTTTCCGCAACAATGCGCAGTAACTCCTCGGTGCTCTGTGTTTTAATGGCATTCATATAATGTTCCAATCTACGAATCTATCCCAATCTACAAATAACTGCAAATGTAAGGCTTTGGAGTATTTGTAGCCATTCGTAGTATTCGTATCATTTGCAGATTGGGACTTCATGTAATCATTTAATTCCTATCAATAATGCGAACTTTGAACGGCAATTTCTTTCCGGCTTTTCGCAAAGCTTCGCGCGCCACCCCCTCCGGTGAGCCGTCAACCTCAAAGATGACTCGTCCCGGCCGCACGTCAAAAACATAGCCGGCGACATCTCCCTTTCCGCTACCCATTCCCACTTCAGCGGCTTTCTGCGTGCGCGGCCTGTCGGGAAATACGCGTATCCATATCTTCGCACTTTTTCCAGCTGCGCGAGAAAGAGCGCGGCGCGCGGCCTCTATCTGATTCGATGTCAGGCGCGCCTGCCCCATGGATTTAAGGCCGTATGAGCCGAAAGCGAGCGTGAGTCCGCGTGTTTCCGGCCTCACGAGGCGAGCTCCCCGCCTGCGTCCGGTCTGCCATTTGCGATGTGCTGTTTTTTTAGGTGCGAGCATGGTAGATTTTTACTGAGCGAAGCGATGATAAAAATCACCACCCAGCACCTTTACGCCCAAAGTGCTTCCCGAAGTGCAATGGCATTTTATAACTTTATTTTGATTATTGTGGTTCATATTGCTGAAAAAGGTGCTGGGTCTCGATAAAAATAGTCACTTCGTTCCTTTTTTATCTGCGAATATCTCTCCGCGGTATATCCACACCTTAACGCCCAGTACGCCGTATGGGAGATACGCAACTTCCCGCGCGAAATCAATGTCGGCGCGGAGCGTCTGAAGGGGCACCCGTCCTTTCTTAATTTCTTCCGTGCGCGACATTTCGGCACCCCCAAGGCGACCGGCGAGCGCAATGCGGACTCCCTGCACGTCGCGGTTTGCCATCACCTTCTCCACCGTCTGCTTCAATACCCTGCGGAACGTCATGCGCTTTTCCAGGCCTTCTGCAACCATATAGGCAACGACCGGCGCTTGAGATTCCGGCGAGCGAACCTCTTCAATATCTAATTTAACTGTCCGCGGTTCAATTGCCTTTCCGCCGGAGCCGGACCCGCCTCTCGAGGGTATCTTGCGTACGAGCTGTTCCAGTTCTTTTACGAGCTTCACGCTGCCTTCTCCTCCTCGTCCGATAACGAGCCCGGGTCGGGATGTTTTTATGAGAACGCGGACGATTTTCTCCCTCCGTTCTATCTCAACAGATGTGATGTAGTTACCGCGCAAACGCTTCTTCAGAAATCGGCGAATTGATGAATCTATCATCACGTTCTCGCGATATTGCGCCGGCGTCTTCGAGAACCAGCGAGATTTCCAATCCCGTATGATGCCGAGGCGATGTGCGTATGGATGTACTGTGTGAGTCATAAAATGTTCCAATCTACGAATATATTCCAATCTACAAATAACTACAAATGAGCGGCG
The DNA here is from genome assembly GCA_030674455.1 of bacterium. Taxonomy (GTDB): domain Bacteria; phylum Patescibacteriota; class Minisyncoccia; order Phycocordibacterales; family UBA2100; genus UBA10103. The sequence goes on from JAUSGQ010000015.1 coordinate 77,534, forward strand.
TTGTGTATTCGTAGCCATTCGTAGTATTCGTGTCATTTGTAGATTGGGACTTCATATATTTATTTCTTCGCCCGTGCGGTACCTAACTCAATTTTGATAATGCTATATGTCTTGCGAAGGGTTCCGGAACGGCCTCGGCCGAAGGGCCTTGCTCTGCGCGCTACAGCGCCCTTATCAACGCTCACATGCTTAACCATGAGCGACTCCGCCGCAATCCCAGAATTGCGCGAATTGGCTACCGCCGATTCCAGAAGCTTGCTCAAAGCCCCAGAAGATTTCTGCATCAAAAAGGAGAGTGCAACTCGCGCCTGCGGAACTGTCTTCCCGCGTATCAAATCCGCGACAAGGCGGACTTTTCGCGGAGATTGGTGATAATTTGTGAGTAAAGCTTTCATAAAGTTCCAATCTACGAATTTATTCCAATCTACGAATAACTGCGAATAATAAAAGACTAGAATATTTGTAGCCATTCGTAGCATTCGTATCATTTGCAGATTGGGACATATCTATTTTTTGGCCGTTTCAGCCGTAGCTTTTGCGGCCTGTGCTGAAGCGATTTCAGCCGCTTTTGCAGCGGTTTCGATTTCTTTCTGCATTTTGCCTCCGTGCCGGATAAACTTGGTGGTCGGGGCAAATTCGCCAAGCCGGTGCCCTACCATGTCTTCCGTCACAAATACTTCGTCAAAATTCTTTCCGGTGTGGACCGCGAATGTGTACCCAACGAATTCCGGAGCGATTTGCGACCTTCGCGCCCACGTCTTAATAGGCCCCTGGCCGTTTTTGCGGCTAGAAACTTTCTTCGCGAGTTTTATATCCACGAATGGACCTTTTTTGAGTGAGCGTGTCATGGGAATAGGTTATAGGAAATAGGTTACAGGTTTTAGTTTTAAGATTGAAGGTAAACCAATTAAAATCCCGCGTCCGCGGGCCGTCTACAGGTGCCGATACAAAACTTATCGGCCGTCTACAGGTCCAGCCACAACCGGCTGGGACTGGCACAATGTATCGGAAATACACCCCGATGTCAATTTTCTGAGCTCATGCATACGCCCAAAGACTCACCTCGAGTATTCAAGCGCGAGATGAAACCTGAAAAAAGGATGGCGCGCGTTTATGTGAATTAATTACCAGCGCCACTATCGCTGGCAGGAATGGGAGCCTCATTTATCTTTTCGGTTACCGAATCCGATGAAGAAATGCCTGTTGAGCTGTTTCTAACAGTGTATGTAATTGTATACGTACAATTGACTTGCTGACTCACAAATTGACCCGACGAAGTTCCCTTGGCTGAATTCCCGCCGAATTGTTTCCAGCTCCCATTAAGACACCTGTCAGAGGTGAAACTTGAATCAAAGCTATCGGCATTTTTCGATTCCCATGCGTAGTTAGCGGTATCCCCAACCTTTGCGGTCAATGAATGCACTCCATTGACGGTTAGAGAGGCGGACACAACTTTTATCGAAACACTCTTAGAAGCCAGGCCGGTTGCCGGGGTAGTGGCTGTAGTATTGCCTTTTGGGCGGCAAGTGAGATCAAAATTCGTGTCTGCCGAAAGAGCTCCCGTTTGGTAATTTTCGTTGTTCGCCGGCACGGTCGCGGCGGTTCCCTTGTTTGCGGATATTGAGCAGTCGCTGTCCGCCGGTGTTACGCTCCATGAAAGATTCGTCGAACCGCCACCCGGAAGATTAGTCGTGGCCGCGGTGAAAGAAGTAATCGTTGGAGCGACGGCGTTAGTTGTTGTATCAGTTGCTGCGGTACCGACATTAATCCTTAATGTTTTGCTTGCCTGACCATATCTATTAGTACACGTCATCGAGAAAGTTTTCGTGGAAGTGTACGGCCCGATGTCTCCGGTGAAACTTAGTGGCACGTTTCTATCGGTAGTAGCGCCATCCGAAGTAGTGCAAGTCGTACCGGCCGGTGCCACGCTCCAAGAAACTGTCGCCTTCGCGCCAGACGCTATATTTATATCCGGCGGGTTTCCGGTTCCACCCACTCCATTAACCGTTATGACAGGCCCCAGCGCCGCATTTCCGCTTCCGCCGCCGTAAGGACACAGCTCCCAGTCGCAGTTCTGGCCGAAGCGGGCGGCGAATGCGCCGGTAGCGCACTTCTGAAGTTCATCCTGCTGAAATTGCGCATTGCATGTTTGCGTTCCTGATCCGCCTACCTCAAATCGTGGACTCTCAGCTATTAACGGACCGTTTCTTTGTCCGTTCCGAGTTACCCTAAGGAAATATCTGCCTGAAGGAACGGATGGTATGGCGTGACTGCCACTGTACTCTGAAGCCAGAGTGTATAATCTTTCCACAAATAGTTCCTGGTTATTGGACTCAATGAGATGAATGTATACGCTTCCCGGCAGGTTTGCCCAAGTAACATTCACGGTACTTCCTGAAACCGAACCGGATACAGAGGCGTCAGAAGTTGAACCGTCCTCGCTGTTTCCGCATGTGAGTGCCTCGATTTCACCGCGCGTTAGTTCACGAACTAAACCGGTCGACGGAAGACCACTGTCTCTCTGGAATTGTTTGACTGCAAACTTTGTCATAGGCCCGAAGTAACCTGTCGGCGCGCTGGAAAGATACGGAAGGCCAACCGACGAGTCGTTTGATTGGAGAAATGCCTGAAGGATTGAGACCTCTCCGTCGGTATATCTATCTCTTGAACCGACACGAAGGTCGTGTTGGAGAGAAACGCATTCCGTTGCCCCTCCCTCCTCGGGCGGGATATCTCCGATTTCAGTACCCTGATTCCCTGTGGAAGAAACAGTCCTGAATTGCACGACTGCTGTGGCGCTGACATGTTCCCCTGTGGAATTCTTCGTAGCGGAGTAGGTGGCATTTACTGTACATCCGGAAAATCTGGTTCCGAAAGCTACTCCTTGGGAACCAAAAGTGTTTGTACCCGCGCCAGAATTAGCCCATGGCGTCCACGGATTGACAACGCCAGCGGCTAGACAATTGGAACCGGTAACAACATATGTGGCGGTTAGGACATCCGCATTTGTCGACGACCACGCCCATGTCCCCGAAACAAGTGGGTCCACATTTTGCTGGCTGGCCAATCCATTAAACGTAAGGGTTGCTGTAGGAGTCGAGGGCGTAGAGGCAGAAGAGGCGTTCACAGTTACGGACGTGGTATTTGCCACGCTATAGTCGCTGCTACACACGCCCTGAATACATGCCGGCGAAACAAGCAGCCTGGCGGAATAGGTTCCCGAGGAAGCATAGGTATGCGCAACCGTTACCCCAGCACATGTTGTTGTCAGGCATCTATATATGATACTCGCCTGTTCGTCGCCGAAGTCTATCCAATTTCCCATTTGCGGTCCCTTGGCATCGAATGAGAAGTGCGTTTGAAGCGGTGCAACACCGCTCGCTGGAACAGCAACGAAAGTTTGCGCGGAGGAACCTCCGCCTCCACTATCATTAGACGCAGTGCAGCCTGTCAAAGCATAAATCTTGTCTCTGGTCGCGGAATCGGCAATGCCGTTTGCCGTGAGGCCTCTGTCTGTCTGGAATTGTGTCAGGGCAGTTTTTGTCATTCCTCCGAAATAACCCGGGAGCGTCCCGGACGGAAGAATAAGATACTTGGCGCTCGTCGGCGTCGTTGAAGTAGATTGAAGGAGCGCTTGCAGTTGGTAGACCCTTCCACTGGGGGAATTGAGAGTTGCGTCCTGCATTCCCTCACTTAAGTCGCTACCAGATTTCAGATTAACGCAATCCGCGGAAGCAAGCGCGGGCATGAGCGTCGTACCGGCAAGAATGGAAAGAGCGACTATAAAGTTTCTTATACGCATATAAATTGGCTTAAAATCTTGATAATCTGGTAAGGAAAAACCCAAAGACCGTAGGGTTGCCATCGCGACAAACCGGCACCGTAATCTAGGCACCGAATCAATCATACAGCACTTTCCAAGAGTCAACGAGCGAGGATGTTGATAGCCACCATCCGACTTGAGGTTTAACCTCAAGATTCTTGAGGTTAAACCTCAATGTTAATCTTGGTAATATTCTTGCGCCTCGGAAAGCATTTCATTCAGATTTGGGACTGAATCATAGTGTCCCCCGATATCAGTGATGATTTTATTTTCAGTCCTTACTATTCCGAAGAAATCCGGAAGGCTTGAATAGCGATATCCCAACAATTTCTTCTCAAGCGTATCGATGTTTGCGACGCCTTTCTTCCACTCCGATTCGAAAAGCTCAGCAGGGTTCATTAGTACATACGAGATAACTTTTTTGAGATATGTATCGTTTGAGATGTGCTTGGCTTTATAAGTTCCAGCAAAAAGCGCCCCAGTTCGAGAATACTTCAAATTAAAATACATTGTGTAGCCCGTAAATACTTTCTGCATAAAACGCGCTATACCGTTTTCACGAATTTGTTTCAGGACGATATGCGGATGATTCGGCATCAAGGCATACGCTCCTATTTCAACAAGCGGCTCGCCGCGTTCAATAGACTCATCTTTCAGGAAATCTTCAAGTACAGGAGAGATTTTGGAAGATATCCAGATAGGATTCGTGCCGTTGCTTGCGTACAGCAGCATGAGAAAGCGTTCATAATCCTTTTCGTCAAGGAAGACCATGCGCTTATCGGTTCCACGATTAAAACAGTGGTACCATTCGTCAATCGCACAAAGTGCCCTCGTTACCATAGCGTAATCATACCAGACACAAATTGAGGTTAAACCTCAATGTTGGGGATATTGAGGTTTAACCTCAATTTTACTTGCGCTTGCCTACTCGCCTGCGAGTAACCAAAAAGACGTTTGAGTATTTCTTCGGACGGCGTGATTTTGGGCTTTGCCGGAAAGTTGCGCGGTTATAGCCAACTTGCTATACTAGATGAGGTCGCGACAGGCGGTATAATCAGAAAGTGGAATACAAGCCATTTGCACTTCAGGTACTACCGTTCGCCGAGAAATACTTCGACGATCTTTCTTTAGAGGAACAATCGATTGTGATGAGCGACATCGAAGATATGTGTATCGGCGAGATCGGCGCGGTACATACGAAGCAGTTGCGTGGCCCGATACGGGAGTTGATTGCGGGGCATCATCGGTTTACCTACTTCCTGCTCTCTCGCACACTGTATTTCGTCCGCGGTTTCAGGAAAAAGAGCGCGAAGACGCCACCATAAGAGATTGAGTATGCCCTAAACGTTTATAGGATGATAAAAAGTAAACTATGAAAAAGATAGAAATTGCTGAAAAAGACCTGCGGGGGCGCACGTTCGAGGAAATGTTCACAAAACTTTCCAGAAACAAAGGGTTCCTAAAAGCCTACGTTGAAGAAAGGGCCCGCCGCCGTCTTGCAAAGCAAATCCGCGAGCTCCGGATAGCACAACACCTAACGCAAAAAACGGTCGCCAAGCGCGCCGACATGCCACAATCAGTAATCGCGCGCATCGAAAGCGGCGACCGCGCCATTTCGGTGGAAACCCTCGGCCGCATCGCGCACACTTTTGGCAAAGAGGTGCAATTGGTCTAAAAGTTGAAGCGAGTCAAACTTATTTCCTTTTTCCAACTCTACGCCTCGTAACCAAAAATACGTTTGAGTATTTCTTCGGACGGCGTGATTTCTGTCCCTTTCCGGTCGGCTTGCCCCACATAGAGCGCGCTCTGCGGTGGCCGCGTCCCTGGCGTCCTTCGCCTCCGCCGTGCGGGTGGTCAACCGGGTTCATCGCGGTGCCTCGCACTGTCGGTCGTACTCCCATCCAGCGCTTGCGGCCAGCCTTTCCGATATTCACCAGGCGGTGTTCTTCGTTTGAAACTTCTCCCACGGATGCCCACGCAGTCCCGATAATCCGGCGAACTTCGGTTGACGGCATTTTGATGTGTGCGTATCCGGCATCCTGCGCGACGATTTCCGCATAATTTCCGGCCGAGCGCACGAGCCGAGCGCCGTTCCCCGGCTTCAGCTCGATGTTGTACACGAAAGTTCCTACAGGAAGATTGCCGAGCGGCAAACGATTTCCCAATTTTATCGGCGCTGTCTCGGAAACTAGGAACGTGTCCCCCACCGCAACCTTTTGCGGAAGAACAACGTATCGCTTCTCGCCATCAGCATAGACGGCAAGACCGATGAACGCGGAGCGGAACGGATCGTACTCTACCGACGCGATTTTTGCCGGGATGTTCTTTTTGTTATAGACAAAATCTACTTGCCGGTAACTGCGTTTGTGTCCGCCTCCTTTGTGGCGGGTCGTTATTCTGCCCTGATTATTCCTCCCCACCCCGCGCTTGTATCCGCCGACGAGAGATTTTGTCGGCTTGTGGCCCGAAAGAAGCTCACGATAGTTAAGCCGCGTCATTCCGCGGGCTCCGGGAGAAGTTGGTTTGTATATCTTCAGTGACATAATTCTTTATTCATTATTCATAATTCTCATTACTGCAATGTAATGGTTTCACCTTTCTTGAGGTACACATACGCCTTTTTGCCTCCGCCCTTCATGCCGAGCTTTCCCGTGCGCGCGTTGCGCTTGCTCTTGCTTTGCACGGTAACGACGTGGACTTTGCGGGGGTTAACTTTGTAAATCGCCCGCACCGCCTGCGCAATCTGCTGTTTATTCGCGCTCAAATCAACGTCAAAAACGTAGACACCCTGTGCGCTGTGCCACGTCGATTTCTCGGTGATACGCGGGTTGATTATGACGTGAGAGAGTTCGAAAATCCCGCCTTCCGCGCTCACTCGCGCAGACGTAACTTTCGCGGGCTCTGTCAGCTTTTTCTCTTTTTTTTCTTTTTTGAAGAATGCGTTCATAAAGTGTGCCAATCAACGAATGGATTCCAATCTACAAATGACTACGAATAAAAATAAACGAACATTTGTAGCCATTCGTAGCATTCGGATGATTTGTAGATTGGGACTTCATATTTTTTTGGATGCTCTGCTTCCGATAATCGCGATGCTGGATTCGGGGTTTTCAATGACGAGATACTTACTTCTCAAAACCGCTACCGGATTTAGGTTTCTTGCGCTCATACATTCTATGTTGCCGATGTTGCGGAAACTCTTATGTGTCGCTGTCTGGAGCTCCGCAAGCGCGATGAGTGCCGCATTTTTCCTCTTTTTAGAAAGCATCTCAAATCCTTTCACCTTTGAAAGTGCGTCGAGAGATTTCTTGGCAACTGCAGTTTTTGGCGCATCAAAACCGAATGAATTTATGAAAAGTATTTCGCCGTCCCGGAACTTCCGCGATATTGCGATAAACAGCGCCTTGGCTCGCATCTTTTTTGGAATTTCGCGCGCGTAGATTTTCTCGTTCAAAGGACCGTGCGTTACCCCTCCTCCTTTCCAAATGGGAGAGCGGATAGAACCGTGGCGCGCGCGGCCTGTGCCTTTTTGCTGCCATGGTTTCCGGCCGCCTCCGCGCACTTCGCCGCGGTCTTTTGCGTGCGCAATGATGTGGCGGGCATTTGCCTGCATCGTCGTTACAACCTGGTGCATCAAAGCATCGTTCCACTTCACATCAAAAACAGATTCCGGAAGTTTTATGCTCCCTGTTTCCTTTCCGGTTGAATTGTATATTTTTGCTTCCATATTATGTTCCAATCTACGAATATATTCCAATCTACAAATAACTACAAATGTACGGCGATGTAATATTCGTAGCCATTCGTAGTATTCGTATCATTTGTAGATTGGGACTTCATATATTTCGTTTTTAACCTCGTATCTCCACTAATGTCCCCGGCTTCCCCGGCACTGCGCCCGAAATCAGAAGTGTGTTTGTCGCCGCATCAATCTGAAGTACGCGGAGATTCTTCACCGTAACGCGGTCGCCTCCCATTCGGCCTGCCATGCGCATTCCTTTGGCAACGCGGCCACCCGCGCGCCCGCCTCCGCCGATGGAGCCGGGAGAGCGTTCTTTGTTTTTCTGGCCGTGGCTTCGCGGGCCTCCATGGAAACCGTGTCTTTTAACGGCGCCTTGGAAACCCTTTCCTTTGGAAATCGCAGACACTGTAACGACATCGCCTTGTGAGAACGCGGACACGTCTATGACCGCGCCGCGCTCGATACTGCCATCAGAAGAAAATTCGCGCAAACTTCGGAACATGCCAAGGTCCTTAAACTGTTCTTTCTGGGGTTTCGCGATATTCTTTTCTTTTTTAGTACCGAATCCGACTTGTACGGCCTTGTAGCCGTCTTTCTCATCTGTTTTAACTTGAGTGACAGTCATAGGCCCCGCGGTAATTATTGTCGCGGGATAAACGACGCCCTTGTCGTCAAAGACTTGTGTCATTCTTCCTTTAGTTCCGAGGATAAACTTTGCCATATTTAATTAAAACGCTCCCATGGTTAGGGAGCGATCCCAGACCATTGGTCCCAATCTAGGGACGTAGCGTGGGGGCAGTATACACACGCATTTCAAAAACGCAAATTTCGACGAAAATCCTCAAGGTCTCTCCTCGGGAATCCTGCATTTGAGGTGAGTCCTTGAGGATTTGAATGCCAAGGGGCGCCCTTGCCATTTTCTGTGTTGTTCCGCGAGCCACACCAGTGGCTATCAATCTTCCATCCAAATCGCCGGGATATCAACGGCCTTGGTCTCATCAATTGCGTCGCCAGTTGCTCCCGGCAATGGAACGCAGTGAATGTTGTATTCGGTGTGTCCCAAGATTCCGGCCGACGCTGATGCTGGCGACCTCCGTCCCTCGGCGCCGGAAGAAAATTGAGCGCCTGTAGTCGTGGTATAGCCCGAAGTAAACGATACTATTGTTGTTCCAAGTGCGTCATACACTGGCTCTCGCTCGTGCCAATAGCATGAGGTGCGTGTTTCGTTGTTGAAATCAGCAATGCAATCCCATTCGTTACCATTAGTATTACCTGGGCTGCCTATGCCACATCTTCCGGGACCCGCATCATCACAAGTAGGACTTCTCCACGTCTGTCTATTTCCCGTCACAGTACACAAAGCATCTGTCACATTCCAATAAATCCACGTCGGCTGGCCCCTTCTCACTAAAGTGGGCTGGACTCTGAAATCCACCGTGGAAGCCGCTGATGATGTTTCGCACGCGCCATTTAAACAACCGCGTGAGCAATGCTCTGTGATATTCCCAGTGCAACTGTTTATAACGTCACTGCCATCTGCGGAACAAATGCTCGTGGCGATACAACTCGGCCTCGCTTGCCTGCAATCAGTCGCATTTGTGGCGCCAGTGCCTGTGCCGTTGCAATCCCATATCCAATAATTGTCATTCACTCTAAGATTGGTACTCGCGCCAGCCCGACAATCAAGGTAGTGGGGAGGATCAGAGCAAGCGCCATCCACGACTTCATACGCCCAACAGTTGCTTGGTGGAGTGCTTTCGTTGCTTGTATTGAAGCATCTCCACGTGTACTTCGGCGTACCGGCGGCGTGAGTGACAAGCGAATCAGAAAAAAAAGTGCTACTGGAGGAACACAGTCCGCTCGCTGTCGGGGTACTGCGAGCAAAACCATTATGCGCAGTACCGCAAGAGCTACTCGGACAACTTGAGCCAGTGCAGGGGCAATTGGAACCTGTGCAACCACCAGTCCCGCTTGTGCCGCCTACATCGGTAACACAACTTCCATTCGCAATGCGTCTCGTTCCAGCTGGACAGGTTGAGGTTGTGGGACAACTGCCGTCTGCCAACCTTTGCGCGTTTCCCGGACATGGGTTAGGAGTAGGAGTGTCGCCATCATCATCACCGGAACCACTTTTGTTTGCGGAGCAAGATTCAATCCAACCATTGGCCGAACAATTCCATGAGTAAAACGGCGGTGTTGAATTAATTAACATGGCTTGACTCGCTGTATCGCCGGAATGGCAAAGTCCTATTGTCGGAGGATTGCTAAACGTGCCGCCATTGGCCGCTCCGCAGGTTGGCGCGCACTTGGACTCAACTGGCTCCCAAGCACCGTTATTGCATTTGTATTTAAGAAAGCCGGTGTAGTTGGGTGCAAGGGTTGTATCATTTGGTGCCGTAGCAGTCCCACCGTTTGGAACAATGCCCGTATTGTAGTCCAAAGCTGCTTTGCAAACATTTCCCGCTCCCCACTTCAGCTGTCCCTCTTCCAAGCTATTGTAAGAGCACGAATCGGAAGCGGGAGGGGGAGGGGGTGGCGAACATGACGTAGATATTTCAATAGAGTCAGTGGCAGTTTCCGGAGCAGCGCCAGGATTTGTACACGTGAGGGAAAAGGTACCGCCGTTTTGGAGTACTGTGTAACTAAATCTGCCGTCTGAATTGGGCGCGACTGTCTGCGATTGGTAGCCGCCCGTGGCCGTAATCGGGCCGCAACTGCCGCCCGAAGAAAGCGCAACATTTGCTACCGTATATCGAAGTACCGCTGTATCGCCCGGGCAGTAAGCTTTAGCGGCAGCGAATCCTTCAGGACTCGCGACCATAAAAATGCCTAGCACAAGCACCAGTCTAAAGTATTTCATCTTGAAAATAAAAGTATAGCACTTTATTTTGACAGGAATACATTACGCTGGCCACATTATATGACCGCTACTTCCCACTCCGTTGTGATTTAACTCCGCGTCTCTAACACTGTCGGGAACTTCCATCTATTAGAGAATAACACGCGTGCCGCGCATCGTTCGGCTTTGTCCCCACTTGGGGGTTTCACCCCCAAGTGTTCTGCGGGCCGCTAGCGGCCATCAGAGCTCCTCAAATATCGGAATGATATTAACTGTTACCAGTTCTACAACAGGGTCGTCAGATGGGGCGCCAGGCAGCGGTCTGCACGTTAGCGTGTAAGTTGTCTGGCTGACTATATCGCTTGACTCCTTGCCTCCGGTACCGGATGACCCACCGTTCCATGAATCTCCATTTGACCCGGTAACGGAACATGACGACACATTATCCATATTCCAGCGTAGTCTCGTCGTCTCCCCGCTGCGTACCAGAGATGGTATCGCCTGAAGATGTCCTGAAAGCTGGTCGGGACCCGAGGTAACGGGCAGTATTGGCGGGGGCAGGAGGCAAGCGCCGTCTGAACAGCCATACCAACACGTTTCCACAAACTGCTCCGTGCAATTGGTATTCCTTTGATAACGATCACTGTCATTACAGAAATATTCCGCCGGACCATTTTGGCAAGTGTACTGGCACTTCGTCGAGGTATCAGTGGCGGAATAGGTGTACGCTGTGTTCGCTGAAAGTCCGGTGTTATCAGGAGTTGGATACGCGGATGCATTGCTCGGAAGGTTCGTGCAGGCGGCAGCAATGCAACTACCGCCGCTCGACGTAAATCCGCTCCGGCAAGTATATTGGCACTTCGTCGCGGTATCGGTAGCGGAATATGTGTACGCTGTGTTCGCTGAAAGTCCGGTGTTATCAGGAGCCGGATACGCGCTTGCGTTGCTCGGCAGATTCGTGCAGGCGGTGGCAACGCAGCTGCCACCGCTCGACGTAAATCCGCTCCGGCAAGTGTACTGGCACTTCGTCGAGGTATCAGTGGCGGAATAGGTGTACGCTGTGTTCGCTGAAAGTCCGGTGTTATCAGGAGTTGGATACGCGGATGCATTGCTCGGCAGGTTCGTGCAGGCGGCAGCAATGCAACTACCGCCGCTAGGAGTATATCCGCTCCGGCAAGCGTACTGGCACTTCGTGGAAGTATCAGTGGCGGAATAGGTGTAGGCTTTGTTCGCTGAAAGTCCGGTGTTGTCAGGAGCCGGATACGCGTTTGCGTTGCTCGGCAGAGCAGTGCATATACCGGGTACGGTGACCGACGTCCATGCTCCGCAGTTGTTGGTTTCGTCCGACTCGCTGATTGCGCCTTGGTTTGTAGCTGAGCTCTTATCCGCGCAGACTCGCACGTAGAAAGTACCGGCAGAGGAAAATGTGTAATCGGTTGAAACAGTTCTTGAAGCGCCGGCGGCAAGAGCGGCAGTCGTGGGCGTTCCGATTGTTGAAACATTGCTTGTACCGCTGGAATTTGTGGAACTTTGGAAAAGGTTCGTGAACCCTGCTCCTGTCGAACCGGTTCCTGTATTTCTAATTGTCGAAGAAAAACTTGTCCGTGTGCCAAGGGTGGCCGTTGTTGGCGTAATGGCGCCCGCGGTGAGATCGGGAGCGGTGCAAGTCGCATTAGACGTCTGCCATCCGGTAGCCGTGCACGCGAGCGTTATTGAGCCTGAGTAACCGGGCGCCAAAGCAGTATCATTATTTTTCGTGATTGGAGTGGAGCCAACTGCCACCGTGCCTGTATACGAGGATTTGCATCCTGAACCCCAACCGAATTCGCCGCTCCGAGTACATGTATCTTGCGCGCAAGATATGTGAGGAGCGCTCGTTACGGCGGCACTGGTAGAACATCCCCGAGTATTGCAAGCCCATACGCTTATCTTATACGTCGCGGCCGATTCGCCCGTAAATGTTTTTGTTTGCGTTGCGTCCGCAGTCGCGGTTACGTTTGTAAAACACTGGTCTCCGTTTGAATTCGAACATGCCGACCGTGTCGAACCTCCGTTGGCACTCTTGTCGGCATACACCGTATAGTACGTTGCCCCATCAGATTTTGACCAAGAAACCGAAACTGTCGGCGCTGGGGCAAGAGTCCACTTGGCGTAGAGAGTAACCGCGGCATTGGTGGTGTAGAGACTGCCGGCACTATAGTCAGTACCGTTGCCAATGACTGAAGTATTCCATCCGGCGAAAGTGTAGCCTGTTTTGGCTAAATTCCCTGAATTGGTTGCCAGAGTGAGAGCAACATTATAATTCTTAGTCTGCGAGCCAGGAGCAGACCCAGAGGTTGCGCCATTACTGTTATACGAAACAGTATATGTTCTCAAGCAAGTGCCTCCTACGTTCGCATATCCTGCTGTATTACAAGTGTACTGACATTTTGTAGCGGTACAGGAACTCACGAGCGTCTTTGGGGTATTAGCGGAAAGGCCGGTATCATCTCCAGAACATAGGATGGCGTTTGCGGGG
>JAUSGQ010000030.1 GCA_030674455.1 bacterium
GGGTCAAACGGCGCCGTTGGACCCGACCGGGCCATGTGCGCAGGGCAAACCGTTGTGGATTACCTTGTATGCAAAGTCAGCAGATTGGCTTATCATGCTGTGTAGCCAGTGATTACGCTGGGCTAACTAGAAACAGGAAATTATGTTCTTGGAATACTCGGAACAAAAGAGTCTTGACCACCGTAAGATAGGCACTATCTTGGGTAATCTGAGACTCGGGATACAGGAGTCTGCGATAACGGACGACAAGGATTTCGGATTTGTCGCTCGGAGGAATCTAGATGACCGACTCAACGTGTTGATTGGCAAGGAGCGCCTACACACGCCATATAAGGAAACAACAGATGACCGTCGGAAAACATTAGAGGACATCGAATATGTGCTACATTTTATTGATGAGCGAAAGTTAAAGTTGCTTCCCGACAATGAAATGAAGGAGATTGAAGCATATCGTGAGAAATTGAAAGCGACGTTACATTAACCGGTCGCAACGCCCATGCGCTCAAATGGCGGTACCAGGATTGCCTTTTTATACCCCCTTCCAATCTAATCCGGAACTCGGAAAACTGGGTCAGACACCAGACAACTGGATTATTGATGGGTCTGTAAAAAAGAAAAGTGCCTCAGAAAACTAGAAGATAGCAGTATTGCGTTTGCCGATGCGGCCGCATCGGCTACAGCAATACGTCTTTTCTACGTACTACGTTCTACGCACTACGAACTGTTCCTCAATAACTCCTCAACTGCTTCGCTCTATCGTGCAATCTTATTCGCTCCAGCGCCTTCGCTTCAATTTGTCTTATTCTTTCGCGGGTGACGCCGAATTCTCTTCCCACTTCTTCAAGCGTGTAGCAAATTCCTTCGTCGGTAAGTCCGTTGCGCATTTCCAAAATCTTTCTTTCCTTCGGCGAAAGCTCGTCCAAAATCCCTTCCATCTGTTCGCCCAGAATTCGGCGCGAAGCGTCCTGGTCGGGCGCGGCAATCGTATCGTCCGCGATAAAACTTCCGAGCGTTGAGCGTTCGTCGTCATCCTCGCCCACGGGGCTTTCCAGCGAAACGGTATCCTGATTGATTTTCTGAATTACGTAAATTTTCTCAACTTCAATTCCCATTTCTTCGGCAATTTCTTCCGGCAACGGATCGCGCCCCAAGTGCTGGGAGAGCTCGCGCACTTTCTGCTTGTATTTTGCGATGGTTTCCACCATGTGCACCGGGATGCGGATAGTGCGCGACTGGTCTGCAAGTGCGCGCGTAATCGCCTGGCGAATCCACCACGTGGCGTACGTTGAGAATTTGTAGCCTTTGGTATAGTCGAATTTATCGACGGCCTTAAAAAGCCCAAGGTTTCCCTCCTGAATCAGGTCAAGAAGCGTCAAATCGGGCGAACGGTTCACATACTTTTTTGCAATCGAAACCACGAGGCGCAGGTTGGAGCGCGCGAGAATATTGCGCGCTTCGTCGTCATTCTGCAAAATCCGTTTTGCCAATTCTTTTTCTTGGTCGCCGTTAATGAGCGGGTATTGGCCGATTTCGCGCAAATACATCTGCACCGAATCAAATCCGCTGTCCGCGCGGCGGTTCTGCAATTTCTTGCGTTCCAAGACAAGTGCCGCGGAATTGTCTTCTAGCATTCCCCCGCCCTCAAGCACATCAATGCCCGCCGTGCTAAACCGTTCGTAAATATCTTCCAAAAGAATTACGTTGTCTTCTATCGTCGGGAACTCGCGCAAAATTTCGTCGTAGGTAATGTAGCCGCGCTCGCGTCCAAGCGTAATCAAGGCTTCAACTTTCAACTGGTCTTTGCTCTTCGCTTTCCCCGACTGCGCTCTTCCTTTTACGCGTCCTGCTGTCGCCTTAACGATTTTGCTCTTTCGAACTGCCGTGTGTTTGACCGCTTTACTTTTTCGCTTCGCCGCGATTCTCTTTTTACCGGCGTGCTTCTTTTGCGCAACTTTCCTTTTTGCGAGGCGCGCGCGCTTTTTTGTTTTGATTTTCTTTTTTGCCATATGTTAGTTTTTCTTAGCGAACGAAGTGAGGTTAGAAAACCTTACATCCGCCCAAATTTTTGAGCTTACGTTCGGAACATGAAATTCGTGTGAATTCATCATATGTTATTCATATTTTCTTCAGACATGACACATTCAAAAATTTAGGCGGATCAAGAATATCTAATGCGCTTCGCTTATAAAATATTCTAGACAAAAGCAGACAAACGCCGCTCGCGCGACGCTCACCGAAATATAATACAATTATTTCGGCAATTGTGCAATCTTAGTTGTCAACAGTTTACACACAGTTATTGCACTCGCTATTTCTGGCTCATTTCCGGCAAATTCCGACCTTTTTAGATGTTCCGTGGCTAACGCAAGCTCCGCCATTAAGTGGTCGCGCCGTAAGGCCGCGAGAATCGTTTCGGCTTCCCTTTTTAAATCGGAACTCTTTCCATGAATGGATTCGGCAGAAAATCGAAGGCTCTCAAGTTCTTTTTTCGGCAAATTCCGCAATGTTGCGAACGCATCAGCGCCGAGCGCTTTTTCAAGTTCTTTTGCATACGTTTTCAAATCCAATTCCGATTTTGCGAGCGACTCTTGCCACAGCAAAAGCGAGAATGCCTGCCTCGCCCTGCCGAAGCCTTGCGCGGAGGCGGGCCTCGCCCGCCCGTAGCTTTTGGCAGAGGCGGGTTGCGCAATCCCTTCCCCTCCCGACTTCGCAAAAGCTCCTGCCTGCGCTGAAGCTCCGGCAGGCAGGTCGTCGGGCACGGCGCGTGTACGCGGCAATTTTGCAACCGCTTCCGCCACTGCCCCGTCGCCGACTCCCAATTGTCCGGCAACTGTTCTGATGTATTGTTCTTTTGCAATGGGGCTCTGCACATCGGCGATGAACGGCAAAACAATCGCTTCCACGTTTCTGCGGAATTTATCCTGTTGCGGAGAATGTTCGCGCAGCACGTCAAGAAGAAAGGCGATAATGTCTTTGGCCTCCTTTATCGCTTTGCTCCATGCCGCTTTCCCGCCGGAGGCGGGTCCGCCTTTGGCGGATAGGATCAAATCGGCCGGGTCTAGTCCTGTCGGGAGTTGGGCAACTTTCACATTGATACCGGAAGCAATCGCGGTGCGCGCGGTGCGCCCCGCCGCTTTTATACCCGCCTCATCGGCATCAAGGGCGATTACCAAATTGTCCGTCATTCGCCGGACAAGCAGAGCATGTTCTGTGGTAAAGGCGGTTCCAGAAACGGCGACAGTATTCCCCCATCCGGCCTGATGTGAAGCCAATAAATCGACTTGCCCCTCCACGAGAACCGCGCAATTATGCTTTCTGATGGCGTGTTTTGCGCGGTCAAAGCCGTAGAGAATGCGGGATTTATGAAAGAGTTCCGTTTCCGGAGAGTTCATATATTTCGGCGGCTCGAATCCGTCTTCTCTTTTTTCCGCAACTGAGCCTGGTGGCGGGAAGATGCGGCCGGAAAATCCGACAATGCGCCCTGCGCTGTCCGCAATGGGGAACATTATCCTGTTGCGGAATTTGTCGTTTACGCTCTTGCGCTCGTTGCGCTTCGCGAGGCCTGCATCAATAATTTCTTTTTCCGAGAATCCTTTCGCGCGCAGGTATTTAAAAAGTTCATCCCAACCGCCCTCTGCTAGCCCGACACGAAACGACTTTACTGTTTCCTCGTGTATTCCCCGCTTTTCCAAATATGCTCTTGCGGCATCCGTAAGATGCGAAGTGTAATAAATTGTGGCAGTTTCAAGAAGCTCAAACAATCTGTCGCGGGAATCGGTTTTTTCTTTTTTCTCGTACACAAGCGGCACGCCCGCTTTTTCCGCCAGAACTTTGAGTGCGCCTTTGAAATCGAGACCCTCAATCTGTTCAATGAAAGAAAAAATGTCTCCGCCCACATTGCACCCGAAGCAATGGTAAGTTCCCCGGTCCGGCGAAACAAAAAACGACGGAGACCGCTCGTTATGGAACGGGCATCGCGCGCGCATGGATGACCCCGCGCGCTCAAGCTTCACGTATTGCGAAACAACATCGGTAATGCTTAATCTATCCTTAACCTGTTGAACTGTGTCAGTTGCCATAAAGTAACATTACCACTTTATGGCAGGATTGTCGGGTTTTGCATTTTTACTAACCTTCGACGAGTTATCGTTAATCCTATCGATAATGGTTGTTGATGTCGACAACCTCGACTGTTTCGCGCCCAACAAAAACGAAAATCGCTCGATATTTCCTGTCAATTCTAAAACTATAGATATGCATATGTCGCGGTTCAAGAAGTTCCATGTTCAGGCCGGGATGAAAGATATTTTCCTCGAAAAGCTTCTTTTGCTTAGAAAACTTCCGTGCAAGGCCACGCGCTTTGAGATACTCCTCAAGTTCTTTGCGAAGAGGAAGAATCTTCATGAGCTGGGTTATTTCCTGAAATACGCGGAGCGAGCAAGTCCTCTTTCAACGCTGTCTAAAAACGCTTTCGAATATCGCTTCGTCTGTCGCATGGCAGAAATAACTTTCTTGGCATCACGCGTCGGCGGTGGAACAAACAAATCCGTGCTTGCAACAGAAATAATCTGGCGGTACGCCTCCGCCTGCCTTTTTAGGCCTTCATATTGAGTTTTTGTAATGGTAACTGTGTTCATAACGAAAGTAGTATACCATATCAGTCATGGAATTCGGGGTCGAATTCCTATTTTTAAGCTTCGAGAGGTACCAGTCATCAAACTTTATAAAGTTATGCAAAATGCGAGGACCTTATAAAGTTCGGAAAACAACGGTGACTGTCTCCATTAACCGTCAATTATCGGGATCACGATATACGAATCCACCGTCTTTGGCATTTACGGAACTATATTCAATGTAACTGAACCACTGGAGGGGAACGTTGCTCCCTTTTCATTCACTTGAATGGTATGGGACCCGGTACTCGCATTCGATGGAACGGTGAAAGAGAACACACCTGTGCCGCTGGCTGGCGCATTGTCGGGATAAATCACCTGCCCGAAATCGCCGTCAAAGGCGACGTAAGTGTTTTGGTTGAAGTTAGCGCCATAAACCCAGACCGTACCGCCAACTTTTGCCGATGTGGGATTTATGTAAGAGATAGTGGGCGCTTGCGATGCGACCACAGTAAACGTAACGGAGTTACCTAGAGTTCCGCTGCCTATCTGCATAACTTGAAGAGTATGGGTATCAGCGCTCGTACTCCACGGAACAACAAAGCTAAAAGAAGTACCAGATGGGTTTTGTTGGGAGACTGGCGTTCCATAATTACCATCGATGGTAAATGGGGCTCCGTAGAGATTTGTGCCGTTGACAATCACCATATCTCCAGCATGTATTGGACCATTGAATTCAGATGTTATAGATGAGATGTTAGGCAGATTAGTTGATTGTGGCGCAACAACATTAAACAGAATTGAAGTGCCGGCAATACCTGTTGCTTTTTGCTCAACTTTAATAACGTGCCTGCCAGGAGTTAAGTTTGAAGGTAGCCAGAAGCTCACGGAAGTTCCGTCTGTTGCCTGGGAGTTTAACGACGTTACATAGTTGCCATCTATGCTAAAAGGATTTCCGTATAAGCCTGAGCCGTAAACGTACATTAGGTCGCCCGCTTTTGCTGTCGGCAAAGACAAAGATGAAATAATGGGGAGGACTGATACGGGTTGCGGAGCAACAACATTCAACGTAACTGAATTACTCGAAGAGAAAGTAGCGCCCTTTTCGTTGACCTGAACGGTATGATGTCCAACGCTAGCATTTGATGGAATAGTGAACGAGAACACACCTGTGCCGCTGGCTGGCGCATTATCCGGATAAATCACCTGCCCGAAATCGCCGTCAAAGGCGACGTAAGTGTTTTGGTTGAAGTTAGCGCCATAAACCCAAACCGTACCGCCAACTTTTGCCGATGTGGGATTTATGTAAGAGAGCATCGGGGCTACTGTACTCATTTGTTGAGTAGTTACTATTGGCTGTGTCACTGGCGTTGCCGATTGTATTACTGTAGGAATTACCGTTTGAGTTGTCGCTGGTGTTGTTGTTTGCGCAGTTGTCTGCGTTTGCTGTTGATTATTGCGGCAACCATAAAGTGCGTTCAGTTTCCCTCGGGTCAGCGGCCCAACATAGCCAGTCTGACGTATGCCGTATTTTGCTTGGAATGAAACGACATCACCAGCGTTATTTTCATCAAAGACGGAAGTGTTGCCAGTAGTGTTAATGCCTGACGATGAAAGCGCTTGGTTGAGGGCTGAAACCTCGTCTCCGCTACTTCCAACAGTGAGATCGTTATTGAAATTATGGCAAAATGACTGTCCACCGGATTGAGCTTGGAGAGCAACGATTTGCGCCTGCAAACTCTTGATAAGAGCAAGAAGCGATGTAATCTGCTCATTCACGCTCTGCGCGCTTGCGAGTAAGGGAGTTGCGAGGATGACCAAACCGACACCGCTGAACAGTATTCTTTTGAGCATGCTAAAAGACGGATTAATTTCTAATATCCCAATGCTACCCCCCTCAAGACCCTGTCAATCGCCGCCGAAACTGCGCAAAATTAAATGAGGCCACATCCCAATACTTAGTTCTAGAACTAAGTATTGGGATGCTTCAATAATTGGTTCGGAACAATAAATCCTTGAGGCGCTACGCTACCGATTCGGGATTTGCTGTAATCACCGCTGCTTCTTCGGCGGCGAATTGCGCTTCCATTTCTTCTATCATCGCGTACTTCTTGCTTCCCTTGAATCCTGTGCCGGCTGGGATGAGGCGGCCGATGATGACGTTTTCCTTGAGTCCGATGAGGCGGTCAACTGAGCCGGAAACTGCAGCTTCGGCCAGTTTACGCGGCGTGTTTTGGAATGAGATTGCAGAGAGGAATGATGCACGCGTGAGCGAGACTTCGGTGATTCCGAGAAGCAGTTGTTTGCCCTTCGCCGGCTCGCCCTCTGCCTCTTTCTGCCGCTTGTTGATGCGTTCAAATTCAAAGTCGGCAACAATATTGCCCGCCGACATACCCGTGTCTCCGCTTGAAGCGACAGATACGCGGCTGAACATCTGCTTGACGATGATTTCCAAGTGCTTGCGCGCCGTGGAAACTCCCTGCAATTCGTAAATGCGCGTGATTTCGTTGATGATGTATTGCTGTGCCGCTTCTTTTCCGGCAAGCGTGAAGACGTCTTCGAGGTCTGCGGAGCCGTCCGTGAGGAAATCGCCCTTCGCCACATGCGCGCCTTTCTTGACGAGAATCGTGCGCAGAGGATGAATGCGGTACTCGGTCTCCTTCTTTGCGGCTTTCCCCGTTTTCAGAGATGCAGTTTCTGGAATCATCGTAATGACCGTCTCGTCGCCGTCTTTTGCTATGTCGGAAACAACGCCGGAAACTCTCGCGAGAGTCGCGGGCAGTTTTGGCATGCGGCATTCAAAGATTTCTTCAACGCGAGGCAAGCCCATCGTAATGTCGCCTCCTGCAGTCGCGACACCTCCCGTGTGGAAGGTACGCATCGTAAGCTGCGTTCCCGGTTCGCCTATGGCCTGTGCAGCCACAACGCCGACCGCCTCGCCTACATCTATCATTTCTCCTGTTGTGAGGTCGACTCCATAGCATTTCTGGCAAACTCCCCGCGCAACCGTACATGTCATCGGAGAGCGGACAGTGACTTCTTCGACTTTGCTTTCTTCTACAGATTTCGCGTCATCGCGGGTGAGCAGGTGATTGCGCTTGAAAAGTACTTTTTCGCCCTGGACGACATCGTGTGCGAGGACGCGGCCGTTCAATCTGTCGGAGAATGACCCGCCAATATTTTCCTTGCCGGGGCGCGCGATCATAACTCCCTCTCTCGTGCCGCAATCACTCTCAAGTGTTACTACGTCGTGCGCAACATCAAAGAGACGGCGCGTGAGATATCCTGCTCTAGCGGTGTTCAAGGCAGTGTCCGCAAGTCCTTTGCGAGCGCCGTGAGTCGAAATGAAGTATTCAATGGGGGTCAATCCCTCCTTAAGCGAGGACGTAATCGGGAATTCAATGATTTCTCCTCTCGGGTTCGTGATGAGGCCTTTCATACCCGCCATTTGATGGAGCTGAACGACGGAACCACGCGCGCCGGACGTAATCATGTCTGCAACCGGTCCGTTCGGGTCGAGAGCCGTCGTGACGTGCTTGCGCAAGTCGTTGCCGACTCTGCCCCAGATGCCAACTGTCATTCGGTAGCGTTCATCTTCCGTCAAAAGTCCGTTGTTGAAGTTTTCCTGCTCTTTGGCGACCTGTTCGCGGCCTTCCGCTACAAGTTTCTCTTTGATTTCCGGAACCACGACGTCTGAAATAGACCACGTGATGCCTGCATATGTGGCATATTTGAAACCGAAGGCCTTTATCTTGTCGAGAATCGCTGGAATCCCATCTAGCTTGTATTGCGTTACCAATCTCTGCACGAGAGCGCCCATTCGCTTGTTCGTAATTTCTTCGTTGATGTACGGGAAATCGCTCGGAAGAACGGAATTAAAGAGCAGTCGTCCTATGGATGTGTCAAAGACTTTTCCTTCAAATTGCGCGTATTTTTTGTTTTCTGAAGGCAGAACGCGTACTTTCGCGCGCAAATCTACCGCGCCGAAATCAAACGTTGTGATTGCCGCATTTGTGGAAGGAAATGACTTTCCTTCTCCCTTGGCACCCGGAATCATTTTGGTCATCCAGTAGCATCCCAAGATTATGTCCAAGAGCTTGGACGCAACGACAACGTCGCCGCTCCCGGGCTTGAGGACATTTTTATTTGCAGACATTATCATCTGCGCCTCCTTTTGTGCGGCCTCGGAAAGCGGAACGTGTACGGCCATCGCGTCGCCGTCGAAGTCGGCGTTGTATGCGGGACAAACGAGCGGATGCACTTGGATGGCGTTTCCTTCGATCAGCACAGGACGAAATGCCTGAACGCTTTGTCGGTGAAGCGTCGGTGCGCGGTTCAACAGAACGTATTTATTTTGTATCGCATCTTCCAATATCGGCCAGATTTCCGGAGCCTCATCTTCTATCAAGCGCCCCGCGCCGCGGATGTTGTATGCGAGCTCGCGCGCGAGAAGCCCTTGTATGACGAACGGGCGGAAGAGTTCCAGGACCATGTGTTTCGGCAATCCGCATTCGTCGAGTGCGAGGTCAGGCCCCACGACAATGACCGAACGGCCGGAGTAGTCCACTCGTTTTCCGAGCAGGTTCTGGCGCAGGTAGCCGTGTTTGCCCTTCAGGTAGTCGGCGAGAGATTTGAGCGCGCGTCGGCGGCCGCCTAGAATTCCCAAAATGCCCGCGCCTCGGCGCATGGAATTGTCGAGGAGGGCATCGACTGCTTCCTGCAAAATTCTTTTTTCGTTGCGCAAAATAACTTCCGGCGCGTGGATTGACATAAGCCTCTTCAGACGATTGTTTCTGTTGATGACGCGGCGGTAGAGGTCGTTGAGGTCAGACGATGCGTGGCGGCCTCCTTCAAGCGCAACCATAGGACGGAGCGCCGGCGGAACAACGGGAAGGCGCGTCAAAAACATCCATTCAGGGCGGACTCCGGCTCGGCGAAGCGCTTCTCCGAGCGCCAGCTGTTTGCGCGATTTGTCTCGGTCGGCTGCTCCCGATTTTTCATATTTCTCGCGCGCCTTTTTCACGAACGTATCCAAATCAATGCGCTTCAATATATTGTAGAGCGCCTCGGCGCCGATAGCCGCACGGAAAAGAGCGCCGTATTTCACCGCAAAAAGGTGATACGCCGCTTCATCGAGAACCGAGCCTTCCTTGATAGACTCAATGTCTTTCTTCGCTTTCGTCGCGAGGTCTTTGAGCCGCGCTTTCTCCTCCGGGTTTGCGGCCGATTTCGTCTTCTGCTGATATTCCTGTTCCAGGTCTTTAAGCAATCGCGTACGCTCTGTTTCCGTTACCTGCGTGATGATGTATCCGGCAAAATAAACTATTTTTTCAACCTCTGCGGCGGAAAGGCCCAAGAGAAGCGCGATGCGCGAAGGAATGCCGCGAAGGAACCAGATATGCGAAACCGGAGTCGCGAGGTCGATGTGCCCCATCCGCTCGCGGCGAACTACAGCACGAGTCAATTCCACGCCGCATTTCTCACACACGATGCCGCGGAACCGGATGCCGCGGTATTTTCCGCAGTAGCATTCGTAGTCTTTCTCGGGACCGAAAACCCGCTCGTCGAAGAGGCCGTTCTTTTCCGGCCGCTGGGTACGGTAGTTGATGGTTTCCGGCTTTGTGATTTCACCGGATGACCATTCAAGAACGCGCTCGGGGCTTGCGAGCCGCATCGCGACTGCATCGAAGTTTTGTGGAATGATGTCTTTTTTCTTCATATAATGTTCCAATTTAAGAATAATTATGTTCCAATCTACGAATCTATCCCAATCTGCAAATAACTACGAATGGAAAATGCATAACATTTGTAGCCATTTGTAGTATTCGCATCATTTGTAGATTGGTACTTCATACTTCTTGATTTTCAATAAATTCCATATCAATCCCCAATCCGCGCAAGTGGCGGACGAGAACATTGAATGTGGCCGGGGTATTCGTTTCCTCAATGCGCTTGCCGGAAACGATTGCGTCGAAGGCGGCGGAGCGGCCGAGGATGTCGTCTGATTTGATAGTGAGAATTTCACGCAAGCTGTACGCCGCGCCGTAGCCCAGGAACGCCCACACTTCCATTTCTCCCACGCGCTGGCCTCCATTCTGCGCCTTGCCTCCCAATGGCTGTTGCGTCGTAAGCGAGTATGGGCCGATGGAGCGCATGTGGATTTTGTCTTCCACCATGTGGTGCAGTTTCAAAATGTACATGATGCCGACGGAAACCGGCTGCGCGAAGGCTTCGCCTGTGAGGCCGTCGAAGAGCGTGCGCTTCCCCGTGTCGGAAAGTCCGGCCTTCTTCAGTTCTTCACGAATTTCTTCTTCCGTCGCACCCGAGAAAGACGGCACAATTGCTTGGTAATTCAGGGTTTCGGCGGCAAGCCCCAAGTGAAGTTCTAGGATTTGACCGAGGTTCATACGCGACGGCACGCCGAGCGGAGTCAATATAATGTCCACCGGATTGCCCTCTTCGTCGAACGGCATGTCTTCCTCGGGAAGCACGCGCGAGATGACGCCTTTGTTACCGTGGCGCCCCGCGAGCTTGTCGCCCACGGATATCGTGCGAAGCTGCGCGACCTCCACGTGCACGCGCTTGATAACGCCGCTTTCCAATGAATCGCCAGTCTCGCGGGAAAATACTTTGACGCCGATGACGCGGCCGCGCTTTCCTCCTTCCATGCGGAGCGATGTGTCTTTAACGTCTTTTGCTTTCTCACCGAACACAGCGTGGAGCAGACGTTCCTCCGGCGTAAGCTGGGTTTCGCCCTTCGGCGTAACTTTGCCGACCAGGATATCGCCGGAGCGGACCTCGGCGCCGATGCGCACAACGCCGTCTTCGTCCAAGTTTCGTAATTTAAATTCGCTGACGTTCGGAATGTCGTGTGTCGTTACCTCGGGCCCGAGCTTCGTGTCGCGCACGACGCATACGAATTCCTCCATGTGAATTGATGTGAACCGCGCGCCCTTTGCGAGCCGCTCGCTTACAACAATCGCGTCTTCGTAGTTGGCTCCGTACCACGGCAAAAATGCGACGCGCACGTTTTGGCCGATAGCGAGCTGGCCGCCGTCGGATGTTGAGGTGTCTGCAAGAAGCGTTCCCTTCTTCACGTGGTCGCCCACGGAAACTGCCGGACGCTGGTGGAATGTCGTAAATCCGTTCGTTCGGGAAAAGTTTACCAGTTTGTATTCGTGCGTTTTTCCGGCGGAATTTTTGACATCGATTTGGCGTGCATCCGCGTAAGTGACTTCACCCGGCTCAATCGCCAAAATGATGCGGCCGGAATCGCGCGCGGCCATTTCTTCCACGCCGGTCGCCACAAGCGGAGCCTGCGGAAGCACGAGGGGAACCGCCTGTTTTTGCATGTTCGAACCCATGAGTGCGCGGTTCGCGTCGTCGTTTTCGACGAACGGAATGAGCGCGGTCGCCACCGAGAACGGCTGGTTGGTTGCAACTTCCATGAAATCAACTTTCTCGCGGGAAACGAGCGTGGGGTTCCCTGCTTTTCTCACTTCGACGAATTTTTCGGTGATGAGGCCATTTTCGTTGCGCGCGGTCGCAGCGTGAGCAATCGCGTACTGCTCTTCCTCAAGCGCGTTCAAATATTTAATTTCTTTTGTGATGTGACCCCTCTCGACTTTCGCGTATGGCGTCTCCACGATGCCGAATTCATTCGGGCGGGCGTAGAGCGACATGTGAAGCACTAGGCCGATGTTTTTTCCTTCCGGCGTGTGGATGGGACAAACTCTGCCGTAGTGTGATGAGTGAACGTCGCGCACTTCGAGACCCGCGCGCTCGGATGTGAGGCCGCCGCGGCCCAAGGTAGACAAGGTTCGCAAATGTTCGATTTCGTCGAGCGTGTTGTATTGCTGTGCCAATTGTGAAAGCTGGTCGGTCGCGAAGAATTCGCGGATTGCCGCCTGGAACGGACGCGGGTTTACAAACTGAACCGGAAGCGATGTCTCGGGGTCAACCATCGCCATTCTGTCTTGAATATTGCGCTTCATACGGGAGAGCCCCACGCGCATTCTCTGCTCCAAAAGTTCGCCCACGAAACGCACACGCCTGAATCCCAGGTGGTCTATGTCGTCCGGCTCGGCCGCGGGGTGATTATTCAATTCGGCGATGTGTGTGATGATGCGCACGATGTCTTCGAGCGTGAGCGTCGCGTTCGTGATGTCTTTGTCGGCGGTTGAAAGGCCGAAGCGCCGGTTGAAATGGAAGCGGCCTACGCGCGAAAAATCGTAGCGGTCGGCGCTTAAAATGGCCTTCACGTGGTCGCGGGCTGATTCCGCCGTTGCGATATCGCCATCGCGGAGCCGGCGGTATATCTCAACATATGCCTCTTCCGGCGTGTGCGCGTGGTCGTGTCCTATCGTCGTTTCTATCGCAGTGCGTGCAGGAGCCGACTTCGCGAACTTCGCGAGTATCTCATTGTCGGTAGCGGTTCCCAATATGCGCAAGAGCGAGGTAACCGGGAATCGACGCTTCCTGTCTATCTTTACATAAATGCCGCCGTCAACGTCGGATTCAATCTCGATCCACACGCCGCGCGCGGGAATTATTTTTGCGGCAAAATAACCCTTCCCTTTGTACGGGATTGATTCAAAAAAAACTCCGTAGGAGCGGGCGAGCTGGGGAACCACGATGCGCTCCACGCCGTTGATGATGAATGAACCGTGCGGCGTCATCCATGGGAAGTCCGCCAAAAATATTTCCTGCTCCTTTTCTTCTCCTGTTGTTTTGTTCTTAAGGCGCGCAACCATCGAAAGCGGGGCCTCGTATGTGCGCATCGTCTGCTTCGCGTAGTGTTCGTCCCAACGCAACGGGCCGAATGCGAATTTCATAAACTTCAATTCGAATTTCTTTCCGGCGTGGTCGGAAATGGGAGAAAATTCTCTGAACACGCGTTCCGCTCCTCCTTCCACGAACTGCTTGAATGAATCGCTCTGTGATTCTACAAGACTCGGCAGCTTCACGAGGGGTTCTCGAAAGCGGCCAAAAAACTTCTGCGGACGAGCGTGCGTTTTTGCCATAACAATAAACGGATGTGCATGCGACCGGAGCCGTATGCTTGCCTGCCTCCGGCAGGCGTCATCCAATATTTAATTAAACCTCTTTTACTAAAAGACAGACGACTCTCTTTCGACTACCCTTCACTAAAAGCGCAACCGCAACTCAATCAGAGCTCTTGAGCAAATGTTGGGGGAGTATATACAATAGATTTTTACTGTCAAGCCTATTGATGAAAACAGAATGAAATTTGGTGCGAAGCGGTGGTTGTGGGATAATGCAGAAATGGAAAATCAGGACGAGCTTCAGGAATTACGAACGCAAATAGATGCCTTGGACAGGGATGTCATCAATTCTCTTGCCAAACGCACCGCACTCGTCGAACAAATCGGCCGCTATAAAGCGGCTAACAGTATTAAAGCCGTCGATGAGGACAGACGGGACGCGCTTAAGAGGATGTGGATAAAGAGCGGCGAAAGCCTTGGACTCCCGACGGAATTCATAACGGCTATCTATGACACCATTCACGAGTACTCCGTCTCCATCGAGAACAAAATCAAGAATCTATAGAGCGGAAGCAGCGAGAAAAGTCGTATAGTTGGTTTTGAGGTCCTGGATGGACTTCTCAAGAATTTTCAATTTGTAGAGCTTGGCCGCAGCGGCGGATGCGATGACCGCGGTCGTCGCCGGCAACTTCCCCGCCGCTAAATCTTCGGCGGCTTTGGCAGTGTCTTCGTACTCTTCTATTTTTGCGTCCGGCCATTCGCGCAGAAGGTACGCGCGGCACTGTTTGAGTGCCTGCTCATGTGATGTGATGGTTTTGATGTCGCCCACATTTGCGCCCTCGCGCGCCAGAAGATTCTGATGGATATCAATGTCAAACAGCTTTTTGATGTTGCAGTTGTGTTTGGCCAGCGCATGCACCGTCTCGGTGACGACCCCGCCCGTTGAATTTTCAATAGGAAAAACGCCGAGGTCTATCGTCCCCGCTTCAAGCGCCGCGAGCACGTTCTCTACCGAGATGAGGTACATGAGCGTGCATTTTTTTAATTTGCTGTCCTCTCTATATTTCTCCGCGGCCTCTTGGGAGAAACTTCCCTGCGCGCCTGATACGCCGATTTTTAGCCCCTCTGTGGGTGAAACCTCCGCCCGCTTTTCCAACATTCCGCGGACATTTTCCTCGGCATTTTTGAACCGCGCGAGTACATCTTTGCAGTAAGGGTTGAAAGTAAAGACATCGCGGAACAACTTCTCGTCGCGCCGCACGCTCTCAACAGCATCCATAAGGTAGCCAAACGACACCGTGTCTATGTCTCTGCGACCGAACCCGCCGTGTAAAATCGTTTGCCCGATAAGGTGCGTTAGGAAAAGCGTCTCCGCTATTTGTTTGTCGTGGCTTTCCGGCGTCATTTCGACAACTTCAAATCCGCACTGTTTTAGGAATGCGGTGAGCGCTTTGTATTCATCCACTTCAAGCGTGCCGTCTGTCATCACGATACGAAAACCTTTCACATCGCCGGCGCGCTTCTCGTAGCTTTCCGGACCCCACATGGGATGCGTTGCGATGTAACGATGTCCTTTCGCCAACTTTTTGAGGAGCTGTACGGTATGCACTTTTACCGTTGCGATGTCAACGATAACAGAATCTTTCCCCGCAAGCGGAACAACTTTTGAGAGAACTTCTTCAAATGCATGAATGGGTACTGCGAGGATAACGGCATCGCACTGGGCAGTATCCGCAAGCGTGAAGAATTCCCTATTGTCGGGCTTTTTATCGGGCGAGAATATCCGTACCTCGACGGAAGGCGCGAAGCGCTTAAAAAGCACGTGCGCAAGCGTGCCGAACGAACCGTATCCGACAATCCCGACGGTCTTGATTCCCATGCGCAGATTATACTACGGCCAGCAGAGCTACCGAGGAAGGATTTTGAATTACCTCCGTTTTGCAAACCAGCGTTCAGTTGTAACTAGCAGCGGAGTTGCAAGGAAAATGGAGGAATATGTGCCGGCGATGATGCCGACCAAAAGCGTGAGTGCAAAATCTTTCGTGGAATCGGGGCCGAGGAAAAAGAGCGCGAGGAGCGTTATTAGCACAGTGAGCGAGGTGTTGATAGAACGCACGAATGTCTGCCCTAAACTTCGGCCGGCTGTCTCCGCAAAATCTTCCCTGCGTCCTCGCTCCTGATTCACCCGCAGATTTTCGCGCACGCGGTCAAATACTACGATGGTGTCGTGAATTGAAAAACCGAGAACCGTTAGAATCGCCGTTACAAACAATGTATCCACCTGCGCTCCAAAATAGTGACCCAGTACGCTGTAGAAGCCGACGGGAATAATGACGTCGTGTATTAAGGTAACAAGAGCAATGAGACCGTATATCCACGAGGAGACAGGTTTGGAAACTTTACGAAAAGCGAACGCGATAAAAATCAGAATGAAGAACATGACGAGCCCCACGGCGACAAACGCCTTATTGCGCAACTCGAGACCGATCGTCGGCCCCACTTCCGTTAACTCTGCAATTGTCGCAGGAAACGCGCCATTTATAGATGCCGTGGTGGCAAGATTGCCGCGCATTTCATCTGTTAGCGACCCCGCACGAAGAATATAATCGTTGGTACCTGCGCCGCGAAGCGAGTAACCCTCAAAGCCGGCTTGGTCTAGAGCAAGCGAGAGCGCCTCACCGTCGGGTCGCCCATTTTGATAATTTATTTGCGCAAGCGTCC
This sequence comes from bacterium, assembly GCA_030674455.1. GTDB lineage: Bacteria > Patescibacteriota > Minisyncoccia > Phycocordibacterales > UBA2100 > UBA10103. Next base: position 16,340 of record JAUSGQ010000030.1, read on the forward strand.
CGCCTGTAAAATCAGTTCCTAAACGCAGTCCAAAAATAACGAGTACTCCGAGCGAGAGCGCAATGAGCGCTCCCGTAATCGCGAAGAATAACTTTCTGTGTGTGACGATGAACATAATTAGTAGGTTCCAGGTATTAGGTTATAGGTTTTAGGTTTTAAAGATTCCGCTGCTAAAAAGCCATCGAGAGAAACCGCCTTTGGCGTCGATGCCGAGAGCCATGAGGAATGTTCGGGAAACGGAAATAGCTGTGAGCATTGAGACCAAAACGCCCAAGCCAAGCACGAGCGCGAATCCTTTGATGAGCGAGGTGCCGAACCAGAATAGAATAACTGCCGTAATCATCGAAGAAATGTTCGAGTCGCGAATTGACGGCCACGCGCGCGCAAATCCATCATGGATCGCTTCTGCCGCGCCTTTGCCGTTCCCCAGTTCTTCTTTGGTGCGTTCAAAAATCAGAATGTTGGCATCCACCGCCATTCCGATAGAAAGAATGAAAGCCGCGATTCCTGCCGCAGTTAGCGTGACAGGAATTAACTTGAACAAGGCGAGAACCGCCACCACATAGAGCAAGAGAGCGACGACGGAAATAACTCCAGGAAGCCGATACCAAATAATCATAAAAAGGGCGACCAATCCGACGCCCCATAGACCCGCTGAAATTCCTCGGTCAACCGCTTCTCCGCCGAGAGTTCCTGAAACAGTTTCGGCTCCGATTAATTCGATGGGAACGGGAAGCGCGCCATAGCTTAGATTTCTCGCCAGCTCTCGCGCGCCAACCGCCGTAAAGTTACCGGAAATTATCGCGGTGCCATCGGGAATCGCCTCGCGGATTACGGGTATTGAGATCGGGACTCCGTCTAAGAATATGCCGAAATAGCGGCCGACATTGGCTTTCGTCAGGTCGCCGAAAATCTTTCCTCCCTCGGAATTGAAGTTGAGAGCAACTACCGGTTCGTTCGGAATTCCGCCGGGGCTTTGGTTGAATTGGATTTGCGCGCTCGTGAGATGCTGGCCGGTTATGGCAGCGGGTTCAAATATTTCGTTGACGTTTGGGACTGGCGCTCCCGTTGCGGGCGGCGTCGCCTCTGCTTTTAGCATCCGGAATTCCAGAACAGGCGTCTGCCCGATGAGCTCAATTGCTTTTTGCGTATCGGTAACTCCCGGAAGCTCTACAATAAGACGCTCTTCAGAAGTACCTGCGAGCGTTCCTCCGTGCTCCGTCTGAACTATCGGTTCCGAAACGCCGAAAAGATTTACCCTGCGTTCAATAGTATCTCGCAGTGATGCCATTGAATCGGCCACTGTGTTTCCCTGTATTGCGTCAAGCTTCGCGCGGTAGATAAGCTGTGTTCCTCCCGAGAGGTCGAGCCCGAGCTTGAAAGGGCGCGAGGCGGTAATTTGGGAGTTGTATACGAACCAACCGATGCCGGCTCCGATTGCCAGAACAATGAGCGCGATAACTCGTCTTTTCAACATTGGGCTTTAGTATACGCAGAGAATTAGAGCGTGCAATATGCAGCTATTGTTTAACGACGAGGGTATATTTCGGATTATAAAATTCGTAAATCGTCGCATACGGAATTCCGCGAACGTGATATTCAATGCGCTCTGTAGTGCATCGTCCTTTTTCCGTACCAAATAGAGATGCAAGACCCGAATCCATTTCAACACTGCTTTTCTCGGAAACTGTCCGCGTATATGGAACTTCAGACATCTGTATCACCTCTCCGAGCATTTCTCCTGCCACGATTCTTTCGTGCGCCGAGCCCAATGTCTTAATTCCATCTTCTGTGAACGAAACGATATGAAATGAGAGAACTTGATTGTCTTGGCTCCGACGAATACAACTCAAACGTACGGTCCTGTCCTGAAAAATTACCTCAAGGCGAATTTCGCCGAATTCATCACGCAAATTCTCCGAGACTAATTTCATACCAATAGACTCAATGTGGCACAATTTTCATTGTCACACAATTCTAAGCTCGTTTTGGAATCAGTTTCCCCAGTTACACCAATTGTACATATGTACAATTGGTGTAACATTTAGTTGTGACTGAATCGTTACATAAACGTCGCCGCGCACAAACGGCACAAATCTTGAAAATGGTCGCCTTGGGCGTTTTTCTCGTTGGAATAGGCGCGGTTCCACCGCCATGGGCAATTCCCCGAATTATTCGAGAAATCACTTCGGGAGATACGCCGAAAAATCGCCGGTATGTTCGGCGAAGAATTTATGAAATGAAGCGCAGGGGTTACGTCGTGACAAGTAAAAATGCCTACGAAATTACAAACAGAGGAAGGTCAATCCTTGAGGAAGAATATCTATGGGGATTGCAAATACCAAAGCCTAAAGACTGGTCTGGTGCATGGTATATCGTCGCTTTCGATATTCCTGCTGAAAAATCGCGGGTTCGTATCCCATTTATCAGACACCTGCAGAACTTGGGCCTCATTTTTTATCAGCGTTCGATCTGGATATATCCTCACCCGATGAAAGATGCGGTGCGTAAAATCGCTAGTTTTTATAACATTTCCTCGCATGTTTCATTTATTACTGCGACCAATATTGACGGCGCACAAACCCTTAAACGGAGATTCAAAATCACTTAGTTACACTAATTGTACATATGTACAATTAGTGTAACTATATTCTCTCTTTAGAGTCTACAAAACGCCTAAGAACGAGCGCGCCTTGTCGAGAGTTTCTTGATACTCGTCTTTCTCAACCGAATCATAGACAATGCCACCACCAACTTGCAGATACACTTTCTCCCCTTTTTTAATGAGCGTGCGTATCGCGATATTAAAATCCGCGGAATCATCCGGGTCAATCCAGCCGATAGAACCCGCGTAAACGCTTCGGGCAGTGGGCTCTGATTCATCAATAATTTCCATCGCTCGCTTCTTCGGGCAACCAGTGACGGAACCGCCCGGAAACATTGATATTAGAGCGTCGATTGAACGAACGCCTTGCGCGCACGTTCCAGTGATGTGGGAATACGCGTGCCACACACTCGCAAACGCGCTAATGATGCGCGGCGATACGATGCGAACCGAGCCGAACTCGCAAACCTTTCCTATGTCATTGCGCAAGAGGTCGGTAATCATAGTAAGTTCGGCTGTTTCTTTTTCGGAACTTTCTAGCTCATGCTTGAGTTTCTGGTCTTCCTCGTCATTCTTTCCGCGAGGCCGCGTGCCTTTGATTGGAAACGTTTCAATGTGTCGGTCTGCCGAAACAGAAATAAATCTTTCCGGAGACGCACTCAAAATCTCAAAACCATCGGCTTCAATATATGCCGAGAAGTCGGATTGATTCTTTTCCCACAGCGCGCTCCATAATTCTCTGGCCGATTTTTGGGTAGAACCCTTGAGCCGATGCGTCAGATTCATCTGATAAATATCGCCATCGATAATATGGCTCTTTACGGTCTCGAAACTACTGGCATATTCGTTCTTGGGCGCAAACGATGCTAGCTCGCTCGCCACATGCGCGCCCGTTCTTATCTCTACAGGCTTTCTCGCGAGTATGCTTTTTAACAACTTGGAGAATTCTGCAAGCGTCGAGTCCGCATTCGTATGAATCTCAACACCGCTCGCGCGACAAACAACATACGCATCAAAGGAATAAAAAAGAATGTCGGGAAGCTTTAAATCATTTTTCGCCCGCGACTGAATATTCAGTAGTGTGAGCCCAAGGTCGTATGCCAGATAGCCGAATACTCTTCTTCTTTTTTCTTGTTCCTCGCGAACAAAACGCTTAAGTTCATTAATGTCGCTATCGCGCCCGGCGATATACTGTTCTCGCGGCGCCCAAGCAATAAATGTCTCCCATCCGGAATTTCCGCCTCTCGCGCAGCACAAATGTTTTTCCGCATCCGAAAGGCGATTCCAAATATCGTCGAACGAAACGCCGGGCAGAGATTCTGCGTACTTCATCGGAACGCTAGCTCTTCTTACCTTCAATAAGGTCAAAAAGGTTCCTAAATATCATCGCAACGGCAATTGGTCCTATACCCCCCGGAACCGGAGTAAATACATGCGCTTTTTCAGCGCACGCGGGGTCCGCGTCGCCCTGGATTTTTCCCGATACTTCGCTCGCGCCCGCGTCTATTAATGCAACGCCCTTCTTGATATGTTTGGGTTTTATATATCCCGGCTTTCCGACTCCGAGTACGACGATGTCCGCATCTTTGAGGTCGTCAATCGAACCTTCTTCAAGAGTGAACAACGAAACATCTGCACCGAGCCGCTTGAGAAGCACCGCGGAAGGCGCGCCCACAAGCCGGCCCGCCCCCACGACGACCGTGCGTTTTCCCTTGGGATTGATGCCGGTGCGCTTCAACACCTCAACTACGGCGAGCGCGACGGGCGCGAATACCGGATGCTCGTTGTCCGGAATCGTCGGATTTATGGCATCCACATCTTTTTCAGCCGGAATCGTCGCGAGCGCTATGTGCGTCTCAATCTCCTTGGGCAGTGGCAGCTGAACGATTACCGCATCCGTTCTTTTCTCAAGCTCCTCAATTGCCTCCATCGCCGTCGCAGTATCGACGCCCTCCGGCAAATCAACCCGCACCATCTCCACACTGAGGCGCGCGGCCGCCCGCGTCTTGATTCGCACGAACGATTCAATCACAGGATTCACTCCTCCAATGATGATGCCAAGCTTTATATCTTTCTTAAGTTTTCCCCTGCGCTTTCCCAAACTGCTGTATAAATCTTCCGCGATTGCTCTTCCGTCGATTATCATACCCGGTTAGTACAATTTCGAATAATTCCTGCCGTAGATTCAGCAATTAACGTTCTGCAATTGTTTTCGTTTACTATTTTTTCCATATTCTGGTGAGTGTTCATACCCGGTTAGTACAATCTTGAATTATTACGTTGTAGGTTATGCAGAGAATATACATCATAATTACGAAAGTTGTTTGTCTTTGAAGATGTCGTTTTGTTTCCATAGAAAACCATTCAAGATTGTCCTACCGGGCATAAGAGGCGATTCGAAATTGATCTACCGGGTCATAAGAGTCCCATTTCCTTTTTTAATTCCGCAATTCCGTCTTCCAGTTTGACTGTCGGCTCCCAACCGAGCAATTTCTTAGCCTTGCGATTGTCGGCGCGCGTATGAGCCGGCTCAAGACGCGGGTCAACATGGACGACGGGTCCGCCTATCATTGATGCCACTTCATTAACAGAAGCGTTCCGACCGGCACCGATATTTATAACTTCTCCCTTCCCGACGTTATCCGACTCCATGGCGAGCATATTAGCACTAACGATGTCGCGAATGTTTGTAAAATCGCGCGTGTGCGTGCCATCGCCGTTTATAGTAAGCGGATTTCCCTGGGATTTCTGCAAAAGGAATTTTCCTATGACGAGCGCATACGGCCCGTTCGGGTCAAATTTCGACCCGTATACATTGAAATAGCGCAGAGAAACTGTGGAAAGACCGTAAACCTCGCTCCATAACCGGCAACTCATTTCGCCGATATATTTCTGGAGACCGTAAGGGCTTTTGGGCTGCGCGGGAAGTTCTTCAGAGAGCGGCAGTGTTTCCTGGTCTCCGTATGCAGAACTTGAGGCCGCATAGATGAGACGCTTCACTCCTCCCTCATGCGATGCTCGTAAAACCGAAACAAGCCCGTCCACATTCACAGAGAATGTTTCGAGCGGATTTTCAATCGAGAATTGCACGCGCGGGAGAGCCGCTTCATGAAAAACGTATTCCGCTCCCTTTATTATTGGAGCGATTTCATCGTAGTAACGAATGTCGGACTCGTGATATATCGCTTTGGGATTGACGCGGTCTTCGCGCCTGCCTCCCGCATAATTATCAATGACGTGAACTTCAAACCCGCGCTTGACGAGTTCCGAAACAATGTGAGAGCCGATGAACCCCGCTCCGCCTGTTACAACTGCTTTTTTGTCTTTCATGATATGTATTGACTTGTATATTACCTGCAATTTCATTTCTATGCGAGGTATAACGATTTCAAAACATAAGCATCGCCGAGTAAATTGGACACCCGATGTCCAATTTGACACTGAGCGGTTTTTTAAGAGCCTCTCGCGCTTATAACAATCCGTACCGTTTGAAGAAGAATATATAAATCAAGCAAAATAGAGCGCCGTTCCAAATAATAAAGGTCATAGGAAAGCTTCGCCTTAGTTTCAGTTATATCTTCACCATGATGGGGGTCTCTGTCATGAAATATCTGCGCCCATCCCGTAAGCCCCGGCGTAATGAGATAGCGCGCGTCGTAATACGGGATGCGCGCGCTATAGCGGCTTGAAAGCGCCGGCAATTCGGGCCGTGGACCCACGAGCGAGAGGTCGCCTTTGAGCACATTCCAAAGTTGTGGAAATTCATCGATGCGCAGAGTGCGCAGCCACCGTCCGACTCTCGTTACCTCAAGCGTGGTTTTTTTGCTCTTTCCGTATATCCCCTCGTCGTTTCCGCTCATGCTTCGGAATTTAATTATTCGTATCGGTTTCTGATATTTGCCGACGCGTGCCTGCGTGATGAATACCGGTCCTCCGTCATCAAGCTTTATGGCAAGTGCCACGAATGGGTACGCGAGAAGCGCAACAGTACCTACAACCAGTGCGCCTGCAATATCAACAATACGCTTCAAGAAATCGTAGACTCGCGAGGTCGCGGCTCCGGCAAGCACGCGCTCATACTGGAGAAGTGAAAGCGGCATGCGGTCAAAGACTTCCTGATAAAGGTCGACCGCGTCTACAAGCGCGAAATGTCGTTTCTGGAACGCGGAATTGTAGACTATCGGAAGCGCCGTCGCGATTGCCTCATCGGAAAAATCTGCGACGAAAAAATTGATGCTTTTTTCCCCCGCCACGCGGCACGCCTGCTCCACCACATCGTGCGGTTTTGCTTTTTTGGTGTCGATAATAGAAACGAATTCAAACGAGTACCGCGAATCGCGCGCGATTTCTTTCGCCATGTCATGTATGTCTGCCCCAGACGCGATAAGAGCGCCTTTGAGTTTGCGAGAAGCCCGAAAATTGGGAAAAATCTTAACTCGCCAAAAATATATCAGCGGGAAAGAAACCGCGAGGTACAATACGAGTATCGTCTTCGGCGCGATTCCAAAAATGGGTATTAGGAAAAAGAAAAGAGCTGCAACCGAAACATTGATTGCCTGCGCGTACAAAATTGTAGAGGGCAGGCGGTTGCGGAAGAGGCGGGTGTGTTTTCCGTAGAGCCCGGCGAGAAAGAATATCCCAGCCCATGCAATGAAAAGAATCGTGAAAGGAGTGAGGTGCAACGCGAAAAATGCGCTACTTGGGGCTTCCAGATAACGGAGCGCTAGCGCCAGCCACAGCGAAATAATGAAAACCAGCACGTCGCCGGCGAGCAAAATCACATATTCCCGTTTGGGTACAAGGTTCATTTGACGTATCATGGCATTGTGAACGAAATCAATCAAGAACCAACGGCCAGCCGGAAAAGGGGGTCATACGCAAAAGCACTGGCATTTCGTCTACAGGCGAATCAGCAGATTTCGTGGCTTGGCCTGCCGATGCATACCCCATCGGCCCGTCCACAGGTGCCGATGCATACCCCATCGGCCCGTCATTGCGAGTGTAACGAAGCAATCCAGAGAGCGCGACAGCTCTCGCGGCAAATCTCTCCACGCCGGATTCGCGTTCAGAATGCCCGCAAGAATGCGCGAGCATGGAATTATTCCAGACATAATGCGGCTATTACCCTAGATTGCTTCGCAAGTTTATCCAGAGTACTCGAAGGACTCGCAAAGACACAATCCCACCGAAAATGCTCATGAACCGGAAAAAGGTGCTTTTTTTGATTACAAAGGCTACGTGGGGAGGGGCCCAACGCTATGTATTCGATTTGGCAACACACTTAGATGCGACAAAATACGAGATACGCGTTGCTTATGGAACCTCGGGAAAACTTTCTGGCGATTTAGAGAAAGTCGGCATCAAAACATACCAGATTCCCTCTCTCGGCCGCGACATTGCACTTTTTTCTGATGTCTCGAGTTTTATTCAAATCATCCGGTGCATCAAAGAGGTGCGCCCCGACGTTCTCCATCTCAACAGCTCAAAGGCCGGCGCCCTCGGAGCGCTTGCGGGCCGCTTATGCGGAGTACCGCGAATAGTCTTCACCGTCCACGGCTGGCCGTTCAAGGAAGACCGGAATGTCTTCGCGTGGGTATTCATCCGTTTCATCAGTTGGCTCACCGCTGTATTGAGTCATGGTGTAATCGTCGTCTCCAAAACGGATGAGAACATCGGCTCGGAGATGTCGCTCATTGCCGGAAAAATCCGTTACATACCGAACGGCATTGATACGACGCAATTCTTATCCCGAGAAAATGCCTCCGATGCTCTATCAATTTCATCGGCACCCCCTCGTATCGTAACGATAGCAGAATTGACACCCAACAAAGGCCTCTTGTATGCAATTGAGGCGGTTGCCCTGCTCAAAGAACGCGGTACTAATGTGTCCTACTTTGTCATCGGCGACGGTAAAGAACTCCAAAGGATTGAAGAGCTTGTGCGCGAGAGAGGTATTACTGACCGTGTACATCTCCTAGGATTCTTAGAAAACGCCGCTCAATACCTGAAAGCATTTGATATATTCCTCCTTCCCTCCATCAAAGAAGGCATGCCGTATGTACTTCTCGAAGCGGCAATGGCCGGACTACCGATAGTCGCCACCGACGTAGTAAAAGCAGAAGCATCAAATCTTCCAAACACTTACTTTGTTCCTCCAGGAAATGGAAAAGCGCTCACAAACGAGATCGAAAAACTGGCTCTTAACATGCCAATTAAAACTGCTTTCAAAATACAGTCATTCGCAAACATGCTCGAGAAAACACTCTCGCTTTACTGATGAAACCAAGTCCGAAGGTTTGTCCTCCGGAGAATTATTAATGATTGGGGTTAGAGCCGTTTCGGGATTTCCAATACCAATGCACCAAAAAGATTCCGACGTACGAGGCAATAAACGGTTCTACCCTCGCAAGCAAGATTGGAACTTGTGGCATTATCACATCTCCTATAAAGAATATCATTAGGCCAAGCATTGTCGGCAGGCTCAAGAGGATACTTGTTAAAACCATTTTTGACTGCGATGCATCTCTACAAATAACTCCGAAACCTGCGCCGAGCAATGCAAAAAGGAGGAAGAAGATTACAAAAGGCGTGAACGTGGTATTGGCTTGGGCAAAAAGAGAAAATCCAACTAACATGATAAAGAGAGGCACAACAATCGCTAACCCTGCAAGAAAACTCAACGTATAAAATAAGCCATTCTTCATATTTTAAGAGGTTAAGTTAATCGGATACCAAAAGTGTAGCCCCCCCCCATGATTCGTCAAGCAACGGAACTGCTCGAAATTGGAGCCGAGGATTATCATGTACGAGAAGCGTAAAACGGCCCCACACAGGCGAATCAGCAGATTTCGTGGCTTGGCCTGCCGATTCCAATCCAATCGGCTCATTTCGGCCTCAAATGAGCCGATTCAATTATTTCTTCCCAACCTCAACCTTCTTACAGTAACCATGCTTTTTTATCTGCCGTTGTATGCGCGCTACTTCTTTATGTCCAATATATTTCTCGAGACGTTGTTTCAGGTTAGTGCATATCAGGCACGCTCCGTCTGTCTTGAAAACGCAGAAATGCTCCAGAGCGAGTTCGTAGAGATGGGCCACATCATATTGCCCGAAAGAAATGCGGGAAACTTTAGCCATACCTGTTTTCGTCATTGTTATGGTCGCAAGCGCGCGGCGTGACGCACGCGGAGTACCCAGACCGTGTTGCGGACAACGCTGTAAAATATTAAATATGGAAATCGGCCGACAGGAATCATGCGCACACTCGTCTCATCGGTCGCTTGCGCAGAATATGGAAACGATGCAGCGCGAGCGATGGTTAATTCGATGACCTCGCTAACAATTCCGGCAGCTACCGGATTACGCAATGCAATGTATGAGAGAATCTCCTCAACATCGGAAATCGCCTCCTCGGTATAGCGCACCCTCATGCGCGACGAAACTTCTTGAACACGCCCTGAACCCGTGTGTCGCTTGCGAACTTTCCTTTCTTCGCTTGCGAGAGTCCCACGCGCACAGCCGCGCGCTCATCATCACTTAGGCGATACACGCCGAAGTGTTTAGTCTCGGTATTGACCATGAATTGTAACAACTCCGCTTGCGCTTCCTCTGGCCAGCTTTCCGCTCGCTCAAGAAGAGTACCTAATGTTTGCGTACGTGACATAAAATACAGTGTACTAGTAACTATATGATTTGCAAATGAATGAATGTGGACGCTCCTAAACCACTCCCACCATCTCTGTCTCATCTCTCGCTTGAAGAGTAGGACGAGCGCTTCTGCGCATTCCCATAAGAATTCCGAGTGCCGCGAATTCGGTGACAAGATGAGACCCGCCATAGCTCATAAATGGAATGGTCGTTCCCGTAATTGGGAGAAGCCCGATATTCATGCCCACATGGACCAAAAAGTGGCTTAAAAACATGACAGCAACGCCAACGCCGAATAGCGCATTAAAATTGTCTGCTCCGTGAGCTGCAATGAGAAGCGTTCGCGTAATGATTATTCCGTACAGTCCGAACAAAAACAGAACGCCTATGAATCCCCACTCTTCGGCATATGCCGCAAAAATAAAGTCGGTCTGATATTCCGGCAGATAAAGCAACTTGCTCTGCGTCCCGTAACCAATTCCCTTTCCAGTGAGTTCCCCGCTTCCCACGGCCACTGTTGATTGATACGCGTTGTATCCGCTTCCGCGGATATCGGCAAGCGGATGGATGAACGTGAGTATCCTCAATTTTTGATACGGCTGAAGACCGTAGCTCCATAAGGCGCCGAACACTATCAAGCCGGCGATGAAAAGCGCGAGCAGATGTTTCCAAGAAATCCCTGCGACAAGAACCATTCCGAGCCAGATGCAGGCAATTATGATAGCGGATCCCAAGTCGGGCTGAAAGAAAACTAAAGCAAAAATCACAAAGGCATATCCGCCTGAAACTAGAATATGGCGTATGTGCGCGATTTCAATATGCCGGCGGGCAAAATATTTTGCGAGAAGAATAACAAGAGCAAGCTTTGCAAGGTCGGCCGGCTGTATGGCAAAAAGTCCGAGGTAAATCCTGTTTTGGGCTCCCTTTACGATTGTCCCGAAGAAAAACACGAGCGCAAGCAGAACAATGATGCCCGTAAAAATCGCGACTACGACCGACGTGCGGCGCAAGAACCTGTATTCCGGAATACTCGCGATAAAAAATACGGCGACAGCAACTCCTATCCATACAACCTGCTTGTCGAAATACAGGTTGTCTCCCGAAAAACTATGCATCGTGGCAAGCCCAAGGAGAGACACCATGAGTGCCGAAGCAAAAAGAAACCAATCAACCCCGTTAAAGACAGTACGCGTCCCAGTTCTAGCGAAGAGAGAACCTCGGACTCCTCCTGTTGAGTCGATTGACTTCATATAAACTCTTGTTCACTGCGTACGCGGTCTTTAACGGGGTCAATGTTGCGAAAAACTCCTTTCTGGCCAAATAGAGAAATGGCGCTTCCCGTTTCGCCCGCGCTAACCTTCATTTCCATACCCGGTTAGTACAATGTGGCATAGTTTCCGTCGACATACAATTTACCTGCGTAATTTTCTTTCTGAAGCAGAACTGCTGATTTGATTGAAAAATAACCACAACCAAGACGATGCCACATTGTCCTACCGGGCATACCTAGAGGGATACGGGCGCTACGACCGGGAAAATATCTACTCTTCCGACTGCAGATGTGAATGGCTTGGGCCACGTAAATATGATTTGTTGTTTCTCGCCGGCATTCAAGCGAGAGAGAGATGTCATTGAAGATGCTCGTGCGTTGCCGCTTGGGTCGAAGATGACCGTAACAAACGACATATCCGAGACCAGCGCAATTGATATATTCTCGGCAACTGCCGTTAAGCGCGGATTTGAACCGGCGTTTGAGATTTCCCTGTTACCCACCGCGATGACTGAAGCATCGCTTTTCAAACGCTCCCATACCAAAGACTCCGTGAACTCAAAATACGTGTGTACAACCGCGCGATTGCCGGTGCTAATATTCATCTCATACACTGGAGTTATCGATGCCGGCATGATAAACATCGTACCCATTCGCTCCGCGACGAGAATGTTGCTTTCATCGTACAATCCGAATCGATAGCCGACTTTCTTAATGCCAGCATTCGCATTTTCGTTGACTACATACGCGACGGAGCTGTATGTTCCGTCTCGGACGCTAAAACTGCGCGACCAAAGAATCGATGCTGGAGAAAGTGCCTGTTCGTCCAAAATCGGGCATGGTCCCCCTTTGTCCGGCGCGGTTTCGCCCTGATTCCGGTTTCCATCAGTGCATGTCGGCGGACTGTAGGAATATTTTATAACTGGTATGCCAATGACAATAATCAAAAAAGAAATAATGCCCAAGAGATAAATTCCGCGTCTTCTTGATGCCCAGGACATAGGGATAGTATATAGCTTCTAGCGGCTAGCTTCTAGCCTTAAATTCTCAAATCTTCGTGGTTTGCTAGCGAATACGGAACAATGGTGACTGTCCCCCATTAATGTCCCCCATTAATTTTCTCATCTAAAATCTTGGTAGGCCCTAACTGCCCAGAACGTGAAGTTGTAAAGATGTCTGTTATAAGTACAATATGTCCCCGAACTGTTCCTGATAAGCTCAATGTAGGATACGATTTATCCTTAACAAGGGTAGCCAAAAAAGAATACTGCTGATAATTCAAGGTCAGTCCATATTCTTTGCTTATTTTCTGAAATATATCTTTCCTATTTTTGTCGCCAATTTTGGTGATCAACACAAAAATCAATAAGAGAACAAAAAAAATCCCAACGGCAAGAAAGAAACCGATTAGAAGAACAGCGAGAGTAGAATCCATCAGCGCGAATATAGCATATAAAAGTTATTTCTTTGGAGTCTCGACAATAAGCGGCATGCCCAAATTAAAAGGAAACGGGGACATAAAAGGAAACGGGGACAGTCACCGTTTATTTGAAAGGAAACGGGGACAGTCACCGTTTATTTGCAGGTCTCCCAGGTTTTCGCACTGTCGAGAGTAGGTCGTGTTTTGATATCATGTTCCCAACCCACGTGTCACCGCCGTATGGCGCACCGCGATTAGCTGAACAACGAATGTTGGCTAAATCACTTTCCTTATCTGGCTCGTTTATCCACGCGTTGTAATTGCGCGGCAGAGGTACCGGAGAGTCAGCAAGTATTTTCTTTTGCTTCGTGTTTCCGTATTCTCGTATCCATGCACTTCCCCATCGCCAATTCTCGGGTCGCTTGGCAAGACGTGCCCGCACGGGATTGCGCTCGATATACTTGAGTACCGTCAACAGATGTTCGTCTTTCTGTATGAGGAACGATTTGTATCGGCCTTGATATAAAGGACCCGTGCCAATTGTTTTCGTGTATGAATGAACGCGCCGCGTGTGCGCATTGGTAAGCCAGTGCATAAACTCTCCCATGTCGCCGTCATCTTTCGGATACAGCTCAAGATGCCAGTGATTCGGCATGAGCGAATATGATAGCAGTCGCATCTCAATTAGCTCTACGGCATCAAAAAGCAAAGCTTCGAAAATCTCGTACTCGCCAGGTTGCGTGAAAATCTGCATTCGTCCAACTGCGCGATTGATTACGTGATATACGTTATCGCCAACATCTACACGCGCGATGCGTCCCATGCCTCATATTATGCCATGACTCTTGGCAATTAACGGTGACTGTCCCCTTTAATTCCTTTAATTTCAAGTGTTTTGTGCTAGCGCCTAGCTACTCTTGCCTTGCGACTACCATCGGTTCTCGAAGGCTTAACTCCTGCCTGCCGGCAGGCAGGGCCGTGTTCGGAATGAGAACGGGTGAGAAAGCGCGGGGCGCTTTCGCAAGGCCGGAGGTGCTTGGCGCCGAGGCGGGGTCGCGCAAAATCGCAGTGGCGATTTATGCGTGACTGACACTTGCGATACATTAAAGATTTTGTTCTGGCGCCGACCTACTCTTGCCTTGCGACTACCATCGGCGCAGGAGAGCTTAACTGCCGTGTTCGGAATGAGAACGGGTGTGACCTCTCCGCTGAAGCACCAGAACAAAACCTTCAATACGATAACAATAAAAGAGCAGCGTACTCGCTGAAAACTGAAGAGACGACAAACCCGCCTTCGCCGAAAGCTTCGGCGTGGCGAGGAAAAGAATCAAACTACCCTACTTCGCCCGCCGCACGCATTGCTGTGCTGGGCTACGAAGGGCTAACGCGACTCCCACAATTCCTTTCGAGAGTTCTGTCGGCGAATTAGTACGCCTCGGCTAAATGCATTGCTGCACTTCCACCTAGCGCCTATCAACGTGGTCATCTCCCACGAGCCTCAAACGATTCCTTATCTTGGAGTTG
>JAUSGQ010000035.1 GCA_030674455.1 bacterium
AGTAGGCCTGTAAGCCGCAGTTGGAAAGAATGGAAGCGCGAAGCGGGGCCGAAAGCTGGGCGAGATTTTGGTGCGCCAAAATAAGCGACAGCTTATACTTGCGCGCCTCGGCGAGTATCTCCGTGAAGCTCTCGGTGGCGAAATTCTGAAACTCGTCTATGTAGAGATAGAACGGCACACGCTTGGAAGCTGGTATATCGGTGCGGGAAAAAGCCGCCATTTGAATTTTCGCCAAGAGAAGCGCGCCCAATAAGTCCGCATTGCCTTTCAAGTGTCCGCGATCTAACTTCACTAAAAGTATTTTCTTATCGTCCATCACGTCGCGGAGATTGAAAGTGCTTTTAGGAGAAACGAACATTTGCCGCACGTTGTCGTCGGAGAGGAACGCATTAACTTTGTTGAGAGTGGATTCTATCCACTCGTTGCGCGTATGCGGAGCAAGCGTATCAAAGCGTTCAAAATACTGGCGGCTGATGGGGTGTTTCACTTTCTCCAAAACAAGCTTGCGGAAATTGAAGTCCGTTAGAAATAGCGGCACTTCGGCCAGCGTAAGATCGTTTTCAATGAGCGCGATAAGCGTATTTTTGAGCAAGTCCTCCATACGCGCGCCCCAAGAATCTTTCCAAATTTTCTTAAAGACCTCCACCAGCTCGCTCGCTACTCCCGCCGGAGATATGCCCTCCGTTTTTTCAAGCACATTGAAACAAACTGTGTTGTCGGGGTCGGTCGGGTCAATCAGTATGACGCGCTTTCTCAAAAAATCCGGCTCGTCTTTTTTGAGCAGATACAGATAGCCCTTCACGTCTTCCGTCAGGTCGCCGTGCGCGTCTATGATCCCTAAGCCGTCGTCATTTTCAATATCCTGTTTCGCCAGCGACTCCAAAAACTTCGTCTTGCCTGACCCTGAAGCCCCGACGACGTAAAAGTGCGTTGAGCGATGTTCCTGCAAAACGCCTTTTAATACCCACTCCTCGTTCCCGTCGGCGTTTTCGGTCTGGGCGAAGCCCAGCGCCAATTCGTCGGGGTTAGGCACGCGCTGAATTATGACGGGCTCTTTCTTTTCGGGCTTGGGAGCAGGGGGCCGCTTCGGTTCAATTATTCCTACGCCCACCAGAAAATCATTCCACCACCCCATACTCAGACAATATTCAACATTCCCTTGGCCTGTGTATTTATCTTGGAGAAGTCCTGCTGGAGGTCGGTTGTAATTTGCTCTACCGAGCCGACGACGACACTATGGGCAATGCTCAGATAGGCCGAAATTATTTCTTTTTCAAAAATATTGCATATCGTCAGGTGTTCCTTTAAATTCGGCGCTAAGAGCCAGCGAGAAACAAGCAGATATGTACCGTAGTCGTGCGCGCCCACTACCGTTATATAAGGGCCGCCGATCATTTTCTCCTGATTGGTAAAATAAAAACATGGCCGCGAACCCTGCCCAGAGGTTTTAGTATCTCCAAAGAATCCGTCCACCTGCTCCCTCCCATACAGAAGGTTGGGAATTTCCTTCTCCTTCATTCGGCGTTCTATTTCTTCCCAAAGTTTTTCCGCTTTCCCTTTGGCTTCCGGCACAACTGCCTCCCAAGAACTAATAACCATATTTGGCCCCATTCTGATGACACCTTCGGGGCGCGATGTGAAAAGTCCCATACAAAGTTATAAATAAGCTGATAATGGTCTAGTAAACTATTGCCTGCGGCTCGTCGTTTTTGGGCGACTGCCACACAGCCGTTAGCAGGGCTTCCGGCGTAGCCGTATTGTATCGTGTTTCCGAAAGGAACAGATACATAGGGCTACCTTTGCGGCTGTCGTCCGCGTCCTTGGCCACACGGCAAAGGTTCCTCGCCCGACCTTCGTTGGGCGTTATCGTTAGCACGCGGAAATTGGAAATGCCGATTGTGTTTTTGAAGCTCTCCTCGCGGTTGTGCCGCCAATACATTTTCAATTTAGATAAGAATCTCGGCTCGTTCTCCGTTGCTCGGTCAGCTTCTAAAAAACACGGATACTTGGCCGCCGCCGTTTCCAACACGAAAAAAGCGTCCGGCACTAACGGGGGATTTCCGCCGCGCTGCGATAACACCTTTTTCAAATCATATCCCTGCACCCAACGAGTAAGCTCCACATCAGGACGTTTTTTCAACGCGAGCATAAGACACACGCGGAATTGTGAAATCATCTGCGAGTGGGCGATGAGCGGCAGAGTGTGTTCGTTCTCTCGCACGCGGCGCAATATCCCTTCGCGCTCCTCCGCGTTTTTCGCCAATGTCTCCGCGCCTTTGCGACCGAGAGAATAGATAATATGAGAGGAGGTGAGGTTCGCGGTTTTCTGAATTGCGGGGCGATCAAGATAGCCGTGCTGATAAAGCAAGCTCAATCGCTGTTTGATATTGCGAACTCCGCCAGTATGAAGTGAAAGAAGTTGCTCCGTGTTCAAAAACCGGAACTCCCACACATCGCGGAGGAGCGCAATGTCGCGGGGCTGTAATCGGAGGGGGTCGGCCACCCCACCACGAGAGAACTTTTGAAGACGAGGGTTAGGCTCACTCATTACCCTAAATTATACGCTTATCCGACCCCCGTTTCCGAGGCCTTCTTCCTTCCCGTCCTATCCTTTTATCCAGTCAGAACCCCCCCCGACTTGAAAAAAGAAACAGCAGGACGGAAGGAGAAGGCCGAGCCACCAGACGCGGCCCCCGCGACATTTCACGGAGCGCGGCCCAGCAGGGCGCGCGGAGTGAAGTAGGACTGCTGGTTTGAGAGGAGGCAGGGGTGCAAACGCCAGTGTTGAAGCCAGAAACGGAGAGACGTACCCCATCACTCCGAGGGTAGCCGCATGATGGGGTGAATGATGGGGTAAACGTCAGCAATTTTTGGTAAAATAAGTGCGCGCAAAGGTATACTTAAGCACATCGGAAATTGTGATATTCTGAACTTAGGCTGTGTCGATAAAGACTGCAAAAGAACCGGGAGAAAGAACGGTCCGAACCATATTTTAATTTTGGAGGAAGAAAATCTTTTAATCATATGAATCAAAAAGGATTTTCAAATACATTGATTATTATTTTAGCTCTCGTCGTAATTGGCGGTATTGCCAGTTATTTTGTTTTCAATAAGACTTTCAATAATCCCCCGTGTCAATCATCAGATTACTGTAAAGACAGTTCATTCGTTCCAAGTGGACATGGCCGCGTGCCCGGCTGTGTTAATGTTCTGTTTGCTGGAGGTACTCGAAGAGAACAGGTGAAATCGCTACTCCAACAATTAAAACTAAAAGAACCGGCGGCTTTGTCTGAAGATGCTAAACCGTTCGGCGCTTTTGTGCCGACGCTAGAAGTGATCGTACATGATTTTGAACAAACCGCAGCTCTTCTTAAAAAGGATTCTAACGTGGTTGATGTTCAACTTCTTTATCGTTCACTAAATCCTGAGTCAGCGGACTATGGTGATTATCATATCTACGTACTCTTTATTGATTCAATGACACCTAGTCGGGCACGTCGGTTACTTAGCGATACCTATAAATTGCAAGCGAACCCTGGTATCCCAGACGGTGTTCCACTCAGGCTAGAGGTTCCCCCATGGTCAGTAAACTCAACGGTAAGAGCTTTGTGGTCATCCTCGATTGTTCAATTTGTCTTACAGTGTCCTGTTCAGGGCCCAGCACGCGCTAATTGATTTGAAAAGAGCTTTTTAAATTTAAAAGAACAAAGAGTATACTGCCAAAGAAAAATTGGAAATTGTTAAATCTTGCGGGGTGACGAGCCCCTACACAGGTGCAAACGGCTAGGAAGTGTATTATTGTAGGCATGGCTTTCTACACAGGTAAGGGCGACAGCGGCACCACGAAACTTTTTGATTCTCCAAAGGGAAAGCGGGTCTCAAAATCCGCGCCGATTTTTGAGACCCTCGGAATGCTGGATGAATTAAATACGCTCACGGGTTGGTGCAGAGTTGCGGCGCCGAAGAAGCTCAAGGGAGGAGGGAAAACCGTTCTCGATATTTTGCTTGACGTTCAGAATCATTTGTTTACTTTGCAGGCGGAAGTCGCCGGAGCACCGAAATCTGTTCCGCAAGAAAGTGTTGAATCTATGAACATGCTCATCAACGAAATTGAGAAATCTTTGCCGGAAGTCAAAACGTTTCTTGTGCCAGGCGGGACGGAGTTCTCGGCTCGGCTCGATATCGCGCGTGCGGTTTCGCGTCGCGTCGAGCGCCGTCTCGTGCAGCTCCACGAATCAGAAGACCGCGCGATTTCCGATTCCAGCCGCGCATATGCCAACCGTCTCTCCTCGCTCTTTTACGCATTAGTCCGGCTCGAAAATAATCGCGCGGGAGTTTCGGAACGGCCTCCGCAGTATCCATGAACATCCTTACATACTTGAGAATGTAAGGATGTTATTAAAAATTAATTCAAAGGAAACATTATGAGAAGATATCTGCCGAAAAATACACAGGAACTCATTAGGTGGTATGAGCGATACGTCTCACCCATCGCCCTCGTCGCGGGCTTTTTGGCGGATAACTACATTCTTCTGCGCCGCGTTGACCTTTGGACAAGCAATTTGCTTCTCTTTTTCTACCTTGCCGTCGCCGCGCTCTGCGTCGCGTTAAGCAATTTAATTGCGACAGGCCGACTGCAAAAACCTTTCTTGGTGAAAGCCGCTCCATTCATACCGGTTGTCGCGCAATTCGCCTTCGGCGGTCTTTTCAGCGGGTACGTAAGTTTGTACAGCAGAAGCGCTGCGTACTCCGCAAGTTGGATATTCGTCGTTCTTCTCGCGGCACTTTTACTTGGTAACGAGCGCTTCACGAGATTTTACGCACGGTTCACGTTTCAGACAGGCATTCTTTTTACCGTCTTGTTTTCGTTCCTCATTTTCTATCTGCCGGTCGTTCTTGGAAGCATCGGCCCGAGCATTTTTATCGCGAGCGGCATCTTGAGTTTGGGTATCATGACGTTGTTCATGAGACTGCTTGCGCATTTTATGCCGGAACATGTGCGGGCGCATCGCACGAAAATCGCACGCAGTATTGCAGTCATCTTCATCACATTCAACGTTCTCTATTTCTCTCACGCAATTCCTCCACTGCCCTTGGCGCTTAAATCAGCGGGCGTATATCACGACATAAAGAAAGAGGGCGATGCATATATCCTGCGCGCCGAGCCCGTTCCTTGGTATGAATCGTATCTTCGCTACAACACTATCTATCACAAGACTGCGGATGAAACAGTGTTCGTATATTCCGCTGTATTTGCCCCCTCGAAATTCTCGACCACGATTCTTCACGAATGGGAGTATTACGACGAGAACTCGAAGTCGTGGATTAAAACATCGACCTTCGGATTTCCCATCACGGGCGGACGAGACGGAGGATATCGCGGATTTTCACTCCGTGAAAGTATAAATGAGGGCAAATGGCGCGTGAATGTTAAAACCGGCAATGGGCTTATTATCGGACGTATTGCGTTTACGATTGAGGATGTTGATGTCCCTGTAAAGACCGTCGAAATTCGGAATTAAATATCACAGACATTTCAAAAAGCATTGCGATTTCTTGGTTCATGGTTATGATGCGTGGTGCTACGCGCGTGGGCTGTATGGCGGCTGTGGTGTAACGGTTAACATTGGAGCTTGTGGAGCTCTCGATTCGGGTTCGATTCCCGACAGCCGCCCCAAAATAATTAAGTGAATGTCCCGCGAAATCGACTGTTAGAATGTTTTTGCAATTGTGGGATTGGGGTTACACTTTGTGTATGAAAGGACTCGGACAAAGACCGCGAATGAATCCACTGTATGAGAAGCATAGAACTGTGCAAGTGGAAAATAGGGTCATTCGCTCTATTGCAGAAGATTATGCTAAAAGGGAGGGGCGCACCAAACCAATAATAAGGGATCGCAAGCACGCGAGGAATCTACTAAGCCGTGCGAGAGAGAATACCAATAGAATAATTCAAGAGGAACTTGTAGATACGGAGTTCAAACGGGATCCAAAATTACGTAAGGCATGGAATGATGCCCTAAAAAAGTCGGTAAAGAAGGTCAAACAAGCTCAAGCGGGTGGTAAAAGTGAGCTGGAAGTAAACTATAAGTTGATTGACGAAATAATTGATTACATGCAGCGTAATGGCGATTTGCACGATGCGTTTAAAAACAGGGGAGACTTGCTCAATAAATTTATCGAACATCTGCAAAAACAGGCACCCTCAATTACGGAAAAAGAACTTCAAGAGCTCATTCATATTTAGGCATCTTTATGACCGAAGAATCAAATGTCATGCAATCCGAAAATATTGCTGAAGTAAAGCATCACGCAGAAGTAGTGGAAAAGCGCGAGCATGCGATTTACGAGGTTTTTATCGGCGCCATAGTGATAAAGGGGGTGAATGCGACGCTCGAAATTATCCTTGGCACGCTCCTATTGTTCACGGATGTTGTGGAAGACATCGTTTCTTTTCTAGTGCAGAAAGAGCTCATAGAGGACCCGAACAGCTTTGTCGCGACATACATTCAATCGCTTCTTTCGACAACGCCGCAGGCGCAATCATTCGGGGCGCTATACCTACTTAGTCACGGCATCGTGAAAGTATTTTTGATCATAGGACTTCTGCGGAACAAAGTATGGGCATACCCGGCGACGATGGCGGTGCTCACTCTCTTCATCGCGTATCAGCTCATTCGGTACCTTAATACGCATTCCATTCTTCTTATTTTCCTTTCGATATTCGATGCGACGGTCATATGGCTCGTGTGGCACGAATACAAACGCCTTCAGCCGAAAGTTGTTGCAGGGAAATGCTGATATACTTATAGACATGTCGGAACAGGAAATAATACAGCGCCTTAATGCGCTCCAGCAAAAAATTGACGCCACATATATTTCCGCTGAAAAAACGCGCAAATATTTTCTGACTGTTATTATTGTTTCGGTAATTGCATTTGTCTTGCCGCTAGTGGGTCTTTTCTTAGCAATTCCGTCATTTCTTTCGACGTACAGCGACATTAGCGGTCTGATCCAGTAGACCGGGACTTCCCACACCTCTCGCCCTACGTTGCCAGTAAGAGGAAGTGATATAATTCGTCTAACATATTAATAGAGTACTAACTGCGTGCCATTAACTTATAAAATATATGGAACAGCAATCTGTGCAGGAGATTATCAAGGCAACTCACAGGCCGCGCCAGGCGGCGGCTTGGGCTTTAGGGTTTTTGGCCCTTTTTTTGCTGGTTTCAACGATAACCGAGCTAAAGGGTTTGCGATACATAGGCAGCGGCGTTTCCGCGAGCAATACGATAAGTGTGAGCGGGGAAGGAGAAGTTTTTGCGGTTCCGGACACTGCAACATTTTCAGTAACAGTTCTTGAGAAAGCGAAAGAGGTGAAAGATGCGCAGGACGCTGCTACCAAGAAAGTAAACGACATAATCGCATACCTAAAACAAGGCGGTATTGAGGAAAAAGATATCAAAACGACGGACTACAATATCAACCCCGATTATGAGTGGAAGCAGAGCGCATGTCCGCAGGGCGTCTTTTGCCCGCCGGGCAATCAGGTACTCGTTGGCTTTCAAGTTTCGCAGACACTTTCCGTGAAAGTACGCGACACGAAGAAGGCCGGTGATTTGCTCTCGGGCGTGGGTTCGCGCGGAGCCACGCAAGTGAGCGGATTATCCTTTACGATAGACGATGAAGATGCGCTCAAAGCGCAGGCGCGCGATAAGGCGATAGCAGAGGCAAAGGAGAAGGCAAAAGCGCTTGCCAAATCTCTCGGCGTATCGCTTGTGCGCGTTGTCGGATTCAGCGAGAGCGGAGCAGGCGGCCCGATTTACTACGCGAAAGCTGCAATGTCGCTCGGACGCGGTGGCGCAGAGGATGCTTCTGTGGCTCCGGAAATTCCTGTGGGGGAAAATAAGATAGTCTCAAACGTTAACATTGTGTACGAGATTCGATAGGAGGGACGTTCAAAGACCGGATGTTTTTTAACGGCCTATCGGGTAATGATAGGCACCTGTAGACGGGACAAATCACTCAAACCGTTAAAAACACCCGGTCTTCTCTCTGAGGTTAGTAAAATACCAATCGCACGGTTTGTTGCGTGATTTCTCATAACGCGTTAGGGTGAATCAGCAAAACAATATCCTATGAAAAATCGGATTATCCCAGCTACGATGGCTACCCAGCATCCGGATAATGCTAACGGACCCTTTTGGGAAAAAGGCGACGGGTTCGTGAGCGTTTCGGAAGAGCCGGAAGAATGCGTGGTGTGCCTGCGCGATTTGGACGTTCAGGAATACATGTGGGATTGGGAAGGCAAGTATGCCGATGAGGCGGTAATAGAGAAATTATTTTCTAATCATTACAAATACTTCAGAAAGAACCTCCTCGGCAAAGATAAGTTCCTCACGTTCCGCCTTCCGAATGTTTGGAAAGAGAAGGGGTACAGCCTCATCCGCGCCCTCATGGTGATTCTTACCAGTGAAGATTTCGCGCACGACCTCGCTTTCAAATCCCGCCCTTTGTTTGAGGCAATTTTGCCCATGACGGAAAAGGCGGAGCAGCTCATGTACATCCAAAAATCTTTTCAAAAACTCGCGCGATTTAAGGCAAAAGTATTCAGCCACAGCACAAATAGCAATACAGATTACGTAGAAATCATCCCCCTCATAGAAGGCGTGGAAGATCAAATACATGTAAAGACCCTGCTTTCCAGATACATTGCTTTGCACGAGAAATTCTTTCACCGCAAACCGGCATATCTGCGGCCGTTTCTCGCCCGTTCAGACCCCGCGCTCAACAGCGGCTTTGTGCCGAATGTACTCGCAAACAAAATCGCTCTGTCGGATATATATGAATTTGGGAAAAAAAGCGGCGTACACATGCATCCAATTATTGGAGCTGGAAGCTTGATTTTCCGCGGCGGTGTAAGCCCGGCGCGAAGCGAGAAGTTCGTTCGTGAATATGGCGGCGTCCGCACCGTTACCGTTCAATCCGGTTTCAGATACGACTACCCTCTTCATCAGGTTAAAAAGGCAATCAATTATTTTAATAAAGCTCTTCCAAAAAGTCGTGTCCAAAAAGTTGAGAAGAAGGACTACCCGGTGCTTCTAAAGATTATTGAGACTTTTTCTAAGGCATACCACTCAACGCTTGCCGAATTACTGGAAGATATGAACCCATTTTTCCAAGCGGTCCCGAAAAGAAGAGAGCGCCGCCAGCACGTCGGCTTTTTGGCATATCAGCGGCACATGGGAAAAAGTTCGCTTCCGCGCGCCATTAATTTTACGGCGGCCTGGTATTCTTTAGGCGTGCCGCCGGAATTCATCGGTTTGGGCAGAAGCCTTAAATCGTTAGATAAGAATGAAATTGAAATTCTGAAGAAATATTACATACATTTCAAAGATGATGTGGAGGAGGCGGGAAGGTACATTAATCGCGAGAATATCAGGATGCTTGGGAAGACCAACGGCAAGTGGCAAGCAATTATGGAAGATATCGAATTAGCCGGGGAATTTTTGGGGGTCCGCTTCGGCCCAAAAAGCAACAAAGAAATGCTCCACCGAAGCCTTTCTTTTCAACTGCTCTTGCAGAGAAAGAATCGCGCGGAGATGAGCCGGCTCATTACCGAGACCGGCAAATTGCGGAGAAGCCTCGGTTGATGCCGGTGCGTGCAATTCCTAAATTCTTGAGAATTTAAGAATAGATGGTACGATAGAAGCATGACACTTAATCACACAAGACTCGAAAGAACGGTAAAGGGATTTGCTAACCATCGGCGCATTCAAATGCTCGATCTATTGCAAAAAACACCCGAGCTTTCTGTTGATGAAATCGCAACAATACTCAAAATCAATTTTAAAACGGCATCAGAACACATTCGTCGACTTGCTATTTCGGGATTAGTGTTGAAACGGCATGCAGGGAACGAGGTGCGGCACAAGCTCACGGACAAAGCGGTAAGTATTCTCAAATTCTTGAGAATACTAGAATAGCTATGAATAAGGGATTAATAATAGAAGGCAGGCTTTCAATCGTTGCGACGCCAATAGGCAATTTGGAAGACATAACGCTGCGCGCCCTGCGCACTTTTAAGGAATGCGATGTGATATATGCGGAGGACACGCGCGTGATATCTAAATTACTATCCCGATATGAGATAAAGAAACCGCTTCAGCGGCTTGACGCGGCCACTGAACTAAAAAAAGCGGAAGAAATACTTGCGAGAATGGAAGCAGGCGAGCATGTCGTGTTCGTATCAGACGCCGGAACTCCCGGAATCTCCGACCCCGGCGCACGTCTTGTTCGGCATATTCGCACGTCCGCCAAAGGCGGATCCGCCTCCGGCGGAAATGGCAGCGAAATAAAGATTGAGGCAATCCCCGGGCCTTCCGCTCTAACAACAGCGCTTTCTATCGCAGGAATAGATGCGACGGAGTTTACATTTTTAGGATTTTTACCACACAAAAAAGGCCGTCAAACGGCCATAAAAAGGATGGTCGCGAGCGAGATTCCCGTTGTACTCTACGAATCACCTCATCGGATATTGAAATTGATGAAAGAACTTTCGGCCGCCGCGCCCGAATGTCGAGTTACCGTCGCGCGCGAGCTGACTAAAATCTACGAAGAAATAATTGCTGGGACCCCGCAAGAACTAATTGAGCAGCTCGAATCAAAGAAATCCGCGCGAGGCGAATTTGTCGTGATAATTAGTCAGTAGTCAGTAGTCAGTAGCTAGGAGCTTGGAGCCAATGATTTGGCGTATGCATTGCAGATTCTTTTTATTAGACCCGGGCCTTCGAATATCATTCCCGTCACGAGCTGAACAAGGTCGGCGCCCGCGCGGAATTTCACGAGCGCGTCTTCGGGAGAAAAGATACCCCCGACTCCGATTATGGTGAAGCGTTTGCCATAGGCGGCGCGCGTTTTGCGGATAAGTTCGTTGGAAAGTTCAAAGCATGATTTTCCGGAAAGGCCGCCGCGCCACTCTTTTGGCGCGTCTTCAGGGAAGTCAATAAGCGAATATTTCTTGTTCAAGTTGCCGATGATGACGCCGTTGTATCCGAATCTGTCAATAATATCCAGAAGTTTTTTAAAATCGTCCCACGAAAGATTGATGGGCATTTTAATATAGCGCGGTTTACGGCACGGAACTGTCGAAAGTTTCGTAAGCAGGCGCGTTAATAGTTCAGGCGTCGCGAATGTTTCTCCACCGAATGTGTTGGGGCATGAGATGTTGATTGTGTAGTAATCGCCGACATTCAACTCGTTCATTATTTTGAATGTCGCGTGATAGTCTGCGAGGCCCGCTTCAGCATCGCTCACGCGTTCATCGTTCGTCTGTGCGATAGAAATTCCCACGATAAATTTCTCACGGCTGTTTCTATTGGCGAGACGCTCGGCGATTTGCACCACACCTTGATTCTTCAGTCCTTTATAAACCACGAGGCTCTTATTGCGGATGAGGCGCGTGAGCTGTGGTTTGGGGTTGCCCTGGCATGGCCTGGCTGTTACAGAGCCGACCTCTTCTCCGCCAAAAGAAATACACGGAAGAATGCGCGTGAGTTCGCCGTTACAATCGAAGCCGGCAGACAAAAGCACGGGCCGCTCAAAATGCAGGCCGTCAATGGTTTTAGAAATATCAGGGCCCCGATAACCCCAAACACTTTTTATGAGCCAGCGCGCGGGCGCGAGCGAGCCGAAAATTTGGCCGAAAAAGACCATAAAATCATGCATAAATTCCGGATTAAACTGAAAGAAAATCGGCCTCAAGATTCTTTTGTAGAACATACAATTCCCATAATACCAGCAATTCTCTATCGAGTCTGTGGATTTAAACATGATTTGGAACTACTCAAGAACCTCAAGAGACAGAGTAAACCGAGCTTTCCGTCTTTGCGAGCGGAGCGAAACAATCCAGGTTCTACGCCTCTAACCCTAGATTGCTTCGGCAAAGCCTCGCAAAGACAATTCAGATGTTGCGTGAGTCCTAATGATACTAAATACAAGATACTGTATACTGTGGCGGTATGACCCTAGACACACTCGTCATGCTCGCCGGTGCTTTTGTCGCCACGCTTCCTTTCTTAGGCTTCCCGAACAGCTGGGATAAGGCGCTCTTTCTCCTTGCGGGCATCTTTGTCATTTCACTTGGCATAATTGTGCGGAGGAGGGAGGCGCATTCGGCAAATCCGGGACAAAAGAATAACGAAGGAGCGTTTGCAGATACTAATCCGTTTTCAACACCGCATGAAAATGCGTAAGTACGCCGGCAGATACGCGCTCTTTTTTAGCGCTTTTGCCATCGCGGCGATTTTGATTATTTGGGGAGCAGACATAGTGAAAGCGAGCGGAATCAAGTTCCCTGGGCGGTCACTCACATTCGCACGCGCCACAACGACAGCACCTTCCATTCCGGAAAAGCCGAAAGTGGCGCATATCGAGACGCCGAGTTCAGTGCGTGCGATTTATATGACGCAATGCGTTGTGGGAACCCCCAGCATGAGAGATGACCTTGTAAAACTGATAGACGCAACACCATTAAATTCCGTCGTGATAGATATCAAAGATTACGCGGGCAAACTTGCCTTTACTCCGGAAGACCCGTCGCTTCGAGATTCCGTTTCAGATGCGTGCGGTGCGCGGGACATGAAAGAGTTCATTAGTAAACTGCACCAGAAGAATATTTACGTCATCGGACGCATTACCGTTTTCCAAGACCCGTATTACACAAAGTTGCATCCGGAGCTTGCAGTAAAAAGACTTTCCAACAAAGAAGCGAACTGGAAAGACCACAAAGGCCTTTCATTTATCGATGTGAGCGCGAAACCGTACTGGGATTATATTGTAAAAATCTCGAAAGCTTCGTATGACATCGGTTTTGACGAACTGAATTTTGACTACATACGTTTTCCTTCCGATGGAAATATGAAAGACACCTTTTACACATGGAACCCAAAAATGGAAAAAAGCGAGGCGCTCGAAAGATTTTACATATACTTGAGCGAGCAATTATCCGCCAAAGGCGGACCCGCCTCCGTCGGAAAATCGGCTGAAGGTCAATGGACGCCCGTTATATCAGTTGACTTGTTCGGCATGGTGACGACGAATTACGACGACCTGAATATCGGGCAGGTTCTCGAGCGCGCCATGCCGTATTTCGATTTTATCGACCCGATGGTCTATCCTTCCCATTACCCGACGGGATTCAACGGATACAAAAAAGTAAACGAGCATTCCTACGACATCGTTAATTTCTCTTTGCTACATGCGGTGGAGAGAACCGTAGCGACTTCAACGTCTATAAATGGTCTCGCATTTCAAAGGATTGGCACCACAACTCCGGCAATTTATGCAAAGCCGTCGTATCCCGCTTCAAAAATCAGGCCGTGGCTGCAGAGCTTTGATTATCCCGTCACATACACGCCGGCCATGGTTTCCGCACAAATCAAGGCCAATACCGACGCAGGCCTTGACTCGTATCTTTTCTGGGACCCGGCTAATAAATACAGGAGCTTGCGAGCAGTCTTGCAGGCGGAGTAGTTGCGATATAGATAGACAAGGCAAGGTTCGGTTTCCATACCAGATACCCTATACAAGATACGGTATACTAATAACATGCACCCGGATGCGAACGACCCGGACCGCCGCATCACCTACTTTGCGGCCACTCATACGCGGGGAAAACGCGATATTTTTGGTATTCGCGGGGATGACCGCGGAAAACATATTTATGTCATCGGAAAAACCGGCATGGGCAAATCTACCATGTTGGAAAATATGGCGATTCAAGATATCCAGAACGGCGAGGGAATCGCGTTCATCGACCCTCACGGAGCGACAGCGGAAAAACTTCTCAATTTTGTTCCGCACAATCGTATAAAAGATGTCGTGTATTTCGCGCCATTTGACACAGATAATCCTATAGGGTTCAACATCATGGAAGACGTCGGCTTCGACAAACGCCACCTTGTCGTTTCCGGTCTCATGGGAGCCTTGAAGCGCATCTGGGTAGACGCGTGGAGCGCGAGAATGGAATACATTTTGCAAAACACTCTGCTCGCGCTTTTGGAATATCCGGGCTCCACGCTATTGGACGTGAACCGCATGCTCACCAATAAAGCGTTCCGCGCCGACGTTGTGACGAAAATAACCGACCCGCTTGTGAAGTCATTTTGGACGGAAGAATTCGCGGCGTTCACCGATACGTATACGCGCGAGGCGACGCCGGCAATTCAAAATAAAGTCGGCCAGTTCACCGCGAATCCACTCATCCGAAATATCGTCGGACAGCCAAAATCCACATTCGACCTGCGAAAGATAATGGATGACAAGAAGATATTCATCGTGAACCTTTCCAAGGGAAGAATGGGAGAGACCAATGCGAGCCTTTTGGGAAGCATGCTCGTGGTGAAGATTTATCTCGCGGCGATGTCGCGCGCCGACGAGCCGCCTATCCGCATGGCGAAGTTGCCGCGATTTTATTTTTACGTGGACGAATTCCAGTCCATGATGAACGAGGCGTTTGCCGACATTCTTTCTGAATCGCGCAAATATAAATTGGCGCTTACGCTCGCGAACCAATACATCGAACAGATGGAAGAAAATGTCCGCGATGCGGTTTTCGGCAACGTCGGCACCCTCATTGTATTTCGCGTCGGTCCTTTTGATGCGGATGTTTTGGAGACCGTATTTGACCCGACGTTTACACCCGAAGATTTGGTGGGCCTCGGAATCGGGCAAATTTACCTCACTCTCATGATAGACGGAGTCGGCTCGCGGCCATTTTCTGCGGAGACAATTCCTCCGATTGAGCCGCCGAGTATTTCGTACAGGGACGATGTCATCGAAAACTCTCGCGCGCAGTACTCACGACCGCGCGCGGAGGTTGATGCGGCCGTGCAGAAACGCCAGACAGAATTCGTTCAGCCTCCGAAACAGAAAGCACCGCGTAAGGAATACGGAAATTCACAAAACAGAACATCAGGTAATAGCAATGATTTCCATCGTTCGGTAGGAGTCTCTAACCGTGCGCACCCACACCCGCCTGCCCCGAGAGTCAGCGAAGAGAAAATTGCAATTTCTCCCGCCCACGATAACAAAGAAGAAGTCAGAAAATCGGCTTTACGCGCGGCTCTGGAGAGGGCGCGCGAAAGCACATATTCTGCCAAGATGCATGATGTTCCCCAACAGACGCTGTCGCCGGCGGAAATCTTGCGCACGCGCATGTCTGCGGGCAAAACGCAGGACAGGCCGAAAGAAAAAGTTACTCAAGAAAACAGCAGAAGCGGAAAGTTGTCCGGCGAAGTGTCTAACGAAACTTTGCGCGAGGTTCTTCTCTCCGGAGACGAAGACAGATAAGAAATTGAAAGTAATTGAAATTGTATGACTGCTATCCAGATCATACCCTTCCAAAGACTTGTGGGAATGGCTGCAGCAGCTTCTCTTACCATCTTTCCGCTCGGAGTATATGCTGACGCGATTGGAAAGATTTCTTTTACAACAGATGCGCAGAGTATTGCAGTCGGAACGAGCTCGAGCCAAATAACGCTTGAAACAGAAGACGTTAATGGGGTTCCAGTGAAGGGTAATACCGTTTGCGTTCAGATTACATCGTCTTCTCAAAGCGGCGAATTTTCCACGAACACGACATGGGGCACGGACTCAATACGTACTCTTTCGCTCACCATCGCCTCTAACCAATACCGGCGCAACTTTTATTATCGCGATGGGGCGGCCGGTTCCTATTCATTGAGCGCGAAAGCCGCGATTAAGCCCGGCGAGACATGCACCACATGGTCTCCGGACACAGGAGTTCAATGGACAGCGACGCAAAATATTATAATTGGAAGCGTTTCCCCTCCTTTAAATGAAGAAAGTAGCACGCAGACAAACACACAGACTACGACAACCACGACACCATCACCCGCAAGCGCACCGGTCTCATCCTATGTTGCGCCGCCGGAGCCGCAAATCTTTGCGGACGGGGGAGAGAATCGGACGGTAATCGTCGCGGCGGATACGGAATTTCTTGCACGCGCGTATAATCGGAATAAAGAAACTATCTCGGGCAACATTAGATTCTCATGGAACTTCGGCGACGGCTCAACCGGCGAGGGTCAAAGCGTCCTGCATCATTTTGAATATCCGGGAAAGTACGCTGTGGTTTTAAACATTGCGGACAACCGCGACGCGGCATCGGACAGAATAATTGTTACTGCAGAACCTGCGAAACTAGCCTTTAGCACATATCCGGACGGCAGCATCATGATTGAGAATCATGCCGGACGCGACCTCAATCTGTCGAGCTGGCTAGTGCGTTCCTTTGGGCGCGTATTTATGGTGCCGAAGGATTCTATTATTCTCGCGGGCGAAACTTTGCGCATAGGCGAAAAAACGCTTGGCTTCAGAAGCTCCGCTGAAACGGAATTAGACTATCCGAATGGCGTGCTGGCGCTTCGCGCGGGAACCGCAAATGAAGCTTCGGATTCCGTGAAGGCAAACGTAGCGGCGGCGTCCGCAGTCGCGAAACCTCGCTCCATCCCCGTTTCAGCAATAGTCGTTCAAGCAGAAAAAGAGCGCGTAGTTGCTTCCATAGCGTCGGATGTTTCAGATGTGACTCTTGCAATGGAAGAAATTGCTACTGACTCGGACGATGAATCAGGCAGAAGCGCGCAGACAGCATCAGTAGAAGAGCCAGGGTCTGGCGGAACGGGTGGATACATGTGGTGGCTCGGCGCTCTTGGCCTGGCTGTTGTCGGTACCGGCGCGGTTTTGGCTTCTCGCCGCGCGCTAAAAAAGGAATGGGACATCATTGAAGAAAAGGAGGGGTGAGGACAGCAGCACCTATTTTGGACGGCGGAATCACTCAAACCGTCTACAGGTGTCTATCATGAACGATAGACCCGTCCAAAATAGGTGTTACTGTCCTGCGTAAGAAGCTGGGGTAACATACTTCACGCGCCTCGACGAGTTTTTCTATTGGTGTAATGTATGGCTAATGGCAAGCATAAAAAAGACAGTAATTGTGACGGGCGGCGCAGGCCTCATTGGGCCTTCTTTGATAGAGCTTTTGCTCGAGAAATATAGGGTAGTTTCTCTGGACAGTTACTTCATCGGCTCCGAGAGAAATCACATAGAAGGCGCTACATACATTAAGGGACATACCAAAGACATCGCAACGCTTCTCGCGAACGAAAAACCGTCGATAATTTTTCATCTCGGAGAATACTCGCGCGTTGAGCAGAGTTTTAAGGACATAGAATTCGTGTGGGAATCGAATGTCGCGGGTACATTTCGAGTTCTTGAATACTGGAGAAAGCTCAATCAGGCGGGCAATGAATGCAAACTGGTGTACGCCGGCTCAAGCACAAAATTTGCGGACGGCGGATTGGGGCGCGACCAAAGCCCCTATGCGTGGATGAAAGCGAGCAATACCGAGCTCGTGAGCAATTACGGAGATTGGTTCGGCCTGCCATTCGCGATTACCTATTTCTACAACGGATATGGACCGCGCGAACTTTCTGAAGGGCCATACGCGAGCGTGATGGGAATATTCAAAAAGAAATATGCCGCAGGGAAGCCAATTACCGTCGTTGCTCCCGGGACGCAGCGCCGCAATTTCACCCATGCAGATGACCTGGCGCGCGGGCTTTTTATGGTCGGAGAAAAGGGGCAGGGAGACGAATACGGTTTGGGAAGCCCCGAATCATATTCTCTTCTTGAGATTGCACAGATGTTCGGCGGAACAATAGAAATGCTGCCGGAGCGAAAAGGTAATCGCATGGAATCGGTGATGGACACCTCGAGAGCGGAAAAAGAATTCGGCTGGAAGCCGGAACATACCGTTAAGGAATATATAGAATCGTTGAAGCATGCCCGGTAGGACAATTTCAAATTGCCTTGTATGAATATCTATCAGCGGATAATAATAAAGTGTTTTCAGAATGGTTTGCAAAACATCCCCTGTTCGACCTGCGGCAGAAATTATTTGAAATTGTACTAACCGGGCATGACATACGAAAATAAAAAAAAGAGGATTTTAATCTTCTCTCTCACGTATCATCCATTCATTGGAGGAGCTGAACTTGCGATTAAAGAAATTACCGACCGTATTCCCGCGAGCGAATACGAGTTCGACATGATAACTCTCCGATTCGACAAGAATTTACCGGAGATCGAGCGCATTGGGAACGTAACCGTGCACCGCATCGGAATAACGACTGACTCGCCGCGCATATCCGACAGGAATATCCCTTTTGCGGCGAAGCTCGCGAAAATCCTTTTTCCGTTCTCGTCGTTCTTCAAAGCGCGCGCACTTCACAAAGAGCGCGCATACGATATGACGTGGGCGATGATGGCGAATTATGCCGCTTTCGGCGCGCTACTTTTTAAATACGCGAATCCGCAGATTCCATATTTTCTTGAGCTTCAGGACGGCAACACGTTAGCGCAAGTAAAAGCGAGGCAGCCGATTTTGCGCTTATTATGGCCGTTTTATAGGAATATTTACCTGAAAGCCGACATCATCAAGGCCATCTCGCATTTTATTGAAAAGCTGGCACGCGGAATCGGTTTTACAGGGCCGATTGTAGTAATCCCGAACGCGGTAGATGTCGCAAGGTTCTCTGCCGAAGTGCCGAAAGAAATGGAGGTGGAACTAAAATCAAAGTTCGGCAAGAAGTTAGGAGATGTCTTTTTGTTCACTGCCTCGCGGCTCGTTCTTTCCCGCGGAGTGGAGGACGTTATACGCGCGCTCGCGCATTTGCCGCAGAACGTAAAACTTCTGGTGGCGGGCTCCGGCGATGAGAAAGCGAAACTGGATAGTATCGCAAAAAAATCCGGAGTTCAAAGCAGAGTGATTTTTGCAGGTCAGGTTTCTCATTCGGAACTTCCCGCATATTACAAAATATCCGACATTTTTGTGCGTCCTTCCATCATCGAAGGGTTTGGAAGCTCGTTCGTGGAAGCATTTGCCGCGGGAATTCCCGTCGTAGCTACGCCCGTCGGGGGAATTAACGATTTTCTTTTTGATCCGGAGAGAAGTCCTGATAAGCCGGCAACCGGATTGTTTTGCGAAGTTAGGAATCCGGAATCAATTGCGCGCGCAGTCACTCGCTACATGAAAGAGCCGGTACTCGTCGCTGAAGTGGTGCAAAACGCGCGCACATTGGCGGAAAAAGATTATGATTGGGAAACCATCGCGAAAGACGTAAAAACAAAGATATTTGACGCTCTAGTATGAGAATTCTCATTGTCACTGGGATATTTGAGCCGGAAAGCGGAGGTCCGGCCGTTTACGCGCCGAACATTGCGGGAAAACTTGTCGAAGCGGGGAATCAAGTTTCCGTGCTTACGTATTCTTCCAAACCCGGCGTAGATGCTGATACACGATATCCGTTCGCGCTCACGCGGGTTGTCCGTGGAAATAAATTCCTAAATCGGTTCAGAATGTTCTTTGCCGTGCTTAGGCTCGCAAAAGATGCCGACCTTGTGTACATGCTCGATTGGTTCGCCGCGGGGTTTCCGGCGGCGCTCGCCGCGCGCTTGCGCGGCATTCCGTATGTCGTCCGCGTCGGAGGAGATTACTTGTGGGAGCAGAAATATCTTGAATCCGATGCCCCGCCTATTTCGCTTTCCGATTTTTATGAACGCGGCGTGTACAAGAGAATTTCGTACAAGCCGTTTTTCTGGATTATCCGCTCTGTATTAAATAATGCCGCAAAAGTTATCTTTAATTCCGATAAGCAGAAAGAGCTGTACCAGAAATTCTATGGGTTAAAGAGTGCTGTTACCATTTGCAATCCTGTTCCGCGCGTGGAAACGCAAGGAATCGTTCGTGGCGCTGTCACAAAAGAATTCGTTTACTGGGGCCGTTTTATCGTGATGAAAAATCTGGGAACATTGATTCGCGCGTTCGCAAAAGCGCGGATTCCCGAGGAATACAAGATTGCGCTCATCGGTGACGGCCCGCGCAAAGCGGAGATACTCTCGCTCATCGAAAAACTCGGCCTCTCGTCGCGCGTTCGCGTGGAACCCAGCATTCCGTTTTATGCTGCAATGGAGCGAATAAAGAATTGCCGAGCGTTTATTCTGCCGAGCTGGACTGATATTTCTCCCAATCAGGTATATGAGGCGCTTGCCATCGGACTTCCCGCAGTTGTCACAAAAGAAAATTATTTGAGCATCCGTAATCAACTGCCGGAGATGATAGACCCTAATTCTATCGAGGACATTGGCTCGAAACTCGAAATGCTTGCGGATGACGCGAAGTATCAATCTTTCGCGGAGAAGTTTAGGACCATATCGTTCAAGAATACATGGGATGATGTAGCCCGAGAGCATCTTGCTGTTTTTGGCAGCGTGGTACATAAAAAGAATTAATATGCGCGTGTTACAAATAGGAACAGACAGGACAATATTTGATTCCAACAGCGCATCCGCTTCGCGTATGCGCGCATACGGAAAACGCTTCGGAGGGCTTGATATCATCGTTTTTTCGCTGATAAAGCACGGAGTTCAAGACACAAATTTGAGTGAACACGTGCGTGTGCACGCGACCAATTCCTTCTTTCGTTTTATGTACGTGTGGGGCGCGGTATGGCTTTCGTTCAAATTGCCGAAGCCGGATGTGGTTTCCGTTCAAGACCCTTTTGAGACCGGGATTGCGGGATGGCTCATAGCACGATTGCGAGGCTCGGCGCTTCACGTGCAGTTACACACCGATTTTCTTTCCCCGGAATTCTCTCGGCTCTCGCTCCTCAACAGGTTGCGTGTCCAGATTGCGGGATTTGTTTTACGGCGCGCGTCCCGCATCCGCGTTGTTTCTGAGCGAATCAAACGCTCACTCAAAACTAAAAACTATAAACTAAAAACTGAACCTACGGTGCTGCCGATTTTCGTCGATGTAGAGAAATATCGCAACGCTCAAGTTAGCCCCAAGCTTGCGGCGCACGAGCATTTATTCCGGACGAAGTTGCTCGTGGTCTCGCGGCTCGAACCCGAGAAGAATGTAGGGCTCGCGATACACGCATTCGCCAAAGCCGCATTGGAAAATTCTTGCCTCATTATTATCGGCGAGGGCAGAGAGGGCGAGAAGCTTCACCAGATGGCTATCCAAAGGGGAGTATCAAAATGGGTGTTTTTCGAAGGGCAAACTGATCCCGCGCAATATTACAAAATTGCGGATTTATTGCTCGCGCCTTCGCGATACGAAGGGTACGGCATGGTCGTAGTCGAAGCGCTTGCAGCCGGCACGCCCGTCATTTCGACAGATGTCGGTGTCGCGCGAGAAGCAGGAGCGATTATCGCAGAAGAAGACGATTTCGCGAAAGCGATTACCAACTGGTTCGCGAATGGCTCGTCCACAGGCGAATCAGCAGATTTCGTGGCTAGGCCTGCCGCCACAACCGGCGGCTCGTCCACAGATGCCGCCACAACCGGCGGCCCGAAAGAAGGAAAGCTCCTGAACTACCCGTACAAGAATTTTGAGGAATACGTCAAGGCGTACTGTAAGGACATCGAATCCTCTACCTGAAACATTTGCATGGGAAATACACAGGCCTATGCTTCTTAACGTATATTGGCACACATCAATATTTGTTTTCGATATCCTTAATACCTCACCATGGCGGATTGGTAAGTAAGGATATGGGCATGGGAGCGGAATTACTTAAGTTTAAAATGGCGTTTAATCCACGCGTCATTTTCTACACTTTCTACCACAGCATAAAGCACGTCTTTCCCTATACGCAGGTCTGCTTTAATGAGCACGACCAACTCCTCGCAATCATGTGGGAATATCCATACGCTGTCCTGCAATCGCAAGAATCCACACTCGCGCATAATTCCTCGCAAGCGGTCGCGCGTGGCTCTGCGGTATTGAGGCACATCAAACATAACGAGGCGGTATCGTTTGTCCCAGTGGCGCGTTATATCTGATTGATTAGCGATTTTCATCTTGTTCAGCGCAAGCGTCTGCCGACCCTTTTCCGTGAGTTCGGCGCATCGGACTCCGTTGCGCCTAACGAAGCGAAGAAGCCCCCTTTTTGCAAGCTGGCCAGATGCTGTCTTGACTTTATCTCCAAGTTTATATTTGTCGCCGAGCAGGCGGGGAAGCATCTGAAAAATGTTCGGAGCAATCATTGCAATGGCAAGAACTCCCGCAGTGCCGACTGTCGAAAGTACAGCTCCCTGAATATCCCTTCTCCTCCTCCTCATTCTTGCCTCCGATTCGACTTTTCCCATGTCCTTAATAATACACCATAGCGAGGTGGTAAGGATATTTGTAATACGTATAGTATAATATGGGCAGAATAATGGGAGTGGAGCGTCAGGGTTCGAGATTTGGGCTGGAAAATTGGAGTTGAAAATGTTGTATTTTAGGTGTGGAAAACATAAACACATGGGAAAAGCGATGCAATAATGGCAGTATGCTCTTTTCTTCCAAGGCTATTTCTGAATATTCGACTGTCATAATATTTTGTTTGTTATTGGCATCTGGTTTGTCTATGATGCCGGGTATCGCAGGAGCGCAGGATATGGATGCTCCCCCATTGCCGCCAGCGACCTTTCGTGCGGAACATGACGGAATTTCTGTTTACAATGGCAATTTTGGCGATGATGACCCTTTTTTGCCTCCCGAAATAACGACATACCGTTCTTCGCAACTTTCTGCAGTAGATGGCAGTTGGATTATTGAAACGTTTCCATGGGAACACTATATCCCTCTTGAAAGAGGAGCGTTTCTTCTCGAACGTATAGATCCGGACACGAATGGATTTGAGGGAGGCACCGGTATACGCGGACAGAATTACGACTTCGCTCATGCAAGTATTAATACTGCAACGACAACGAGTACAGTTGCTTTCTCGATTCCGTATCTCGGTTCATCCGGACTAGAATCAGGCCAGTATGCCATCTATCCGGTGGAATTGCCTCAAACAAAAGTAGTATATGACGGTCCCGCAGCGAACGAATCAGTATTTACCGACGAAGATTTGGAAAAAATCATTGAGGAAGATCCTTGGTACAGCAATAATGTCAGAGCCGACATTACATACGGGTTTTCAGCAATATTTAATTACGTAAATGACGGTCCGCCTCCATGCACGCAGGATTGTTTTTCCAACGTTCTTTTTCTTCCGGGGATTAAAGCGAGCCGTCTGTATAAGTCACGTCCGCCGGGTTGCGTGACCGATTGCGAAGACCAGCTTTGGGAGCCAAACGCCAACAGCGATGTCGAAGATTTGTTCTTGAATTCGGACGGTACGAGCATTCGCGATGACATCTACACGCGGGATATTATGGACGAGCATACGTCGACGGGAAATGGCGACGTATACGGGACGTTTGCCGCATTTATGGGCAATGAGGTGAGCGCGGGAGTCATAAAGGATTGGGTGGCGATTCCCTATGATTGGCGGCTCGACCTTGAGTACGTGGTCGAAAACGGAACGTCGCTGGACGGAAATCTTTCATACATTGGTGCGGCGGCATCCTCCTACGCGGTGAACCAGGTTCTTCGTCTCGCAGAAAGCTCAAAGAGCGGGAAGGTGACAATCGTTGCCCACTCAAACGGCGGATTATTCGCAAAGCTTCTGGTTAACAAGCTCAAAGAAATGGGCAAGGAAAATCTTATCGACAAGATAGTATTTGTCGCCGTTCCACAGACGGGGACTCCGAAGGCAATCGGAACCCTGCTCCATGGTTACGAGGAAGCAATTCTTTCGGGCATTATCACCAAAGCATCTACCGCGAGAATACTCGCAGGCAATACTCCAGAAGCATACAACCTGCTTCCTTCGGAGGAATATTTCAACGGCGTAGTTACGCCGCCAGTTCTCTTTCCTTTCGAAACTGCGACAGCTCAGAATCTTCGCGCCGCCTATGGCGTTTCAATCGGGTCATACGAAGCTCTCCACAGATTCCTGCTCGGGCTTGAAGGACGCCCGAAACCATCTGCAGACGAAACGAATCTTCCCGATGTACTGAATTATGACCTGCTGACTCGGGCCGAAGCATTACATGCGAAGCTCGATGTATGGACGCCACCCGATGGGGTGGCGCTCTATGAAGTGGCGGGAGTCGGACTTCTCACGCCGTCGGGAATCAAATATGTCGACGATTGCCCGATTTTCTGTCCAATGAGAAGCCCGTATTTAGATTTTGAGCCAGAGAATGTGATTGAAGGGGATGGCACGGTGGTTGATGCGAGCGCGCTTGCGGGAACTGGGACTAATTATTATTTCAATGTGGACAGATACAATGCCACTAACGGATCATTACCGTCGGTTCAGCACGCCTCTCTAATGGGGGCTTCCGACATCACTTCATTTATTGCTCAAATTATTAAGAAGGAAATAGGTGATTCACTCCCCAGCACCATTACAACCACTAAACCGTATTTTGCCAACGCCAAACATCTCATCTATCGCGTTCACTCACCCGTTTCTCTAGACCTATACGACAGTTTGGGTAATCACACGGGCGTTGCTACGACGACTCTATCTGATGGGACGGTCGTGAGTTATGTCGAAAACAATATTCCAGGCTCCTACTACGATGAATTCGGGGAAGTGAAATATATCTTCTCTGATGGCTCGGAGCAGGTAAATATCGTACTCAATGGATTAGGTTCCGGCGTTGCAACGTTTGATATCAACGAAATGACGGGCAACACGTTCGTCGCTTCTACAACATTCGTCAATATCGCTGTCATTCCGCAGACGCGAATTACTATGGGTATACAGGCGGGAGGAACTATTTCCGGAGCGTCAGCTCTTCAAGTTGATGAGGATGGAGACGGGACGGTGGACTCCGAGCTTCCTGCGGGAGGCACGGTAATGTATGACGATTTTGTCAAAGATGACACAGAAGAAGTTTTAGAGACGGTGGTTACTGCGCCGGCCCAACCTGCTCCATCAGGGGGCGGCAACGGGCCGATAGTAGTTGCGCCGAGCTTCACCCCAAGCATCTCGGTAGCCACGACCACCGTATTGCCCGAGATTGCCACGAGTACACCCATGCAGATTGTTGCGGCTGCCAGCACTACATCAGTTGCCACCACTACAGTTACTCAAGAATTCCAAGCAGGAACATCCTCAGTCAAAATTGCTCGAACCATAGTTGCCCCGAAAGTCACACAGAAAAGAAACAGTGCGACAAGTACGAACAATGTTAGACTAGTCGCAGGCGCGGCGGCGAGTCTTCCCGCCCCCATTAACCCCCAAGGCGGGGAGAGGTGGTGGTCGAACATATATAAAATGGCGAGAAACATTATTCGCTTAATTATCGGTCTATGATTTTTCTAAGAAATAATATTTGGAGAATTTTGCCACTGCTTGTTGCGGGAGCGGTCTGGACAATCGGTTATATATACATGCACCAGTTAGCGTTCGGTATTTGCGACAGTCCCTACACCGACAATGGATATTCTGGTTGTACCGACAGCACTTTCTATTCTATCGGTGAGCCTGCGATTGCCTATAGCCAATGGCTGATAGCATCTGCCATAATCACATTATTTGTACGACTCGAGACCTTAAAACGTTGGGGTATTTTTGCAATCGCGTATCTTATCGCGACAACCGTCGCGCTTGCGTTTACGCAAGTGTCGTCAGGCGGAATCGGATTTCAGGAACGATTGACCGTGGCGCATTTCTTCGGCATTCTTTTCCTCGCCATCACCATCCTCTGGGTCGTCATCCACGCCATCATCCTCCGGCGCAGGTCGTGAGGAATTGGAGGACATAACCAAAGTTTAAATGAGAGTTCGAGTATCTATTTCCTGGTACTTTGCTAGTTACTCGTTAGGGCAATTATTTCCACGAGCCCATGTTTTGTAGAACGGGTCAAAATTGCTACACCGAACATCGGTAACGCATGATTTTTTTAGCGGGACAGATGTTACTCCATCGCAGATGGTTACATCATGTAATTTTAATGCATATGTCGATAAGCAAATATTCTTAGACGAAGGGAAAAAAGCATTTCCGCATTCTTGAATTGCCGTCACTTTATTTTTTACGAAGAAAGGATTAAAACTTTCGCGAATTTCTGTCTCATGCTCAATCATGCCGTTAACCGCATAGCCCATACCTACACATAAGATGGAAACTGCGATGAACATTGTCATGGTTAGCATCTTGAGAGATACGCGCTTCCAGAACATCTGCAGGCACATTGACCAGCTTAAAGCATACAAAAACGTTGCCGAACAAAAGAGGGAGATTAAGATTCCTAGACCTCCGAAATCCGAACAGCTCCACGCAAAGCAGGTATTCACATTGTATCCGACATATATTAGCAACACTGAAACTGGGAGGATAAAAAGTAGACCCATCCAAAAGGCATGCAAGCGTCTTTTATCCTGGAGCAGTGAGTAGACGGCCGATAGCAAGCTAATAATGAAACTTGCGTACATTGATAGTGTTGCCCACTTTTGGTAAGAGTCACTGCATGCTTTTACTGCGGCAGATCCTTTGTTTAGGCAGATTATCCGAGAGCCCTCGTCTGCCAGAAAAAGTAGGATCACAGACAATATGAACAATGAAAATGAAAGCAACACGAATTTCTTGGGAGACAGCACCCGTATTCGTAAGAAGTCCATAGACACCATTACTATACTATCCATTATCTGATTTTTTGAGTGTTCATGTCAGCTTGATAATCATCGCCGCCAAATATATTTCTTTGCGACGAAGCAGCACGCCGTAATCCGTTTTTTCTTATGCTAGTGTTTTGCAAAACACTAGCATAAGAAAACTGTTACTGGATGGGCAGTTTTCGAGAGACCTCGCACAAGCCAAGGAGTTGCCTCAATCTTGCGCGTTCGGGAAAAAACGGCAATAATGCTGGAACTATGGCTGAAAACAAAAGAAAGAGTCCCCTTATTGGGTTCGTCGGGCAGGGCTTTGTCGGCAAGAACTATGCCGATGATATGGAGCAGCGCGGCTACACGACTATTCGTTACGCGCTTGAAGAGCCGTATAATCGCAACAAAGAAAAGATAAAAGAAGCGGAGATTGTTTTTGTTTGCGTTCCAACGCCGACAAAGCCCGGGGGATTCGACTCGAGCATCGTGGAGGCGGGCGTCGGGCTCGTGGGCAAAGGCAAAATCGCGGTCATTAAATCCACGCTGCTTCCCGGAACAACGGAACGAATTCAGAAAAAATATCCCGACCGCATCGTCTTGTGTAGTCCTGAATTCTTGAGCGTCGCAACGGCTGCATGGGATGCCGCACACCCGTTCTCAAATATCGTTGGTATGCCAAAGGACACGCCTAAGCATCGCGCCGCGGCGAAGAAAGTTCATGCAGTTCTACCGCAAGTCCCGTACGCGGTAACCACAAAGAGCGTGGAGGCGGAAATAATTAAATATTCGCACAACGCGAGCGGGTACGTGCAAGTGGTTCTGTTCAACTTCATGTATGACCTCGCGCAAAAAATGGGCGCGACATGGGACGTTATACAGAAGGCTATTGAGGCAGACCCGATGGTATCAAACCGCTACGCGAGGCCCCTGCACAAGAGCGGACGAGGCGCCGGCGGTTTCTGTTTTATTAAAGATTTTGCCGCTCTGCGCGAACTCTATGAAAAGAATCTTCCGCATGACAAGGCGGGAAATGCCGCATTGCGCGCAATTGAGCTTAAAAACATCGCTCTTTTGAAGCAGACCAACAAAGACCTCGACCTTCTCCAAGGTGTTTATGGTCCCGGTGTTGTCAAACATCAAACGCGGAAAGCGAAGGCGCGCCGCTAGAGCATGTATAAAAATATGCGGCTCCTGATCGCGACACAGGCAGTCGACCTTGATGACCCTGTGCTGGGATTTTTCCATTCTTGGATTCGGGAACTGGCAAAAAGCGCTAAGTCGGTACACGTCATTTGTCTCAAAGAGGGGAGGCACTCTTTGCCCGCGAATGTTTTTGTCCACACCTTGGGCAAGTCTTCGTTCCAAGGACTACCCTTGGAATCCAAGGGTAGTCCTTGGAAAGCGCGAATTCAGTACATTTGGCGCTTCTATAAATACATCTGGATTTTGCGAAACGAATACGATTCCGTATTTGTTCACATGAATCAGGAATATGTTGTGCTCGGTGGAAAGTTCTGGTGGCTGTGGGGAAAGCGCGTCGTACTGTGGCGCAACCACAAAATGGGTTCGATATTTACTCACATAGCCGCGGTTCTTTCGCATAAAGTCTGCTTCACGTCCCCCTCGGCATATGTGGCGCATTTCAAGAACGCCGTTCAGATGCCGATTGGAATAGACATGGACTTGTTCAAGCCGAAAGGGAACGCTGACCCGAATTCAATATTATTTCTCGGGCGTCTTGATGCCGTGAAGAAGCCAGAGATGTTATTGCAGGCACTCGACATTCTTGCAAAGCAGAAAATTACATTCAAGGCCGACATTATCGGCGACCCGACTGCGGGCCGTGAAGGATTCGCACAGGAATTAAAGAAACGATTTTCATCAGTAGCGGGCGTTACATTCAAATCAGCCATTCGCAACGATGAGGCCGCAGCGGCATATGCGAGACATACGATATACGTCAACCTCACGCCTTCGGGCAGTTTTGATAAAACTATCGGGGAAGCGATGGCAAGCGGATGCATTACTGTTGTGGGCAACGACGCGGTGCGCTGCGAGGTGCCCAGCGAACTTTTCGTAGATGTGAACTCGGCGGATTC
Source organism: bacterium (assembly GCA_030674455.1). Lineage (GTDB taxonomy): Bacteria > Patescibacteriota > Minisyncoccia > Phycocordibacterales > UBA2100 > UBA10103. The sequence goes on from JAUSGQ010000035.1 coordinate 28,684, forward strand.
AGTCGCGCGCGGAATTAAGTTCGCACTTGGGATGGATGCGGTCGGGCGCGAGGCGTTGTCTATCAAATTGCGTTCATATATTCGGGAAAATCATTCTCTTGCGCTTCTCGCATCGCGGCTAAAGACGCTCTTTACATAATATTATGTCCATCTTAAAAAAAGTACTGGTATCGATTTTAGCCTTATTCCCAGCCAAACTCTCGGCACTTTCTATTCTCATGTATCACTCTGTATCGGATTCGGGTGCATTTTTTGCGGTGTCTCCCAAGAAATTCGAACAACAGATGAAATATACCCGCGACTCCGGATTCAATGTTATCTTCGCGTCGGAAATAGATGAGCGCATGCGAGCGGGTAAACTGGCGCGCACTGTGTGCGTAACGTTTGACGACGGCTATGAAGATGTTTACCTGAACGCATATCCGATACTCAAAGCGCTCGGCATCAAAGCGACAGTTTTTCTCATTACGAATGAGATCGGCGGCACGTACACGAATAGCGAAGGGAAAACATTCCCGCTCCTTAAGCGCGAACAAATTGCACAGATGCGCGCGAGCGGTTTCATTGAATTCATGCCACACGGACATACGCACAAGAAGCTCCACCAGCTCACCGAATCAGAACAGGAGAAGGAAATTATTTTGTCCAAAGGAGTTATCAGAGAACTTACAGGAGAAGAGCCGCGCGTATTTGCGTACCCAAGAGGGCGAACCACTCCCGCGATTGCGGAAATGCTGAAACGTTTTGGATTCGAGATTGCGCTTGGAGTGGTTCCCGGGTTAGTAAAAAGCGGATCAGATACGTATAATGTGCCGAGAAATGCAGTAGACAACCATGTCGGCTTCCAAGAATTTAAGCTTAAACTTTCTGATCGCGTAGAGTGGTACAACGCGATAGCCCGGCTTTTCCGATGAGATTATGCGTGTACTTTATTTAGCTCCAATAAGATTGCCGACAGAAAAAGCGCACGGCATCCAGATTATGGAAACCTGCGCGGCTTTAACGCGGGCCGGTGCCGATGTTGAATTGGTAATTCCGAATCGCGAGACGCATATTAAAGAAAATGCTTTTGATTATTATTCAATCAAAGAAAGATTTCCGATAACAAGACTTCGTGTTCCCGATACGGTATCTTATGGGCGATTCGGATTTCTTTTTTACGCGGTGATTTTTGCGATTCGTGCGGCGCTGTACGCGCATCGCGCCAAGACGGATTTTGTGTACACGCGAGACCCGACCACTCTCTCGGTGTGCGCCATGCTCGGAGTCGGCCCTTTGGCGTGGGAGGTTCACACCGCGCACCCGGGTGTGCCGAAATTTATTACTCGCCGTGTGAGCGCTCTCATTCCGATTACGCGCGGACTTGCCGATTGGTACAAGTCGCGCGGCGCGCCTGCTGGCGACATACATGTCGCGCCCGATGCGGTAGACCTCTCGATTTTCAAAGCGATAAAAGACCGTCAAAAGGAACGCTTGGCTTTGCGCGCGCGGCTCGGCGTTCCGGCGGGGGCGAAAATAGCGCTCTATATCGGGAGTTTCGGGCTATACGCGTGGAAAGGTGTTGATATCGCGCGAAAAGCGGCAGAATACGCCCCCGATGTCATATGGCTTTTTGTTGGAGGAACCGAAAAGGAATGTGCGGAACTCACCCGTGGCGCGCCCACGCAGGTAAAGACTTTGCCGAGAGCGCGCCGGGAGGAAATAGCGGGGCTTCTATGTGCTGCGGATGTACTTTTGCTTCCCAATAAAAGCGGAGACACTGCTTCCGAGCGCGATACATCTCCGATGAAACTTTTTGAATATATGGCAAGCGGGGTACCGATAGTTTCTTCTGACGTGCCGAGCCTACGAGAAGTGTTGAATGAGCGCAATGCATTTCTGGTGCGACCGAACGATCCGAAAGCACTTGCAGAAAAAGTGCGCCATGTACTTGCATCGGGGCAAGAGGCGGGGCGCCGCGCGGGTGAAGCGCGCGCGGACGTCGAAGCGTACACGTGGGACAAGAGGGCAGAGGGCATGTTGAATTTCTTGAAACTGCACGTTAAAACGATTTGATATGGGATATTTCAATAGGTTAAGAGAACTTTTCTTCGCGATGCGCACGATTTCTACTGTTTACGGGCGCGGTTCGCGAGCGCTCCTGTGGTTTAGGATGATGATGACTGTCATGCAGCCGCGTCTTCCGAAATCAATACGCAGAGCGCAACGGCTAGGCCTCGTTTTCGAGGGAACGCCATTCAGCGTCTGGATGTTGGACCGCACAAGCCTTGCCGCATTTGAAGAAGTGTTCATTCATGGAGAATATTTCGTGCCGGATATTCCCGCGCCTCGCATTGTCGTAGACGCGGGGGCGAACATCGGAGTCGCGAGCGTGTATTTTTGCCTACGGTATTCAGGCGCGCGAATTTACACCATAGAACCTAATCCTGAAGTATTAGATACATTGCGGAAAAATCTATCCGTCTTTCCTAACGCTTCGGTACATCAGTGCGCTCTCTCTGATGCTGATGGAACAATAGATTTTCACATTCATCCGACGAGCAGTATCGCGTCCTCGCTTCAATCTCGCGTTTCCGGAGAGAGAATCGTGGCTGTACCCACCAAAAAACTCGATACATTTATGAAAGAACAGAATATATCTGAAATTGACCTGCTCAAGTTTGACATTGAGGGTGCGGAAGGTCGCTTCCTGGGAGCGATAAAAAACAGGCAGGTTGTGCGAACGTATGTGGGAGAAATTCATCCCGATCTTATGCATGAATCGCTAGAAGAAATCCGGGCACTGTTTGCCGGATTCTCAGTTACGACCAATCCCGTTGGTTCAAAGCGGTTCTTGATTACGGCCGAGAGGAGTTCCTGATTTTTTGTATCAGCTCCTGCACACGCAACCCGTCCGCAAAAGACGGTTCCATTTGTTCCTTCCGCGTACATGCGACAACGAATTTCTTGGCTAACTTACGCACTATTTTCACTCTCTCGTCTTCCTGTTTTCGTCCGTTATCTTTCTTTATTTTTACAGTCTTTTCTCCTTTTTCGTTTTGTATTTTAACGGCGAAATTATCGACTATCGCGTTCTTGTTTTCAAGCGTGATAATTCCTCTTTCGCAGACGAACATTAGACGATGCCGGATTATTCCTGGAGTATTGCACGACACATGCACGTCTCCGGTCGCCCCGTTTTGGAATTTCACGAGCATGTCAAGGCCGACTTCTCCGCCGTTCAAACTTTTTGGCGAGTGTGTAAATAACGTTTTTGTCTCGCGAATCTTGCCGGCGAAGTTCTCCAAATAATAAAGTCCGTGAGAGAAATAAAAGGAGAGCGCTCCGCCGCCGTCTTTAACGCTCGTCTTCCACGTTCTACGGCCGTAGCGAATGTCACCGCTCATCCAGTTCCAATTCACCGAGATATGCTTCAAGGCTCCGGACGTGTTTTTATCCAGAAGTTCTTTCACTTTTTTCCACTCAGCGATTTCCGGGAATATAAAGTCGATTCCAGTAATGACCTTTTTCTTCTTTGCGAGCGCATAAAGTTCCCGCGCCTGCTTGAGATTTGCTGCGAGCGGTTTTTCCGCAAAAACATGCAGCCCTTTTTTAATCGCGGCTTTGGCGATGATGTATTGCGCCTGCGGAGGGACTGCAATTGCAATTGCGTCAATACTCTCGTTTTCCAAGAACGCGCGCCACTCATTTCTCCCCTCGCATACGCCAATAACCTTGCAGCCGCTTACGGACTCAAAAGCGGGCTTGAGGCCAATTACCCCAAAACCAGAGCCGATAATGCCGACCCTAAGCATGTCGTTTTTTGTTGATGTATCCGAGAAATTCTTCATAGGAGCGAATGTAATCTCTCTCATCGTACAGTGTACTCGCAATCACCATGAGCACGGTTCCTTTTTTAAAGTCTTGCATCGTGTGCCATACATAGGGAGGCAGGAGGACGCCAACATTCGGTTTATTAAGAGCCACTTTCATTCTTTCTTTTCCGTTGTCCAGCGCGATTGTGCAACCTCCAGCGAGAGCGACAAGAACATGTTCCGTTTTGTGATGGGTGTGGCCACCGCGCCTGCTTGTGGGACTCGTATTCGTTACAATGAAGACGCGTTTAATAGGAAAAGGTATTGCCATGGCGCCAGTTCCCGCCTGCATCACCGTCAAGGCGCCATTACTATCGGCTTTTGTTGGAAAATTAATGAGTTCGTAGAGCGCATTCATATACTCGTGATATCAACCCGTTCTTTTTTTGAAATGAACCACGGTCCTTTTTATACCTTTGTCGAAAGAAACGCGGGGCTTCCATCCCAACTCGTTCTCGAGTTTCTGGCTCGAAAGAGCATATCTGAAATCGTGTCCCGGACGATCGGCCACATGCTCGATTTCCTTTTCGGTCTTTTTAAGGAGATGGAGCAACTTCTTTGTTATTTCAAAGTTGGTATATTCCTCCCTGCTTCCGATATTGTATATTTCTCCCGCTTTTCCTTTTCGGAAAACAAGGTCTGTTGCTTTCACGTTATCCTCCACATACAGCCAACTTCTGATATTTCCCCCCTTCGCGTATAGAGGGACTTTTTTCCCTTCAAGAAGGAAGGTGATGAATTTTGGTATGAGTTTTGTGGCGTCTTGCCCGGGACCGTAATTGTTTGAGCTTCGCGTTATCACTCCCTGCAGATTGTAGGTGTGTATGTAGGAAAGCAGAAGTAGTTCTGCGCTTGCTTTTGAAGCGCTGTATGGATTGCGTGGATTGTAGAGAGAGTCCTCGGTAAACGGCGGGGCGTACGCAGTCAGGTCCCCGTAAATTTCGTCGGTGGAAACGAGGTGGAATCGGGAAAGTTTGTAGTCCAGCGCAAGCTGAAGAAGGTTATTAGTTCCTTCAACATTTGTTTTTATACAAATGCTTGGATTTTTGATGCTCTGGTCTACATGCGTTTCGGCTGCAAAGTGGATGAGATGCGTCGGCCTGTATTTGTTAAAAATATCGGTCATGGAGGCTACGTCGCAGATATCGGATTTCTCGAAAGCGTAATTCTTTCTATTCTCTACGGATACATTGCGCAAGTCGGCGGCGTAGGTTAGCGCATCGACATTTATAAAAAGCTCACGCGGATATTTCGTTACCGCGTAGTTGAGGTAATTACTGCCGATGAACCCCGCACCGCCGGTGACAATTGTCCTTCTATCGAACTTACTTTTCATGGGATAAGCGTTTTTTCATAAACAGGGAAGCCTTGTGCAAGGCGTCTATGTTGCCGATATCAAACCATTCCTTCTTGAGCATGTGCGCGCGCAAAGTACCTTCTTCGAGATACAGGGAATTTACTGAAGTAATCTCATATTCCCCCCGCGCGCTTGGCGGGATTTTCCTGATTTTCTCAAACACCGTGTTGTCGTACACATATAGGCCGGTGACAGCCAAATTACTTTTTGGTTTCAGCGGCTTTTCCTCCAGCGAGAGAATGCTGCCTTTATTATTGACCTCCGCGATGCCAAAATGCTTTGGGTCCGGCACTTTCTTCAAGAACACAGTTGAACCTTTCTTAAACGACTTAATGGCGGGAGTTATGTCGTCCAAAAATATGTTGTCGCCCAAAAATAGTACGCAATTGTCTTTGCCTACATAGTCTTCTGCGATAAAGAGGCCGTAGGCGATGCCGTTCGGTTCGTTTTGTATGCCGTATACGATTTGGATCTGTTTCGCGTGGGTCGATTTTGGGACGAAATGCTGCCCTGAGCCGAGCAATCTCACAAACGAATCAATATGGTGAGGGGAGGTGACTATCATTATCTTTGTTATGCCGGCATCGACCAGCTTTTCTATCGCGTAGTAAATGACCGGCTTGTTGAACACCGGCAATAAGTGCTTGTTTGTAACTAGCGTAAGCGGATGCAGTCTGGTGCCCGAACCGCCCGCTAGAATAACAGCTTTCATCCCGTTAGAGGCAGTCCGCCCACCGGCGGACCGTACCTGATTTATTGCTGATAATCGACCACACTGATTCTCTGCACAGATGTTCCATATGTATAATTTGTCTTCCGCATCCTCTAACGGGATTCATCCCAGCCATACTATACTCGCCGTGTTATAGTGTCCAATCATGTCGGCAGAAGGCAAGAAATCTGTATGTGTGATCCTTGCCTATAATTGCGCCAATCTGCTAGAGAATACCTACAAACGCATTCCCGCTGGCTCGGTAGACAGAATAATTCTCGTTGACGACGCATCAACGGACAATACGCTTGAAATCGCAAAGAAACTCGGTATTGAATGCTATACCCACCAGCATCTCGGGTATGGAGGCAACGTAAAATATTCCATCAAGAAAGGGATAGAACTAGGCGCCGAATATATCGTCGATTTGCACGGAGACGGTCAGTACGATCCGGCCGCAATTCCATCCGCCCTTGCGAAAGCAAAAGAAGGATATGACCTAGTCTTGGGCTCTAGGTTTTTTGATATAAAACAGCCTTTGCGCGACGGAATGCCTCTGAGCCGCTATCTTGCGAATATCGGCTTAAGCGCGATTGAACGTTTTGTTCTCAAACTGCCGGTATCGGAGTTTCATACTGGATTTAGAGTTTATACAAAGACGCTCGCAGACACGGTCGCACTGGAAAACACGTCCAACAATTTCCTTTTTGGTTTCGAAATTATAGCGCAGACCGGATTCTGCGGGCTCAAGATAGGAGAGATACCCATTCGCTGCGATTACAAATCGGAACATACGTCGATATCAATTCCCCAATCCACGGTATACGCATTTCAAACGTTCAAAACCTTGGCACTCTACCTGCTGGCGCGGCTTGGATTCAAAATAAAGTTATTCAAATGTGGAAAATAGACATTAACGAGCATGATAAAGAAACTGCTTGAATTGGTACAAAGGCATCAGCAGATATTTAAATTCCTGATAGCGGGCGGGTTCGCATTTGCCGTGAACATCGTCGTGCTGTATGTACTCACGGACATTTTCGACATTTACTATCTGGTTTCCACAGTGGTGGCGTTCCTCATTTCATTCTTGGTCAGCTTCGTTCTCCAAAAGTTCTGGACATTTCAAGATGCATCTAAGGACAACTTACATCTTCAGCTCCCTCTGTATTTAAGTATGCAAGTCGCGAATCTGGGACTCAATGCGTCCCTCATGTATGCGTTCGTGGAATATCTCCATCTCTGGTACATCCTTTCTCAAGTTATTATTTCTCTCGTTCTTGCGGTCATTGCTTTTATTATAAACAAAAAGTACATCTTCAAACCTCAAGACATCCCCGCTTAACGGATCTTGCGCACGATATAGGAATTGCCGAGTTGCTTAGATGAGAAAAAGTCCGGGAGAGCGTTTGTGTCTTGGGGGGCCACGAAGCAAGCTTCCATGTGAATTTGAAAACATGTTCCCGCTCTAATCTCATCCGCTGTGCACGGGTTCGCGCAGTTGCGCTTAATCATCCATATCGAATGTGTGCCGGCAAAACGCTCGATGTAGGCGGCATCTTCTTCATCAGAATATGTAATGAAAGCAAGAGGTTTGAATACAGGGTCTTTTGGCAGAATATCGCGATTTTCCAATAGAAACTTGAACCTGCCCATATCGCTTCTCGTTTCACCCAATAGCGGCAGTGATTCATAGTTAACCGGCAGAGTCAGTCGTTTCGCCGTGTGGTCGGCGATAAAAACGTTAGCGGGCGAATTATATTTCTCCATAATCGTTGCCAGCAATACAGTTTCCGAAGAAGGCCGCCAGAATAGTTGTATAGCGTGGACGCCTATGGCAAAAAATAATACGCCAGAGAGTACGAGCGCGCCCCTCACCGCCTTCGGACTAAGCTCGCTGAGAAGAATTGCTGCGGAGAAACTGCAGGCAATCGTAAGAATAATCGCGTATCGCGCGCCGGCGTCAAGACCGATGCCCGCATGAAAAATAAGGTATGTCAGAACCGGATGCAGGCATGCGATTGCAATCCACAGGCGTTTACGCGAATCCGCAAGAATCGATTTGCAATAATATATCAAGAAAAGCAGCACAATCGCTGCGGCAATGTAGAGCAACGAAAGCGGCTGTGTGGTAACGGTAAAGATAAGCGGCTTCGTGAGGCGCGCGAACCAATCAATGGCGCCCTCGGCCGTTCTCGATGTCGTTTCTTTTAATTGAGCAGATATCGTATATGCCCGCCATACGAATGATATCTGGGTAGCGGAGAATAAGACAATCAGATACCAATACTTCAAGCAGTAACTCCACAGGTCGCGAAAACTGACATGCCGAAGCAGAATCGCGTAAAGCGCGAGTAGCGCGATAGAAAATACTCCGAACCAGCTTTGGAAGAAGGTAAGCACGCCACTCCAGACGAAAAGCACTATGTAATATTTTTTGTCTATGAACGGGCGCCCCAGGCGTGCGAGATAATATTCCTGTGCGATAAAAATGGCGCTCATCGCGGAAACAAAGATGATGTAGAACACCCACATCTTCGCAGTGTGCAGAAATTCAATCACCAGAACATTGCTCAAAAGCAAAAAAAGAAAAAGTATCAGCGTGAGAGCAAGCTCGCGCGGAATTTCTCTCTTCTTGAAATAAAAGAAGAAGAAAAGGATAGTTGCAAGAGCAGAGATTCCATTAACCAGCCGAAGTATATGCAGCAGTTCTCCGGTATTCTGCGCTACCCAAAGCTTTGCCGCCATTATTGAAAAGTCCGAAGCTGCGACTACCGCGCCCAAAACAGGCAGCATCACGAGCGTGTCAATGTACGTTTGCGGACCGCCGTAATAGGCGCCCGATGGAGTAAACTCCCAGCCAGGGATAGTGTGTTTCTCTATGGAGAACAGGGAAGTGCTTAAAAAATAGCTTTCGTCTCCGATAATATCCGGATTATTTCCGAACGGATTCGGGTTCAAAATAGCGAACGAGAGAAATATGAAAAGGCCGATCAGGACTATCTTCTTTACTGCAGTCATTGGTGCAGTATATAACGCAGAATACAGTTGAGTCGAAAGCTTATCTGTCGAGGATAGTGAGGGGAATGAAAGAGTACGCTCTTTTATGCCCGAGCGGCGCAGACAGCAAAGATGGGGTATCTTTCATCTGTCGAGGATAGTGAGGGGAATGAAAGAGTACGCTCTTTTATGCCCGAGCGGCGCAGACAGCAAAAGTTATCTAACTTTTCCCCATTCTTCAACTATCGGGTACAATGACCGAAATAGCAGCTATGGACCGTGTAAAAATCCCAATTTTGAGCGCAATTTCTGGGGCGTTATCCGGTAAGACCATTGGCAGGGTGTATTTTAACGAAGCGGTTCGCGGGGTAGTCCCTGGGCTTTCCGGGCGCGTTCTTGACCTTGCAGGAGGCAAAAGCCCCAGTTACTTACCGCTTCTGCCGAATTCGATTGAGCTTGTGCGAACGGATATAACAGCTTCCCCCGGCGTCACGAAAGTGGATATCAACGAGCCGCTTCCATTTCCCGACAAATCATTTGATGCTGTCTTTCTATTTAATGCGCTTTATGCAACAGAAGACCCTTCTAGGCTTGCAGGAGAAATCCATCGCGTCCTGAAACCCGGAGGTTCCTGGTATCTCGCGTCTCCTTTTGTTGCAAATGAGATGCCCGAGCCGCACGACTATCTCCGCTTTACCGCCGAGGGGTTGGAGCGGCTTTGTCATAGTGCAGGATTTTCTTCAGTGGAAATTGTGAGACTGGGGGAGCGTGCAACTGCCGCCACACAGCTTCTGCACCCGTTTTTTCTTTTTAATGTTATTAGGGCACTCGTATATTCTCTGGCGCTTCTTTTCGACATGCTTATTCCCAGCTCTGTTAAAACGACACACCCATCGCCCATCGGTTATTTTGTACGTGCAACGAAATGAATACACATCATGAGCAAGAGTGTTATTGAATCCGCAAAATCATATATAAGCGAGCGAGCAACCGCTGCACATGAACAGCTCTCTTCGAAGTTTTGGGCAATGATAAGCTCTTTGGAAGACAGGTCTACGTCGTCTCCATCTCAAATATGAGAGGATGTTTCACCCCGGCAAGTTCCTTGTACAAAGCAATTGTGTTGTCCAGTGTCCTTGTCATCGTAAAGAATTGAGCGCGCGCGAAACCGCGTTTGATGAGGGTTGCCCGCACGGGCGCTTTACAGACAAGCGCGAGTGCCTCCGCAATCGCATTGGTGTCTAACGGATTGACAATGATAGCGGCGTTACCTACTACCTCTGGAAGCGATGTCACAGAGGACGCGATAACTGGTGTGCCACATGCCATAGCTTCAATTAAAGGGACTCCGAAGCCCTCATTAATTGATACGAAAGCAAGAGCGGCTGCTCCTCGGTAGAGTGCCGGAAGATTTTCTGTCGGTATATAGCCGAGAAAATGGATATCTGCGCTGAAGGGTGACAGCGGAAGCGCTCCAAATGTTTTCTCGTATTTTGTTTTGACGCTGCCGCCCAAGGCCAAAATCTCTTTACTTTTTGGATTGCGTTCTCGGTACTTCACGTATGCAGATACAAGATTCCCAACATTTTTGTGTAATTCGGGGCGGCCGAGAAAGAGAAAGTACGTATGAGCTTTTATATGGTATTGATTGAGTATGCGAGATACTGTCTCATCACTTGGTAGGGATTCATATACTGGGTCAAGGCCGTTATAGATGGTGCGGACTTTTTCAGGGGGCATGCGATAGGCATATATGATTTCTTTGTTTGCATATTCAGAAACGGCAATCATCGTATCAACATATTTCTGGAACCAGGTAAGCGTGTAGTTGAATACGCGGCGAGAGAACGTCCATGTGCCCCCCTGAACGAGAACGTCGCCACCACCGTGCGCCATGACGAGGGTGCGTCGAGCCGGAAACAGCCAAAAGAACGGGAATATCCGTGGCTTAAGCCAATGCACGACGTCAAACCTCTCTTTGGTTGTCAGGCAAAATCGTATGAACGACACAAAGCGCGTGGCGTATGGCAGTGGAATCTGGTGGAGCAATATCTCGCGGGCTTTTTTGTAGAGCGGTTCTTCCGGCATGGGCTTTGAATGGATAAGCGTGAGCTCTATCTCATTTTCCGTAACGAGCCGCTCAATGAGGCGGCGAAAAAAAAGCGTGCGCTCCGGCCGCAGGTCAAAATCATCTGCCATGATGGCCACGCGAATTTTCTTTTGCATCGAGTTGCAGTATACGGGCTTAAAGGAAAATTTCCATATACTCGAAAAGCTCTCACGTAACCTCTCCCTTCACCTCGTGGAAATCAAGACCTACTTCCTCGGCGATTTTCTTCTTGCAGGCAACACGAACCTTACTCAGTTCCCGAAGGTCAAGAGTGCGGCGCCCCATTTCTTCCAGACCGAATTCATCCTCTCGCCCTTGGCGTATCGCAGATTCTATATCCCATACGTGGCCGTTAATCTCTTTCATTTCTTCAACCCACGCATCCTTGACGTCAATGCCTTCATTGCGGTAGCTATCAAGCACCTTTCGATAGAATGTGTATTCTTTTTTGATAAAAGCGCGGTTATTGTCGTGATGCAACCGCTCAAGCTTGAGCATGGCGATGGTGACTCTATCAATAGCTTCAGGGAGCGGCAGTTTGAGACTGGTGTCGGAGGCGCTGGATTCAATCGGCACCTCGTAGAAATCAATCTTTACCTCACCGGCGATTTGACCCTTAATGATATTTCTTTCATTGTTCTTGTCGCGGAGTTGCACGGCAAGACGCCCGACATCTTCAAGCGTCAGCTTGTTTTTTCTCGCCTCCCGTATGGCGGCCTCCACATCCCATAGCGCGGCGTTAGTCTCTTTCATGCGCGTAATCCATTCGTCCTTGATGACGAGACCGTCATCTCGGTAGCTGTCCAACACTTTCCGATAGAAATCGTATTCCTTCTCGGCGATGATGCGGGATTGTTCGTCGGTCAGCCGTTCCCGCTTGAGCATGAGGATAGTAATTCTATCGATAGCTTCAAGGAGAGGGACTTTGAGGTTGGTGTTTACGTAGCGCATCGGATGAGTATATCAGGCCGCTTCCTGCTGTGCGCGAAAGGAGGTCTTTTTTTGAGTGAGTTATAATTATCGCTATGCCACTTCTTGTTGCGGTTTTATATAATCTTGCGTTGCCCTACTGGGACACGCTTAGGAAAAATCTTGCGCAAAAGGGAGTCTCATCGCTGACGATTCTTCACGCACCCAATCTCATCGGCCACCCCATAGGGATAGCGGTTCTATTCGCGCTCGGACTTTTTGCGATGCCATCCGACCCCACCTTTTTCTTATTTTGGTTCGGAATGATAGTGATTGCGTCCGTGGCGCAAACTTTCAACATCTGGGGATTGCTTGAGACGAAATTTTTTGGCGTACAAGTCCTCAATAGCTTGGGATTTCTCGTCAACAGTATCGCGGCGGTGATCCTTGTTGGAGAACATCTGAACTCTATTCAACTCATAGCAATCGCACTCGCTACTATCGGAGTGGTTTGTTTTGCTTGGCCGCAACGCATGGCGCCCGGTACCTTCAAGTGGGACAGAGGCGTCATGTTCGTCATCCTGTATCTCGTACTTTCTGGGTTCTCGGCGGCACTCTATAAGCTCGCCACATTTCACACGCCCGATTACAACACGTTTCTTACGGGCCGTTTTGTTGGCGACCTAATCGGATGGACGATTGTCTGGGTCATCGGTCTTACTTTAATCAGCCATCGCAGTCCTGCCGCAGAATTAGTTCGCTGTGTGAGCAATCCTTCGGGGCAGAAAATGATAGCGGGTATTATTCTCTCAACGTTGGTAAGTTCGTGGCTGATATACACGTTGCCGCTCTCAACGGTCGCAATGCTCGGGACTCTCACGATTCCGAGCGCGTATTTGTACGGACGCTTCAAATATAATGACAAGGTAACAACGCGAATGTGGGCAGGAACTGCTCTTATTGTTCCGGCGGTGCTACTTTTTATTTATTTCCGATAGTGTCGGTTTATGTATGACGGAGACGCCGCGTTGCTGGACGACCTGCGTAGTGCAAATATTCGCAAACCGGATGGCATCTTCAATATTGCCAGTCTCTGCATACCGCACCAAGAGAGCGGCGAAGAAGCTGTCTCCTGCACCTGAAGAATCTTTTGTTTCTATTCTTTCTACGGGGTACATCTTTCCTTTAAAATTGGCGCCATGCTCGCCTTTGGTGCAGATTATTTTCCTCGCGATATCCTTCGCGATTGGCCACGAGCGGTCGTACTCGTAGGCGTTTATTTTAATGAATTTTGCGCGCCGCAGGAAGGCACCAACGGGCTTTTTCGTATCTACGAAGACGCAATCGTGATGCTCGCAAATATACTGCATGTCCTCTTTGGTCAAGAATCCTTTGTTGTAATCCGATATCGCGATGATATCGTATTTCTTTAAAGGGAGCTGGCGCACATTTATACGCTTCATGGTGTGGTCCGCATCCACTCTGAAAAAGCCCTGGTTGGTTCTGTGGTGCATGTAGCGTATTTTGGTGACCTTGCGCCAATTTGTGTTTGTCACAATGTCGCACAACTTGTAAAGCGCCTTCACGTTGCGCTCCACGTTCTTCGCCATGCCTGGGTTCTCTGTCTCTTCAACTATTTCCAGGATTGGCACAGGAATATCCGGCGCTAGTCGAAGGCTGTTGCAATACACGAATATGTCGTAGCAACTCTCACCGACGACGAGTATTTTTTTATGGTTTTTCATGAAAGTGTGATTGAGGGCGCCAGATGCAACTCTTCAAACGTCAGCACGTGCTTAATATCAGGTTTCTTCATGGCTCGCAAGACAGCGTTCGCGATGTCCACTTTTGTCGGATAGTAGCTCTCGGTCAGCGCGGTGGAGGTCGGGCAGGGGACTGCGGGAGTGCAAAGAGCAACCGGCTTGTTTTTAAGCGGCATGACTTTTGCTACAGCCGCGATAATTTCAGAACCGATTGAAAACGCGGCTGGCGCCGTATCCACACATAGGAGGCGTCCAGTCTTTGCCACTGACTTAGCGATAGTTTCGTTGTCAACGGGATTAATGCTCACAACATCAATCAGTTCTATGCCCGCGGATTTTCCGACCAGGTCATATGCTTCAAGCGCAGATACCAGCCCATCGCCGTATGCAACCACTGTTATATCAGCCCCCTTTTTCAGCACTTTTGCCTTATCAAGCGGCTCCTCCCACATTTCTGCAGGCACGTCTTGTTTTACCTTGTAGAGCCAGCGCGACTCTAGAATAATTACGGGATTGTTATCGCGAACTGCCGAGATGAGGAGCCCCTTTGCCATTCGCGGTGTTGACGGTATGACGACCTTAAGCCCCGGGGTTCCTCCGAACAGGCCGTATAGCGATTGCGTATGCTGCGGCCCGTTGCCCCATTGCCGACCGACAGCGATGCGTAATGTAATCGGCACGGGGTTTCCCCCACCGAACATGTAATTCCATTTTGCAGCTTGAGTGAGGATTGGGTCCATCGCTAGCAAACTGAACTCGACTCGCCCATGGTGCACGATAGGCCGTAGACCGCTAAATGCCGCGCCGACCGCCATTCCGGTGAATGCATTTTCTGACACGGGGACGTCCAGCACTCTTTTTGGATATTTCATCGCAAGACCGGAGGTTGTTCCGTCTGCTGCACCGTCTTTATATGAGACGCCGAGTCCAACAACGAAGACCGACGAGTCTTTTTCTAAGAGTTGGTCGGTTGCTTCTCGGACCGCATCTGTATATTTAAGTATTCTTTCAGACATACAATGAATCAGGCAAACCCGGTTAGTACAATTTCGAATAATTCTTGCGGCTGCTGGTTCGAACAAAAACTGGTCGTTCGCATCAGCACGCTTGTGTTTTCAGTGTATGTGTTCATATCAGAGTAATTCGAAATTGTCCTACCGGGCAAACACGTTAGTATAAAGTGTTTCCGGTTTCGGATACGGAGCCGCAAACGCAAAAGCGATGCTTTCATCGGCGTATCTGATTTTCTCGCTTTCGATCGATGCGAGTTTCTTCTCGGACACGCCTGCACGCCGAAGTTCCGATCGAAGTCTTTTAATCGAATCTTGCTGCAATCGTTTTTCCAGCACATCCTCTTTTCGGCTGCTTTCGTCGAAGATCGGAGCGCTATGCGCCATGTGGCGGTGCGTGAAGCACTCCAACACCCCCGGACCGTTGCCCTTTCGCAAATACGCGACCATTTTTCCGGCTTTTACGCGGACGTCGCGATAATTCTTTCCGTCTGCCTTAATATATTTTGCGCCAAATCCTCTAACGATTTTGGCAACGTTATGTCCCTCGGCTCGCCTGTCTTTGAGCGGAGAATTGACTGAATATAAATTATTCTCCACGACTATAAGAAGCGGAAGCTTGAAAAGCCCGGCAAGGTTAATGGTTTCGTAGATAACGCCTTCTTCAAAAGCGCCGTCTCCCAAGAACGCAACAGTGACACTTTTTCTCTTATTGTATTTTTGTTCAAAGGCTACCCCGCAAGATAATGGAACTACGCTTCCAAGAATAGGCGTTGAGCCGACAAAATTAACCGAGCGGTCAACCATGTGCATTGACCCGCCCTTGCCTTTGGCGAGTCCGCCTTCTTTCCCGAGCAATTCGCATACCATGCGCTTGAGATCGCCTCCTTTTGCGAGATAGTGCCCGTGTGAGCGGTGATTGCCGAGCATCTTGTCCTTGAGTCCAATACTGTCTGCAACGCCGACCGCTACGGCCTCCTGCCCTATGTAGAAATGAACGAAGCTCATTATTTTGTTCTTCAAATACAGGGCGGCTATCTTTTCTTCCGCAACACGTATAAGAAACATTTTCTCGTATGCGCGCAGAAGAGCGCCGGTTGATAGCGCCACGTCTTGCCTTTTATTCTTGCGCGATATTATTGCCATACCCGGTTAGTAGAATTTCGGCTTGCCGAAGGCGAAAGCTGAGAATAATAGACGAAGTATACACATCTGTACTGCGTGGTCGACCTTACCCATCTCAGGGGCGGCAAAAAACATAGCCGAAATTACACTACCGGGCATATATCTATCATGATTCTGTTTGCCTTACCGTCTCTCATGAGAGCGATGGCCTCGTTTATGTTTTCGAGCGATGTGCGGTGCGTGACGAAGTCGTCTGCCTTCAATTTGCCTGAACGATATAAATCAATATATCGCGGTATATCGCGCGCAGGTGAGAATTGTCCGCCCTGCGTTGCTTTGATCATTTTGCCCTCTCCGCCGAATAAGTGAAGCGCGTCCACCAGACCAACGCTCTCTCCAGGTTTAGGTTGGCCCACCATAATGTAGCGACCAGAACCAGCCAAGAGGGGAATGGTATCCTCAATACTCTTGCTATTCCCGGAGGTCTCCACAATAACATTGACCCCCTTGCTTCCGCATACCCTTTCAACAGCTTCTCGTACATTTTCTTTTGCACTGTTTATGAATATGTTTGCCCCGAGGGATAATGCGGCATCCTTTTTACGGTCGTGTATATCGACTGCGATTATCGGGTTTGCCTGCGCAAGAACTGCGGCCTTTATGAAACAAGCGCCTAGCCCGCCCAATCCTACTATCATGACACTTTCTCCGGGCTGTACCCGTGCTTCATTCTCTATGGTCGCGAGAGCGGTTGAGAGGCCGCATCCGAGCAATGCGCAGAAATCATTTGGAATATCCGCCGGCACTTTAGTAATCCGATTTTCCGACACGACAGAATATTCGCTGAATGTCGTTACCTTGCCGCTCGGCATCTTTTTCCCTTTATATGTATACGTGGGAAAGTCTGATTCAATACCGTCTCCCTTGCGCCAGTGCAACACTACTTTGTCGCCCTTTTGCACTTTTGTTACATCTGCGCCCACATCAGCGACTTCTCCGCATCCTTCGTGTCCGAGAAGGTGAGGCACGAATTTCCCATTGCCTTTGTTGCCGGCGATTTCTTGAAGCTGGGATCCGCATATTCCGCTTACGAGGATTTTTACCAGCACCTGACCGCGCCCTAGCGCTCCGAGTTCAACATCGGCAATGACGAGCGGAGCGTTGATTGTCTCTAATATGGCGGCTTTCATAGACGATTTCCGGTTTTTTGCACGTTCAATTCCCGCACGAAAAGACTTTCTGTTTTGCAGAGTCCAACGAGGAATTCCGCCAGCTCCGACGGGTCAATAAGCCCCGCCACATCCGCTCGGTGCGAGGACATGCCGGTCGCTATCGCGCCCGAATATACATCAATCATACGCACGCCCCGCTTCAGCCATTCGTCTTTTACCGCTTCGGAGAAGCCGCGCAAACCGAACTTTGATGCAGAATACACCGCCTCATGATAATTGCCTTTAAGACCGGCGACAGAATTTATGTTTATTATTGTGCCTCCGCCGCGCGCCGAGAAATATTCGTATGCGCTTGTGCACAGAGCGATGACGGAGGACAAATTGGTATGAATGACGTTCTGTATGTCGGATACTTCACTCATAGCATTGTGTCCCTGCAGTTCAGGATTTACGCCGGCATTGTTTATGAGCACATCAACATTCTGTTTAGCGAGTGCTGCCTTGATTTCTTCCAAGCCCTCGGCACTTCGGATGTCGGCAATGACCCCGACGAACTTTGAGTCCCTCGATTTTTCTAAGGCGCTTTTTAATGTGGCGAGTTTTGCTTCATCTCTCGCATTAGCGACTAAGTTGTAACCGGCGCTCGCGAAAGCTTTTGCCAGGTGTGTTCCGAATCCTGAAGAGGCACCTGTTATCATTACAGTATGTTTCGCATCTGTCCCTCGGTGCGGTGTTTTTCCGCCGTGAGCCTTGTTTTTTTCTTGCGGACTTGCCATTTGCGTCATAGTATAGCAAGCATCGTGTTTTGTTAAGTTGTATGGAAATTTTCATCCGATTGGAGCTATGAGAGTGCTCGTCACCGGCGGCACGGGATTCATCGGCTCAAATATTGTGATTGAGCTCATTCGGCGCGGGCACGACGTTGTAATAACGGGTTCTGACGCCGAACAGAAGATTTCGGGTTTCACCGGCAAGTATCTACAGCCGGGCTTGGACGGCATAGATTGGGGAGCGGTAGGAGTGTTTGATGCCGTATTTCACGAGGCCGCAATCAACGATACTCAATCGAAAGATACGCGAGAGATGATGCGTGCGAATGTGGGCGCGTCGATGTCCCTTTTTGAGTACGCGGTGAAAAATGGCTGCAAACATATTGTGTACGCCTCCTCGACCGCCGTCTATGGCGATGGGGCGACGCCTTACCGCGAGGACCAGAATCTGAAACCTCTCACCCCGTATGCGGAATCTAAAAAAATACTTGAAGAAAAAGCTGCTGCGTTCGGCGCCGAAAATCCGGACGTCGTCATAGTCGGACTTCGCTACTGCAACGTTTACGGCCCCGGCGAATCGCACAAGGGCAAGCGCGCGAGCATGATTTACCAAATCGCACAGCAGATGAAAAAAGGGAACCCGCGGCTCTTTAGAGGAGGCGAGCAGAAGCGCGATTACATTTATGTGAAAGACGCCGTGCGAGCCAATATGCTCGCCCTTGAAGCGAAAGAGAACATGGTGCTGAATTGCGGGTCGGGGACAGCGACACCGTTCAACGACCTCGTGCGCATTTTGAATGGCGCTCTCGGAACGGACAGGAAACCCGAATATTTTGAGAACCCGTTCGCTTCATCCTACCAAAATCACACCGAATGCGACATGTCGCTCGCGAAAGACAAACTCGGATTTGTTCCCGAATTCAATGTAGAGCGCGGTATCGCGGATTATTCCGCGAGCGGATTCCTGGCCTGAAGCGCGCGCATGCGCGCAATTATAGCGGTAGTGGAATGTCCTTTGATGAGCGGTATCAGAACTAGGCGCCCGCCTCCCGCCTCAACAACTTTTTTCTCTACAATCTGGCCGGCTGTTCGGTCTTGCCCTTTTGCGTGCACGTTCGGCTTGAGTTTTTTTATCCACGCGTCTGGGGTCGTTTCGTCAAATATGAATACGGCATCAACCGATTTTAGCGACGCAACCACTTCCGCGCGCTCACGCTCTGGAATTATTGGCCGAGAATTCCCTTTATTGCGCCGGACAGAATTGTCGGAATTAACACCAACGATGAGCATGTCTCCATAGCTTTTTGCAGTTTTCAGATTAAGCACATGTCCGATGTGCAGAATGTCAAAACAGCCGTTTGTGGAGACGATTGTCAACCCTGATTTCTTGGCCATACGCGTTATTTTGAGGATTTCGGCAAATGAAAGCACCTTGCTATACGCGCCTTTCTTAGGCAGTGCTTTTGAGGTATTCTTCAGACGCGGCTTTGTCGCGATACTATGGACCCTAAAACTAGTCTTTTTTTGTCGGCGTTTCGTCGGCATAGCGATGTTATAGAAGAGAGTATGCGGCACATTTTGCCGGATGTCGAACGCGGTGCCACGATACTCGTTGCCGCATTGCGGCGCGGCAAGAAGGTGCTTATCTGCGGCAACGGTGGCTCGGCGGCCGATAGCCAGCACTTCGCGGCAGAGCTCGTCGGAAGATATAAGGATGATCGCCCTCCGCTTCCGGCGCTCGCGCTCACGACCGATTCGTCCGCGCTAACCGCCATCGGCAATGATTACGGCTTTGAGGATATTTTTAAACGGCAAGTCGCAGCACTTGGGAAAAGCGGCGATGTCCTTGTCGTGTTTTCCACGAGCGGTGCGTCAAAGAATGTGCTTGCCGCAATCTCGGAGGCGCGATTGAGAAAAATCAAAGTGATCGCACTTACCGGAACACGGGGGAGTGGTTTGCGCCGCCGCGCGGACGCAGTCATTGTTGTGCCGACCAAAGAAACGGCACGCATTCAGGAGGTTCATCAGCTTGTATACCACTCGTGGTGCGAATACATAGATGCGACGCATGTCTAAAAGATCTACCGCTATAGCAGCTGTTTTTCTTGATCGCGACGGAGTCATAAATGAAGAAGTGGAGTACCTAAGCGATTCTTCAAAACTGCGTCTGGTGCCTGGTTCTGCGCGCGCGATACGCCTCTTAAACGAACGCGCAATACCCGTTATTGTTGTTACCAATCAGTCTGGTGTTGCACGCGGGTATTACCCGGAATCGCGGATTGCACACTTGCATCACGCGCTTGATGAAAGTTTGAAGGATGAGGGAGCGCATATCGACCGGTTTTACTATTGCCCGCATCATCCGGAAGGACTGGGAAAATATCGCATTGACTGCGAGTGCCGTAAACCGAAACCGGGACTCCTTCACGAAGCCGCGAAAGATTTCAGCCTAAATCTCAAAAATTGCATCATCATCGGCGATAAGGCGAGCGATATTGGCGCAGGCATTGCGGCCGGATGCCGGACGATTTTGGTAATGACCGGATACGGGAAAAAAGAATTGGCATCTTGGAATCAGCCATTCCAGCCAGGCCACGTTGCGGAAGATTTGCAAGGGTCAGTCGAATGGCTGCTTCGCGACTGAGCCATATGATTTTTTGGATGCTCTGAATAGCCTACTATTTTTTACCGGACTTTCGTGTTGGTGACGCTAAGCACGATCTGAAGCTTTTCCGCCGCGGCGAGGCGAAGCTGGTCAGTACTTCTGAAGAGCTCTGTGTATTTCAGATACAGCCAATCCGTGACACGCGGATCGTCCTTGCGCCCCGCGGTGACGGTAATCGCGGCAGTCGATGTTGCCGTAAACCCCCGGTCATCTTTGCCCGCGCCGTGATACTCGCGCGTGCCAGTTAACAGCTCAAAATATCCGTCGTATTCCTGACGCGAGATAGTGCGGTTGTTCCAGTTGAGACCCTTCATTTCGTCATCAAAGACAAAGAACGTGTCTCGTGGCGCATCTCTGATTATGGCAGGCAATTCATGCAGAATCGCCTGCTGTTTGTACCAGTCCATATCAAGGAGGAAGAAGTTGTACCAGATAAAGGCAATGCAGAGAGAAAGAAGCGCAATATGAGCGCCTTTCTGCATGTTTTTGCGAATGAGGACAACAACGGCGCCATATATGAATAATGCACTGCCAAGCGGAAACAACAGGGAATGTCTGAGTCCGAATCCATAACCGTAAATATGTGGCGGTTTTCCGACCGCGACATACGGAAAAAGCGCAAGGAAACAGAGCGCCACACCCGCGATAAGGATCGCAGCACTTTTTGATATACAGATCCTCCCGAAATTGAAATCAGAATCGGCCTCCGTGTCATGTAGAAGGGCGCGGTATCTGCGGAATAGGAAAAAAACCAGGACGGCAGCGATAATGAGTCCGACCGCAAAATATTTACGCTCGAGAAGGACGATAGAATGTGCAAATGGCCAGAGTATACCGGTGTACATACCGCCCCAGTAGCCACTGATGAAGCTTGAAATTGTTGATAGTAACGTCGCCCCTTCCCGGAAAATAATCGGTTCGTTATACCCAATGCGGTCGCCGAACGGTTTGAAATACATGAGTTTAATTGCAAGGAACGCGACAGGGAGAATCAACAGATAAAAATAACGCTTGAGCCACGCGAATACTGTTGTTCGGGCGAATTTATGCACGTGTTGTTGCGCGAAAAGGTACATATGCAATGCAAGGAACGAAAAAAAGAAAACCGGGAATGAATTGACGAGAAACGACAAGACAAATAATATACAGGCGCCTATTTCGCGTACGGCACGTTGGAATCCTCGTCTGGATATGTCAAGCGAGAGAGAACACGCGATTAGGAATAAAAGATTAGCCAGAGAGTAATACGCGAGGAACAATTCAAATCGTACAAAAAACGTTGGGATGATGAGGTAATATAAGACGAGAAGTATTGCTGCTGCATCATTCCACTTGAGGTACCGCCGTAGTATGTGCAGAAGTACCAGGCCGGATATAAGCCACGACGCAAATATGATTATCCGAGTCGCCAATAACGGATCAGGAAAAAGCATGGTAAAGCGAATCAGTGCGTAGTAGTGATACAGTCGTTGCGGATCAATGTCCGAGAGATACAGCCAATTGAAGTCAGGTCGAACAAACTGGTTTAACAATCTCCACCCATCCCAATAATCGCCGCGCAACAAAAGCATCGGACCCCATGCGATCGTGTAGAGTGTGGTGAGAAGAATCGCCGGTTTTTCAAGAAATCTTTGCATACCTTGTCAAACGCTACTTTCGGAAACAGTATATATTGACCGAACCTTCTTTCATAATGTCGTTGCCAAAGCATGGGCTACTCTCTATAATGCGCATTTCTACGTATAAATCCCGTTAAAGACCGCATGACTACATTAGCTACCGATAACACACGACTGCGAGATGTCTCTAACAGGGTGAAGCGAACTGGCAAACTCAAAGTGGCGATTGTGGTCAATGATCTCTTGCGGGGAGGGGCGCAGAGGATAATTCTAGATATCGTGCGCAACGCGCCGTCTCATTTCGAGTTTGTGGTTATTGCAATGAAAGCGGACGATGTTTTTACAGAACATGCAACCTCAACTCTACGCAAGGATGTCGAAGAAGCCGGGGCTCGAGTTTTCAACATTTCACATACGCGGCGCTTCAAGCTCGGCGATGTATGGAAGCTTCGCGCGCTTTTGCGAAGCGAGCGTCCCGACATAGTGCATACGTTCCTTCCTCACGCGGGAACTCTGGGTCGTATTGCTGCGCGCATGGCCGGAGTCCGTGCAATTGTTACCACACAGTGCAATGTCCGCGTCGCGTATGATTTCTGGCGCTATTGGATCGATCGGTTAACGCTTATTCTGGCGCATGCATGGACGGGATCGACGGAAGGAATTGAACTCGAATATGGAGGATCAATCGCGTACTTTAGCAATGCAGAGTGGAGACGTGGGCGCCGTCATTTCACTATCCCTTCCGGCGCGGACTTAAATGCGATTACGGCATCGCGAGCGCACCTCGATCGCGAAAAGAAGCGAAAAGAACTTGGCCTGCCCGCGGATGGAGTGATGATTCTTATGACGGCGCGTCTCATCAGGTGGAAGGGGCACACCGATCTCGTGCGGGCGCTCGTTCATCTGCCGCCTTCTGTGCACGTTTTTTGCGCCGGATGGGGTCCGCTTCACGAGGAATTATTACGGCTCGCACAAGATCTTGGTGTTTCTAATCGCTATCATCTTCTCGGATCGCGTCAAGATACTCACGAGCTCCTTGGAGCCACCGATGTCTACGTCCAAGTCCACAGTACGGCTTCTGACGGCCGAATATGGATGGGACCGAATATCTCGCAGACGGAGGCTTGTGCTGCAGGCGTACCATCGGTCTCCACGCGCGTCCCGCTCATAGAATATTTGATAGAAGATGGCATCACGGGGAAACTTGCGGAGCCTAATAATCCGCGGAGCCTTGCGGCTGCGATTACGTGGGTCATAGACCATCCGAAAGAGGCTCGTACTATGGCGAAGGCCGCTCAAGAGCGCGTGCGCGAACGCTACACTGTGGAGCATATGGTGAGTCAGTATGCGGACATGTATCTTTCTTTGTAGCGGAATAGTATTATGACCGCGCCGTAAGGATTTTTGCGCAACAGATATGAAAGTACTTGGAATAAAAATGACGGGACACGATACGGGTGCGGCCCTTATAGCGGATGACAGAGTGGTCGCTATATCCGAGGAGCGTCTCAATCGCATTAAATACAGCCCGCATCTGTTCCCGAAACTTTCCATTGACTATTGCTTGAAGGCGCTCAATATTTCTCCAGAGGAGCTTGACCTTGTCGTCTACGATCCGGCTGGCACTGAAGATATAGACATACCAGATTACACTGTGGAGGATGTGCACATGAAATTGGGCAGCCGCTTCGCGAAAGTCCGTCTTGAGTATGTCAACCATCACGCCGCGCACGCGGCGACGGCCTTCTTCTGTTCCCCGTTCCGCGAATCCGCAGTGCTTGTTTATGACGGCTCCGGTGAAGTATTTAAAACCCATTTTGGGGTTACCGCTGCCGAAACAGAATCGTTTTATCACGGTTTGAACGCGGAACTTACGCTCATAAATAAGACGCTTCATGCACGCTCAGGGCCCGGGCGCTATCCATACACAGTAGGTATCGGCAGGCTCTATGCACTGCTCTCCATGGGTTATTTGTCGTTCGGCCGCTATAACGAAGGAAAGATGATGGGCTTGGCCGCGTACGGGGACGACTCGTTTCTCAAGCAGTTTCCATATGAGCGCTGGGTCGGGGGTAGGGCAGGGCAACTCGTTTGTAATGGTTCGCTCGTCATACCGCGGAGCGGACTCGCGTCCCGTACAAGTCGTGCAGATTTAATTCGCCTGCCAAGACGCATTGCAAGTGCGTTGTATGTTCGCGCAGGTCGCGCCATTGAGAGGTTTGCCATGTTTCTTATTAGAAAAAACGGACGTCTTTTTATAGCTCCTAACATATTTGAGCCGATTGTCATGCCGCGGCCTGCACGGGACCCTAAACGAGATTCGCTCCCCGACGACTATTTCAGCTCGGTCGCGTTTGCCGGGCAGAAAATATTTGAACGTTTCGCGCTGGACACTGCCAAACGCCTGCGCGGTGCGACGGGAAGCGATAATCTGTGCGTGGCTGGCGGATGCGGGCTCAATATTGACGCGAACCTGAGTTTTCTTAAAGACGCGGGATTCAAGAATCTATTTGTTCAGCCGGCTTCGTCGGATTCCGGCATACCGCTGGGCGCGGCGCTTCATGGATACCATGTTATTTTGAAGCGCCCTCGCGAGTGGGAAATGAAGAGCGCTTCTCTTGGGCGAGCGTATTCGGAAAGCGAGATAAAATCTGCGATTTCTGAATTCGAAAGCAAGATAATCGCGCGGAAATCTAGTCGCGTGTGCGAAGAGGCAGCGAAGTTTCTTGCCGATGGGAAAATAATAGGATGGTTCCATGGAGGTTCGGAATATGGCCCGCGCGCTCTCGGAAATCGGTCAATCCTTTCCGACGCGCGCTCACCCGAAGCAAAGGATATTCTTAACGAGCGGGTGAAACATCGGGAATTGTGGCGGCCTTTCGCCGCTTCCGTACTTGAGGAGAAAATGGGTGAATTGTTCGACCCAGCTATTCCAAGTCCGTTTATGCTGCTTACATCCCGCGTTCGCGAAGACAAGCAAGCGGTCATTCCATCCCTCGTACACAAAGACGGCACTTGCCGCACTCAATCCGTGACGCCCCAGTCAAATAAAAAATATTATGAACTCATCAAAGCATACGACGCGATTACGGGCGTTCCCGCTATTCTGAACACATCGTTCAATCTCGGCGGCGAGCCGATTATTGAGTCGCCGCACGACGCGCTTGACACATTTACGCGGACCAGCATGGACTACCTAATTCTCGAAGATTATATCATTACGAAACGATAGAATTCTTCGGTGCAACTCACTTATCTTTTCCTGCATTAACGGAGGACGAAAGTCAATCAGTGGACCATCTCTTTTATGAATTTCGTTACGGTCTCTGTCACGTAGCGTATATGTTCATCGCGAAGGCCATGATGACAGCCGATTAATAGACTGCGCTCCAATACCATGTCCGCATTCGTCAGTTTGCCGTGGATTCTAAACGGCGTTTCTTTATACGCCGGGTGACGGGCGATGTTGCCAGCGAAGAGAACGCGGGTTTGGATTTTATGCTCCTCAAGGTAGCGCATGAAATTGACCCGCTTAATTGGCGATTCCCTCCGTAGTGTAATTGGATATGCCAGCCATCGCACGTCGGAATCGGGCAGTTCGCGAGGAAGCGCGAAATGTTCAGGATATGTCTTGAAAAAAGCATTGAGCGCCAAGAAATTCTTCCTGCGTATACGCGCGAATTCCGGCAATCGCTCGAGTTGTACAAGGCCGAATGCCGCCTGAAGGTCAATTGGCTTAAGGTTGTATCCTATCCGATTGAATACGAACTTTCCGTCATGCGCG
The DNA here is from genome assembly GCA_030674455.1 of bacterium. Classification (GTDB taxonomy): domain Bacteria; phylum Patescibacteriota; class Minisyncoccia; order Phycocordibacterales; family UBA2100; genus UBA10103. The sequence goes on from JAUSGQ010000035.1 coordinate 54,534, forward strand.
ATTCCCTGAAGCGAGAAAGAGAAGCGCTTATCGGTAGATTCATCAAATGCTTCTGGCAGTGCCCGTCCCCAATCGCGCCGCATCTTTGCATCGTCGGCGAATTCTTTATTTTTGCACATGAGCATGCCGCCTCCGCCAGCCGCAGTGATTATGTGCGAAGCGTAAAAACTTGTGGTAGAAGCATCCGCGTACGCGCCAGTTGGTTTGCCATCTATGCAGGCACCTATTGTATCGCAACTGTCCTCAATAAGTTTAAGTTTGTGCTTGTCGGCTATAGCACGCAGGCGTTTCATGTCATTCAGATTGCCGACGAGATGCGGAATCATGAGTACCTTCGTTTTCTTTGTGATTGCCTTTTCCAACTTGTCGATGTCTATGTTGAATGTATCCGCTTCGATATCTACTAATACTGGAATCAGACCGCATTGGAGAAGTGGATTTACTGTCGTAGCAAACGTGCAAGCCGGAGTTATTACTTCCGAACCTCTTGGAATCTGAAGTGTGTCAATCGCGAGCAAGTTTGCCGATGACCCGGAATTTACGAACAGTCCGAATTTTTGCCCGAATACTTTTGCAACCGCGACCTCAAAACGGCGCGTATATTCACCCGGCCCGAGCCAATCTGAATTCAAAGATTCGAGAACGGCGGCGATTTCGCGCTTGCCGTAAACCGCTCGGCTGTACCAGACCCAATCCTTACCCGGAATAAATGACGATTTTGTTTCTGCCATGGGTCAGATTATAACCTAAAAAATGACTGTTTGTCGCGCGGCAAACGTGAAGCATCAGGCACTTTTCTTGTTTGCGAGGGACTCAAGGTTTTCAACGAATTGCCGTGATACAACGTCCGCGTCAAAAACGCGCACGCGCTCTACAGCTCTTTTCGCGTACGCATTGCGTTCATTGGGATTGTTGAAGAAAAACAGAATGCATTTCACGAGGCCCGCGATGTCTTCTTTTGGGAACGTCATACCGGCATCTCCCGCGACCCACGCAGGGGCGGTATTCTCGGTCGAGATTATTGGTAGACCGCAACCAAGCGCGTCCGCTACTACTCTTGAGAATGGGTCAGGCCAGCGGGAAGGATGGACGAATACATGCGCGTTTTTGTAGAAGCCGAGCAGTTCTTCTCGGCTTTTCCATCCGTGCAGGAAGACTCGTTCGGTGAGGCCGTTATCTCGGATAAAATCTTTCAATCGTTCCTCCTCGTTTCCGCGTCCGATTATGTGTATGTGAATGGCATTCGGCAATTGGAGAGCCGCTTTGACAATCAGGTCGGGTCCCTTATCCGCTATTAAGCGCCCAGCGAATATCACACGGAACGATTTTGTGTCATTGCCGAACGGCGTAGGCGCTTCTTTGTTCGTTACTCGCTCTATTGGAGCGGGAAGGACAATGGATGAACGCGCCCTGTATCCGAATCGCTCAAAACATTCTTTTATAGTTGGCGAGTCAAAGAAAAGAAGGTCAACGCTTCGCATGAGCGGGATGCCGATAAGCTTTTGCCACAGGTACCATTTGATTGTGTGGATGCGATGGCGCGCGCGACCAAATAGGCGTGTAAGAATATTTCCTGAAAAGGGGGGGGGACTAGTGAAACCCATGCCAGGCGCGTAATTGTTAATGCTTGCTACTACCGGAGCCGTTCCTCCTCTTTGCTTGTATATTCCTCCAGCCCACATCACAGTCGGCCCGTAGAGGTGGTGGATGTCGGCGTCCGCGTTCTCGCTCATCATCTTTGCAATGTGCCGCTGGAGTGCCAGAAAGCCGCCGCTGAAATTTTCCTCGCGCATCTCGCAAGGTTTTTGCGCGTAGTTGTTATCGTCGGAGGAAAAAGTAGTTAGTATTGGAATATGACCTTGCGTGATAAGCGCGCGAATAAAAATCTCTAGCGAATGATGCGAGCCCCCGCCGGAAACCGTGTTGTATCTCAACGTGTAAATATAGACTCGCATACCCGCACACTAAGTGTGCCTTAATTTTATGCCGAGGCAATTCCAGATGCACCAAAGCTTTTCTCCCATTATTGCAAGGTCATGCATAGCGACTGGGTTCATAATAAGAGGCGAAGGCATACTTAGTGTGCGGGTGGGTGGGTTTAGCGTTCATAAATCCACGGCATCTCTGATAGGATTCGGCATGACAACATGGCTTGAATACTTGATTATAGGGATGAAAGAAGCTAGTATCACACTGTACTGTTGCCCCCGAGTCCCCTCAATGTAGCATGCCCTCACATCCTAACAAATTCACGAATGTGGTACGTCTCCTCATATCAGCGTTTGGGTCGTATTACAAGCATCTCATCGTAATCCTAGTTCTCGGCTTTTTTGCGAGCCTTCTTGAAGGGCTTGGAATCAGCGCGGTAATCCCGCTTTTTTCATTCGTGACCGGAGGCGGAGGATTTACGGCCGACACGGTCACGCAAGTATTTTCAACAATCTTTGGGTTCTTCGGATTACCCTACACCTTCCGATACTTGCTCTTTTTCGTAGGCGTTTTGTTTGTCGTAAGAATTGTATCGCTGTTCGCGATTCAGAATGTAACCGCCCGCATTGTACTTGGATATGAGCGCGACACGCGCAAGCGCATGTTTAATGCGACGGTACAGAGCCGCTGGCCGTTTCTGTCAATGCAAAAAGTCGGGCATTTAGACCAGCTTCTCATAACTAATACAGCCATCACCGCCGGTTTTTTCGGAATATTTTCTACGGCTATCCTCATTATCACGAAAACGATTGCGTACATCGTTATTGCACTAAACATTTCGCATATCATCGCGCTCTTGAGCATTGCTGTTGGTGCCGTGCTTTTTTTCGTACTTCAGCCTCTTTTCCGCATAAACAAAAGATCTTCAACAGAAGCCGAACGGCTGAATCGTTCACTCGCGCATTTTGTAAGCCAGCACATTTTGGGAATGAAATCTGTAAAATCAGCCGGCGTGGAACCCCCCGTGTCTCTTGAGGCCTTGTCATATTTTGACAATATACGAAAAATGCATGTGAATATCGTGACGATACGAGGATTTTTGGAAATGGGCATCCAATTTGCCGGACTCGCGTTTGTCGCCGGCGTGTTTACGTACATGTACAGAATGCCGGGGTTCAACTTCGCGTCGTTTGCTGTCATCGTATACGCGGTGAATCAGATTTTTACACAGATACAAACGGCGCAAATTCAACTTCACGCGCTTTCCGAGATGCTCCCGTATCTCTCGCGGGTGCGCGCGTACCAGAACGATGCTGAAGCGAATGCCGAACCTATGGGAGGCACTGATTCTGCCGCCATCGCGGAAGGAATAGAGTTCCGGAATGTCTCGTTCTCGTATCCCAAACGGGGGGAGGTTTTGGGCGATGTGTCCTTCTCTGTAAAGCAGGGACAGATTGCCGTAATTGTGGGTCCGTCAGGCGTTGGCAAATCCACTATCGCAGATTTATTATTGCGTCTCATAGAGCCGACCTCCGGTACCGTCCTTGTGGACAACAAAGATGTTCGCACGGTCTCTGTTGTGAAGTGGCGCAAAACTCTGGGTTACATACCGCAGGACCCTTTTCTTCTTAATGATTCAATCCGCAACAACATCGCTTTTTACAATCCATCAATGACGGACGATATGATTAGCGATGCCGCGAAGCGTGCGAATATCAACGAATTCATAGAATCGTTACCAGAAAAATATGACACGCATATAGGTGATCGTGGCGTTCTTGTCTCCGGCGGTCAGAGGCAGAGAATTGTCTTGGCACGGCTCCTCGCGCGGAATCCGAAAGTTCTGATACTGGATGAAGCAACAAGCGCCTTGGACCCAGAATCCGAGCGCGCCATCATTCGATCAATCGAAAATCTGCGAGGGAAAGTTACCGTTTTCATCATCGCGCATGGCGGGGAGATGCATGCCTCGGCTGATATCACGATCAAGCTTTCAAATGAGCGTGTTGCCTCAGTAACAGAGACCTCTTCTGTACGTGGATAACTATGCGGCTCTTCCTAATCAATTTGGGGGGTAAGCGGCGCCGCCAGATAGATGCGGCGCGAGAACTGCAAAAGAAACACACAATACAGTATTGGACCCGTAATGACACTCATTTCCTAATGGACGAAAGCGAGTTCCCCGGCACGGTCTTTCACGTGTATCGAGATGCACTGCAAGGCATACCTGCAAAAAATATTGATGCCGCCAGTTTTGAACCGTGGAGTGCCGAGGATATCGCAGAATACGCTGAAACAGAATGTGAGTTTATAACCATGGCCGATAAGTGGTATCCGGATTGGTCTGTCAACCGGCGTAAGGATTTGTATTACGACATGCTCCGATATTGGGGAGGAGTGCTGGATAAGTTCAGGCCCGACTGCATCATTCTGCTCGGGGTTCCGCACGAAATGTTTACCTTTGTGTTGTATCGGATAGCCAAGCATCGTGGAATACGAACAATCATCCTTGATAACACTGTATTGGATACTGACCGCTACGTCTTGATAGATGACTACACGGTCGGAAATACAACTCTCGCGAAGGCGAGAGAAAGCGATCGGCTCGTTACCATTGATGATCTATCGCCTGACATGCGCGACTATTATCTGCGGCGTTCACAATCCGAGAACCCGCTTCCTCCGTATATGCAAGAATTTAAGAAAGACCATACTCTGTGGCAAAGTGTGCGCCGCTTCATCCGCGTATCTATTGCATTCGTAAAAGACGGTACAATCGTCGAGCGTGGAGTATTGAAATTGCTAAAGATGTTTAAATCGAGTCTCAAGGACGAGCATCATTCGAACGAGCGTCTGGCAGATTTCGGAAAACCGTATGTATATTTCCCGCTCCAGTATCAACCAGAACTTACGACATCTCCTTTAGGCGGCGTGTACGTCGACCAGTTGCTCGCGATAAAAACGGTCGCCGCCGCGTTGCCGGAAGGATGGGAACTCTATGTGAAAGAGCACCCTGCTCAAATCGGTGTCCATGGAGGGAACACGACACCGGCCCGCTATACCGGCTTCTATAAATCTATTGCCGAGATTCCTCATACACGCCTCGTTCCTGTTGCTACAAATACATTTAAGCTGATGGATAATGCACAAACAACTTCTGCTCTGACAGGTACGGCGGCATGGGAGAGTGTCCTGCGTGGCAAACCCGCGGTAGTATTCGGGTACCCGTGGTTCATGAATGCGCCGGGTATAATTCGGGTTGGGAGCGCGGAGGATTGCCGAAAGACATACGAGAAAATCGCACATGGATTTAAGCCGCAGGAAGCCGATACGCTTCGATATTTGCAGGCTGTAGACGAAGTTAGCGTTAAGGAACATCTCTATACAAACGCTCCTGACAGGGAAGGAGAGGGGCTCGCAATGTACCGAGCGATAGAGGGTGCCCTCAACATAAAACCAAATAAATAACCATGACTAAAAAAAGCCCGCTCTCTCGGCGCGACATCCAGTCCTTTACGCAAGAAATCGGGAAGTACGGTCTTCCGCCGAGGAAAAAAGATTATTACGGAATAATTTATAGGATTCTCGAGAAAAATAACATAAAGTCAGTGTTGGATATTGGAACAGCATCTGGCGATTTCTTGTATTTTATGCCGGAGACAATTAAAGGACTGGGAATAGATAAGAGCAAAGACTTGATTAAAATAGCAAAGGACACCCGCAAGAAAAAGAATCTTAAATTTGAATGCGCCGACATTCTTTCGGATAAATTTGATAAGAAATACGAATGCATAACCATACTCGGAACTCTGCTGACTTTTTTAGATTTTCGTCCAGCGCTTGAAGCTTGTTTTAATTTGCACCCGAAGCTTATCATTATCAATGATTTTTTTAATACAGATGGAATTGATATACAACTTGGCTTTCGGTATGCCAACAAACCAAAAAACGCATATCAATTTGCCTACAATATTGTTTCGTTAGCCACAATGAAAAGTTTTCTTGAAGAAAAATCTGCGCAATTCTCGTTTGAGGAATATAAACTTAAGACAAGACTACATAGAGATGAGGCACATCCGATGTACAATTACCACGCTGAATTAAATGGGGAGACAATTATTACCAATGGTATGGGCTTAATCCTTCGGGGCTATAACTTAATAATAATTCCCAAAGGGAATTATGGAGTATAATCAGACCATTAGTAAATAATTAAACTATATGGATTATCTAGAAAAGAATAAGGATTTTTGGGATAGTGGATGCCCTGCGGAGAATCCCGAAAGCCATGTATTCAGAACATACGGCCGTATTCTAAAACCCGAACTTGGTATTACAGGAGAAAAACATGAGAAACTTCTTGACTTTGCCTGCGGAGAAGGAGCTAACATGCTGTTCTTCAAGAAAAAAGGCCTCGATGTGTACGGGGTAGAGATTTCAGAATCTAATTTAAAGAAGTGCCGCGAAAAGATGTCCGACATCGCAGACCATTTTCAGATGATTGACCCCAAGCCGTCGAAAGGTGATATGTGGTATGGGGGGGGTTTTGATGTCGTCATAGGAAATCATGCTTTTTATTACTACAACGACACAGATCTGGAAATCCGATTAGAAACAATATATAACATGCTCAAACCTGGCGGGATAATTTACGCCACTATGATGGGTACGAAAATGACGCAGTTCTACGATAACTCTAAGGAAGTCGGGGATGGATTGAGCGTGGTGAACTTCAAGCACTCGCGTTTTGAGATTAAGGATTACTATATGAACTTTATGGAGTCGGAGCAGGATTTATTACATCACTTCAAACTATTCAAGAAATTACATCTCGGCTGGTATGCGGATAAGTATAGAGAGGATGAGAAAGAAAATTTCCACTATAACTTTGTTGGGATAAAAGAATGATAAGTGTTGTGTGTGAGTGTGTGGCGCAGACTTTATGTCCGTGATAGGATTTATTTTCATATGAATCCCATTAGAAGCCATCTTTCGGGAGCAGATATAGGATCGAGGTAGTAAAACAGAAATCAACATTACTTATGCAGAAAAAAGCCTGCCCGCCAAAGCCAGAGCGATGCAAGTTATACTTAAAATAAATGTTATGTATTTACTAACTAATCAAGTCAGTAACCATCGCAACTTTAGGCGATGGCAGGCGGGCTTCTAACGGGATGAATTACGACACGAC
>JAUSGQ010000036.1 GCA_030674455.1 bacterium
GATCAGGTTGCCCATCTCCTGCGGCGTGCTCTTCGCGATTTCCAGGCCCATGCCTTCGATGAACTTGATGAATTCCGGGTTGGAGGCGGCCCGGTTCATCTCGGCGTTGATCTTGTTGATGATCGGCGCGGGTGTGCCCGCTGGCGCGAGGAACCCGTACCAACTCGTGTTGTTGAACCCCGGCAGGATTTCCGCGATCGCCTGAACGTCCGGCATCGATTTCACCCGCGTCGGGTGCCCGATGCCGACTGCGCGCACGCGGCCTGTGGCCAGGTGCGGTTGCCATTGCGGAATGCTGCCGAAGATTGCCTGGATGCGGCCGGCGACGAGGTCGATCGTTGCGGGTCCGCCGCCTTTGTAAGGCACGTGCGTGAATTCGGCGCCGGTCATCGCTTTCAGGAGTTCCATGCCCAGATGGTTCGGCGTGCCCGTCCCGGGTGAACCGAAGTTGATCTTGCCGGGCTGCGCTTTCGCAAGATCGATGAGTTCCTGCGTGTTTTTCGCGGCGACATTCGGATGCACTACGAGCAGGAACGGCACATATACGCCGACCCCGATCGGGGCGAAATCCTTGACCGAATCGTACGCAAGCTTGGTGCCGAAGGCGGGGCTCACCACGAGTCCTCCGGAGGTGCCGAGCAGCAGGGTGTAGCCATCCGGGGTCGCTTTTGCGCCCAGCGCGTGGCCGATCGTCGAGCCCGCGCCGGGGCGGTTGTCGACGACGATGGACACGCCCCACTTGTCGGAAATCCAGCTCCCGTAAGCGCGTGCCGTCGGGTCGGTGGAGCCGCCGGGCGGATAGGGAACGATCAGGCGCAGCGGCCGGTTGGGGTAGGCCTCCTCGGCCGCATGCGCCGCGGGGATGCTGCCGACAATGGCTAATGCCACAGCGACTATCCGCCACTTTCGCTCAATCCCCATGTCACTCCTCCAAAGGTGTTGTTATGCGTGCCATACTATAACTTATGAAAGCTGGAGCGCTGTTGGTGGTTTTGTTCGCAGGCTGTGCCAGCCTTGGGACTGACGTTAATGTGGC
>JAUSGQ010000043.1 GCA_030674455.1 bacterium
ACAGGGTTGGTGACCGGCATAGGTTTACTCGGTTATAACGTAAATCTATGCAGTTGGTCGGCAATGATTTTACAAGGAGATAGGGCATGGTGACCGAAGATTTTACCAAGAAACCACTACCAGCTATTACAGATATTGACCGGGAGTTCTGGGATGGAGTGAACAACAATAAACTCGTAGTTCAAAAGTGCCTTGATTGCAATACCCTTCAATTCTTTCCCCGCCCGGTATGCGTCCACTGTTTTGGTGAAAAGCTGGGCTGGCAGGAAGTCAAAGGTACGGGTAAAGTTTACTCGTTCACCATAGTCACCGTACCCCGAAGCCCGGCTTTCCGGAAGCAAGTGGAGCAAACCGGAACGCCTATCATATTTGCCGCAATTGATCTGGACGAAGGCATAAGAATGATGAGCCAGATCGTGGATTGCAAACCCGGGGACGTACAAATCGGTTCAAAGGTCAAGGCGATTTTTGAGCTAGTGGAAGGGACTGACTTTAAGGTGCCCAAGTTTCGGCTTGAAAAGTAAACCGGGAGAAGGAATATGAAAGACGAGATTCTCTGGGAGAAACGGGGCCATATCCGGATTATTACATACAACCGTCCCGAGGCTATGAACGCTACTACCCTCGACATGATGAAAGCGGAGGAACGGTATCTGGCGGAGTTTGTAGATGACGATGATGCCTGGGTGCTGATTTACGCTGCGACTGGTAAGGCATTCTCCACAGGCCTCGACCTTACAGCCGTCAGAGAGGTTTTTGCGGCACGGAAAAAACCCAGGGTGCTTGTATTGGAACCCCCGGAAACATGGAAACCAATCATTGCTGCTATAAATGGCTACGCTGTGGGTGGGGGGTGTGAACTTGCCTTAGCCTGCGATATCCGCCTGGCAGCGGACGATGCCCGGATCGGGTTACCCGAGGTTAAGAGGGCGCTCATCCCCGGCGCCGGAGGTTGCGCACAGTTACCACGCCTTGTTCCTTTGGGGAATGCTTTAGTAATGCTTTTTACAGGTGACTGGATCGATGCCCAGGAGGCTTACCGCATAGGTCTGGTGCA
>JAUSGQ010000044.1 GCA_030674455.1 bacterium
GCCCATTGCCGAAGATTCTCGACTGCAGCCTCCCGTAGGAGTGTGGACCGTTTCTCAATTCCACCGGTGGGGGTCACCCTCTCAGGTCCCCTATGCGTCATAGCCTTGGTGAGCCATTACCTCACCAACTAGCTGATACAACGCAGGCCGCTCCCCATCCGGCCGAAGCCTTTACTGGTAGCTGAACCTTGCAAACTATCGGCCGGATAAAAATCCGAAATCCGAATATCGAAATCCGAAAAAAGACGAGAAATCATAAATAGTAAACTGATTCGTTTAGAATTTTGGATTTTGTGCTTTTAATCTTTTCGAGTTTCGTGCTTCGTGCTTCGAATTTCTCAACCGTGATACTTCGCACAGTTCAACTACCAGACCATCGGGAATTAGCTAACCTTTCGATTAGTTATGCCCGTGATGGGGGTACGTTCCTACGTGTTACTACCTCGTCTGCCGGTTACCTTGCGGTCCCCGTGACTTGCATGCCTTATCCATGCCGCCAGCGTTCACCCTGAGCTAGGATCAAACTCTAAGTAAAGATGAATAACCACTTTTACATGATTTTCATCCCTGTGTTTTCACAAAAGACTGTCGTGAGGGCATTGCCCTCACTGTTAGTCCCTGCTATTCACAGTGAAAGATGTTTGAACTAAGTTCTATTTTCTTTTTTGGATGGACGAAACAAAAGAATGGATATATCTCTTGCTTCATACTGTTTATTACTTAACGTCCGGAGCCCTCCTAGAGTTCTGAACGTTATTTTTCTTTTTTGCCGCACACGACATGGAAAAATCCGAAATCCGAATATCGAAATACGAAAAAAGAACTCGAGTCCAAAATTATAAATAATAAACGAATTCGCTTACTATCTTAAATTTCGTGCTTTGAATCTTTTCGAATTTCGTGCTTCGTGCTTCGAATTTCCTTGTGCTATGCACGGCTGTGTGTTTCTTACTTACCAATTTTTGGTTTTGCGTACAATTGTCTATTTAGTTTTCAAAGTTCTTCCGAAGCATTGCATACAATTTTTCGGCTTTGCCCTTCGTAGCCCAAGAACATTTTTGGGCGAAGTAGGGCGCACCAACTCAAACCGGCCGCCTTCATTCCGCTGTGCGGAATTTCGGCGGGCCAAGGCAGGAGCGATGGTCAGCAAAGTATACTTACGGATGTCTCTACGTCAATAGCGAAATACCCAAGGTCTCACCTTAAATGCAAAATGCCCAAGGAGAGACCTTAAACTTACTTGAGAGCCGCCTGTTCAGCTGTAATATCTGCAAGAATATCGGCGGCTCCGGCGTTTGTTTGCCCTTTTGCGATTACGATAGCCATATCATATTCTGCTTTTGCTTCCGCAATTCGCCCCGTATCGCGATAATAGCGCGCGAGTAAGACGTACAAATCAAGCGCTTCAGGATTGTTTTGTATGCCTTTCTTCAGTATATCTTCGGCTGCCGAATTGTTTGGGGTGTAAAGGCTTGAGTATAATTGGAAAAGGCTTCTGTATGCATTTATTTGTCGAGAGTCATTCTTTATCGCACCAAGATAACTTGCGCTCGCTTTAGGGTAATCCTTTATGAAATTCATGTATAAATCACCAAGATTTCCTAAAGCAATGGCGTCCGTGGGCCACGTGAGCGTTAGATATGTCCAGATTGTTGCGGCTTGTGCGTAATCACCAGCAGTCTTAAAAACGGTTCCAAGGGCGAGCCATGCAGTGAAATTGAAAGGATTTTTCGCCAATTGCGCGCGCAAGCTGGCTGCCCTTGCCTCCAGAGCTGATTTTTGATCTGCGGTGAGTCCAAGAGAGGCGGAAAATGCGAGTGGCGCATTATAATCTGGCGCTTTCGGCGCGGTATTTTGTATAGAAATCTCTTTGACCGTATACCCGCCCGTTCCCACGATTCCCAGTGTTCCTCCCCCGGTAATAGTAGTGGTTGTTGTTCCTATCTCCGTGGAGGCGCTTTCCGGCGATGTCGATGTTGATGTCGTACTTTCGGGAGAGGCTGCGGGCGACTTCGCATTTCGTACAAGGAAATATCCCGCGATAACTATTATTATAACTGTTACTAAAAGTGCTACTTGGTTTCTCTGCATTGATAGAGCATACCGCGCCTGCCGGTTAAACGCAAAATCTTGAAACAATCCAACTCGGCAAAAGGCCGCTAATTCCCGAGGAGACACCTTGTCCGCTAAAGCAAAAACTCCCCAAATGGGGAGTTTTTGCTTTTCGCAACCCAGCACCTTTTGAGAAAGGTGCTGGGTGCTTGTTCATGTTGTCGCCATGAACGTGGTGTCATCTGTGACTAGAGACCTCTAGTCTGGATGAGACCGCCTGAAGGCAGGCCGATTACGCTGTATCCGCTTGTCCAGTCCGCATGCGTGGCGTTTGAAGTCGTCGTTGCATTTGGAGACCAGACGAAGTTAGCTGTGACCGAAGAGGTCGCAGCAAGAGTGGAGTACGAAGAGTCACCCAAGAGCGTTGTCGTGATGGATGAGCCTGTAGTCACACCCCCTACTGAGCCGCGAAGCTCGAAGTAGTAAGTCGCGCCTGCTGGGACTTCAACTGGAGACGTCGGTGAAGACGGCCCAAGCTGGATTTCAGAGGTTGAAGTCGCCGTTCTGGTTGTTCCAATTAGACCACTGGAACCCTGACCGGAAATCGGCGTTGAGTAGCCGGAATCCGTGTAGGCGTAGAGACCAAGACCAGCAATCGTTATGCCGGAAGACGTGGCAATCGTGACGGTGACGCGGCCAATACCCACATCCCCGGCGGCGTTAGCCGTTACAGAGAAGCGAAGCAATTTGCCATCTGCAGCACCGCTAGACCCCAAAGTACCCTGGGCTACTGTTGGGTACGTGTTCAAGAGGCGTGTGCCGGCAAAGGATGTTAATCCGCTGGCCGAACCGCCCATGACAGTGCTTCCGGATGAAGCACCTTGACCTTCGAAGTTCAGGATATCAACTGCGACTAGATCGCCCTGGTTTCCAGGCTGTGAAGTGCCGACATCTGCAAGGTCAACCTTGACGGTGAGCTTAGTGTCGACGTCTCTTGCCAGAGATACCGAGCTCAACAACGTTGAAGTAGCGGTCGATGCGTTACCCGTGAAGGTCGCAGTGCCGACTAACGTTGAGCCGTTGTAGATGTAAACCTGGACGAGGTCTTGAGCGCCGGACGCGCCGGAGTAAGAGCCGTTGGTTCCAGCCAGAGTCAAACCGATCTTTGTCAGGTTAACCGCCTCGTTTGCAGGACGGAACTTGGCAACACCGGCAGTAACTCCAGTGGCTCCACCCGCGCCTATCACGTAGGACGGAGAGGAAGAGTCTGCAGAAACAGTCACTGTACCTGCAGCCGCAATTGTCTGGGTACCCGCAACTGCGGATACGACTGTCGTGTTAGCTGAATTGCCGGATGTCACGCCAGTGAAGGTGAACACAGTACCGGCGCTATAAGTGCCAAACGTGTACGCATCGCCCGCTGTTGCCGAACTCCCCACGTTACACTTAAGTGTAAGCGTAACAACCGTACCCTTCGGAATCGTCAACGAATTGTTGAGCGAGAATACCTTTTGGTTGGTTGTCGGTGTCGTGGTTGAATCCGTAACCGTGAACGCACTAATGACGTTTGAACCGTAGTTGAGCACATTTCCTGCCGCGTCATTAATCTGACATGTCGTCAAGTTTGTGGATGCACCACTTGCCACTACGTACGCCTGTTTGAGGTACAGAGGAATGGAATTGACGCGCACATCCTCACCTGATTGAGATGCGTCAAGCTGGATGTTCGCGAAGGTTACAGCCTGTCCGCCCGCGACTATCGTCTGAGCAGACGGTGTCGTGGACAATCCCATTGTGAGGGAAGCCGCGCGCACGGTCATCGTGTTCAGCGTGAAGCTAGTCGTAGTGAGAGTAACGGTGTTGCCGGTTGTTTGGCCGGTAACGCTCGTCCACTGTGTGACTGGAGCCGTTGAGAGCTGGATCGTGCCTCCGTTGGTGTACGTCGAAGGTACCTTACCCTTTATGGTGTACGTGTGTAGACCAGTCGGATACGTAATCGTGTCCGTGAAGGTAAGCGTGTCACCGAGACCTGAGGCATCTACCGGACCCGCGACTACAACGCCGTTCTCATCATAGATAGAGACGTTGGTGATGTAGCCGGACTGTCCTGAGGATGTAGCAATGCTAAATACTGTTGACTGAACCGAGACAGCTTCACCGGTGAAGTTTGTCACATAACCGCCCAAAGGCTGGCCAGAGACGTTGACCGCAACGTTTTGCGCAGGGACCGAAGTCGCCTTAGCAATAGTCGTTACCGAAGCGCCAGAAATCGAGAATGTCGAACCCTGGAACCATGGCGTAGAAGCCGTAAGAGCCGATGCGTGTGTTGCGAGCGTGCTCAAAGCTGTCGAGCCTACCGTTGCAGCAACGCCGTAGCCATAGAGCTGGCCGACGAAGTAAACGTCGGAAGTCTTGTCTACGTCAAACTGCGCAACGCGTCCCGAAGCATTCGTTCCAATGACGTCGCCCTGAATGGTTACGTCGATGGAATTACCCTTCGTGATGAGAATGCCGCCGGGGAAAACCGCTGTGAAGTAGCGGCCGTCTGAAGAAACAGTTGTCGGGTAGCTGGTCCCGCTTACAACCGTCACGATGTTCGCGAGGTCGTTAGCAGAAACCGTACCGTTCAAGCGCCATCTTACAGAGAAGAGCTTAAGGTCTTCAGCAGAACCCGCCGTAAAGCGGAGTCCGGAGAACTTGAGTCCTGTGTCGCCGATGTTCTTCGACTGCGCGGAGTTCGGGTCAAGCGACGAAATCGCCGTTGTGACCGAACCGACCGTCAAAGTCGAGTTGATCGTCTGCTGCGCGCCCGTGATAGGGAGCGAGCCGTTGACCGGAACACTGGTGTTCACGCCTACGACAGAGAGCGAAACGATCTGGCCAGTGTAACTGGACAGAGATGCCGCCATGTTGCCGGCGACCGTGTAGGTCTTTGAGGCACCTGCGTCCAATGTAAACGTGTCACCGATAGTTGCCTGATGGTTGGAGTTAAGAGTCTTCGCGATTCCTACCTGAAGACCCTGGTCGTCAACCAAGACAATGCCGGAGAAGTTTGCGTCCACACCGAGGCCAGCTCGCTGAATCGTAATGCCGTTCACCGTCACTGCCGCTCCCGTGTTGTTGGAGAGCGTAAATGTAGTGAAAGGAACTCGTGATGCGCCTTGCGGAGCAAGAGAGTTGGCGGGTTGCGTACCAGCAGTCACTGTAAGTCCAGGACCCACAGGGGTCACTGTTCCTGTGCCATCGGTTGTTCCACCGGTTGTTCCACCGGGAGCCGTTGTGACAACGCAGAGGCTGTTCGCCTTTGCTCGCGTAAGCGGACCCCAGTATCCGACTGCCGGCGAAACGCCGTTAGCCGCCTGGAACTTCGCTACAGCCGCTTTGGTCTTTGCCCCAAAGTAAGAACTTTCGTTCCCCGGTGAACCGGCACCTGTTACGCTGACCTGCGCTCCATTACTGTTAAGGAATTTCTGAACTTCCATTACTTCCCCTCCAGTTGAACCAACAGTGAGGGTTTGAGTGAAAGTGAAGCATGCGCCACCGGTCGCTGTTGCGCTACCGGCTTGCAATGCTGCTATTTGTGCGAGAAGCGCGTTGACTTGTGCCTGGAGATCAGAGAGCGCGTCTGCCTTCGCCGTTGTGACGAAAGAGAACGAGAACGCTAGAACCAAGCCAATTGCAACGAGTACTCCCGCAACATTCTTTGTTGCTAATGATTTACTCATATTTTTAATATTGACCTTTCATCCAGCACCACTTTTGAACAGTAGGTCTTTCCTACCGGACAAAAGTGGTGCTGGACCGCACATGAACTCTTTCGACAAAAATTCATGCACGTTGTGTCTCCTTATAATTTCTAACTAATAACCGAAGACAAAACTAATAATCTATATCGGTGTGCACTGCGCGCGGAAGAAAGATTATTTCTCCCTTTGCGATAGTGCCCGCCGATAATTTTGCTAGCCCCTGCGCCTCCCGTTTTAATCGTGAGCGCGCAGTGGAGTTAGCACCAAGAAGTGATTCGGAATTTCTGTCATGCAATCGTATCCGGGCGATGTACTGTCATTCAGTATTTTGCGCACGCGTATTCTTTTCTTAAACTTTTCTTAAAACAAAAACGCATACTTTGCGTATTCTTCGAAATTGAAGAAAGCTTCTGGCCTTCATGCATTCTGCATGCTTGGCCAGTTTCTATTCCTTATTAAATTATCAACGAACTACACAGAGCGCGCACCGAGGCACTCCTTCTGCGTGATGCACCTCAAACACATTGAGCAGCATCGTCGCAATTATATATCAGGAGCAGAACTGTGCATCACTCTGCCATACCCCATTGTGGGGATAACTCATGTCGACAAAAAAGCCCGTATTCGGCTCCTTCCTTGTCCACTAAGTCACGGCCAATATATGGCATCAGGGCATCAGAGTCAATGCATGAAGCAGAAGACAAAAGGCAATCTTGTGTTATAAAATATGCCTAAACTACCCTTCCAAGTACCCTTATTGGAGACGCACATCCATCCATTATCTTACGAAAGCAGGGAGTATTTACTCCATCGCTTTAGACCCGTCTTTTTAACCTGCCCAACGGCCACTAAAGCGGCAAGCTCCCGTTGTATCATCTTTTCACTATATTCGGGCAAACTGGACGCCACATCGCGAATCCCCGCATCTTTTACCGAACGCAAGACTGCTATAATTTCACTTCTGCGCGTAGTCATACTAGTCTTAGAGATACCGATGTCCCTTTGTATGTCCGTTATAGAGCCGTTGTCTGTCCTAATGGACACGCCGGCATCCGTATTGGACACCGCTGTTGCTAGCCTGTCCTTTACAAGGTTCCTCTTTTCCCGAGCCAGCGTTCCGCTTAAAAGGTCATCTCGCGAAAGCACGACGCTTTCAGAAAGAGGCGTGCGCCCAGCGAGATTTATGAAGTTACCGAGTTCGTCTACTGCCTCTACAATTACGTCAGTATTCTGTGGCGACACTAGACCTGAAACTGCAAGAATGCGAACAAGCGAAATCAGTTGCCTGACGGTAGCTTGAACGCTGCGCACTTTTTCTGAATGCACGCTCCGCATCTCATCGCGCAAAGAAAGAAGGCCTGAAAGCAATTCAATAGAGGTCGCCCGAGCCGACTTTCGTATCGGCTCATGTTCAGAAATATGTGATGTAATAAGGTGCAAAGCAGCCACGAGACGCTCTGCACGACGGTAGGATTTCTCACCGGAAACATTTCGCCCAAAGGGGTTAGTTCGTACTGCACCCCCGTCAAGTAACCTTGAGAGCGAGTCTGTCTTTTTAGTGTCTCTTGTCTCGTCCATGATAGCGTATTCCAGTGTCTTAGATATGTCTATTAGACCATCGTCTGGATAATGACCATTATATATAGGACAGGGACAGATGCAACCTACAAGCAGTTAGTAGTCAGTAGTTGGTAGTTAGTAGTTAAATGCCGCATGACGATTCCAAGGGTAGTCCTTGGAATCCGGAACAAAAGCGCTCTGCATCCAAGGTTAAACCTTGGGGATTTTTAAGGTTTAACCTTAAGTGTCATACAACGTACTGAATACCAAATACCGTATACACGATACTGAATATATATACGCAATACTTCCAATTCTTGCCCATGTTATGATGCTCGTACAATGGGAAAAAAGAACCGGAACGGAAAAGGCAGTCAACGCGCGAACGAGGAGAAAGATTCCGAACCCGCGCGAAGCGTAAGTTCGGAAGCATTGCGCGGAGTGTCCGCGATTTTCTTTATTGCCATTGCCATCTTTCTCGTGCTTGCCCGCTTTGGGATAGGTGGAGTCGCTGGCGCGGGACTATATAAGTACCTTTCTCTTCTACTTGGAGTTGGGTACCTGCTCTTGCCCATTTCGCTCATACTGCTCGCGATACTGATTTTTCAATCTTTTGAAAAGCGTTTCGGAGTCGTGCAGATGGTAAGCATGTTTGTTTTTCTGCTTTCAGGTCTTGGGCTTATTGATCTCGCATTTCCCGGAGACGGCGGGATTTTGGGTGCTTGGGTTTCAATGCCCTTGGTCGCAGCGGTAGACGGCTCTGCCACTGCCCTGTTCCTTCTCGCGTTCATCGTCGCATCGCTTATCGTCGCCTTTGATATTCACCTTGGCGCTTTCATCGCTTCTATTCGCGAGCGACTGTCTGCACTGCGCCAAGGTGAAGCAGAAACGAGTACAGAGGAAGTTCCCGTGGTCGGCTTGCCGGAAGAAGAGACGGGGCCAGCAGATACAGAAGAGCCCGCACCTCCTGCCGATGTTCCTGCAGATACAAAAGCGAAAGCGAAGATATCGGGTTTAGGTAAAATGTTCCAAAGCGATACTTCATCCGATGGCTTCCCCATCATTGCGGCGACCGGCAGCGCGTACGTCCCTCCCCCAATTTCCATTCTTAGCAAAAATAAAGGAAAGCCGGAGGTGGGTGACGTACGGGCAAACATGAACATCATTAAACGGACGCTGCAGAACTTCGGCATACAGGTAGAGATGGATGAGGCATCAATCGGCCCTACTGTGACGCGCTACGCCATGAAGCCGGCAGAGGGCGTTCGGCTTTCTAAAATCGTAGCATTGCAGAGCAACCTAGAACTTGCCCTCGCCGCTTCCCCTCTGCGTATTGAGGCGCCAATACCAGGCAAGTCCCTTGTCGGCATCGAGGTTCCTAACATATCGAGAACCACACTGGGACTCGCACCGCTTTTGTCCGACCCCGCGTTCCTGCAATCAGACAAGCCGCTTCTCTTGGCCCTTGGAAGGTCCATCACGGGTACGCCGCATTTTGCCGACCTAGCCCGAATGCCGCACATTCTGGTGGCAGGGGCAACTGGAGCCGGGAAAAGCGTCACCATACACAACTTCATAGTAAGCCTTCTTTACCGGTGCGGGCCGGAGCGTTTACGTTTCATTATGATAGACCCGAAACGAGTAGAGCTGACAATGTACAACTCTATTCCCCACTTGCTCACGCCAGTCATAACGGATGCAAAGAAAGCCATTCTCGCTATCAAATGGCTATCAAAAGAAATGGAGCGCCGATACAACATTCTCGAGGCGGAGGCGGTGAGAGACATCGCTTCGTACCATGAAAATGTCGTGGCACCCGCCTTCGCCAAGGCTTCGGCGGGCAAGAGCGCTTCTGATTCAACGGAAACCGCTCCAGTGGAAGCAATGCCGTACATCATCGTCATTATCGACGAGCTCGCGGATATGATGTCGGCATACCCGCGCGAACTTGAGAGCGGAATCGTTCGGCTGGCGCAGATGAGCAGAGCTGTCGGCATACATTTGATACTCTCCACGCAGCGCCCATCGGTCAAAGTCATTACGGGACTCATCAAAGCGAACATCCCGGCACGCGTCGCGCTTCAAGTCTCCTCGCAGATTGATTCACGAACGATTCTTGATATGGGCGGAGCGGAAAAACTCCTTGGCGCGGGAGACACTCTTTTTCTTTCCGGAGAGATGTCGAAGCCCCGGCGCATACAGGCGCCGTTCACTTCGGAATCGGAGGTCAAGAAAATCGTCGCGCACGTGGCAAAGGGCGGCGAGGGACAGATTCCGAGCGAAATTGATTTTACTGAAGCAAAAAATGATACGGATGTCGTGTTTTCTTCAATGGATGCAGAATCCGGCGACGAGGATGACCTCTACCCCGAGGCAAAACAGGCAGTGATTGAAGCCGGAAAAGCATCAACTTCGTATCTCCAGCGAAAGCTTCGCATAGGATATTCTCGCGCCGCGCGGCTCATAGACATTCTCGAGGAGCGCGGAGTCATCGGTGCCGGAGATGGCGCAAAGCCGCGAGAAATAATCGGCGAGGGCAACGCCGACGAACTCGCGGCCGAACCATCCGCCGAATCTGAAGAAGAGGTTACCGGGAACAAAATTGCATGAGTATTCTATATTCCGGATTTTTCTATCAGCTAGTCGCTAATCGCTAGTCGCTCTCCCCATGCTCCCCTACCGAGACAGCAGGATAATTAAAATCATATTGGTGCTTTTTTTTGTTTTGGTAATTCTTTACGCGTACTACGAAGCGCGAGGACTGCTATTCGGGCCAAGCATCACGGTGCCGCAAGAGGCCGCCGTTGTACATGAAAGATTCATAACCCTGCGCGGCAATGCGGAGCGCATTTCGGAGCTCACGATGAACGGCAGGCCTGTGACAGTTACCGAAGGCGGCCAATTCGAGGAGCCGTATCTTCTCAATGACGGTTATAATCGCATAGTTCTCCGCGCGAAGGATAGATACGGCAGGACAAGCGAAAGCGTGGTGGAGGTGACATACGAGCCGACAACTAACCTCGCAGTTGCGACATCATCCATATCCACATCCACAGCTGCGTCTTCCACACCTTCATACTAAATACCACATACTGTATACTGAATACTTATCTGATATGGCCTTCCACAAAAAAGAAAAAGCTCCTCCAAAAACAATAGGTACGCGTACTGCGGCTGACGTCGCCGACCGCAAAGCCGGAGTTCCGGATAAAGATATTGAGCGCGCTCTTTCGGAAATTAAAACAAAGTTCGGAGACGAATCCATTATGAAGCTGGGCGACCAGCCAAAGGTGGATGTTGACGCAATTCCGACTGGTTCTGTGGGAGTAGATTGGGCGCTCGGAATTGGAGGATTGCCCAGAGGACGCATCATTGAAGT
Organism: bacterium; assembly: GCA_030674455.1. Classification (GTDB taxonomy): domain Bacteria; phylum Patescibacteriota; class Minisyncoccia; order Phycocordibacterales; family UBA2100; genus UBA10103. The sequence continues at coordinate 10,738 of JAUSGQ010000044.1, forward strand.
ATTCGGCCCGGAATCTTCTGGAAAAACTACGCTTTGTCTGCACGTAGTCGCAGAAGCGCAAAAGCGCAACGGGATATGCGCGTACATTGATGCCGAACACGCGCTCGACCCGGAGTATGCAAAGAAAATCGGCGTTGATATTAATTCCCTTCTTGTGTCGCAGCCGGACACCGGGGAGCAAGCTCTTGAAATTGTCGAGTCGCTGGTGCGAAGCGGGAAAATCGACGTTATCGTTATAGACTCCGTCGCAGCGCTAACGCCAAAGGATGAAATCGAGGGAGATATGGGTGCGCAGCACGTGGGCAAACAGGCGCGCCTGATGTCGCAAGCTCTTCGCAAGCTGACGGCCATTGTTTCAAAGACGAAAACTATCGTAATTTTCATCAACCAGATACGCATGCAAATTGGCGTGATGTTCGGGAATCCGGAAACGACGCCTGGCGGCAAAGCACTCAAGTTCTATACGTCGGTACGCATCGATATCCGCCGCATCGCGCAGATAAAGAAAGGCGACGAGACCATGGGCGGCAGACACCGCGTGAAAATCGTGAAGAATAAAGTCGCCGCTCCGTTCCGCTCTGTAGAATTCGACCTCATGTACAACGAAGGTATTTCAAAGGAAGGCGAAGCGCTTGCCCTGGGAGAGAAACTCGGACTGCTTGAGAAATCAAGCGGCGGCTCATATACCCTCATCGGTCCCGCCTCCGCTCCTCCTTCGCACAAGGCTACGGACGGACAAAGTAAAGCTACGGCGGGCGAAGGAGCCAAACTCGGCCGAGGATACGATGCCGCGCGCACGTTTTTACGCGACAACAAGCCGGTACTCAAACAGCTTCTAAAAGACATCCAAAAGGGACTTAATGACGGCGGCATGACAAAGAGCGCATCAGCCACAACCGAGCAATAGCAGATGACATCCCCCGCGAATATATCAATACGACGGGCATCGCAGAAAGATATGCCGGCAATCCTTGGGCTCATACATGAGTTTCCGGACACTCTGATGCAAGATAATCTCCCTCCTTCGGAAGCCTTTTACGTCGCGACAGAAGGCGAAACAATAGTCGGATGCTGTGCCTTGGAAATTTACTCGACGCGGCTGGCCGAAATCAGAAGCCTTGCGGTAACAAAGATATTCCAGCGAAAAGGTATAGCAAAGCAGCTGATCGATACGTGCGTTACGGAGGCGCAAAAGCATAACGTGTACGAGCTTCTGTGCATCACTGGCATTCAAGGCGTTTTCGAGAGGTACGGGTTCGGACCATTCAATAAAGAAAAGTATGCTCTGATTAAGATACTGGGAAAACAAACCGAGACGTCTTAACGGGGTGGACCCGGTAGGACAATGTGACATCGTCTTGATTGCAGTCATTTTGGACGGCAAACTAACTTGGACCGCTCGGAAACTTATTGCAACAAAGTGAATGGACAGCGACAGAAACTATGTCACATTGTACTAACCGGGTGGACATTCGGGCAAATTTGAATAGAATGCTCGGAATGTCGATGCTTTCATATAACGAAGTGTTGCCCAAGAAATTAATTCTTCTCGACGGCGAGCCGTATGAGGTGCTTACTGCGTGGGTTTTTCGAAAACAACAGAGAAAACCGGTCAACCAGACAAAGCTCAAGAATTTGAAAACCGGTTCAACTACCGAATACACATTTCACGTTTCCGACAAGGTTGAAGAGGCAGAGATCGAATCAAAAAAGGCGAAGTTTATTTACAATCGCAAGGGAGAATGGTTCTTCCACGATGTTGATAATTCCTCAAACCGATTCTCACTTACCGAAGAGATGGTCGGAGATGCCGGAAAATTCCTTACCGCAGGAACTGAAGTGGACGTGCGTTTGTTTGATGAACTGCCATACAAAATCAGCATGCCTATTAAAATGGACTTAAAAGTTACCGAGGCTCCGCCCAATACGCGCGGCAACACAGCACAGGGCGGCAACAAAGTCGTTACACTTGAGACGGGTGCCACGGTCACCGTGCCGATGTTCGTCGAGGCGGGAGACACGATACGAGTCAATACAGAAAACGGAGAATACGTTGAAAGGCTCTAGAAGAAGGTTGCAGGTGCCAGGTTTTAGGTTCTAGGCCAGAAATGACCCAAAAGGGGCTGACATTTTCCTGTCACCTATGACCTAACACCTGAAACCTTATTTTTGAACGTACGGTAGCAATCCCATGAACCGAGCGACTTTCACGGCGGCTTCCACAGCGCGCTGCTGCTTCGCGGTAAGACCCGAGCGCTTGCGGCTCACAAGGCCTCCGTGCGGACTGATGAATTGCTTCAGAAGGTCCGTGTCTTTGTAATCGATGTACTGTATATCGTTCTGCGTCAATATATTATTCGACATAATGTTGTATTTAGAATTTATTAAAACCTATAACCTGACACCTATAACCTAAAACGGTATATCCTCCGGATTAATATCGTCTTTCGGATACTCGATACCGTTTCCTCCGCTCGCCGCTTGCTCCTCGCCTCGGCTTGCTTGCCCTCCGCCTGTCGAAGGGGTGCCGGAACTGCCGCTTCCTTTTGGTCCGAATTGTACCCGTTCGGCAATAATCTCCGTTCTATATTTCTTCTCGCCGCTTGTCTTATCGTCCCAATTGCGCGTCTGCAAACGGCCTTCAATAAATGCGGAGCTTCCCTTCTTCAAATACTGCGCCACCGTATCCGCTTGTTTGCCAAATATAACAATGTTGTGGAACTCGGTCTGTTCCTGTTTCTTGCCGTCGCGGTCGCGATATACGCGGTTCGTGGCAAGTCCAAAGTTTACGACATTCATGCCGGACGGGAGCGCTTTTAATTCCGGATCGCGCGTCAAGTTTCCAAATAGTAATACCTTGTTGATGTACATACGAGTAGGTTTTAGGTTTTAGGCACTAGGCAATATTAGAACTCAAAATATAAAAAGCAACATCTATTCAGACGTGATGTCTTTCAGGGCTTTCTCCAAATCTTCCTCCGATACCGGCACGGCGCTTTCTTCAGTCGCAGCTCGGCGTGGAGTCGACTTTATCGTATCTACGCGTTTCACTTCCCGCAATGTCGGGGCCTTTATTTTCGCGCGCGTATCCTCGCGGACGGTCCTCCAAATGACAAAACGGAGAATGCTGGGGTTTGCTTTCAAAGAGTCATTCAAAATGGCCACAATTGAAGCCGGTGCTTCAAACTTTATCCATCCGAAATAACCGCGATCATATTCAGTATATTTCTCTCCCACGCGCACAGACATGGGGTACGCAAGCTTTAAGAGACTCGGTGCTCCTTCAGCAATAAATGCGGCCTTTCCTGTGGACGACTCGATAACCTTGCGGACCTCACCAACCGTTTTCTCTATGTCTTCCTCTTTTACCGTAGGAATGATGTGATAGCCGATTTCGTATATGCGCGGCTCGGCGGGAACTTCCTCAATAGGTAGCGTGGCGGCCAAATCCGCGTCTAATAGTGTTGTTTCTTCTGTAACCATGTAGCCGGCACTGTAACATAGGCAATGGGCACTAGGCAATAGGCTGTACGAGATGAGTACATCGGCGAATTCTGACGATATTGGTCGTGAGGTGTTAATAACTAGCCATAAACACTCACGGTCGTGATAGTTTATGGCTATGGGGAATATCGAACGAGAAGCGAGAAGAAAGCGAGTCCGCGGATATGTACAAAAAGCCGTACTCGCAACCATAGCGATATCAGGAGTGCTGCTTGTTACCATGGCTGCGCCGAATACGTTACAGCTCCTAAAATACGTGCCCGGCATCAGACGCTACCGTTTTAACCAGCAGGCAGAAACTGCCCTTAGTCGCCTTGCACAGAAGAAGTGGATTACATTTGAGAGGCACAATGGAAAGCGATTTGCTCGCATTACCGAGGCCGGGAGACATGCGTTCATGGCAGAGAACCGAAAAAACAAATTGATACCTCTCATAAAAAGACGATGGGATAAAAGATGGCGAGTAGTTATTTTCGATGTCCCAGAAAAACGCAGAGACGTGCGCGACCGGCTACGCTCCATGATGCGCGAGTTTGGTTTTGAGCATTTGCAAGACAGCGTATGGGTATATCCTTATGACTGCGAAGATATGGTTGCGCTTCTCAAGGCGGAACTTAAAATCGGATTTTCCGTACTATATATGGTTGTTGAACAAATCGAGAATGAGAAATACCTGAAAGAGAGATTCGACTTGTAACAATAAAACCTGAAACAAGGTATCAGCCCTTTTCCCCCCCCCATCCCACTAACCACAAACGCTCACGGTCGTAAGTATTTGTGGTGTCCCTAGCAACTAGGTATACGGAATTGCGGGATGAGTACATGGGTGATTTTTATAAAAAATTGCCCGACCGAAGCCGGGCAAATACTATCAGCAAGAGGTTGCAAAAAAATGCCCGACCGCACGTGCGCATATCGAGCATTTTGAAAGAGCAAGAATAGCTCTTCTTCACTATCTTCTGCAGGTGTCGATGAATACCAACACCATCCCAACCAGGCCGACCACCACCACCAAAACAGTCAGGAGCGCAAGCAACCGCCCCATAAACGTTGGGGCAGAGAAAATCAATAGGACCATGTCCCAAAACGGAAGAAACAATTCCATAGCGCCTCCTGAGGATGTAAAAGAGCCGCTGTGACGCGGCTCGGGGTTCATGTAATTGTAGAGGTTTCCCTACAAAAAGATTCCACAGCCCACGGCATAACCGCGTCCTATGGAAAGTTTTTGAGAGAGGCTTTGACCTGATCCTCTACTAATAAAATTAGACGCCTATTGTGATGTCTTGTCAATCGCGAAAACGCGCTTTGTATTAAACATTATTTGAGCACTTACCTTTTCCACATCCTCCCCGCGGATTCTCGCTATGGCTCGCACGACTTCCTGAACATACTGCGGTTCGTTGCGCTTTCCGCGGTATGGGACTGGCGTGACATATGGCGCGTCCGTTTCTGAAAGGAGCATGTCGAGCGGAGCATTTTTGACGACTTCGTCGTAATCATGGGTAAACGTTAGAACCCCTGTAAACGAGAGCGTGAAGCCGATATCAAGAAACTTCTTCGCGGTATTCCAGTCCCCAGCAAAAAAATGCACGTCTCCCTTAACTTTTGCATGCGCTTTTAATAATTCGAGTGCATCCTCGTATGCGTTGCCTACTTCGCCAAGGCTTCGAAGGCCAGGCCTGATATGGAGCATCAAGGGCTTCTTTAATGTATTTGCAAGATCAATTTGCTGGATGAATGCGTCCTTCTGAACAGATTTGGTGCTTGCGTCCGAGCGATAGTAGTCCAGTCCGCACTCCCCGACCGCTATCACGCGCGGGTTCTTGCCCAGTGCTTCATAGGCAGCCATGTCAAAGACTTCCCCGCGGGATGTAAACTCTTTTCCTCCAACACCCAATTCTTGTACATCGTGATACGACTTTGTCGTGTGGACGGGGTGGAGACCGATAATGGCATACACGTTGTCGTATCTCTCTGCGAGTGCCACCGCAGCTTTGGATGTGTCTAACTGAGTTCCGACCACATTCATTCCCACGCCCGCATCCTTCGCGCGCAGAATCACCTCTTCGCGGTCCTCGTTGTAAGCGACAAAATTCGTATGAGTATGACTGTCAAAATATTTCATATTTTGATGAAGCTCCAAAATCCAAGCTCCAAATCTCAAACAAAAAGAATGCAAAACTCATAACTTAGATAAAATGGAGCTAAAAATCTTTAATAACTCGATTGATTCTCTGATTAAACCATCGCGCTCCACGCCAAGCTCTTCTGGTATCTGTTCGAACATTTGCAACCAATATCGCGTTTCTTTAGCTTCCTTTCGACAAATCTTTACGCGCATACCAAAGTCTTTTTTACTCAGAGACTCGTTGGCCTCGATATAATTCGCACCAACATATCCCGAAGAGCGAACCACTTGCTTTGCGTCTTCATTGTTTACGATATCTCTTGGCAACTTTTTGATGAAACGTCTGACATTCAGCGCGAGAAGTCGCGTGCGTTCTTCTAAATCATTTTTGTATTGTTTATGTTCTTGAGGTTTATTCATTTTGAGTTTGTTTGGATCTTGGAGCTTGAGTTTTGGAGCTTCTACTTTATTCAGGATGAATAAAGTAGCCCTATTGCAAGGAATGATACGACAATCGCGAGTATTTTGCGAAGGTTGATGTGGTCTTTATACCACCATACGGAAAGGACGATTGGTATAAGAATATAGTGCGCATGGATGACATACACGAGACTGACGAGGCCGGTAGTTAATGCCTTAATAAGTGTATACGTGGCAACAGTACCGAGGGCTGCTGCAATGAATCCTAGGTAAACATCCCTTTTGTCGAATGTGATTCCTTGGGAAAGTCGAGTCCCTCTCTGCTTTACGAGAATTGCCGCGGAAGATACCGTACCTGCAATCTGCGATATTCCCACAATGAATAAGGCGGCCGATTCATATGAAGTCGCTTGTTTAACGAAAATCACCGAAGTTGCCGTGAGAATGGTCGAGAGAACGACGAATATCATTCCCTGACGCAGGTTGTTCTGACGATGATGTTCGGCCGAAGAGATGAGAAGAAGAGGTACAAGAAAACTCGTCCCGATTCCAATGTATTGTTGAGTCGTAAGCGGGTCACGCAACAGCAGTACCCCTAATATTACGACTAGGAGCGGTCCTAGAACCTTATTTATCGGGAAATATATAACGCTATCGATATGTTTTAGAGCTTCAATACGAAAGTAATTCCCGATTCCGTGTAGCGCTCCGCTTGCCAGCGCAAAAATTCCTATAATGAGCCATGCGCTCGGCACATCAGAGTAAAGGAACAAAATAATGAAAACTGTTATGGCAGAAAACCCGTACATCAAGAGTCCGTTGAAAGCCGAGTCCCTTTTTTCTTGCGCGACAACTTTCTGGAAGAATAACTGTATGCCGCCAAATATAGTGGCAGCAATTGTCCAATAAAATGTCGTTTGGTCCATATTTTATTAAATCCCAAAATCCAAGCTCCAAATCTCAAACAAAAAGAATTCAAAACTCATAATTTCGAAGAAACGGAGTTTTTACTCTTTGCGCGGAAAGAGGTTCTCGGGCTTTTTATTCCTTTTTATTGCATCAAGAATCTTCTCACTAGTTGATGGCATGCAGGGAGCAAGAAGGTAAGCAATTGAAGCTACGTCCCTCACAAATACAGATAAAACAAGACGCCCAAATTGAGGATCTTGTTTAATGATTTTAAACGGTTCTTTTACGGATATAGCTTTGTCTAACTCTTGAATTCTATTCCATATACTATCCATTGCGCGACTTACCTCGAAGGTTTCGAGGGCTTGTTTATACTTTTTGATATATTCCTCATCAACATAAACATTCATATCTGGTAGCTCAGCTGGACTATCGAGGTATTTCTCTGACAGGGCCATGACTCGAGACACAAAGTTGCCTAATCCGTTAGCAAGATTGGCGTTGTAGGCTTCCTTAAATTTCTCCATCGTGAAATCGGAATCTTCGAACGGATGAATATGACGCGCGAGATAGTAGCGCAAAGCATCAGCGCCGTATTCATCCACTATCGCTATCGGGTCGATGACATTTCCGAGCGATTTGGACATTTTCTGGCCGCCGACATTAATGAAACCGTGAATGAGTATTTGTTTTGACGGGGGCAAACCGGCCGACATGAGCATCGCCTGCCACATCGCCGCCTGTTGCCGTATCTGGTCTTTCCCAGCCATTTGAATGCCGTTTGGCCGTTCAACTGTTCCCCAAAACTTGGTGAAGTTTGCCTCGTCGTCAGGCCACCCGAGTGTTGAAATGTAATTTATGAGCGCATCAAACCAGACGAACATCACATGCCCTGGATCATCCGGAACTGGAACGCCCCATGGCATTTTCTTTTTGAGGCGGGAAATGCTGAAGTCTTCCAGTCCCGTTTCTACAAATTTCTTTATCTCGTTGAAACGAAAATCCGGCACTACCAAATCCGGCTGCTTCTTGTAAAGCTCAAGCAGCTCCTTTTGATACTTTGACCAGCGGAAAAAATAGTTCTCCTCGTTGATGAGTTCGATTTCAAGGTTCGGATGTATCGGGCATCGGCCGTCCACGAGTTCCGAATCCGTTTTTTCCAATTCGCACCCGACGCAATATTTCAGCTGATAATTTTTCTTGTAGATGTCGCCTTTTTTGAGACATCGGCGCCAAAATTCCTGCGCCGCCGCTTTGTGGTCTGCATCGGTAGTGCGAATAAAGTGCAGGTCTGGATAGAGATTCAGCTTCTCTTTGAGATTCCGGAATTTGTCGGCGTACTCGTCCACATACTTTTGCGTGTTTTTCCCCTCTTCAAGCGCTTTGCGATGAATTTTGATTCCGTGTTCGTCCGTCCCAGTATTAAAGAAGACTTCGTCCCCGCAGAGCTTGTGATACCGCGCAGCGATATCCGCGTGAACTATCTCAAGCGCGAAACCGATATGCGGTTCCGCGTTCACATATGGAAGGGTGGTCGTGAGATAAAAGTTTTTGCTTGCCCCGTTAGAGGCAGGTCGCGACTGTGTAGATTTCTGTGAAGCCATGGGATTAGTCAGGTGAGAATGAGCAACTTGAGATTGGAAATTGTTTTGCGCGACCGCGGCCTCTAATGGGGACAATGTTAATCCTCATTACTGGCGAACTTACGCTTGCTCTCGACATCCTTGATAAATTCTTGGAGAGCACCGGCCATTGGTACAGAAAGAAGTATGCCTAAAAAGCCCGCCAATTTCGCCCCCACGATGAGCGCCAAAATAACGAGAAGCGGAGGAACACCGACCACGCGAGTTACGACCAACGGATAAATCAGATGATTCTCAAACTGCTGGGCAATGATGTACAAAGCAACGGTCAGCAATCCGAGTGTTGCGCCCCCGTCGACAAATCCGATGATAATTGCGGGGACGGAAGCAAGCGTTGGGCCGAATACGGGAATAATCTCAAATACCGCAGCAACGACGGCAAGAAAGAGACTGTGCTTTACTCCCAAAATCGTAAGGCCGAGATAAATCAGGACTCCCATAATAACCGCGAGGAGGAGCTGCCCTTGCATCCATAGTCCGATTTTGTGCTGGGAACGGTTCCAGAGATTTAGAACGTATGTCTCATATTTTCTTGGGGTGACAATGCGCAGGAAATCCGTTACCCCTGTCTCAATCACGGCAAAATAAAATGAGAGGACGATGATTAGAATGAATGAAAGAACTCCTCCGAATATTTTGCTGACCGCGCTGAATGCATTGCCGAACGTGTCGCCTAGATTCAACACGTTGCGCACGGTATCCATGATTTCGTTCGTGGCTGCGCTTGGCGTAGCGACGCCCAAAATCCGCGCATAGTCATCAAATGCTCCCACGCGGCTGAACGCCTCAAGATAACTCGGGAGCGAAGCGACGAACGTCGCCAAATCCTCCAATACTGACGGCAAAAAGAAATAGAAAATCCCAAAAAATACGCAGAATAAAAGAATGTAAATGATTATGACGGAGAGAAGCCGAGGCACTTTCCGCTTTACCAATCCCCTGATACCCGGCTCCATCGCTGATGCGAACACTACGGCAGTCACAACGACAAGCACGAGGTCGCGCAGGTAAAACAAAAGCCAAGCTCCGACGAGCAAAACAACGATTTTTATGACCGTACCAAGCGTTATGGAGATGTTAAGCGGTCGGGATTCCATTAAGGCAATCCTAGCACAATCACAAAATTAGGGCTAAAGCCCTGCAATGAATGCTGTCATCATGTAATGTCCGGCCGGACATTACATGATGACATGAAGATCCAATGTAATTCTTTCGACGTTATTCACTGCCTTGTTTCCTGTACCATTCACTGACAGGTGTCAATGAATGGTACAGGAATAGACAAAACTTCCGTTCTCCCATTCCATATCTCCCTAGCCTGCTTAATTCACTTTGATTTGTTGCTCAAGCTCTGATACCGAAACCCGCTCCTGCTTACCCGTGTCGCGGTCGCGCACCGTCACGGTATCATCCTCGAGTGTCTGGAAATCAATGGTGATGCAAACAGGCGTTCCTATCTCATCCTGCCGGCGATAACGCTTGCCGATGTTGCCGTTGTCGTCCCACATGATTTGCGGGACATTTTTCTTGAGACTCGTGTATACTTCGCGTGCTTTCGCGACAAGTTCCGGCTTATTTTTCAGCAAAGGAAACACGGCCGCTTTCACCGGAGCTACGGCCGGATTGAATTTGAGATACGTCCTTGCTTCCTTTCCTAATGTGTCCTCCGTATACGCCGTTTGAAGTACTGCCAATATAATCCGCTCGACGCCGAACGAAGGCTCAATGACATGAGGAATGAATTTGCCTTCCCCTTCTTCCAAATACTTGAGTTCAACTCCGCTCGAAGCTTCGTGTCTTGATAAGTCGAAATCCGTCCGGTATGCAAGACCGAACAGTTCTTTGCGTCCGAACGGAAAATCAAATTCAAAATCAATTGTTCTCTTGGAGTAGTGCGCGCGGTCTTCGGGCGATACTTCCAGTTCGTGAATAGAAGATTTTTCTACCCCGATGCTTTTTAGGAAACCGAGAGACTGCTCGCGCCATATTTCAAAGCTCTCTTTCCATTCTTTCTCCCGAACAAAATATTCAATTTCCATCTGCTCAAATTCGCGCGCGCGGAAAACGAAATCACGCGGGGCTATTTCGTTCCTGAATGCTTTGCCTATCTGTGCCATGCCGAACGGAAGCTTCGGATGGAACGAGTCGATAATGTTTTTAAAGTTGACGAATATTCCGCCGGCTGTTTCCGGACGCAGGTACGACGTTGATGATTCATCCTCCGTTGGGCCGACGTACGTCTTAAACATCATGTTGAATTGGCGTACTTCAAACTTTTCATTATCTGCTCCGCAATTTTCACAAACCCATTTTTCTTTTCCAGCCAAAATCTTTCCCAGCTCGTTTTTTTGATACTTAATGCTCACGTGGTCTGCTCGGAATCGCCTCTTGCATTTCTTGCATTCCACCACGGGGTCGGAAAATCCGGCCACGTGGCCGCTCGCCTCCCACGCCTTCTTTTGCATGATGATTGCCGCGTCGACTCCGTACATATCGTCGCGCTCCTGCACGAACATTCTCCACCAGAGATTCTTGATATTATTTTTTAGTTCCAACCCAAGCGGGCCGTAATCCCAGAACCCCGAAAGCCCGCCGTAAATCTCGGAGCCAGGATATATGAACCCACGCCTCTTAGCGAGCGACACTATCTTTTCCATTGTGACTTCAGTCATAGCATTAGTATTCTGTATTTTGTATTCCGTATTCAGTATATTGAACTGGAACCTTTGAATCTCCTAGTGTGGCCATACTGAATACTGTATACCGAATACCGCATACTGCATTTTCTACCTAACTACCACCGATTCCGTCGAACTAAATCCCGGGTCGCTCATCAGATTGGTCGTTACATCTCTAGCCGTTCGAGAAACATCCGCGCCTGTCGCGGCATCGGTTCCCGTAAATGAAATGTTCTGCAAGATTACTGGCTGTGTCCCTATCTGGCTCGTGGAAGGGGTAAACCCTATGGCAATTGCCGCCTGCCTCGGAGGCGCGCCGTTCACTCCCACCCCCGGCTCTATGTCGCCGATATTCCACGTAACTGAACCGTCATCCCTGTTGAACGTGATTTTTTCCGAGAGCGGTAAATACATCGCTGGCCCGAGCGAACGGATGTAGCTGGGCATGACTGCCGTAAGTTTGGCGTCAGTTATCTTGCTCGTGGTGTTGGTCACGACAAAACGTATCGCATACGTGGTCTCTTTTCCTGTTTGCGGCGGAACGCTGCCCGAAGAGCCGAATGGATTGTTATGGTAGTACCCTTCAGCGGCAATGCCGAGGTCGCTTGCCACTTTTATAGTTTTGGAAACCGTGGATTGAAGACTTTCCGAAACCCCCGATTCCGAGAGGCGTTTGCCCGCGGCGTGGACCGTGATGCTCAAACTTGGTTCTCTTATTGTTTGTAAAATCTCGCTCGGCGGCATCTGGAAATTGAATCCTACCGCTCCGCTACCTCCTCCCGCAACAATAGCTAGCGTTCCTGAAGTGGTCGTCTTGTCCCACAGAACTGCATTGTCGGACGAGCGGTAAAATCCATCGTTAGATTTTACGGTTGTACCGTCTATCTCGAGACCCGAGAGGCGCGCGACTATGACTGCGTCTCTAATCTCCGTCGTTAAATTATTCTTCCATAGGACCGATACGCCGACGTTGCCGCCGGGAGTAACGACAACGCTTCCATCGTTAGACCCGTTCACAGAAAGTGAAAGTCCCAAAAACGGTTTTGATATCGTTACGCGGAACGGCGATTCCGAAAACACCGTATCTATTCCCGAACTGTCTTTTGCTTTGCGCGTGCCGGCGGCGACCCGAAAGACACGCTCGTCTCCCGACTCGCCGATGAGTGTGCCGCTCAATGTTATGAGAACGGATTTCCCCGGCATGATGTCTCCAATCTCCCAGACCCCTTCTTTTGCCTGTCGCGGACTTGCAGAGGAGAACGCAAAGCCGAACGGGTATCCGATACTAAGAATGGCGTCTTTTATCGGGGCTGTTGCGTTGGAAGTGACGGTCACGGTAAGAGATGTCGGCTGTCCCGAAACAATTTCGGAATTCCCGTCAATCGTTATAGCGAGAGGACTCGAACTGAATACAAGGTCATAATCCTGCGATTCAGCGACAAAAACCGCGCTTGAACCCGTAACTCGATACTCAAGCTGGGCTTTTAGGTTGGCTTGTCCTCCTTCCGCGCCCGCAAATACAGCTCGTATCGGAACATTCACAACGCCTCCGGAATTAATAACCCCGATGGAAATTCTCTGGCTCGGCATATCGGTCGAACTATTCGGCGACGAGCGCGTTCCCGGAGGATACAGAACGACGAGGTCGGCAAGTTCAAGCCCGGATTTATTCTGATTGGAGACAGTAATTTGAAGCGTCGTCGGTTCGCCTCCGGAAACGCGCGAGGGTCCGGAAATCGTTATGCCGATATTGCCTGCAGATCCCTGCGAAGCGCCTCCTCCTATCGTGAAATAGTATGCAAGGAATCCCGCAACACCGATAAAAAATGCGATGAGAGCGATGCCGAGCCACCGCGCGACACTTCTCCACTCCAGGTACCGAGGGGCGACCGTAGTGCCTTGCAGTTGGGGTTCCTGCCGTTTCCAATCTTCAGGCACAGATATTCCATCGTCTTCAAGAACGCGCCTTTGATGCTCCTTCAATTTTGGAGAAAGGGAGCGCGAATACATCGCGCGGCGCAGGCGATTCATTTTCTCTTCGTCATTCGGCATAGGGTCTACCATGTACTCAATAATACCAGAAATTCCAGTCACGTTTGTTTTTAAACTGCATGCTAGCGATATATACTGAAGGGGAGTTTATCAGTATAGATTCAATATTATGGAAATTCTACGATTGGTAACAAAAGCGTTTGCGATAGTCTTTTCTTTCATCTGGATATTGAGTCTTGTGATTTTCTTGTCCCCCACTGTATACCCACCTATTGTAGGATTGATTGGCGGAGGAGGTCCTAGTAGTGGCATAGGTCTCGCTGGGGCTGGCCCTATTCCTACATTACTGGTGATTATTGTCAGTTTTGGCTGGCCATTTGTTTTGCTGAGCTGGGGATTCCATGGTGTTGTGGACGGATGGATAAAGAAAAGAAATGGGATTGAGCCCGTGTCACGAAATTACAATCGTCGCGTTCTTCTTGATGTCATTTTCCTAATCGCTTTTGTAATATGCATGTTTTTTGTTTTCCGATTTGGATTTGTTTGAGATTCTTTGCTTGAAATCTGGTGCCTATTCCCTGCCTATAAGTGTGTTTCTGAAATGGCCTGATTGATGGATGAAAGAAGCTTTTCGCGTACAAGTTCGGCCTCGCGCAAATGTTCATCCGCGTATGCCGTGTGTGTAAGAAGAGCGCTTTTTAGCGCTTCATTGGAAATATATCCGAGCGCATAGAGAACACGCGCAACGCACACAAGTTCTATGGTCGCCCACGCTTCGCACTTCTCCTGCGCAAGGGTGGAGCGCGCTTCGCACAAAATATCGAAAAGCCCTTTGTTCGCCTCCTCTCCCGCGACAAACCGCACGACAAGTCCTGCGATGCGCGCGAATGCCTGCATGCCCTTTATGTCTCTCACTTTTGAACTTCCTAAAGCAGTTGCTCCCGCCAGGCGCCAGCCCTGCTTTCCTTTGACGAGAGAAATGCTTGCGAAAGAATAATTCTGCAGAGCATATCGCATTTTAGATTTTACCGAGCGGATTCCTCTGCCCCGCGCTCGCACAAGCCCGAAGTCGCGCGTGTAGAGCGCGAGCACGCGGTCTGATTCTCCGATTTCGCGGCTTGCGAGCACCAGCGCGTCGGTGTGATACTTTTGGTACATGCGGAGCAGGTTATAGGTTTTAGGTTATAGGTTTTAGGGAAATCTTTGTATTCGTTGCTTTTTGGATAGCATCGAGATTTTTTTCGATAACAGCACGGTTTTCTTGCGCGACCGTAATGGAAACACTCCCGCGTTCTCCCGCTCTCATCTTTGCCGCTTTGCGTGCGTCTTGCACAAGGCGCACGACATCCCGCACAATTCCCTCTTCCTTTAACTCCGGCGTAAGTTCAATATCAAGCGATACAACGGATGTCCCGCCATCAGAGCTTTCCAACACGACTTCTTTTACGTTGACTTCATCGGCAATGAGCGGCGCCACATCCTTCCAAAAAGGAATTTCTGCCCCTTTGTGCTTTATGGTGAGCTTTGCGAGCGGCTGGCGAACTTTAATTCCCGCTTCTGAACGCTGCATCAGAGCCATCGTGACAAAACCTCTTGCGGCCATCATGACGGCTAAAATTGCGGGCGCATCAAAATCAAGTTTCGGCATTTCCGGCCACGACGCGAGGTGTACGCTCTCCTCGTCTTCTTCCTCGCGAACATCCTGGAACAAATGCTCGGCAAGAAACGGCATAGACGGAGCAATGACCCGCGAGAGCGTGTGGAGCACATATCGCAATGTTGCGAGAGCGGCCTTTTTGTCTGCTCCGTCCTCTTTAATTCGAACGCGCGAGCGGCGCAAGTACCAAACGGAAAGGTCGTCAATAAAAAGCGCGAGCGGACGCACCGCCTTGTCCAACTGATACTTTTCATATCCTTCGGTAGTTTCTCCTATCAAAGCCGCGAGGCGGGTTAGAATCCATCTGTCCAAAATATTCGTACTCTTATAGTCGCGCGGGGTATCGTTTTCATAAAGTTTATAAAACGCGAGTACATTATTGAGCCGTCCGATATTTTTCTTTGCGACTTCATTCACTCCGCTTTCCGCAAAGCACAAGTTTTCGGCTTGCACGACTGGCGATGATAATAGATAGAGCCGTAACGCGTCCGCGCCGTATTTATCAACAACCTCCATCGGGTCGGGATAATTATTGAGCTTTTTCGACATTTTCTTGCCGTCTTCGGCCATGACGATGCCTGTCACGATGCAGTGCTTGAATGCCTCCTTGTCGAAGAGCGCGCCCATGAGTACGTGCTGGTAGTAAAACCACGCGCGGCACTGGTCCTGCGCCTCGGCGATGAAATCAGCAGGTACGCGTTTTTTTAACGTCGCTTCGTTTTCCTTCGGGTAGTGGAGAATAGCAAACGGCACCGAGCCGGAATCAAACCATGTGTCCAGCACATCAGGAATCCTCTTCATTTTTCCGCCACACTCGCACGATACCGTAATCTCATCAACAACATCCTTGTGAAGGTCTGTAACTTTTGTCCCGCTCGCTTTTTCTAGCTCTAGAGCAGAACCGAAAACTCGCTCCGCTTTGCACTTTTCGCATCTCCATATGGGAATGGTATTTGCCCAAAAGCGCTGGCGTGAAATTGACCAGTCGCGCGCGCCTTTGAGCCATTCGCCGAACCTTCCATCCTTGATGTGCGCCGGAGACCATTCGATATTTTCCGCAGTTTTCAAGAGTTTGTCTTTGATTTTCGTGACCGCAACAAACCACGAGGATGTGGCATAGTTGAGAAGCGGCGTATCACAGCGCCAACAATGCGGATATGAGTGCGTAATATTTTCTTTTAAAAAGAGTGTTCCATGTTCCTGCAAATATTTCAGTATCGCAATATCCGCGCCAAGCCGAACCTTATCGTCTTCAGATTGAGGTTTAACCTCAATTCCCGCGAAATCAGCCACTTCCGGCCTGAATGTTCCGTCCATATTGACATGCTGAACGAATGGCAAATTCTTTTCTTTGCCAAGGGCCATGTCGTCTTCACCGAAAGCAGGAGCGATATGCACGATGCCGGTTCCCGTTTCTGTCGTCACGAAGTCTGCGGCATAAACTTTCCAACCGTTCTCGCGATTCTTGAGCGATTCATCTTTTGAGTAGTAATCAAAGAGAGGTTCGTATTCAAGGCCGACAAGTGCGTTTCCTTTTATTTTTTGCTTTATCTCAAATCTTTCTGGCACTCTTTCAAGCGCAACAATGTACTGTTCATCGTCATTCAACGACATTCCAACATTCTCAAGAATGTTGGAATGTTCCGAGGAAATGGCGGAGGTGAGCGCATATGTAATATCAGCTCCAACCGCAAGAGCAACGTTCCCGGGCAGAGTCCACGGAGTCGTCGTCCACGCGAGTAGGTACACTTCGCCTTTCAATCCGAGCTTTTCCGGATTCTTTACCTTGAACTTTACCGTCACGGAAATATCCTTCACATCCTTGTACCCGTCAGCAACTTCGCCCTGGCTCAATGTCGTCTCACAGCGCGGGCAAATGTGCATCGAGCGATAACTTTCGTAAATAAGTCCGTCGTCATAGAGCTTCTTGAAAGCCCACCACTCGCTCTCCATGTAGGCGAAGTCCATCGTGCGGTATGGATTCTCCATGTCGGCCCATCGGCCGAAGCGCGGAATGATGCGCTCCCATTCGTGAATGAATGTGAATATGCGCTCTCGGCAGAGGTCATTAAATTTCTTCACGCCCATCGCTACGATGTCTTTCTTCGATTTTGTGCCTATTTCTTTTTCGACGATGTTTTCGATAGGAAGCCCGTGGCAGTCCCAACCCCACTGACGCTCGACGTGAAATCCCTGCATCGTTTTATAGCGCGGAATTACGTCTTTAACCGCGCTCTGCAGAAGATGCCCGTAGTGCGGAAGCCCTGTAGCAAAAGGCGGGCCATCATAAAAAACGTAGTCGCCCTTTGGCGCGCTTCGCTCAAGCGATTTCTTGAAAATGTCATTTTTGAGCCAAAACTCCAAAATAGTTTCCTCGCGCAACGCTGTCTCGGATTTCTTCCCTTGCCCTCCTGTAGCTTTACTGTGTCCGTCCGTAGCCTTGTGCGGAGGAGGAGCGGAGGAGGGCTCGCGCTTCGCAGTTTCGCTCTTTGGAACCTCTTTCATCGCTCTATCCTAGCAGAAAAACCGCTATTCTGCGGGTTTAACTCTTTTCTAACAGCCATTATGCGACGACTGTCGAAACTGGAATGCCGGAGCGAATAGTTTTATTGATACTTTTGCGCGGCATCTGCGAGGAAACGAAAAGAATTTCGACGCCGAGTGCGCGGCCTTTTTTATCAACATCAACAAGAATTGAGTCGCTTATTTCAAGCGTTTTATAGACTTTCCCGTTCTTGACGCGAATATTCATGGCGTCAGCTTCTTTGTCGTATGTAGCTTTCATAAGTAGTACGCGGTGATTATATATCCTATTTTGGTCAGCTCTCGCTATTGCAGTCTTTTGCAAAACACTAGCATAGAAAAGAGTGCGCAGAAAAACCGAAGTATGGTTAAATATCTCTTGTCACTCTTCCCAGCTTCAGCGAAAAGAACCCTGTGGTTTTTAACGGTGCGGGTTCATCTTCCGTTAAAAACTACAGGGTCTTTGAGTACCTTTCACATCTTCTCCGGTGCGGAAATGCCCAGGAGCCACAGACCGTTCTTTAGCGTTGCGCGGACTGCGTCGACTATCGCGACTTTGTGCGGTGCTTCTTTTGTTCCGTCCAAAATATGGACCTGTGCGTACCAACTATTGAACGCACCTGCGAGCCCAATGAGATAATTCACGAGAAGATGCGGTTCAAGTTCGTTCGCCGCATACAAGACAACTTCCGGAAAGCGTGTGACAAGGCGAGAGACATCCGCCTGCGCCAAGGCTCCGGCGGACAAGTCATTCGGCCATGCCTTTATATCCAACTTTGGTTTTATTCCTTCCGCGTGCGCTCTTTCAACTACCTGCTTTGCCCGCGCGTGCGCATATTGCAAGTACGGCCCCGAATCGCCTTCAAGAGAAAGTGCGCGCTCACGGTCAAATATTATGTCTCTGCCCGATGCCTGCCTCAAGATTTGATACTTAATGGCGGATATTGCTATCTGCTCCGCGAGCTGTGCGGGATTGTCCGAGCGGCTCACTTTAGCTCGCGCGGTCGCACGTTCCTTTAGCTCCTCTATAAGCGACTCGCCAGTTATCACAACGCCTGTGCGTGATGACATCTTGCCGGAAGTGAGCCGCATCATGCCGTGCGATACGTGCTTCACTTTTGACGCAAGTTCCGGCAAAACTTCGCCGAGCGCCGCTTTAACCACCTGGAAATATTCGTTCTGCTCGTTGGCGGTTATCGTTACGGATTCGTCAAACGGCCACTTTTCCGCTTTCATTTCCAAAAGGCCGAGCTCTTTTGCTTCGTATGTCGGCAATCCGCGCGAAGTGATGAACACACGGGTGTGCAGGCCGTGCCTCTCGCCCTTAAAGACGATAGCGCCATCGCTTTCCGGAAATACGTCTTTATTGGCTCGCACAATTTCCATTCCTTTCGGCGCTGTTTCACCTTCAAAGAAATAAAAATCAAATTTTGTGCCAAGAGTCTTGTAGATTTCCTCGAAATGTTTGAGGGATGCCTCGCGTCCGGCGTCGTATATCGCGTTTATTTCTTTGTCGGAGCGGTCATAGATTTTTGAATTGAGCGCATCAATTTCCGATTTCACATTCGTGTCGCTTTCATACGCTTTTGCTCCTTCCGCATATGCCTTTCCCAAAACTTTGGCGTCATGGGCATCCCATCCGTTCTTTTGGATACTCCAAATTGCTTTTGCGACATGCGGGCCGACATCGCCCTGATAATTCGCACGCTTCACCTCCGCGCCTGAATATTGCACGAGGCGCGAAATTGATTCGCCGATTGCATTGCTCATCAAATGCCCGATGTGGAATTCCTTGAAAGGATTCGGGTCTGTGTACTCAACCATCACGCGCGAACCTTTTTGCGATTTATTCTTTCCCCATGCTTTCTCATTTGAAATCACTTCTTGCAAGACTGCGTTGATAGCGTCGGGCGTGAGACGAAAATTGATAAAACCCGGCTTCACGACTTCAACGCTTTTGACGCCGTCCAGTGTTCCCAATCCCGCAACTATCTTTTCTGCAAGTTTGATGGGCGGCATGCCGATTTGCTTTGCATACTGCAAAGCCGCGCCCGTAGCATAATCACCATGCGAAAGCTCCTTCGGCCGCTCAAGCGACACATTTTCGGCAACAACTTTGATTCCGACCGTATCCAAAGAGCGCACAAGCCCTTTTCTGATTATTTCGGCGACCGACATATCGGAATTGTAACAGAACACTACTGCAATATCTTTCGCGCGATGTTCCAGACATCCGCATCTACCTCCTCTTTCGTACGATTTGAATTCACAACGTGCGCACTCGGCCCGATTACCTTTGCGAACTTCTTAAAACCGCTTTGCACCCGTGCTTGGTATGCCCGGTCTTTTTCGTCAAAACGGTCTTTTTGCGGCTTACGGCCTGCACGGCGCTTCTCTGCCGCGAGAACCGGAATATCAAGGACGATGTATGCGTCCGGCTCAAATTTCCCCAAAACCGCTTTGCGCGCTTCCCAAAAAAGTTTCTCGAGTTCCGGATGTTTTTCGCCAACAATTTGAAAGGCAAATGTCGAGGAGTCAAAGCGATCGCAAATAACATCTCGGCCTTCGCGAAGCGCCGGTACAATTCGCTCCCGCATATGCTCCGCGCGCGCTGTCCAAAAAAGGAAGAACTGGGTTGCAACATCCGTGGTAGGAATAATGTCTCCCAAAAGCAGTTTCCGGATTTTTTCCCCGAGCGGCGTTCCGCCCGGCTCATGCGTAAGCACGGTTCCTTTCTTCATCCTCGCATGCAGAAGTTTCGCGTGAGTCGACTTTCCGCACCCTCCGATGCCGTCTATCACAATGAATCTTCCCTTTCGCATTTGTGGATTATGCGCTAAAGGCGAGTCGCGGTCGAGGCATAAGATATGCGTGTCATTGCGAGCTATGCGAAGCAATCTAGAGGACTCTGTTGAATCATTCTGGATTGCTTCGCTGCGCTCGCAATGACAGCACGTCCGATTCGTTATTATGACGTGATCCGTTTGATTGCAGAAAAGGCGCGATCGATATCTTTGTCAGCAAAAATAGTGCTGAATTCTGTCCCGATAGACATGACTTCCACGAGACTGATGCCATCCTCCGCAATCGCTTTCAAAATCGGGTAGTACAGCCCCGGCACATTTAAGCTCGGCTCCGGCAGGCGCATGGTAATGGCCGAGAGGCCGCCCACTCGTTTCAAATACTTCTGATTGTCGAACGATGCCACCACTTCTTTTTCAATCTCTTGGCTCACGATAAGAAGCGACTCGTAGAGTCCGCGTGAAAAGTTGAGGAACACGCCTTTTTTATTTTTTGCGATGCGCGAGATCTTTCCTAATACGCCGGATAGATCTGCCGAGTTCGGAAAAACGAACTGCACCAAATTCGAGCGCACCGTGATGTCGCTCATCTGTTTTAAAAATCGCGTTCCGTACGGAACAACTTTGTAATCTTTCGCTATCCGGTGGAGTGCCATCGCGATTGACCCTTCGGAAACTTCCTCAAGCAAGATTTTCTCCACTTCAGGTTTTATCCTGCGGGCGATTTGCGCGTTGTTGGCCAACCCCTCGGCCATCGCCTCGGCTAGGAAGGGCGACCGGTGGATTATGCCTTCAACGACTTGGCTTACAGTTCTCATACCCGGTTAGTACAATTTCGAATAATTCCTGCCGTAGATGCGCCAGCGAATATTTGGAAAGACTGCTTAATCAATTTTCTTTTCATATGATGTTGATTTGTTCATAACAAGGCGATTCGAAATTGTCCTACCGGGCATATCGTTACAATTATAACAAACTGGTACAATTCTGTCAATATTCTCAAGAAATTTGGCTAAAAACGCGTTCGGGCGCACTATTGCCTCTTCTTAATAAATAGTAGCTTAATTACTATGGCAAAAACAACACAAAAACTTTCCGTAGGAATTCTCGGCGCCACCGGCATGGTCGGCCAGAGATTCATAACATTGCTTGAAAACCACCCATGGTTTGAGGTACGTGCGGTTGCCGCATCAAGGAGCTCTGCGGGAAAGACCTACGCGGAAGCGGTTAAGGGCCGCTGGAAATATCCGACGCCGATTCCTTCGAGCGTGCAAGACTTAATCGTCTACTCCGCCCCCGACGACGTGGAGAAGATAGTGAATCATGTGGACTTCGTATTCTCGGCAATTGAAATGGACAAGCATGCAATCCAAACCCTTGAAGAGTTGTACGCTTCGCGCGGAGTGCCGGTAGTTTCCAACAACTCCGCTCACCGATGGACAGCCGATGTGCCGATGATACTGCCCGAAGTAAATGCGTCCCATCTCGCCATGATTCCCATCCAGCAAAAAAATCGCGGTTGGAAGACGGGATTCATTGTCGTCAAACCGAACTGTTCGGTGCAATCATATATTCCCGCGCTAGAGGCGCTCAAACGTTTTGGTCCGCAGAAAGTGATTGTTTCAACTCTTCAGGCAATTTCGGGTGCAGGAAAAACCTTTGAAACAATGCCTGAAATCCTCGACAACGTTATTCCCTACATCGGGGGCGAGGAAGAGAAATCGGAAAAAGAACCGATGAAAATCTGGGGTAGCATTGTGAAAGGAAAATTCAAACTCGCTACCGCGCCGAAAATCTCGGCCACCTGCATCCGAGTTCCCGTTGCCGACGGGCACATGGCATCTGTCGCGGTTTCATTCAAAACAAAACCGACCCGAGACGCAATCCTTAAAGCGTGGCGAACATACAAAAGCCCGCTCTCGGGGCTCGGCCTTCCATCAGCACCTGAAAAATTCCTGACGTACTTCGAGGAAGATAATCGCCCGCAGACAAAACTCGATCGCGACATCGGGCGCGGCATGGGTGTCTCCGTCGGCCGTCTGCGCGAAGACCCGATACTGGGATGGAAATTTATTTCGCTTTCTCACAACACCATCCGCGGTGCAGCAGGCGGAGCCGTCCTCGGAGCAGAACTCTTAAAAGCCAAAGGATACCTGAAAGCCAGATAAATTAATGTATGGAAAAAACTCCCAGCAACATCGTCATAAAATTCGGCGGCACTTCGGTCGCTACCAAAGAAGCGGTCCACGCAATCATCGCGATAGTTAAACGATACCGGAAATCGAATCCCGTTGTCGTTGTTTCCGCCCTTCGCGGCGTAACCGAAGGATTGCTCGGGCTTTCCAAATGCCCTAAAGCCCAGCTTCCAGGCCGTATTTCGGCTCTGCGTGCCATGCATCAAAAATTGGCTTCCGACCTCTTCCCTACAGATAAAGACGTGGCCGAGGTGATGGCATATGTGGATGAGCAGCTCGCCGCAACGGAAAAAGTCGCGCGCAAAGGACGATTCAATCCCGCAGCTATGGACCAGCTCGTATCCGCCGGAGAAATCATGTCGTCATTTCTCATCGCAAAAGCGCTTGAGACGAACGACATCGCGTCAAGGCAGGTAGTCTCGACAGAAATAGTTGCTACCGACGACAATTTCATGCAGGCGGAATTCCAACCGAAAGAGACGGAGAAAAATGCGCGGAGAATTCTTGCCCCGCTTATTCGCCGCGGCATCGTTCCTGTCGTTACCGGATTCTTGGGTTCAACAAAAAAAGGACAGACGACCACGCTCGGACGCGGCGGCTCTGATTACTCCGCATCTATAATCGGGCGCTCGCTAGATGCAAAAGAAATACAAATTTGGACGGATGTCGACGGAATCTTTACGGCCGACCCGCGCGTCGTTAAAAACGCGCGCATTATTTCCGACATATCGTACCGCGAGGCGTCCGAAATGGCCGCGTTCGGAGCAAAAGTCTTGCACCCGAGAACCATCAGGCCGGCAGTCGAAAAAAACATTCCCGTGCGCGTACTCAACACTTTTAATCTTAAAGCTTCGGGAACCCTGGTGAGCCCGCGCTCAACCGGAACGGGACTCAAAGCGATAGCGTTCAAAAAAAACGTTGTGCTCGTCAACGTTTACTCGGATTCAATGCTTTTCTCGCGCGGATTTCTCGCCCGCATGTTCGAGGTATTCGCACGGCATCAGATCTCAATCGATTTGGTCTCGGTCTCCGAGGTAAGCGTTTCTGTAACTTTAGATAGCAACAACGGACACCTTGATGCCGCGGTAAAAGAACTGGAAGCGTTCTCCAAAGTGAGCGTACACAAAGATAGCTTCGGGATGATATCGCTCATAGGAGAGGGAATCGCCTCTGCGCAGGATATAATGACGAATGTATCCGCACAGTTTAGCCGTCATCGAATTCCCCTGCGGATGATCTCTATGGGAGCGTCTGACATCAATATCAGTTTGGTAATACCCGCGGCAGATGTCGTGCGCGCGGCCAACATGGTTCACGATGAATTCTTGAGAAACTAATTGTATGCCCGGTAGGACAATTTCGAATCGCCTCATATGACTATTCGCCATCACATGAAAAGAAGATTGTTGGAGCGGTCGTTACAGATGTCCGCAGGTGTAACTACGGCAGAAATTATTCGAAATTGTACTAACCGGGTATGAACATTGCACTGCTAGGACATGGAAATATGGGGCTGGAGATCGAACGGCTTGTTCGGGCTTCCGGCACGCACACAGTTTCCGTAATAGGAATGGAGGAGCCAAGCGGCGCGATAGATACAGCTGGCCTCAAAAACGCCGAAGTTGTAATCGATTTTACGTCGCCGGAAATAGTGATGAACGATATTCGCACCGTGGCAAAAGAGGGGAAAAATCTCGTCGTGGGAACTACGGGATGGCAGGAACACCTGCCGGAGGTGGAAAAAATCGTTCGCGAGAGCGGAATTGGCCTGATTTACGGCCAGAATTTCTCGATAGGCGCGAATATCTTTTTCCGCGCGGTAGCTCATGCGACAAAACTATTCTCTGCATTTAAAGACTACGATGTGTACGGTTTGGAAATTCACCATGCCGGGAAAAAAGACAGTCCATCGGGGACTGCCCTGCGGACCGCGCAAGAAATTCTGCAGAACTCAAGCACCAAAAAAATCCTAACGACAGGTAAACTCGACAGAAAAGTACGTCCGGAAGAACTGCACTTCGCGTCCGTGCGAGGCGGCGTGAATCCCGGATTCCACGAAGTGGTTTTCGACAGCCCCGCCGATGCGGTTACTATTTCTCATTCCGCGCACAACAGGGAGGGATTTGCGCAGGGCGCTATCCTTGCGGCAGAATTCATTCAAGGGAAAAAAGGCCTGTTTACATTTGATGACGTGATGAAAGCTCATGGCATAAAATAATATGACTAAACTTCTGCTACAAGGCGCACTGACTGCAATCGTAACGCCGTTCACAAAAAGCGGCGCGGTGGATTTTCCCGCGTTCCGAAAATTGCTTAACCGACAAGTGAATGCCGGTATTAACGGCATCGTGGTGTGCGGCTCAACCGGCGAAGCCGTCACATTGAACGACAAAGAGTACGCTGCGGTAATTAAATTCGCGGTGAAAGAAGTCGGCGGCCGCGTACCCGTGATAGCGGGTGCCGGTTCGAACAACACGGCACGGGCAATCGAGCTCTCGAAAATCGCGCAGGCGCAAGGCGTTGTGGGGCTTTTGCACGTTACTCCCTTCTACAATAAACCGACGCCGAACGGCTTGGTCGCGCATTACAAAGCTATATGCAATGCCGTTCCCCTTCCCGTTATTCTCTACAACGTGCCCGGCCGCACCGGTTCAAATGTTTTGCCCGAAACCGTTATCCGAATTGCCAAAGAAGTCCCCGGTATGATCGCAGTGAAAGAGGCGTCCGGAAATATCAGCCAGATACGGGATATTATAAAAGGCGCTCCGCGCGGATTCACCGTGCTCTCGGGAGATGACGCCTTGACGTATCCTGCGATGAAGCTAGGTGCCTCGGGCTGCATCAGCGTCGTCTCGAACGAAGTGCCCGAAGAATTTACCGAGCTTTGCCAGAGTGCCTTAAGGGGCGACTGGAAAAGAGCGCGGGCACTCCATCTTCGGCTTCTGCCGCTCATGGACATTAATTTCATCGAATCGAACCCGCTTCCCGTTAAAGCCGCACTTTCCATGATGGGGCTTATCGAGGAATCTTTCCGGTTGCCGCTTGTACCAATGGAAAGCCGGAACAAACCGAAACTGAAAAAATGCCTGCAAAGTTTGGGGCTACTATAAAGAAATTGTTATGCGCGAAGCAAATTACAAGTTCTTTACCCGCCCAAATTTCCAGCTCCAATCTGGTATGCACGGAACAACGTCTTCAGAGACCCATCTACACAGATTGCCGAAAGCAATGACATTAGCGGAAGCAGGAAATTTAGGCGGGTCTAAGATTTATTAAGCTCGCTTCGCTTACTAATTAAATCTAAGACATGGCAAAAATTAATTCGCGGTACCAAAAAGTCTCGCAGGGATATTTCTCCACCGAGATTGCAAAACGGGCCAAACCGTTCTTAGATTCGCACCCCGGCGCGGAGATTTACCGGCTCGGAATCGGCAACACGACAGAAGCAATCGTCCCTTCTGTCATAGAGGGCCTTCGCAAAGGAGTCGAAAAATTGGCCAAAACAGAGACTTATACGGGGTACGGAGATGAGCAGGGCGATTCACGACTGCGCGAAGCAATTTCCAAATGGTACGCAAAACGAGCGGTGAGCGTAGAGCCCTCGGCAGTTTTTGTAAGCGACGGCGCAAAGAGCGACTGTGCCAATATTCCCTCTATATTTTCCGATGACGCCGTCGTGGCCGTGAGCGACCCCGGATACCCGGTACATCGGGAAGCCGCTGTGATATCAGGAAAGAAAGTTGTCTCTATGGAATGCCTGGAGAAAAATAACTTCATGCCGACGATGCCCGAGCGTGCTGACCTGCTATACATTTGCAGCCCTAATAATCCGACTGGGACGGTCGCCACAAGAAAACAATTAGAGTCGTTCGTCGCATACGCAAGAAAAAATAAAGCGATAATAATTTTTGACGCCGCCTATTCTGAATACGTTAGCGACCAAGCACTACCGCGCAGCATCTACGAGATAGAGGGCGCGAAATCGTGCGCCATAGAAATACAGAGTCTTTCTAAAGCCGCCGGCTTCACGGGAGTGCGCTTGGGTTGGACTATCGTGCCGAAAGAGCTGCAAACCGAAGACGGCGCGGAAGGAATGTTGAATAGGTTCTGGTCGAGGAGGCAGACCACGATGTTTAACGGCGCTTCAAACATCGCGCAGGAAGGAGGACTTGCCGTTCTCTCCCCAAAAGGACAGCGCGAGACGCACGAACAAGTCGCTTACTACATGGAAAACGCCCGCATCATACGAGAGGGACTTAGCGCCGCAAAAATGACGATACATGGAGGCGTAGATGCTCCATACATCTGGTTGCAATGCCCTCGAGGCCTTTCCTCGTGGGAATTCTTCGACGAGCTACTCACGAAAGCACATGTTATTGCAACGCCGGGGATAGTTTTCGGCAAAGGCGGCGAAGGCTACATGCGCATATCTGCATTCGGCCACCGAGAAGATGTAGAGAAGGCAGTACATTCAATACGGAAAAACTTTGGTACTATTGCTTAAACACTTATGAGCAAAGTACCATTCACAAAAACGCAGATTGCGGAGCTGATTAAAAAATACCCGACTCCTTTTTATATTTATGAGGAGGCCGGAATCCGGCAAGCTACGAATGACCTAGCGCGAAGTTTCTCATGGAATAAGGGATTCAAGCAATATTTCGCGGTGAAAGCTACTCCCAATCCGAGCATTTTAGAAATCCTAAAAGAAGAAGGCTCCGGAGCTGATTGCAGTTCACTGCCGGAGCTTCTGCTATCGAAGAAAGTTGGAATTACAGGCGAGAACATTATGTTCACTTCCAACGACACGCCTGCTGAAGAGTTTGTAAAAGCACGCGAACTGGGAGCGATAATCAACCTCGACGATATACGGCACATAGAATTCCTTGAAAAAAACGCGGGACTGCCGGAGCTCCTTTCCTTCCGCTATAACCCGGGAACTTCGCGGAAAGGAAACGCCATTATCGGCAACCCGGCCGAGGCCAAATTCGGAATGACGAGAGAGCAAATATTGGAATCGTATGCGATTGCGAGGAAAAAAGGCGTGAAGCGCTTTGGTCTGCACACGATGGTCGCCACTAGCCAGCTGCAGACAGAGTATCTGGTGATGAACGCAAAAATGCTTTTCGCATTAGCCCACGAGATACGAGAGAAAACTGGGGTGGAGTTTGAGTTCATTAACCTCGGCGGCGGGCTTGGTATTCCCTACCGGCCTGAACAGAAAGCCATAGATATCAAGGCAATATCGGCCGGTGTCCGCGAGGTGTACGAGGAAGCGGTACAAAAAGGATTGATGCCGCCTGTAAAGATATTCACGGAATGTGGACGATACATTACCGGTCCGTATGGATATCTCGTCTCTACGGTGCGGCACATGAAAGAAACATATAAAAAATATGTCGGGCTTGATGCATGCATGGCAAATTTGATGCGTCCGGCACTCTATGGCGCGTATCACCACATAACTGTTCTCGGGAAAGAAAACATGCCATCGAATAATACGTACGACGTGGTGGGTTCGCTTTGCGAGAATAACGATAAATTCGCGATTGACAGAAAACTGCCCGAAATGGAACCCGAAGACATCGTGGTATTCCACGACGCAGGCGCGCACGGCCACGCCATGGGCTTTAATTACAACGGCAAACTGCGCTCGGCGGAATTCTTGCTGTCGCCGAGTGGAGAATTCAAAATGATCCGCCGAGCGGAAACATCAGACGATTATTTTGCTACGCTGAGCTTTTAGCTTCTATTCAGGCGTGAATGCCGTTAGTACCGCGAACCATTTACGAATACAATTCCGAATGGGTTCCGATGTTAACAAACACGACAACGTCGCCTCGTTGCTTGAATATGGCTCGGTAGTCGCCGGTCACGTTGATGCTTCTGCAACCCGGATAGGCGCGTTCGACCGAATGATTATTGAGAATCGGATGAAATGGCGTATTTCGGAAAAGATTTTTCCGCTCAACGAATTTTACACGCACGTTCTTCGGCATTTTCTTAAACCTTTTGAGAAACAACCGATGAAGGATAATCTCCATGTACCCTTAAATCGAGAGCAGGTAATCGTCCATTGCTTTCGAGTTCTTGAAGGACACAAGATTCTTTCCCTTTTTTATATCGCGCAGTGCGGCGCGAATTTCCCGAGCCGTCTTCGCGTTGAAATGCTCTTCACTTGCAATATCGACAGTGAGGCGGCCTTCGGCGTATGCTTTCGTCGCAAGTTTCAATACGGATGCAAAAGGAACGCCTTCGCGCTTGGCGCGGCGCATCGCCTGCGATTTTACGGCAGGGTCAACCCGAAACATTACTTGAGTAGTCATATGTGTATCTTATACATATCTAAAAGATATGTCAATCAACCAAAAAGTTCGAGGTCATTGCGAGCAACGCGAAGCAATCCAGTGGATTGTACAAATTACTCTAGTTTGCTTCGCTAAGCTCGCAAAGACGGGTACGAGAACTATCGCTAAGCTCCGTTATTCGGTCGTGATACCCATCGAGCGCGCAGTTCCGGCGATGATTTTCTTTGCTTGTTCCAAATTATTCGCGTTCAGGTCTTCCATCTTCTCTTTCGCGATGTCTTCCACTTGCTTGTTGGTGAGCTTCCCTACCTTGTTGGAATGCGGCTTGTCGGAACCCTTTTCGAGACCGGCGGATTTGAGAATCAAGCGAGATGCCGGCGGCTTCTTGATTATGAAATCAAACGAGCGGTCGCTGTAAACCTTCATTAATACGGGAAGGATGCTTCCGGCCATCGCCTTGGTCTTTGTGTTGAACTGGTTGACGAATTCGCCGATGTTGACGCCCGCAGGCCCCAAGGCGGTTCCCACTGGCGGAGCAGGAGTCGCGGCACCTGCCGGAATCTGAAGCTTTATGATTTTTGTTACTTGTTTGGCCATGTTAGATTTTGTTACGAGCGAAGCGAATTAGAAAATCTTACACCCAGCACCTTTTACGCCTAAAAAGCTGTTTGAACGATGATAATACTTTGAAAATCTGTTTTGGGCAATGTGGTTCATAGTGAAGTTAAAGGTGCTGGGTAGTGAAAAATATACTTACTTCGTTCGTTATTTTTCTACTATACCCTCTGCACCTGGTCGGCTTCGAGTTCGACTGGCGTCTCTCTTCCGAACATCGGAACTAACACCTTAACCTTTCCACGCTCTTCGTCAATCTCCCCCACTTTTCCTTCCAAATCTTTAAAAGGTCCGTCGATTATTACCACCGCATCGTCGAGTGCGAGATCAATCGCGTGGCGCACCGTGTCGCCGTCGGTCCGCTTCAAGATTTTGTCCACCTCTTCTTGCGAAAGCGGGACCGCCTGATTTGCCGTGCCGACGAATCCGGTAACCTGCGGCGTGTTGCGGACAACGCTCCATGCATCGTCGGTGGCTATCATGTCCACGAGGACGTAGCCGGGGAAAATCTTCTCCTTCACCTCCGTCTTGCGGCCGTTCTTTATCTTTATTTTTTTTTCCGTAGGAACTACGACGGAGAATATTTTGTCTTTCATGCCGAAGGAATCAATGCGCTGCTTTAGGTTGCGGGCTACCGCATCTTCATAGCCGGAATACGTGTGGATTGCGTACCATTGTCTTTCAGAACCGTGTGTTTGTTTGGACATAGGGGTAGGTTATAGGTGTTAGGTTACAGGTTATAGGAAATTACGGAGTGGTTGTGTCGGAGGTTGTTGCCGCTGCAGGAGTTGTAGTCGAGAGATTGATATTATCAATCGTAACTGCCGGAACGTTTGCTACAGGCAGGGTTTCTAGCACGCTGCGCAATCCGGTAGTAAAAATGTAGTCAAAGAGGCCGAGGTATAGAGCAATGAAAACGGAAAGCAAAATGACGATTATCGTATACACGATGGTCTGAAGCTGCGTAGGCCAAGCCACGTGCCGTAATTCCCCGCGCGTATCTTTGAGGTACTGAAAGAAGGATGACATAGGTTACAGGTGCTAGGTTTTAGGGAATAGGTTATAGGTTATAGTAAATTCGTCAAAACTCTCCCTAATCAAAAACCCCTCGCGGGGTTTAAATACATGATAATCCAATGATGTTTAAAGTCAAGGGACAAAAAGTACTACCATTGAGAACCATTTAAAAAAACGTGGGGCAGATCCGGCTGCCCCACACAAAATCCCTGCCTGACCCGACGACCCTGGTCAGCGTCCGAACCCTGCTTTCAGCTGCACTGATTGTTTTTCTTTCTCGAGTGTCTCGAGTTTTTTGTCGATGATGGCCGCAGTTGAACGCACTTTGCGCGCCCATTCGGGCTCATGCATGCTCGTCAGCTTTCGAGCAACTTCGTGCAACCTATTGCTGGCCGGTTCGAGTTCCTCCGCCGTGAATTTCGCATGCTTTAGGGTTTCACACGCTTCGGTGATGGTTTGCCCAATTCCGACCCTAACATCAACCGCGCTTTCGATAGCAGCGATTGCCGTACCTGTGACGTCGTCTGGCATAATTCCTCCAATAAGGACCAGTGGAAACACTTGCACCACGATATTCTGTGGCTTAAATTCACTCTATCAGCGGCAATTTCTGTGTCAATGTTGGGATAGTAAAAAAGCCGCCTCGCTATCTTCAATAGATAAACGCTCGAATTTCCCATCCCAATACTTAGTTTTTTAACTAAGTATTGGGATTCATAACAATGTAAATCTCCGAGGACTACCCTCGGAATCAGACCACCCCGAATTTCTTGCCTACTTTTGTGAATTCTTCGACTGCCTTTTCAATATCTTTCTTTGTATGCGCGGCGGAGATTTGCACTCTGATGCGCGCTTTGCCTTTGGGGACGACGGGGAACGCGAAGCCGATGACGTAAATTCCTTCGTCAAAAAGCGCCTTCGCCATTTCAACCGCTTTCTTTTCATCGCCGAGCATTATGGGCGTTATCGGGTGCTGGGCGTTTGGTACGGCAAAACCATTCTTTTTCATCAAGTCGCGGAAGAGTTTCGTATTCTCCCACAAACGCTCGCGGAATTCCGCGTGCTTTTTCAGGTGATTGATTACGAAAAGAGATGTGCCGGTAACTGCCGTGTCCAGAGAATTTGAGAACAGGTATGAGCGCGAGCGATTGCGCAGATAATCGGCCGCCTCCGCGCGCGTGGCGATAAATGCTCCACCAGCGCCTCCGAGCGCCTTGCCGAATGTTCCAGTCACAAAATCCACGCGCCCGACTACGCCGCAATGCTCCGGCGTGCCGCCGCCGTTCTTCCCCATCACACCCGTGGCATGTGCGTCGTCTACCATGACGAGGGCGTCGTATTTATCCGCAAGGTCGCAAATTTCTTTTAGCGGCGCGATGTCGCCGTCCATGCTGTAGACGCCGTCGGTCGCAACAACGCGCAGGCGCTTGCCACTAGACGCCTTAAGTTTTTCTTCCAAGTCGGCCATGTCCATGTGCTTATAGACCGCTCTCTCCGCTTTTGAGAGGCGCACCGCATCAATGATAGAGGCATGGTTCAGCTCATCGCTGATGATTACATCCTGCTCGCCGAAGAATGTCTGAAAAAGTCCGACATTCGCCATAAAGCACGAAGAATACAAAACGGCATCTTCCGTGCCGACGAGTCTTGCCACCGCGCTTTCCAAATCTTTGTGGACGGTTTGCGTCCCGCAAATAAATCGCACCGAGGCAAGTCCGAATCCCCACTTTTTAACTGCCTCTTCGGATGCTTTTTCCAAAAGTTCCGTGCCGGCTAGTCCCAAATAGTTATTCGCGCAGAAGTTCAGGTATTTTTTCCCGCCGACAGTTATCTCTCTGCCCTGCGAAGATTCGAGCACGCGCTCAACCTTATATGTGCCATTTTCCTTCGCGGCGGCAAGTTCAGCATCAAGAATCGGCTTCAATGTCTTGTACATCAAAAAATACTATCACAGTATTTTTTGATGTACCAATTAACGCCCCTCACTTGGCGGTTGAACCGCCAAGTGACTTATCTTCCACAGATACGCCTTAAACTCCTGGATTGCTTCCCGCCACGCTATGCTCTCGGTCGCAATGACGAGCGCTAGTTGGGAATGATATTAGTTTGTCGTAAACGTTAAGTTATCTCCGCGAACCGTGCCGGAGGCATTTTGCGCCACGGTGCGGTAGTAATACGTAGTTGAAGCTGTAAGACCCGATATGCCGGCTGAAACTGAAACCGTGGTTGCGCCTGCTCCGGCCGACCGGTGCGGCGTCGATTTCAACGAGGCAGAAGCGAGAAGCGAATCCGTGCTGTATTCAAACCAGTACGTCGTCTGACTGCCGCTCGGATTAACCGTACCGCGCACGGTCGCCGAGCGTGTCGAAATAGAACTTGCGACCTGCGTCGTTACTACAGGAGAAACGGCGGCGGCGGGACCCGATGTCTTGAACGTAAGTATCGCGCCGTTCACGGTGCCGAATTGATTCTGTGCATTGAGGCGATAGTAGTAAGTCGTGGCAGGGTCGATATCGGCAATCGCGGCAGATGCCGAAATAATCGCGCCTCCGTTACCGATTGATGTGAGGCCGGTCGTAAAGCCAAGGTTGCCGTCTTTTCCATACTCAAACCAATACTGCGTCGTCGATTTATTAGGAGTCACATTTCCCGCCAAAGTGGCGCTTGTTCGTGTTATCCCGCTCGCAGATAATGTCTTTACCGTCGGGACACTTCCCACAGGAGGAGGATTGCTGTTGGTATTGAAGCCGAATGTCGCGCCGTTTGCAGTGCCGTACGCATTATTCGCGCTTAAGCGGAAATAGTAGAGCGTGCCCGTGCGCAATCCCGTGATGTAGCCCGGAGAAGCAATTGATTGATAACCGGAGCCGATGGTCTGCGACGCGGTTTTCGCTCCGAGAGCTGTTGATACCCCATATTCATACCAATACGTTGTTGCGGCGCCGTTCGGCGTTACCGTTCCCGTTACAACCGCGGTTGAATTGGACGGTACCGCATCGGCTTTTGTAACGACAGTGGGAGCGCTCGCGGTCGGAGCGGAAGGAATGGGATTTGTGTTCCCATCAGTACTGGTATTGACGGTGGTCATAGGGGTCTCAACGGTATCCGAACCCGGGGCGTTCATCGTAAATAGATAATATCCGCCTATCAAAATAACGGCAGCCAAAAGCACGCCGATTATAAGATTCTTATTCATACATTTGTTAATTGATTAATAATTGTGAGCTAATAAGCCTTTTCGGGAGCGAGTCGAATCACGCTTCGCAAAAGCGCTCGCATCATTGCATTTCCCTGCTGAAGCAATGATGAATCTTCATGAATTGGGTTCACGGATACTTCATCATGTGTCCTTTAGGATAAATGAAGTTTTGCATGAAGTGCGATTCTTTAAAGAAAATATTAAACACCCGAATAATCAAGTAAAAACGAGGTATTTTAAGACTTCACAATCCTTCATGATAAATTCATGTAGCCATAGTACACTGTAGCAATATTCAGTTTCTTAATGCTTTTTACATATTTATGCGTCTTTTAATCGACGAGGATGAGGAGTCATTGGCAAAAAACCTGAAGCGGTTGCTTGAACTCAAGGGTTTCGCCGTCGATTGGCTCACAACCGCCGAAAAGGCGCGAACGCGGATAATGCTTTATAGGAATGAATATGGGGCAATACTTTTGGACCTTACACTTCCCGGAATGAGCGGCACGGAACTTACAAAGAGCGTACGGGCCGAAGGCGTGACGACACCCATAATAATCCTGACTGGAAAAAGCGAAACGCAATATAAGATAGAGCTCTTAAACAGCGGCGCCGACGACTACGTCGTGAAGCCCTTTTCGTCTGACGAACTGATAGCGAGAATCTCTTCGGTAGTGCGGCGACCCGTCCAGGAAATCCCTATCGTGCGAACTGTAGGCCAGCTTTCCATAGATTCGTCAGCGCGTCGCGTTACTGCGAGCGGCACGCACTTAACGCTAACGCTCAAAGAGTATTCGCTTCTGGAATGTTTTATGCGCCGACCCAACGAAATCTTAACGCGCGAGGATCTCTCGAATCAGATATGGGACTTTAATTCCCTCACGATGAGCAACGTACTGGACGTACATATGAAGAACCTGCGCAAAAAAATAAGTTCGGCAGCCGGCAATGCCGCGAGGTTTGAGACCGTCCGCGGCGTGGGGTATCGCCTCGTCTTATCGCAGGACGAATATGCTTAAAACCACGGCTTTTTCCACGATAACTTTTCCCATTTCATTCATCCGTTCAATCCCGCGCAGGCGCCTTCTTTTAGGTTCTCTTATTTTCTCGGCGTACCTCGTGGCGGCGGGCATCGGATTGCTCCTGCACCCTGCTGGCACGCTCCAGACCATCATCTGGCCGCCTACGGGCATCGCGCTTGCGGCCTTCGCGCTGTATGGCTACCGATTTTGGCCGGCCGTGGCGCTTGCGGTGCTTATCACCAATCTCTGGACCGGAGAATACTTTCTTTCCGCGCTCGGCGTCGCGGCAGGAAACACACTTGGTCCGCTTCTTGGAGCATTGGTATTGAAACGATATTTTGGCTTCCTTCCACGAAGGATACGTTTGCGCGACAGCGTCGGCATTTTGGCCGCCGCATGTCTCTCCCCGCTAGTGACCGCCGGCATTGCGGCTGCGAGCCTGTGGCTGACAGGCGCTTTCGATAAAGAAAGTGTCGCCGCTACATGGGTCATGTGGTGGATAATTGCCGACGCTCTAGGCATACTCGTCTTCGGTTCGATGTTCATCAACTGGCTCATGCCGTCCCTCTATTCGAGAACAAAAAAACAATATCTTGAACTTGCGTGCGTACTCATTGCGACGGCGGTTGCCGCGTACTTTATTTTTTGGTTGCCGCAGAACCGTTTTTCCTACTATATATTTATCCCGCTTGGGTGGGCGGCACTTCGTACCGGACCGCGCGGCACATCGTTCGCCGTAATGCTTGCGGCCGCTATTTCGTCATGGGGGACGCTTGCCGGGTTTGGGCCGTTTGCCCACCTGAATGTTCTCTATCTTCAGGGATTCCTCATCATAATGACAGTTCTGCCGCTCTTTTTCAGCGCTCTTGTTGAGGAAAACCGAAATAACGCAATGGCGCTCACCAAACACGTCAATGACCTTGAACGCGCGCTCTACAAAATAAGTTCCGAGGATGAAGCAAAAAAGGAATTCATAGCGATTCTCGCGCATGAATTGCGAAATCCCTTGTCGGCGATTTTGAGTTCGGTCGAGCTTCTTAAATTGCAGGGCACTGGCGCGTCAGACAGCCCGCAACAACTCCAGATGATAGACGAGCGAGTGCGCTCCATGGCAATCATTCTTGAGAACCTGTTGGATATTTCCCGCATATCGCACAATAAATTCAAGCTGGATAAAAAAGTCATCGCGCTCTGTGATGTTATTGAACGTTCCGCTTCAACACTTCAAACCGCCATGCATGCGCGTAAACAAACGCTATCCATTACCAAACCACCCGAAAAAATATACATAGAAGCGGACGCTACTCGCTTTGAGCAGGTAATCAACAATCTCCTTTCTAACGCGATTAAATACACCGCTCCCGGCGGCGCCATCGAAATTGTAATCACGCGCGAGGACGCAACCGCTGTCATCCGCGTGCGCGATAGCGGAATCGGTATCCCGCAGACCATGTTGACGCGCATCTTTGAGCCGTTCTTCCAGATCAACCGGGCGAACCGTACATCGGCCGGCCTCGGAATCGGACTCTCGCTCGCGCGCCAACTCGTGGAAATGCATGGCGGAACGATAGAAGCGGTAAGCCAGGGTGAAAGCAAGGGTTCTGAATTCATTGTGCGCTTGCCGATTATCGTGCATCCCAACTTAGAGCCCGCCACCGACACAAAAACATTGGGTGCGAGTCCTAATCGCACAGTGCGGCAGGCTAAGAACTCCTTAAGAATTCTGGTCGTCGATGACAACGAACCTGCCGCTGAATCGCTCGGACGATTGCTCTTTCTTCGCGGCCATACGGTCGAAGTCGCATTCAATGGGGCAGAAGCAATAGAAAAAACGCGCCGCTTGCGGCCACAGGCCGTGATATTGGATATAGGATTGCCGGATATGGACGGGTACGCTGTCGCGCACATGATAAGGCGCAGCAAAGGTCCGCAGCCATTTCTCATAGCGCTTACCGGCTACGGGCAACGCGAAGATAAAGAACAGGCGCGAAAGGTCGGATTCGACAGGCATCTCACTAAGCCCGTCGGTCTTAAGGAGGTGGAAGCGGCGCTGCGAAAAATGCCACGAACCAGCGAGGACTAAATGTTAGTAGGAAACGGAGGAAGTAGGTGAGGAAATGGGAACAACGAGAGGAAATGAAGTTCTGCCATTAACGTCGGGCGAATTCTCAGCGTCAGTGCTCGTTTCGCTATTGTTGGTTCTTTCGGAATTCCCGGATGTTGATGTGGTGAGCGATGCCTTTTCTTTCGATTGTTCGGGAAACTTCTCATTCCCGTTTCCCTTTCGCAGCTTGTTGTTGTCGGAACCATCCTTGTTCGGCTCGGTAATAAGCAATCCGGTGCTTTTGTGAATGCGGGAGCTGGTCTGCAAGAGAACATGTATCTTTTCCGTGTCGGAAAGGGCGTTTTGGAACGCGCCAAGCGCCTGCGGCTCTGCGTCAATGCCGAGGAAATTCTCTCCGGCCGAAATCGTGGCGCTCGCATGCGCGAGATTCTGCGCGATAGTTTCTGCAGACGAAGAGGCAAACGCGGCATGGACTTCGCCCGATAATTTCACAGAGTCATCCAATCCTTTTTTTGCGGCATCGCGCATACGAGCCACCGCCTCTGCTTTAGCTGCGGTTGTTCCCGATTCTGCGCGCACCTGCGCACGTACCAATATGGAGGACACGCGTTCGCGTTCCGCTTGAACGGATGAAGCGAGCGTGCTGGCGGATCCACCTTTCGCGCTCCCCACTTCAACGAGAACGCGCTCGTATTCGGAGAGTTGGGCTTCAAAACGGACTGCCGCCTCGGCGCTTCGGCCGGGGCTTGTTTCCGACCGTTGTCCCATATTATCGCTCGCTTTGCGCGCATGCTCCTCGAAACTTGCCCGCAGTTCCAGCTCCGTATTTTCATCCAAGCGGCCTTGTGCGGCAAGCGTTGCGGCCTCCTTCAAGCGCTCGCCTGCAACGCTCATCGCCAACTCTTGTTTCGCATCCGTAGATATGGCAAGCGCTTCTTTTAGAGGCTCATTCACCTCCGTCTTTATCGCATACAGAACATCTCCCGGAAGCGCACTGCGGGCGGCATAGGAAATCCCGGCTGAAGAAGCAAATACCGCAAGTGCCAAAACGGCGGCAACCGGTCGAAGCAGGCTGAAACCCCAGAACGATATCTCCGCAGACACTTCTGTGGGTGTACGCAGAGGCTTCATAGCCATGTATTCGCGGAGCATGCCCTTCATTTTTTCGCGCTCCGCGCGCGTGAGAGAGATGTTTTCTCCGGACTTTTTGATGTATGTGTTGAATTTGTTATTCATACTTGATATTTATATTTGACAGAGTGCGCGCAATTTTGCGATTCCACGATGCAGACGCACGGAAACGACATTTTCGGAAACGCCGATTGTCCTGGCGATTTCTCCGATGGAAAAATCATCAATGAAACGGAGCGTGACAGCGACGCGATACTGCTCGGGCAATTCCGGTATGTGCGAACGAATTTTCTCAACCAATACTCGTTCGTCAATGCGCTCCTCGTTTTCGCGGCCGTCATCATT
The DNA here is from genome assembly GCA_030674455.1 of bacterium. Taxonomy (GTDB): domain Bacteria; phylum Patescibacteriota; class Minisyncoccia; order Phycocordibacterales; family UBA2100; genus UBA10103. The sequence continues at coordinate 48,890 of JAUSGQ010000044.1, forward strand.
TGAGAGAAGCGCCTCCACAGCCGGCGCGCTCGCCTCATCTTCAAGCATTTCATCGAGAGAAACGGAATATTTCTTACGGTATTCATCGATAATGAGATTGTGCAGGATCCGATAGAGGAAACTTTTGTAATGTGCGACAGTGCCTCCTCCCCTAAGATAATTCCATGCTTTGAGAAATGTTTCTTGAGTAAGGTCATACGCACGTTCTCGGTCACCGATACGGAATGATGCGTGCCGAAACAATGCATCGGCATTTGTGTCGAACGCTTCAAGTAAGGCCCGTTCCTCTTTCGTTTCCATTGTCGGGTCCTGCCACTTAAGACGCGGTGGGAAGAGACTTCTTACCCGCGCTCTAACCGGAAGGTAGAAGCATAGTACATTACGCTCTCCGACGCGGAAAGCTCCGCGAGACAAATTTAAAAAGCCCGTGAATCCAAGGTCCTAAGGATTCACGGGCTTATATGTATAAGACGACCGGGTGCGCGGCAACTTACCGGGAATCTGGAATCGGTATTCTGTATATAGTATTCAGTATGCTTTTTCTGCATTTATACTGAATACACGATACTGTATATACACGATACTTCGCTAGCATTTGCGCCGGAGGCCGCGCGCCCCGTAGGACTGCACGGCCTCCGACTCACATGATTAGTTTCCTTGTTCGCTCGCAACTCGCTTCATCTCCAACAATAGGAGAAAGTGCGTCGTGCATATGGACCTTTATATTATTCTAGTAACCATGCGCGCTCATGGAGTCCCGGTGGACCGCAGTGTCAGGCACTTTTTGGCCGTTTTATAGACACTGCGGACGGGACTTGCGCAAAGAACGTCTATATCAATAGTACGTATTGAAGATGAGGCCTTTATGAAGTTGACGGTTATCAGGCTTTACGACGTACATTGTGCGAGTAGTCAACGGCTATTTCGCTCGCTGTGTCGTTTTCATCACGCACGGAATCTCTTATGCCTACAAACTGTTTTCCCGCAGGGAACAAGATGGTGACAGTAGTGCCGCGCCCCTCGGCGCTCCTGACGGTAATTTTCCCGTTGTGGAGTTTTACGAGTTCGGAGACGATTGCCAAGCCCAATCCGCTTCCGCCGTTCCCGCGGGTTCTTGATATATCCACCCGATAGTACGGCTCAAAAATACGGAACAAATTCTTCCGCGCGATGCCTGTCCCCGAATCCTGCACAGTAAATTCTATATAATCCGGATATACCGGTTCCACGGTGATTAAAATGCGGCCGCCGCGCGATGTATAGACGATGGCGTTCTTGACGATGTTCATGGCAATCTGCTCGAGCGCGGCCGGGTTTCCGTGAACGCTCCGGCGCTCGCTCATGCGTTCCGTGAGCTCAAGTTGTTTTTGCTGCGCAAGCCCGGTAAGCTTGCCCATTACCCTTTGGATAACATTACCCAAATCCACGTCGCTGAATTCTATCCGCTCCGGACGAATGGAAGCGGAGAGCGAGAGCAGGTTGTTTATTATCTCCGAGATTCGGTCCAATTCTTCCACCGTACTCTCAAATGTCTTTCTGGACTCCGTCGTTATATCCACAGACATGAGGGCGACTTCGGTATTGGTTTTGATGATAGAAAGAGGGGTTCTAAGCTCGTGGGCAATATTGCCGATAAAACGCTTCTGCGATTCGAGTGCGTCGCGCGTTGGTTGTAGGGCGATGCGCGCGATGACGTAACCAAAGATAAGCGTGATGCCTATAATGGCAAAGGCTGCGATCGCAACAGTGCGCGAGCGCAGCGAGCTCAGCTGCGCCGTAATCGCATCTCCTATGGAAATAGGCGTTGCGTCCGGAGCGAGCGCCTTGCTGATACCCTCGGTGACCGCGACTGAAACATCTCGATAGAGAGTGCCTGCGATCGCCGCGAGAATAAGAAATATAATGCAGGCAAAGCCGATTTGGAGCGCAACCACGCTCACCTCTGTGCGAAAAAACGGGTCAAAGCGGTAGCTATGTGCAAAGCCGGTAACCAATCCCGCGAATCGTTTCCAATAAGCGATCAGAGTCTTCCCCAAGCTTTCGACGAAGGTTTTTGACATGGACATCAACGACATTACTAAATCCCGCATAATTAAAATCCCAAAGATGAGTAAGTAGATCCTCCCGATTCACGACCTGATTCGGGTGGCGCATGAAATACTCCAAGAGGCTGAATTCCTTAAGGGTTAGTAAAATGTTGCGCCCCGAGCGCGTTGCCCGCCGCGTGCCGGGGTCGAGTTCGATATCCGCAACATGCAATATTTCCGGCAGGCTGTCGGAAGGTCTGCGCAAAAGCGCGCGTACGCGCGCGGAGAGTTCTTCGAAAGAGAACGGCTTGACCAAGTAATCATCCGCGCCCGCCGAAAGCAAAGTTACTTTGGTGTCCGTTTCCGCGCGTGCGGTCAAGACCAAAATCGGAAGCGTGATGTTCCGCGAACGCACTTCCCTGCATATTTCAAGTCCGTCCATGGATGGGAGCATAAGGTCAAGAATAATCAGGTCATAATCGCTACGATGCAGCGATATTCGAGTCAATGCTTTCTTGCCGTCCTCCACGATATCGACGGCATATCCCCCAATTTCAAGTCCGCGTTTTAGTGCGTCCGCAAGCTTTTGTTCATCTTCAACGACCAGTATCTTCATAATTTATGCGTTTCCCCGGACTAAATAAAAATATCCGCTGTAATGCAATCATAAAGCGGCGATAGTGAAGTTTTCATGAGTACACTCGGTATTAGACGCGTGGCACGCATGTTGCTTACAGTTGTCAGTCAGTTGTCCAGTTGTCAATTCACATTTTCTCCATGGTCAGTAATAGATACTGTACGCATGCGTCTTCCGTAAGTAAGCCAGATAAAAAAGAAGAACGCATATGCCTATGAAACACATTAGCGAATTTCTTGTCATTCGAAGACGCGAACTTGAAAGAGTCCGCCAGATTTCTTTGTTCGATGCGACTCCCGAAAAAGGAAGCGTTGAGTGGGGTACCTTTAATTCTCTGCGCGATGACACAATCGACGGTTATCCTGTACTCATCTCACAGAAGCCCATCGTAGTTGCAGAGCCGCACCACATATTGCGCATTGTGTATCCTCGACCAAAGCAGGCTTAAAAAAACAATCCGCTAGGAGGCGACTTGGGGGTTGAACCGCCAAGTGAGAACCTACAAGTCAAAGAGCGGTAAGAACTTTCCTTCTCGAGCGTCTTCATGAGTATGATGTCCACGATAGCCTTACTCTTAGCATCTGTATTTATTGCGGCTTCGGGTGCATATATAGTAAACGCGCAAACGAGCAGCGTCTCATCTTCTTTGCAGGGTGCGGTATCGAGTAGCAACCCCGCGCGACCGTGTAAAGCACTCGCTATCGGCCTGCGTTTTGGCATGCGCGACCAAGCGCCCGGTGGAGATATTGAATATCTTCAGAACTTTTTGATACAGGAAGGCTACCTCAATGTGAATGCTACCGGATTTTTCGGCCCACTAACATTTCGCGCAGTCACAAACTTTCAGGCAAGTAATGGAATATCGGCTATAGGACTTGTCGGCCCCATGACGCGCGCCGCCATCAATGCGCGGCGCTGCGGAAATCCTCCGCCCTTTTCCTCGGTAAGTATCTCTAACATCAACCCTTCATCCGGAGCGGTCGGCACGGTAGTAACCATCACGGGTTACGGGTTCACGAATGACAACACAGTTAACTTCGGCTATGGCGCAATTGTGCATGTCCCCATCGCAACGAACGGCATTCGACAAACGCTTGTCTTCAGCGTCCCTGAATCGCTGACGCCTGCTTGTTTCTACAGCGCGCCCCGCTGTCTCTTGCCTACGCGGCAAACCTCACCCGGCGCTTACAATGTTTCCATAACAAATGGAAACGGAACGAGTAACGCATTCACGTACACCGTGACAGCGCCTGGCGTCCCGGCCCCAAACATCTCGTCCATCACTCCAAGTTCCGGCCCCACAGGAACTTTGGTCACGCTTTCAGGTTCCGGGTTCAGCAGTAACGACATCGTGCTTATTGACGGAGGAATGATTACTGCTAATTCGATCGGAAGCAATCAGATTTCTTTCATTCTGCCGGAAAGCGTCGGACCGTATTGCCCAACCGGCTTTATGTGCGCGATGTATATGCGCCTCCTTACTCCCGGTATGTATCAAATCTCGGTGAAAGATACCGCGAGCGACAAGACGAGCAATAGCGTTGCGTTCACAATCACACCTAGGAACACAGCAGGCGGCATTTCGATAAGCGGAATTGACGGGCCTCCGGTACTTTCTCTGGGAATAACCGGAACCTGGACGGTACGAGCTTCCGTGCAAAGTAATTTCTCCGGCAATCTCCGCTACAGTGTCGTGTGGGGTGACGAAAACATCTACGCGGTTGGGATTATGGCGCCACGCGTCGAAACCGTGCAGACGTCCGCATCATTTACGCACAGCTACCAGCGCACCGGAGTATATAGCCCTACGTTCACAGTATCCGACGAGTTCGGACACTCGGCGACAGTAAGTTCTTCCGTAAGTGTGACGCCTCTCTATTGATAGACCGGCCGGCGACAAATCTTATACCATCTCCAAGTAGCCTTTCGTCATTGCGAGGAATGAGGAGGAACGACGAATGACGAAGCAATCCAGGGTAACCTTCAGAACTCCTGGATTGCTTCGCTTCGCTCGACTCGACGAGTGTGATTAAAACGTGCTTCTTCCGTCCCCCGTCAGGGGAATTTCGTCGCCCAAGTATTTCGGCTTCCTGTCTACCATCAAATCAATGATTGCTTTCTCGTTCGCAAGAATTTCACGCACATAGTTTTTTGAAAGCGAAGGCTCGGAATTGGCTTTCAGGCCGTAGGTTTTGAGCCCAAGTGAGCGCGCCAGAAAGATGGCTCTCGGCAGATGAAACGATTGGGTAGCGATAATGAGGGAATCTGCTCGAAAAATCTCGCGCGCGCGGTACATCGTGCTGTATGTGTCGAATCCCGCATGGTCAAGAAATATATCTTCATCCGGAATACCGGCCGCGAGAAGATACTTCCGAACGGGATTTACTTCGTTGTGGCTCACCGTGCTGTTGTCGCCCGAAACAAGGATTTTGGAGACTTTTCCTGCCCTATATAAAACTACGGCAGTATCCGCGCGGTCTTTAAAAATAGGAGATAGCTCGCCTTTTGAGCTGACGGCGGCTCCCGGAATAACCGCGGCCTGCGCACTCGGAATACCTTCGGCGGATTCATACACGTATGGTTTGGAGGCGGCGTAAATATACGCATTGACTAAAAGAACGCTTAGCATGAGCGCAATCGATGCTCTTGCCAAGAATGAACATATCGGTGTCATACGGCAAAAATACCACTATGACACGTGCGCGGATAGAGGCCTATTCCCTGAGGCCTATTCCCTGATGAAGTCCGCATTTATAATCGGCTCTGAACCTCCTCCAATAAGTTTTCCCGTTACTTTTATGATATCGCCGGCGGTGATGTCTGAAAGTTCTGCTTTTTCGCCCTTCTGTGAAAAGATTTTTGTATACTTTTCGGTTTGCACTGTCCACATGAAACGCTGTCCGCCCCAATTTTGGCCGATGCGAATGCGCTTGCCTTCAATCGAAAGCACCTGCGCACCGCGCAAAAGAACGAGGCCATTGTTCGCGATATGCATTTCAAGCATCGGAGCATTGGCGGATGAGGTTGCTCCCGTTGCCGGAGAATCAGATGCTGTCGCCCCCACCGAAGAAACAAAACTTGCTTTGTCGGAGCGCGCGCGTGAAAGAGCCTTATCGTTAATATTAAAGAAAAGTAAGCCGGTAACAGTGAGAAGATACGCAATAGAAAGTGCCGAGACTGAAAGTGTTTTGCCCGATAAGCCGTACCTTTGTATTGCCAAATTCATGTTCATATAAAAATATTTTTGTGGCTGTCTCTCATGTATACAATGTCACGATGAATCAATCGTGAAATCAACTGCCGTTTTCGGCAATTTTTGGTAGGAGTTTTTCTTCTGAAAGCTTTCTAAACCAAATTTGTTAGCCGTTCACCTTAAATAGTATCTTCGGATTCGATTCCATCGCCTTTTCAAAACTCTGCGGCGTGAATTTATGGAAATCCAATATTGTTCCCTTCCCTTTTTTCAGAATAACGTTCCATATCGCGTCCTGGACGCCGTTTGATTTGTCGGAAAGCACGCGCTGTGCAATTTGCCATGTGCGGAAAATGCGGCGGCCGATAATGCCGTGGATTGTGAGGCCCCGCACGATTACGTTGCGCGAGAAATTCGGGATTGTAAACTCGCCATCCTTTATGCCGAAGGCGACAACATCTCCGCCGCGACGCGTGGAAAGAATACAGTTGTTGAGCGATGATGGCGGTCCGGCCATTTCCATTGAGATGTCCACCCCTTTGCCATAGGTTAGCTCCATTATTCGGTCAACAACTTTCGCATCGGCTTCCCAGCCGTGAACTTTCTTGCTCTTTTCGATGAGAATTGTTTCGTGCGCGCCCAACTGTTTTGCCATTTTTAGGTTTTCTTTGCTGATGTCTATTGCGATGACCTTGGCCGCGCCGAAATTGCGCGCGAGAAGAATGGAGAAAAGTCCTACGGGGCCGCACCCGAAAACCGCCGCGCGCTGCCCGCGGAAATCGACGCATGTCGTCGCGTGTACCGCGTTACCGAGCGGGTCAAAAATAGAGCCAATCTCCGGGCGAATTCTTCTTTCATCAATTGCCCAGAGATTCCTCGCAGGGATTTTTACATATTCCGCAAAAATTCCGTCTATTGAAATTCCCAGTATCGCTTCATTGAGGCATACGTGCCCCTCGCCGATGCGGCATTGGTAGCATCGTCCGCAGGTCACGTGCGAATCGCCGGATACCAAACTCCCAACTTCAATCTTGGCGGGATTCTTTTCGTCAGGGTCGTAATACAAGCGCTCGACCATCGAGCCCACCTTGATGACTTCTCCCAAGAATTCGTGTCCCGTGATGCGTGTGGTTTTTTTCTCGCGTTTCAGAGAGTCGTGAACCATGTCTTTGAACGCGGTACGGTACCAGAGCCCGCGGTCGGAACCGCACACTCCCGCGTAACGGATTTTCAGGATGACAGAAAGCGCGTCTTCCGGATTCTTCTTCTCGTCCAAAACGGGCATTGGAACATCCCGCATCACAAACCCGCGGCTACCGTCCCACGCGTCCTTTTTGAGGTCTATTGTTAGTGCTCTAACCTTTTTCATATATGTACACCGCAGACTAACAGAAAATAGGAGAACAGAAAAGGTTGCGGCAGATTGCCGATCCGTAATCCGTTGCATTACATCCGTTCCACAATCCCTCACGGCCGTGTATAATCGTTGACATGGGTAAATTGGAGTCCGAGTTCCGTTTGGAACGGCGAAAAGGATATGTGCGCGATGGCCTTCTTCTCGCCCTTGGGTTATCCGGTGCAATACTTTTTCCGTCCATAGCACTCGCTACACTCCAAATCATCGGTATAGCAGACAGAAATAAACGCAAGTTCAGTTACCAGATAAAAAATGTTGCTTCCCGCTTGGCCAGTCAAGGTCTTGTTCGATTCAAGAACAAGGGATTTATCGAACTGACTGAAAGTGGACAGCGAGAATTTCACCGTTTAGAGCTGGAAATGGTACTGCGTTCCAACGTACGGCGAAAATGGGACAAAAGGTGGCGCATGGTCATATTTGACATCCCGGAACGCTACCGGAATATCCGCGACAAACTTCGAGTGACACTTCAATCCTATGGATTTCACCAACTTCAACAAAGCGTTTGGATTTTCCCATACGACTGCGAGGACGTGGTTACGCTTCTGAAAGCTGATCTGGGTGTTGCTGGCTCGGTATTGTATGCAATAGTCGAGAAGCTCGAGAATGATTCGCGCCTTAAGCAGGAGTTCGGACTTCGGTAACGATGTCAACAATCCCTCACGGCCGCGAGGGATTGTTGACACGAGAGTTGCACTGCGCGCTTTGCTCGCCACGTTATGCTTTGTTATCCCTTTTGGCAAGATAGGACGCAAGGCCGCCCGGGCGCGAATATGCAAATACATTTTCGATTCCTGCATCTCTGGCAAGTACAATCACTGCTTCAATTAGGCGCTGAGAGACTGGCGCATCGTCGTGAATGCGCACATCACCTTTAGGCTCCGGGTATTGCAGAAGCATGTTGTATCCGAGAGAACTTTTGTCTTCCGGCCGGCCATTCGGGATGAGACCGACGAAATGTGCGCCTTCCGAAAGCCCCGCCTTCGGCTTTTGGTGGAATTTAAAAACGGCATCCTGCGGAACGTACGCGAGCACTTCTTTTTCCGAGGGCCGTCTACAGGTGCCGATGCCTATCCCATCGGCCATTTTAGAAACTTCCGGCACCGGCCTCGGCCTATAATCAGCACTGCAGATTGAAATGCAGACGATATTTTTTCCCTGCGGAGCTAATACTTTCGGCGTAAGGAGTTCATCGTAGGTGATGCCGAGCAATTCTTTGCCCGAGAGGTCGGTGCGCACGAGCGCGATCTGCCCGGCGATGTGTTCGGCACTTGGCCGATGGGTTGGCATCGGCACCTGTCGACGGTCCGCGGCAAGAATAATGACCTGCTTCGGGATATTTTTTTCATACGCGGTCTTTTCCGCCATGAGCGGCTCCCAGCAGTGGTTGTAAAGTTCGTACGATTCCTTAACCCATCGCGAATACCGATGAAGCACCGTGAAGCGATACTCCGGAGTTTTAAACAATCCATAGATCGATTCAAAGCTCTCGTATGGAAGCTGCTGTTTAAGGATTGTACGCTGAACTTTTCCCGTCGAGGTCGTCGGGAGTTCCGCGACAGTCATCGAAGTGATGTACTTCGGCGTTTCGTATGCGCTCAAGTACGGCGTACCGCATAAAAGCGCCAATTTGAGCCGTCTTTTGGCGGCATCAGTATCAACTCCCTCTTTCCACGAAATCACGGCGCCGCATTCCTCGCCGTAGCGCTCATCGGCTACCGACACAACGTGAACCTGCGCGATGTCGGAAGATATTTTCTTGAGAGAATTTTCCACGGCAATCGGCGAAATGTTGATGCCGCCTTTGATGATAATTTCGCGCTTGCGCCCTTTGAGATAAAAATACGGCCTCCCCTCCTCAATGCGGAAATAGCCGATGTCGCCCGTCAAAAAATATCCGCGTGCCTCTGTAGGCAGGTCGCAAAACGCAGGCTCGCCGCCGACATACCCTTCCATCAAGGCTTCGCCTTTGACGATGATTTCTCCTTCTTCTCCCTCCCCCTGGAATTTCCCATTCTCATCTGCAATGCGCACATCCGCCCACGACATCGGAGCGCCGATCGAGTTTTCTTCCACGAGACGTTCATACAACTCTTCCGATAGTCCCATCGGCACGCCCGTCACGCGAAGCGCAGTTTCCGTCTGCCCGTATCCCTGATAGAGCGAGATGCCGAATTTCTTTCTGAATTCTTGCACCGTGCTGGCGATGACGGGAGCCGAACCTATCTGTATGCGCGAGAGAACGACATTTTTTCTCACCGCTGCGTATTCTTCCTCGCGGTTCAACTGGTCAAAGAGAATTGACTGCACGATAGATGTAATCGTCGCGGAGGTCGCGGCTATCTGCTGCCAGAAGTGCGAGTTAGAGTATGCTGGTGGAATCGCGATGGAGCCGCCGGCAAGCAGCATCGCGAGGCAAAAGGTCGTTGAGTTAATGTGGTGCAGCGGGAGATTGACCAGGAACCTGTCTGTCTCGGTAATTCGAAGCCACTCGCCAATAGCCTCCGCATTGACGATGAGATTCTTGAGCGAGAGCTTCGCACCCTTCGGATGCGCCGTCGTGCCGGAAGTAAATAAGACGAGAGCTTGATGCGAAAGCCCCGTTTCCCAAACAACCTCTGTATCCTGCTTTTTAGGAAAGTCTGAAAATTCTTTGATATTCACTCCGCTTAAATGCGATTTATCTGCGTCTTTGAGCAAGCCTTTCTGTGCTACTAGTACTTTCGCACCGTTCAGTTTGATTTTGTATGCGTGCTGTTCGCCCGTGTCGCGTTTCGTGTCGAGCGGAATAGTAATGATTCCGGTACTCCACGCCGCCCACGAGATTATGAGAAGTTCGGCAGAATTCTTGAACGCGAGCGCGGCCCTGTCCCCTTTGCGCAGGCCCAATTCAGACAGATAGGAGGCAGCTGATTCCACTTCTTTAGCCAGCTCCCCAAAATTTATTTCACGCAGGATTTTCCCGGTCTCATCGCAACTCACAAGAGCTGCGCGAGAAGGATGCATTTGAGCAAGATGTGCGATATGTTCGTGCAGACTTTTGATGCGTTTTTCGTGCATGTGGCTTACTTTACTCTTGAGGCCTCTTGCGCGCAATTATCAGAAGACCGGTTCCGAATGGCAACGAAATGAATCTTATGAGCATAGATTCAATTTTTACAACAGCGAAAAAAATCGCGTTGAGTAAGCGCGGCATCCTCAAAGAGCTGTCGCCTGACCTTCCCAAGAGGCGCATGAGCGCGGCAGGAATGAAAAGCAGCATGTTCCAGTAACTCGCGTATTCAACTTCAAATCCGGCGTCATTCAATACAGCGCGCATTGAGGCTTTCGTATACCTTCGGAAATGATGGTGGTTAACATCATGAATGCCCCAGAGAAATTGGAACGCGGGCACTGTTATTGCGAGGTGGCCGCCGCTCTTTAGCGCCCCGTGGGCTTTTACCAGAAACTCCCTGTCATGCTCGATGTGTTCAACAACATCAAATAGCCCTATCAAATCGTACGCTCGTCCCAGTGCCTCGCTTTCAGTTGATAATGCACGCAGATAGCCGCGCTTGCTGGCGGCTTCTCGCGCTTCCGCATCCGGCTCGTAGGCATATATATTCTTTCCGATGCGCGAAAGGTCTTTATACATTCCTCCGTAACCCGCGCCGAAATCAAGAACATCTTCTGCCCGCTTCGCGCCGCACTTCGCAAGCCCGGCGTGAATTGCCGCGGCACGGCCTCGGTACCACCAGGATTTCTCCATGTCACTCAAAAGTTTAAAAGCGTTTCTCTCCATACCCGGTTAGTACAATTTCGAATTATTCCGTCCGTAATAATCTTTCAATCGCTTTGCAAGAAAGCGACGGCCTCCCGTGGTTTTGAAATATTGTTCTCGACGTTTTGCGTCAACCAGAGAACGACATGCTTCGTAGTACGCAAGTATAAAAGGCCGTCGTGGTGCTGTGGCAAAACTTTTACCCTGCTGGTGTTGATCCATGCGCTTTCGCAGATCACTCGTATATCCAATATATTGCTTATAGTCTTTCATACTCTGCAAGACATAGACATAATAAAAGCGATTCGAAATTGTCCTACCGGGCATATATTATTTTGAAATTACGTTTCTAATTCTAAACATGGCCCGTAAAGCACCGACACTGTCACGCAAAAGAACAAGTTTGCTTTTCCTGTCTTCGAACCGGTGTTCATTCCAATGAACCGGCACTTCTTTGATGCTAAGCCCTGCACGTTCAGCGCGCGCAAGAAATTCCATATCAAGGAACCATCCCTTTTCCGTACAGCCCGCAAGGATTTTTCTCCCTCGCGCATTCATTATCTTCAGCCCGCACTGGGTATCTTCCACACTCCTCACCCCTACTATCATCTTTCTCAATATGTTGAATGCCTTGGATGACAGCGTTCGAAATGCGCCGCGCTTAACCATCGTGGTTTCGATAAGGCGCGAACCGATTGCAATATCAAAACCGCTCTTCTCTACCAACGGGAGAAGGTTCAGGATGTCTTCGGGGTCTGCGGAAAGGTCGGCATCAATAAATCCGAAAAAATCAGCGCCAGAATGGCGCGCGGCAGCGGCGACAGCCGCTCCCTTTCCCCGTATAGGGATTGATAAGACGGATACGCCTGGAATGCCCTTTGCGGCGCTTGCCGTACCGTCCGTTGAATCATTGTCGGCAACAATGACAGCAACATCCTCGCCTGTTTTTTGAAGTACGCGCAGTACCGCGCCCGCAGATTCCGCAATAATGCGCTCTTCGTTGTAAGCGGGAATGCAGATTTCAATGGCCATAATGTTTCCTCATTCGTTTGACTAGCTCATGAGCCCCTGCGGCTGCGAGAATTAGAAGATACGGCTCCGCAGGAATCCGGTACCGCGAATTGGACATGGGGCCGGTAAGCGCCGCAAAATACGCAACTAACACAAATAACAGAAGTATCGCAAAATCTCTGCGGCGCAATACGGTAGCAACAAGCGCCAAAAGCGTAATGCAGAGCCACCAAAATATTTCCAGCGCTATGGGCGAAAGATTCCGCACAGCACTGATAAATGAACTCGCACTTTCGGGATGGCGAATTTTCCGCAACGAATCAAGGATTGAGAGCGTTACCGGTGCATAGAAACCCTCATTATCGCGCAGCTGTCGTTCGATTTGCTTATATGAAGCAACACTGCTGGATATAAAAAACGGTATCGTATTCACCGTATGAAAATACGCGTATCTCACAGGGTCGCGCATGATGTAGTAAATGGCAAGTTTTCCTTCATAGTTATCGGAGTCCTTTCCCGGTGGAGTTATCTCAGCGAGCCTTTTTGCCACGTCCGTATCAACAACAGAAAACACGGGATCATTAAAATGTCTCATGGCGAGAATCGCTGGCAATTGCTCGGGAGTCCCCGCAAGAGTTCTCCACGCAAGAAATCCGCGTACGTTGTTTATTAGAAGATTATGTCCGCCAAGAGGAGATATTTCGAAAGATTCGAACTGCGAGTAGTTGCGCGCAATCCACGGGGTCACGATGACCGCAAATCCTAAAATGCACGCGATAATGACTTTCAGCCGAGAAACTTTTTCGCTCACTACTGTCGGATCCGCCTTTTTCGAAGCCATCGGGTTCGACGAGCTCACCGTGAACCATTCGCGTAAAAGGTACATTGCAGGAAATACAAACACTAGAAATTGCGCGATTGGTCGGATCATCGTTATCGCGCCAAGCAGAAGCCCTACAAGCCCCCACCGAGCGATTCCTTTTAATCGAGATTGTTGGCCTGCCTGCCTCGCTCCGCTTGGCGTAGGCAGGAAAAATGCGAAATAGACTATGAATATAAGAAGAGAGCTAAAAAGTCCGTCAGTCATAATTGCGGAATCCGTAAAAACAGCCATGGGGTCTATCGCGTATGCGAGCGCTGGCACAAGCGCATACGCACTCGGCACAAGAGTGCGCGCCATTCTATAGATAAGTACCGCGGCATATGCAGAGAGGATAATTTGCAGGATGACAATGGGCGCCATGCTTCCGGTGAGAGCCTTCGTTGCCGCAAGCAAGGCGGGATATCCTGGAGGCGCGGCGTGCAGGGGTACTCCCTTCGGGTTTTCATAGGCGTGAAATTCTAGAAGGTTGTCGGCCCAGAGCGCGTAATATGAAGAGTCGCCGGACACGACCGGGTACGGATGCGCGGCGGGATTCGTGCTCGCGAGCGATGAGAGATATCCGAAAGACAGCAGGCGCGCGCATATGGCGAGCACTACAAGGATAACCACAATCGCAGACTCATTTGATACGCGCTCAAATAATTTCATATAGATGCGCTACATTCTTCCATGATCATCCTCAATGCGCACGATGTCGTCCTCGCTGAAATCTCCGTAGGCAACTTCTACAACGACCCCACCGTACTTGGAGAACAGCCTGTGTACCTGCTTTTTCACGACCCGGAAGACTTCGCCTTTTTTGAGCGCGACCGTCCGCTTTCCGGAAGAATCATGAACAATCGCGGAAGCATCGCCTTCCACGAGCAACCACCACTCCTCGCGGTTATGGTGGTACTGCAGGCTCAAGCGTTGCGCCGGTTTTATGTAGATTGTTTTCAGGTTCCACCCTTCTCCGTTATCCCATCCGTAATATTCACCCCACGGGCGCACCGTCTTGGATGCGTGGCGGCGCGAAGCCTTAATCATCCACGACGACGATTGCACTTTGCCGCCCTCGCCGACGTTGAAAACCATTCTTGTGCCGAGCTTTTTGCATGTGGCTACTTCCGGTATGTTGCTTTTGAATCGGTCCCCGCCGTTGGCAAAAACAGCCGGCTTCAATTTCTCTATCGCACGGCATACGCTCGTATCAACATCCCCCTTTTTGTGGTCGGTAATCACCACCTTATCTACAGTGGGCAACGAGCGCAGGAGTTCGGCCCGCTCTTTCTGCGGCATGAAAACAAATCCCTTTTTTGCCTTCAGCCAATGGTCATTATTGAGTATCACCACGAGTCTGTCGCCGAGCTTTCGGGCCTCCTTGAACATGCGGATGTGTCCGATATGCAGCGGATCAAAGCCACCGGAAACGGCTATCCAGCGAGTTGAGTTCTTCTTCACCCCGTTAGAGGCAGGGCGCGGTCGTTTTGATTCTTTGGTATTCATACTGACATCAATAGTATTGATACGTTGCCGTTCTTAAGATATGTAAGTGCGGCCGCGGCCTCTAACGGGGTTCATATGAGGATTAAGATATCACACAACGAATCAAGAATGTACGAGGCAACCCCTGGGACTCCCCTGATAGTATCGCGTTATGATAAGCGCTTTATTTCATCGTCAAGAAACGCGAGAGTCTCCTCTTTGAGTATGTGCCGAACCTTTTGGAATTGATCGGGCAACAAAAGCACGTTGAGATCTTGGGTAATGATAGCGTCAGTAACATGGCTCGAAATAAATGTGCGGAGCTCTTTCAAATATTCCAGGGCCGGCACTCCGCGCCGGTCCTGCAACACACCGCTGTCATAGGAGAAACCGTTCAGAAAGAAATGGTGGATGTCGTAGACATCACGCCCCGCGATGGAGCCGTGCCGCTCGTACCGATCCACGAGTGCAACGAGCTTGTGTGCAAACATTGTCCCAATCGTCTGGCACGAAAATACTCGGTCAATATCCGCGAGTCGCACCTTCTCGATTTTATTGGCAGTACTCATGAGTGTCGTCGCCTCAAACTTAAGCGTATTGCGCCTATGCTCGCCCGCCGGATACTTTAAGAAATATTGCGGCACCTCTTTGCTTGCGTCTTTCACGGTAAGCCCAATATCGGAAAAAGATTTCTCCAGTCGCTTTCGTATCGCGATTGTTTCATCCGCACTTCCGATATAATCAAAATCAAGGTCAACCGAAAAACGGTCGAGAAAATCGCGCATTGCAGCGCACGTCCCGCCTTTAAAAACGAGTACTTTCGTGAGGTTCGCGTCATCAGCGACTGCGCGCAGGACTCGGAACATCCACGCCTTGTGTATCGCGTCTTTTTTGTCGGGAAGGATCAGTGTCATACGTTATTCATATATTCTTGTTACGCGTAATTACGTATCCGACATCTTTTTGTATACGATTCACCTCGCTCCAATCAATATGTGCAGACGCATCAAAATGATACCGCGGATTGAAGTGCAGCATATCAGCAATTGCGCGCAGAGAAGACGCGATGCGTACACTTCCCGCGCGCTCTATTCCCGTCTCATTGAATAGGTATATGTCCCTCAGACGGCGTGAACGGAAATTATGCCCGGCGAGCCTGAATTGCCTGCTTACTGAACTCACGAGTGTGACACGCAACACCTGCTGTTGAATGATGCCGGCACGTGAAAGAACAGTCTCCGTACTCACATAACAAAATCCGTGTATCGCCTTACTTCCGATAAGAAGCGGGTCAAGCGCGTGATGAGGTTTTATGGAATAGAGGCCGTTTTGCAAACGAAACAAGAGTCCCGCTCGCGCATAGCGTGAGAGTATCGTGTGGAGCGTGTTTACGTTTGTGATTCCCCAGATAACAGCCGCGTCGCGAGCATGAAATACTATCTCGCCCATGCGGGCCAGTGCGGCAAATCGAGCATCCACAGCAGATGATTTGGGAGGTATGGTGTGTTTTCCTGTACGCATGTGTACAGATTACCATAACGTTTCTGCCTTGCAAGGCGTAATCGTGCCTTGAACAATATCTTTACCGTGTACTTTTAAGAAAGAATCCGGCAAAGGGAATGCTCTTGAGCTTACGCGCGCACGCGTCCTTACGGCAAAATGAGCACGATTGAGGCACCGAGCATAAGCACGAGAAAGAGCTTGATGAGGATATGGCTCTCGTGAAAATAAATCCTGCCGGAGATGAGCGACCAGGAGACTTCCCCAATGCGTTTCAAGGCAGTGATGATGGAAGCCGCGCCATAGAGGTATGCAAAGCTTATGAGTACGGCGGCTATACCAATCGTGAACGATTGCGCAAAGAATCCTACTTTGCGAAAAGCGCGGAAAGAATTCTCCTTGAGCACTAAAAGATTGTAAAAAAAGAGTAAGATAAGCATGATGAGGTAGGCCAAGAACTGTTCCGCTTCCAGAGAGTTGTAGTGCGTGATGTCATATTTGAATAAAGATAACGTAATGGCGGCGCCCACCGTGAGTACTGCCACAAGGAACGCGCCTCGTTTATCTATGCCTTTACTGAATGCTAAAACTACGATTACTGCGCAAAATAATAGAATGCCCGCGAGTTGGCTCGGGGATATAGCGTATCCAAGAAATATATCAATCGCGAGGAGAAGAGGTATCGTCCCGCTATGAATGAAAGAAAAAGTCGAGCGGTCCGCGAGAGCGATGGCCTTAAGTCCGACGATAAGAATGGCAAACTCTAATATGATCCTTGTCCCAAATACCGGAAGCGACTCGAGGGCGAAAACAAAATTACCGCTATACAATATAATGGACAAGAAAAATAACGTTACAAAAAACAAATTGAGAAAACCGGCTGTGTATACGCTTTCTCTGCGGTCCGATATTCCCTTTTTCGTGAAAACGCTTGAAACCTCTTCAAAGAAAGTCGCGCTTAGGATTAGAACGAGCGTCAGCATATCTTAGGTAGTCTGAAAACCGATTGTGGTTACGCGCGCACCTTTGATGCGATGAGGCCAGCGAATGCCGAAAGTTGTTTTTCCCTTTCGGCTCCCCCGCCAAACTCCCAAATATTGAGCATGTCCGCTTTCACGGAGTCTTCAAATATCGCGGCAACAAAACGAACGAGTGCATCCTCGTCAAAGGTAAAGTTCACGAGCTTCTCTCTCACAAGCGCCGGCAACTCTTCCGGCGTACTCGAACGCGTAACCGAAGGCAGTGCATTGTAGAACACGTTGCCGAACGTGATGACCGGCTTCCCGAAAAGCGCCGCTTCCCATCCTGCGGTTCCAGCAACCAACGTAACGAGCGCTGCGCGCGCAATCACGTCAAATCCAGAAATCTCCGGGCGGATGAGCATTACGTTTGGGATTTTCTTTATTTCTTTGTAAAAACGGCGGGGACGAAAGGACACCATCTGCGGATGTTCCTTGACGACGAGCTTCATTCCCACGGGAAGAGATTGCGCAACACGGCGGATTAAAACAACCTGGTCGATATCGAACCGGGCCATAAGAAGAAGATTCAATTCAGGCTCCAGATGAAGCGGGTAAAACGCAAACGGGTGGGAATAATTCCAATCATCATACAAATCGTCGAATCCAATCAAGTTGCGTGTTTTACGTCTCATGGCG
This sequence comes from bacterium, assembly GCA_030674455.1. Lineage (GTDB taxonomy): Bacteria > Patescibacteriota > Minisyncoccia > Phycocordibacterales > UBA2100 > UBA10103. The sequence goes on from JAUSGQ010000044.1 coordinate 66,440, forward strand.
TCACGGATAAAATTCCATGGACGAATGGTTGAGTAATCGCCGCGCGCCTCTCGGTTGTTCCACCACTCTCGAGTCATCTCGAGAATCCAACCAAGCATGGGCGCGAACTTTTGTGGTGCGAGAAAACTGAAGTGCTGGCGGCGCGTGAATTTCCTTCGAGCCGGCTCATGTACTGCGGAGTAGACGCGCGGCCTCTCTCGAAATTCACGAATAAAGCTTCGTGCGTCCTCGAAATGCGGGATGGTTTCAGTCGGCTGTTTTTGATGCTTCTCCACGAATGATTCAACGAACGTGAAGCGGTCGTACCACTCCGAAACAAGTGCACGGTTGCGAATACACGGAAACCCCATGATAAAGATCCGAACATCCATCTTTTTTGCAATGTGGTGAAAAAGAACCGTACACATTGCGCCGGGAGGCGAAGAAAAGAGGAATGTGGGTTTTTCCTTCTCAAGAAAAACAATTATCGCTTTCGCGTAGCATTGGAGCATTTTCAGCATATCTTCGTGGCTGTAGTGTGGCGTATCGTGCGGATATTCGCGAACGAGTTGTCCAAAGCGAATTACCCGATCCACATTTATATACGGCCACAGATTGGGCATTCCATATTCACGCTCCAGCCATTGGAGATACGCCCAATCTATAACTTCGTCCCGATAGCGGCGCTGTATGTCCTCGTCGAGGAGAAGCTCCGAGTAAGAAACGTCTTTTTGCCGCAACAGAAATTTGAGACTCGTCCTTGTAGAGACAAGAGCGCAAAACTCTTCAATACCGTGCTCGCGTCGCAGAATTTTTACGATATCGTGGCCCACATACGCGAAGCGGCGTTGTAGAATGAGACAAGCTTTTATTCTTCTGTGTGGAGTATTCATATCGTATGAAGACGCGTGCAAGAAACGATTCCTATTTGGATTACCAGGTGGTTTGGCCGCCGTCCATGATGAGCGTTTGAGCCGTCATGAAGGCAGACGCATCGCTCGCAAGAAATACGAGCGCTCCATGATATTCATCCGGGCTCGCGGGGCGGCCGAGCATATTTCGTCCCTTGAGTTTCTCCAAAAGTTCGGGAGTAATTTCTTTGAAATTGACCGCGCCGAGGCATAATGCGTTGACGCGGACATCCGGTGCGCCCACGGCGGAGAAATACGATGCCCATGCGCGCGTGAGGCCTAAAAGTCCGGTTTTGACCGTTGGGTATGCGGCCGACTTGAAACGCCCCGCCGGATACTTGGAGTGATTCGGAGCTGTGATACCGGAAGTAGAAGAAATTTGTATGACAGACCCTTTCTTCTGCTTTATCATGATAGGTGCCACCGCCTGTAGAGAATACTGCGCACCAGAGAGGCCAACACTAATCTCCTTCTCCCACTGCGCTTGTGGAAATTCCGGATATGCTTCCCAGCCCGCTTCGCCTTCTTTCGGCAGGGGCGGGTCAATGACAGCGTTATTTACAAGAATATCAATGCGGCCCGAATCTTTGATGACCTGCGAGACGGCGCGAGCAATCTGTTCCGGCTCCGTGATATCAACATCAATGTGTGTCGCTACTTTCGCGAGCGCATCCGAACGGACTGTATCAAATGAATACACAGTGGCGCCCGCTACGCTCAATGCTTTTGCATGCTCAATGCCAAGACGCCCGTCGCCGCCTGTCACAATTGCGACGCGTCCCTCCAGTGAAAAAAGATTTTTGATTTTGTTTGTCATGATATTTCTAAATCTCAACCATAGTATACGCCGAAGGTCTCCGGTGCCAATGCTTTTCCAACTTGCCACGAGAGGAGTTAGTAGTAGAGTGTGACGATATGGAAAATAAAGACCTTAAAAAGATCTACGAAAAAGCCTATAAAAAAGGAGAAAATAAGCACTTTACCAATCTTATCGAGGGACTTCATTCCGAGGAGCGCGAGATTCTTAATGCAACACAATGGAAGGGTAAGAAAGTGCTGGATGTGGGATGCGGGACAGGTCTCTTTGTACATGAAGCGGCAAAACGCGGCGCGTTTGTGATAGGGCTCGACTACGTGCCACAGGCAATCGAAATTGCCAAGCGAACACACAAACATCCCAATATTGAATTTCGTTGTGAAGATATTCATAAAACAATCAACAAATATAAGGGGCGGAAATTCGACGTGGTGGTGTCTGTGGGAACGGTAGAACACTTGGATAAACCATTCGCCATGCTGAAACTTTTCAAACAGATTGTTAAGCCTCGGGGAGAAATCATTTTTACTTGTCCCAACTGGATAAACCCCCGCGGACTCATACTCCAGACCATGCGGTACTTGTTTGACGCGCCCATCACACTTGCCGATCTGCATTATTTTTCTCCAAGAATCTTTGAACGGTGGGCAGCAAAAAATAAACTGCAACTGCGTTGGAAGACCTTTGATACGTCGTGGGGTGCGGGAGACATGCTTTTGCGCGATCTTAAGCGCCGGCTTCCCAATGTGCTGCGCGATATGGGACTGAAGAATGACCGGGGCATAAAGAATTTCCTTAAATGGCTTAAAGACGAAGCTCTTCAGGTCCCGTGGACAGGGAAATATGTGGGAGTGAACACGCTTTACCACGTGAAGAAGAAATAGCTTCTGCGTTTGCCATGCGATTTGACCGTTGTCTCCGCCAGTAATAACGGCAAGCGATCTTTGAGCGGAAATAAATCAGAGGCATTCTTCGATATATTTTTTATACTGCGCATTAAGCGCCAGCTCTCCCCCGTCTTCTTTCCGCGCGCCTTGCAAGATAAGAGGTCTCCGGTAGCCGATATCACGCAGAGCATTCAGCGCGGCGGGAAGGTCTGCGCACCCTTCTCCAAATGGTACCGACGTGCTTTCCTCATTAGGGTCTGTATTAAGTAAACGGTCTTTAATGTGAACTCCAGCTATTTTTGTATTGAGCAGCCGTATTTCGTCCACCACAGGGAATCCGCACGCAAACTGATTGCCCAAATCATAATATGACCCGAACGCAGAAGGGGTTTCAGATTGCATAATAAAATCCAAGACGGTCTGCGCAGGAAGCTCTGCCTCTATACCAAGGGTGATGCCAAGCTGTGCGGCATGCCTTGCCGCGGGAGCAAGAAGTTCATGCGCGCGCTTCCATGTTGCGTCAGGCAAGATTCCAAGTTTCTTCTCATGAAAGAACGACACTAGTATTACTTTCGCGCCAAGGTCCGCCGTCGCGTGGACAATGTCGAACAAGTCTTTCGCATACCCATCTTCCGGCACGTAGTAACCGTGAACAGAAGGAATGGCAATGTGAGTCGTATCCCTAATCTCGCGCAGTCGGGTACGCCCCGCTTCTGTCATAAGAGGGTGTTCGCGCAAACCTTTCGGGCGCATTAGAAGTTCGATTGCGCCCAGCCCGATCTCGCGCGCATCGCTGAATTCCTGCTCCCAATTATCTTTGGGAAAAAACTGTATGCCGCGTCCGCTGCTCGGCGTGAGCCTTCCCTGCAATATACCTATGAGCGGTTTCATATCACCGCGGTTTTGTACCAGTGCCGAGGATCATTAGCTCGCGCGACCAACGGATAAACTTATTTCTGTGGAGTTTCTTAACAGGCCCCAAGAGTTGCAACAATTTTGACACGAACATGATCGACGGGTAGCGCCAAAGAACCGGCAACTGGTAAAAAAGCATTGCCTGCACATCTACAACTTCCATAATCCGCAGAAGGTCGCGCATGCCCCGAATGGTGAACGGACGCTGATGCGTGTGATCGTCCCAAAAAATATACATCTGCGTGTACCAGTCGGGCGTGAGGCATATGAGCCTGCCACCGGGTTTCAGCACACGCAAATTCTCTGCAATAAAATGTTCGGGGTTAGTGACGTGCTCTATAACTGATTTTGAAAAGACAATATCGAACGTCCCATCTTTGTACGGGAGCGGCTCGTACACCAGATCAGCCGCAGTGAAAGTAACTGAGTTAGGAAAATGTCCTGCCCTCTCGCGATCAACACCATGCACAATAAGCCCCGCTCCCGCGAACGCTTCGGCAAAATCGCCCCGCCCACAGCCGATATCAAGAATGGTCATGCCATCCTTGAGTTGAAACATCTCTTTAAGATGCAGCGCGAGTTCGTTTGGGTAATCCGTTTTTGGCCGTGCGGCGTGCGAATAAATAGTCTCAAGGTAACTCATATATTAAGTTTTAATATTAAGCTTTTTTAGGCCAGCGCGCAGGGTCCACTTCTCCTGGATCTTTAATAGCCAGAGCTTTGAGGGCGTCGACCGCGTCTTTCGAGAGCGGGCCTTTTTCCATCGCGGCACATGCGGCCTCAACGTGCGCAACATTTGACGTTCCGATGAGAGACACCGCTATCGCCGACTCCGACAGCGTATAACGAAGGGCGAGTTCCGGCAATGTTATACCCGCATCATCCGCTATTTTCTCCGCAACCGCGACCGCCCACTTCAGTTTGACAAGATTTTCTGGAAGATGATTTGCCTTACCTGCAAACGCCCCTTTCAAGTACACGGAGCGATTGACGACGCCTACTCCCCGTTCCACAGCTCTCGGAAATATTCGCGCAGACATGCGCTGGTCGGCAATGCTGAATGCGACCTGCACAACATCAGCCCAATTGCGTTTCATCAAGGCGAGCGGCGGCTCTTCTCCGCGGGTGGAAGCGCCGGAAAAACGGATTTTCCCCTCCGTCTTCAGCTTCCCAATAATCTCTTCCAAAATCCCTTCTTCAATCTGCTCTGCGGAGGGTCCGTGCAAAAGAAGTAGCGGCAGTATTTCAATTCCCAATGTTCTTAAACTTCCTTCCACCTGTTCAAAAATCTTCTTCTCCATCTGCGCCGGGGTAAGGACTTCTCCATCCTCAAGGAATTTTGCGCACTTGGTGCATACGACGACGCGCGGGTCTTTTAATATGCCGGATTTCCCTATCCTATCCTCCGCAAGGCCGTAGTAATTTGCGGTATCAAAGAAAGTAACCCCAAGTTCCACAGCAGTTTTCAAAAGTTTTATTGCGTCGGCCTCGCTCGGAAGCTCCGGCACTCCGAGTCCGTAGGCAAATCCGATTTCCGCGGTTCCGAGTCCGAGACGCGACACCGCAAGGCCGGTTTTTCCCAGTGTTCCCTGCGTACGTGCGACTGTCATTGGCCTATCATAGAAGAAAACGCGCCAATGACAAACCGGAATGAATACCGTACAATCGCCCATATGGCGATTAAAACAAAATATCGAAACATCAGGGCCGATTTCAAACTGCGCGAAACTCCGCTCTTTAAGAAGCTCGTCTCGCTTGAGCCTGCTTCAACCAAAAACACGCTGCCAATCACGTGGGCCAAGGCGAAAGATTTCTCTGTCTGGGACGACAAGGGCAACAAATGGATAGATATGACCTCCGGCATCTTCGTCGCAAACGCAGGACACGCTAATCCCAAAATAAAAGCGGCTATCAAAAAACAGCTTGATAGCGATCTTCTGTTCGCATACAACTACCCGACAGAAATAAAAAAGAAATTTATAGAGAAACTGCTTGCCATTTCACCAAAACATTTCAACGCGACAACACTGCTTAACTCTGGCTCGGAGGCAATGGACACCGCCTACAAGCTCATCAAACTCTATGGCAATAAAACGGGGAAGAAGTATGTCGTGAGCTTCACGGGCAACTACCATGGCCGCGGGCTAAGCAACGAATTGATTTCCGGCGGACCGAAAAGCGCAGCGTGGGCGGGCGTTACGGATTCGGACATCGTATTCTTGGATTTTCCTTACGATATGAAAGCAGAGTTTGATTACAAGAAACTTCCGCAAGGCACGGATATCGCTGGGTTCGTCATAGAGACATTTCAGGGCTGGGGGTGCTGGATGTACCCGAAAAAATTCCTGCGCGACTTATACACCTTTGCCAAAAAGAACAAGGCGTTGGTCTGCTTCGATGAAATGCAGTCGGGCTTTTACCGCATGGGCCCGCTTTACGGATACATGACCTACGGCGATTTCAAGCCGGATATTTTGGGTCTGGGAAAAGGCATCTCCTCTTCTCTTCCGCTGTCCGCCGTACTGTCTAGGAAAGAATTGTTTGATATCGACAAGAATGCCGACCTTCACGGCACGCACTCCGGAAATGCCTTATGCGTAGCGGCCGGACTCGCTAACTTGGAATTCTTGAGTTCGCACGAGGAAATCGCGCGGCGCAAAAAGACTTCGGCAATTTTTGAAAAAGAATTGCTGGCGCTGGAAAAGTCCCCGCTCGTTCGCCAAGTCAATGTAAGCGGGCTCATCGCCGGCATTATTTTTGAGGACAAAGAAGATTCAATGGCTATCGTGCGCGAGTGCGTTAATCGCGGCGTACTCGCGATGCTCATTCCGCGCAACTCCATCAAGCTAGCGCCTCCGATGACTATCACGCCACAGGCGCTCACGGAAGCCATGGGTGTCCTTCGCGAAGCGATAGCGAAACGCGAAGCGAACGCCTAAGAGAAATTCTTTTTCAGATAGTCGTATATCTCCCACGAACCATTCTTGAGCGTGTATTCCGCGAATGCGAAGTCTTCTTGCTTGTCTATCTCGCCGGTATCTGGGCTTACAAACGCGAGAATTTTATTGCCATGCATCACGTGTGTCTTTTGTATAAAATCTGTCCTCAAAACATCCACGTACCCGTCTGGCTGATAGACCGGCGGAAATGTCTGGCGTGGCAGATTCCAATATTCCGGTCGCGAGTCCTGCGGGAAAAGTCCCGTAAAATATCCGTCTTTAATACCGAATAGTTTAAACGGCGACTCGCGAATTTCGTGGCCTGAGCGAAGAGAAGTCGCATCCTTATGCTCTGTGAGCATTTCTATTGCACTATCGATGTCATTCGGTTTGCGCAGAGGAGTCGTCGGCCGCAAATGCACTAAATATTCCGGAACTTGGTTCTCATTCTCCTTCAACCACTCTATCGCATGCCGGACAAATTCAATGTCGGGAGAATCATCGCGCGCAAATTCCGCTGGACGCATGAATGGTGTTTCTGCGCCAAAACTTCTGGCAACTTCGGCCATCTCTTCGCTATCGGTGGAAACAATAACACGTTCTACTTTCTTTGAGAGTTTAGCAACAGCTATTGAATACGCGATAAGCGGAAAACCACCCAAAAGGGCGATGCTTTTTTTGGGCAATCCTTTCGAGCCGCCACGCGCCGGAATGATTGCGAACGCATTCATTTTCGGCGCAACTTCTTGATAACATCAACTTCTTCTGGATGAATATTCTTTTCTCCGTCGCCGAGAGAGATATGATGCTCGCGAATCCAGCGGCATAAGCTCAAGAACGGCCCAGGTTCCACTGAACTTGCCTGGTCACTCCCCCACATCCCGCGCTCAAGCGTGAGATGTTTTTCTACAAGCACGGCACCCATAGCGACCGCGGCAAACGTCGGCACAATACCTGAGTCATTTCCGGAGAAACCGACTGGGACATTAGGGAATTCTTTCTGAAGGGTGTGTATTCCGCGCAAGTTAATCATCGAGAGCATGCGCTCCGATTCAGCCTTAGGATACACGCCAGTACACTGAAGCACGACAAGGTCGTTGGTACCTAGCACTTCAACCGCATGCCGCACCATGGCGAGGTTGCTCATTCCTGTTGAAAGAATGACCGGGCGGCCCTTTGAGCGTATGTGCCGAAGAAGCCCGTCATCGGTGAGCGATGCGGATGCGATTTTGTATGCGGGCGGGTCGAACTCCTCAAGAAAATCGACGGCTTCCTCGTCCCACGGCGAAGCGAACCACAAAATACCTTTCTCTTTGCAATAGCGGTCAATCTCCGCGTACTCTTCCTTGGTGAACTCAAGCGCATACTTCTGGTCGCCATTTCGCGTATCTTTGAAATCGCTCGCCTTGAGTCGCTTAACCGACTCTTGCGGAAGAACACCGCGCGCGATTGCGTTTTCTATTATAAATCGCGGTACCTCGCGCGGCTTGTCGCGCTCCCCCGGCGAGAAGACAATATCAACTGTCCGCTTCTGAAATTTCACCGCGTCAGCTCCTGCCTCAACTGCTTTATCTATGAGTTTCTTGGCAATCTGTATATCGCCGTTGTGGTTTATGCCGAGTTCGGCAACGATAAAAGCCGGTTCAGAATGGCCGACGACTTTATGCGCGATTGATACTTTTGCCATATGCGAAAGGCTTTCATTATACCCCGCCTCGTATTCTTTGGAAACTTATTGTTCATGAAACTTATTTCAAATCCAGAATAGCGGTCACACGTCCTTGCGGCGCAGTATTTCTTCAACTTTCGCAAAATCTTCAGGATAATCAACGTCAATGTTCTCATCTGACTCCATGAGAAGCACCCGCGCATGGTCAGCGACTAGTTGTTTGCGCACAATGGATGCGCGAGTCATATAGATGGCGCCGTTCTCCTTGAACAGAGGATGTTGGTACTGGCTGTTTACGAGCTCAATCGGATACAGCCGTTTCCACGCATCGCCCTCTTGTATCCAGTAGTGGCCCTTATCGTAATGCCCGCTTATGACCGAATCGGCGTCCGTCTTGACTGCCAGCGCGATAGCCTGCTCAATACGCTCGCGCGATAAGAGGGGGGATGTCGGATAGAGTAAGAGTACATAGTCCGGCTGGTATCCTTCTTGCGATTTAAGCGTATCGAGAGCGTGCATGAGCACTTCCTGGGACGTCGCTGCATCCGTAGTGAGTTCTTGTGGGCGGAGAAATGGAACCTCAGCGCCATAACGTTCGGCGACTTTTTTTATCTCCTCGGACTCGGTAGTGACAATTACACGGCTCACTCCCCGTGCAGATTTCGCTGTCTCAATGATGTACGCCATCATCGGCTTGCCACAAAGGTCTTTCAGGTTCTTGCCGGGAATACGCGTTGAGCGCGCCTTAGCCGGAATAACAACGAGTACGGAATGGTTTGTCATGATATGCCCAATGTTACGCTATCAAATTGCGTCGCAAAGGGGTTGCACGCGCAATGTCGCGCGCAGCACGCTTCCCCATTATAAAACGATAGAACTTGGGAGCGAGCCCGTTGCCAGGGCGGATTGAGCGCACGTTCTCTGGCGTAAACCTTTCACCTTTTTTGATATCTTTCACGACAAAAAGCGATTTGCGAAAAACAATATTCTTTTTCTCGTCCGTGCTTTGTTTATATGAAGGTTTGCCGAGTGCCGCTTCTACTAATCGTACCGAGCTTACAAGAGAGGCAAATTCCTTCGGCTCAAGAGAGAAGCTTGAGTCCGGCCCTCCATCTTTCCGTCGTAACGTAAAGTGCTTTTCTATAATGGCGGCGCCAAGAGCAATTGCGGCAACCGCAACATTAGTGCCGAGAGTGTGGTCAGAGAGTCCAACTTGCACGTTAAAACGCTTATGCATGTCGGAAATGGTAGAGATGTTCATGTCGGTTGAACTTGCCGGATATGCACTCACGCAATGCAAAAGAATGATGTCCTTGGTCCCGAACCTCCGTAACGTCTTCATGGCCAGCCGGATTTCTTCAACAGACGCCATTCCGCGCGACATGATGACAGGCTTTTTTGTTTTCCCGATTCTCTCCAATAAGGGAATATCCACTATCTCAAATGAGGCGACTTTGTACACAGGATTATCTAATGTCTCCAAGAAATCGACTGCCGTCGTATCGAACGGCGTAGAAAAGCACATGAGTCCGCGTTTTTTTGCATGAGCAAATAAGTCTTTGTGCCACTTCCATGGTGTATGCGCCTCTTCGTACAAATCATAAAGTGTACGGCGCTTGCCATTCCACGTAACCATAAACGGCTTCGTGTCAGAATCTATCGTGAGCGTATCCGGCGTGTAGGTTTGAAGTTTTATTGCGTCAGCGCCCGCCAGTGCGGCAGCGTCTATTATTTTAAGCGCCCTTTTAATGTCGTGATTATGATTGCCGGACATCTCCGCAATGATAAGCGCAGGTTCTCCCGACCCAATAATGTGCTTGCCAAGCTGTATATTTGTCGTGCGCATAGGTTATTTTGACCCTCCTCTCTTGGAGATATTGATGATATAGGTGTGTCCGCGATGAGTAAAGAATGCCGGATACCGCTCATTGTCAGCGACTCGCAACTGATTGAAAAGCTCCACTAAAGATTTGTTCGGGTCCAACTCGCTGTCTTTGGGTGTTCGCTTCGGGTAGAAGCTCTCATCGCCCTTTTGCGGCGTGCCAACGACATCGGGATATCTGTCTGCAAACCATAGCGCAAGCTTGATAATAGCTTCCCCTTCCTTTTGCCGCATTTCATCAATGAGTTCATGTCCCTCAAAAAGAATTGTCGCAGTCGCGTATACTTCTCCGGCATCAACTTCATCGGCCGCTTCAAATAGCGTGAGCGTAATTTCATTCTTTCCTTCCAAAACTTGCCAGCTAAGAGGAGACCATCCCTTGCCCTGCGGTAAGGCGCTCGCGTGTATAACGACGCTGTGCGTATTGCGATTCCGAAAGTCTTTTTTTATGAGATGTTCGCAACTGAGAAAGAAAACGATATCACCCTGCGGAATATCCTGCGGACTCAATACATTAACTACCTCGTGACCGCGTTCGCGCAACTGACGGGCGAGCTCCTGCCCATAGGGCACGGCCCAGCTTCCGGGATTGTCTATAAGTATCGATATTTTTGCCATGATTGTTATTTGAAATTGTACGTACCCTCCATAATCTGTCGGATTCCCTGTTCTTCCCTATCTATGCGCTGTGCGAGCCACTCGCTCGCATACGCCTGAACAATACCACTCTCCCACTCATCCGAATTGTTCGCAATGAGCACCTCCTCGGCCGATACAATCGTGAGGGTGCTTTTGAGCTCCGGAAACTTGCTTTTAAGAATCGTGCGTGTGCGCGGAATGTGCCAACGATTGGTCATAACGGCTACACGCGTCCATCCGCGATTGCGGATGAGCGCCGTGAGGGCGACGAGTTGTTGATAAGTATTATTGGACTCACGTTCAAGTACGATTCGCTCTGCAGGCACACCAGCGTCAAGAAGCTCATCTTGTAGTATTTCACATAGCAGTGGCCGATTCTCGGGGTAGTTTCGAGGCACATCGAAACCTTTGCCTCCCATGGCCACAATTACGGCGCGCGGGTATTTGTCGGCAAGTATTGCGACAGCCCGCACTCGTAGCGTCCCTCCAGGGGCACCCAACACATCGTCCTCTTGCGTTAGGTCAGTGCTGGCCCAATGTCCTGATGGGTTCTGCTTGATGCCTGAAGAGAGGATTGCTATGGCATCGGGCCCTTTTTTCATATGAGCTTCTCCTTCAATTGAAGATTGCCGCTCCCGTCCCGCAGAAGCTTGCCACTTTCGTCGGTTACAAATAGTGCTTTGTCGGTAAACGAATCGACGATTGTGTCGAACTCAGTTTCCGTCATGCCGGAATATTTCAAGAAGTCGGCTATCCCCTTGTGAGGTCGCTTGCCATCATATTGCTTCACAAGAGCTATCCCTTCCTCCCTGGTAATGCGTCCGTTGCGTATGTCGAGGCATACATGATCAGTCGCTCTGCAAAAACCAAATTTAACAAATTTTAAATAATCATGAACAGCGACAGTCGCCTCATCCAGATTCTCATAGTTTGTGTACGTCCCTTCCACAGGGTCACCGTCCTTAACAGAAAAACCATATTTCTGCATCAATTCAACTTGCGGCCGTGCATCCCACTTGAAGTAATATCCCAAGAAAACTCCGGTAATTCCGGCGGCCTTTAGCTCTTCGTCGGTTGGATATAGGTAGGGAGCGAGGTTTGATTTTGTAATACCTTCAACTCCCACCATGTCTTCCACCCGCAATCCAAGCAAGCCGCCAAATTCTTCGAGCCAGCGGCGGTCAAGCGTATTTTTCATGCGCGCGGCTTTTGGACCGCCGTATTCAAGCTGCGAATTCTCGCCCCAGATGATCAGTGGGATTTTGTACGCGACAGCCAACCGGACGGGAAAAGTAAATATCCCGATGTGGTTTGGCCATTCGTGGTCTCCGACCCTGCGAAAACCTTCTATTCCCATTTTTTTATACACCTCCGGGTTTTTCCTCAGCTCAACTACATCGCCGAACTGGCGGATATTTTCCAAATTCTTCAGTCCGAGTTCCGTGCGCATGGTCGGCTCAAAGTGCACCAAGAGCGGATTGAGTCCGTACTGCCGGGCCATGTAGGCCTGGTAATGACTGTCTTTCCCGCCACTCACGGGAATAATGCAGTCATACTTCGAGCTGTCCTTGTTCTTAAATGTTCTGACCAGAACTTCGAATTCTGTTTCCCTGGCTTTCCAGTCAATAGTGTTTTTAAGCTCTGCGGAGCTGCACGCATCGCACACGCCTTCCTTGTCAAAAGAAAGGTCGGGCTTCGTATCCGGCATGACGCACTTCTTGCAATATCTCATGCTATTAGCGGTTTATCTTTCTAGAAGGTACATTTGATTGACGTTCACTCCGTCGGTCATGGTATATTTCTTTTCTTTTACAAGGCGCAAGTCAGGAAACTTTGCGAGAAATAGATTCGCGAAATCGGTCTTCCACAGAAGGTCCTTTTTGCCGCGATACCTCACTTCGGTATATTCCGGCGCGTAATACTCAAACCCCCAGATGTAACGGCTGGACACGCGATGCATCTCATTCATTATTTTTTGGATGTCATTGGGTGAGATATGGATAAGCACCCCGGAGGTATACACCAGCTCAAACGAGCCGTCTTTAAAGGGCAAGTCGAACCCCGACGCCTCAATAACATCAACGTCCGGGTACAGATGTTTCGCATCGGTGATAGCGCGGCGGTTTACATCGACGCCAAGAACCTTCGAGAAACCCTGGGTATGAAGAAATTGCAGTTGTGTGCCCACATTCGCCCCTACTTCAAGTATCGGTATATCTTTTCCGATGGCACCAAGAAAATCTAGGTTCATCTCCGTTCGGCTCACGCCGCAATCCGCAACATACAGTTCATCCATTTCGGCCGTGGAATGAGGATTCCGCTCCACATAACTATTCCCCTCTTCTCCAGCCCAATGAGAAATCTGCTTCGTGGTTTTCAGTGCCATCGGACAATCTTATAGGATACGCGCAGGAAAGCCAAATCGAATTAGTTCTTCTTTTACCAGAGCTGGAGTGGTTTGCGTATATTGAAAGAGGCTCGCCGCCGCCACTGCTGAAGCTCCGCTCTTTACCGCTTCGACGCAGTGCAGAGAGGTGCCAGCTCCACCCGAGGCAATGACAGGTATGCGCACCGCGCTACTAACCTTCCGAATGAGGTCGAGGTCGTAGCCCTCCATGACCCCGTCGCGTTCTATCGCGGTAAGCAAAATTTCTCCCGCTCCTCTCGCCTCCGCTTCGCGTGCCCACGCTGCTACCTCTCTACCAGAGTTCTCTGTACCGCCAGTCTTAAAAACTTCATATTGGCCGTTAATAGGTTTAACATCTACGGATACCGCGACGCACTGGCTGCCATAATGCTTTGCAGCGGCATCGATAAGTTCGGGAGTTTCGAGTGCGCCAGTGTTGAGCGCGACCTTGTCAGCTCCGGCAGCAAGCAATGTCTGCATGTCCTCGACTGTGCGCACGCCGCCACCGAGTGTCACCGGCATAAAACATTCTTTCGTCACTTCGCGAAGCAGTGAGGGACGTATGCCGTGGGAACGTGCATCAAGGTCAAGAAAGATAAGCTCGTCCACGTCACGGGCGTTAAATACGCGGACTGCGGCGATATAGGACCCGATATTGCGATGATGGTCGAAGCGTACGCTTTTTACTAAGCGTTCGTTCTTTACCGTCAGGCAAGGTATGACTCTTGTTTTAAGCATTTTATAGATTGATGAAATTACGCAGTATTAAGAGACCGCTTTTTTGGCTCTTCTCTGGATGAAATTGCACTCCGAAAATATTTTCTTTTTGGATTGCCGTAGCAAATGTCTCTCCGTAAGAACATGAGGCTACCTGGACATGCACGTCCTTATTCTGGGGCTCTAACACATAACTATGCACAAAATAAAAAACCGTTGACGAAACCCCTGCAAAAAGCGGACACTCCGATGATACCGACACATCATCCCATCCGATATGCGGGAGACGGAAATTCTTTTCATCAATGCGAAATTTGCGCGCGACACCTTGTACCCAGCCGAGGCCTTTTGTCTCGCCCCCTTCTTCTCCCCTCGTCGCCAACAACTGCATCCCCAAACAAATACCGAGGAACGGTTTCCTACTTTCTAGCACCTCCCGTTCCAACACTGGAATAAGCCGGCGCTCTTGCAATTCCCGCATGCCATCAGGAAACGCTCCTACGCCTGGGAAAATGATATGCGTCGCTCTTTCAAAGTCCTCCGGATTCGATGTAACAACTCCTTCGGCGCCAAGCAATGCGAGCGCATTACGAACTGAGGCTACGTTGCCCATACCATAGTCGACAATGGCAATCATAGACGGGCTAAGATTTCCCTGATCTCTCGCGCAATATATGTCTGCTGTTTTAGGGTTATGCCGGGAAACAGCGGGATTGAGATTTCTGAAGCGACAAAAGCCTCTGCGTTCGGACAGAGCCCTTTCTTGTATGCCAGTTTTTCATAATAATGATGCAGATGCACAGGCACATGATGAACTTGCACCCCGATGCCCGCCTTACGAAGCTTGGTAAAGATTTCGTCGCGGCGATGCGCAACTTCGGGTGACAATCTGACCGGATACAGATGCCATGCCGGCTGTTCATGCGAACGCCCTGCCTGCGGCAGGATTAGGTTAGGAATGTTGGCAAGCAGTTTGTGATAGCGCTTTGCTGCGGCGCTGCGTTTATGTATAAACGAATCAAGGCGCTTCAATTGGCTTTCTCCGAGGGCGGCCGACATTTCCGGCATACGATAATTGAAACCGAGTACCTGCATCTCCTGATACCATTCGCCATGCCCTTTCTTCACGAAGGTTCGCGCATCCTTGCTGATACCGTGGCTGCGGAATAATCGCAGAGTACGCGCATACGCCGCGCTATTGGTCACGATAACGCCCCCTTCTCCGGTCGTAATAGATTTCACGGGATGAAAACTGAACATCGTCATGTCTGCCTGCGTACCGACCGGCTTTCCACGATACGAGGCGCCCAGCGCCTGCGCAGCATCTTCAATAAAGATTAGCTTATGTTTTTTTGCAAGTGCCCGAAACTCGCGCAAATCTGCCGGCCGGCCGGAGTAATCTACCGGCACAATCGCTTTTGTTCTATTAGTTATTTTCTCGCGAGCATCGGCAACACTCATGTTCCCGCTACGAATATCAGAATCCGCAAAAACAGGAGTCGCGCCGAGGTAAAGCGCTGCATTTGCCGTGGCCGCGAACGTGAGCGCAGGCACGATTACTTCGTCTCCCTTTTTTATTCCCGCTGCAAAATAGGCCGCGTGGAGAGCCGCGGTGCCGGAGTTAAATGCAATCGCAAACTTAGCACCAACTTTTTTCGCAATGGCTTTCTCAAAACGCTCTATCGTCGGCCCCTGTGTCAGCCACGGGGAACGCATTACGCGAGCAACCGCTTTTATATCGGCCTCGTTTATGTCCTGTCTGGAGTAAGGGATCATCTTCATAGATTAACTTGTATCACTTTTTCGGCACAAGCGCATGCACCGCTTCGACAACACGTTCCGTGGCACCTGCCGGCCACACTTCGCGCAGAGAGCGCGTTGTAAAAGGCCATTCTCCGCGTGCGTATGCTGTGAATGCGTCGAAAAGCTTTTCTTTACTTTCAATGCGAGTCGTTACCCCAGCGCGATTGCTCACAAGAGGGTCTTTGCCAAAGAGCGCGGGCTCGTAGCTCAATACCTTTTTGCCTCCCGCTACGGCCTGTATCAATACGGGAGATGATATTCCGATAATAAGTCCAGCCCCCGATATGGCTTCCTCAAGCGTGCGCTCGGACGCCATGCGCACGCGCGGTCCAAGATACTCGGCATACTTGTCGGGCAACTCTTTGGGATGCAGACGCAGAGACACATAATATTGCTCCGGCAGAGTTTCTAGAGCCCGCAGTATGTCTTTGAGAGTGTCGTACTCATCATATGATATTGGCGAAAATCCCGGAATGTTAGCGACCGAGCTAAGCGGCTGAGAAATGAAGAGTATCCGCTCCG
Source organism: bacterium (assembly GCA_030674455.1). GTDB lineage: Bacteria > Patescibacteriota > Minisyncoccia > Phycocordibacterales > UBA2100 > UBA10103. The sequence goes on from JAUSGQ010000044.1 coordinate 82,527, forward strand.
TCTCTTCGCCCTCGCGCAAGATGGCGTCGGCGAAATGGTCGAAATGCGGATTGCCCGTCACGATGAGCCGTTCAGCGGAAAATCCTTCGGCAATCATTTCCTCCTTTGCAACGTCGTCCATAACGCAGATACGTGTCGGCAAGAAGGCAAAATCCTTTTTCCCAATCGTAGAAAACCTCTGCCAGTAATTAAGCCAGAAATCGAGCACATATAAGCTAGGTGTCTCTCCCAGTTCCCGCATAATATTTTTATCGGGCGAGTCCCCGGCGCTTGTTCCCGCAATGAAAATGTCGGCCGGACCCGCCATCTCTACTGAAAATTGTATGTGTGTTGCGGCAAAAATATCTTGTGCCGGACCGCTTAACACTCCTCGAAGACCAGCCCCCTCAAGAGACAAGGCCGCAATAACGGGCGCAATGGCATTTGCTCCACCGGCATCCTTGGCGCTAAAAAGTACTTTCATCCCGCTAGAAATAGGGCGCGGGCAAGTTTGAGCCGCGCTCTATTTTGTTATCGCTGATAAATCTTGAATGCATAAACATATCCGGTTTCGTGCGTCCGCGATTTCTAGCGGGACTCATTGCAATTCGTTTTTATGCGCGAGCACTTTCTTAAGCGCCCGGACAAAAGAGCCAATGTCTTTCTTGGTGCGCGGGTGCTGACAAAGCATTGTGAACGTGAACTCTTTTTCATACAGCCGCTCGGTAACAGGGCATATGCCTTTTTTATAATTCTGTTTCATACCGCGATAATCAAACGGGAAGTGAGTTGCGTTGAACGCTTGTTTCTTCTGGAAGATAGGGAGTAGATAGAGAGGTTCCAAATAACCTTTTGACATCGGATGCCCTTCCGCCGTCATCGCGTCGACGAGCGTGTCGCGGGAGATGCCGAGCTTTTTCTCGTCTACCGTAAGCGGATAAACATAATATACGTGGTAGTTTTCTTTGGATACCGGAGGCACGATAATTCCCTTCATTCCCTTCAGGGATTTTCCCAGGTATGCAACGAGCGCCCGGCGCTTTTTCGTAAGATATTCGAGGCGAGAAAGCTGTACCTCGCAGAGAGCCGCCGTAAGCTCGGTCATGCGGTAATTGCTGCCGACAAGAAGGCCTGCCTCCGGGTACACCCCGGCAAGATTCTCTCCGTGATTCCGGCACAACTGTGCGCGAAGCGCGTAGTGTTTGTTGTCCGTCACGAGAACTCCGCCCTCCCCCGATTGTATCGTCTTGTGTACGTTGAAACTGAATACTCCGATGTCCCCAATCGTACCGGCGGGGCGCCCGCGCCAAAGCGCGCCCGCGGCCTGTGCATTGTCCTCTATGATTTTGAGCTTGTATTTTTTAGCGAGCGGGAGAAGCGCCCCAAAATCGGCCGTCTGTCCGAAAAGATTAGCCACGAAAATTGCTTTTGTCCTCTTGGTGATTGCCTTTTCCACAGATTTCGCATCAAGACAAAACGTACCGGGAAGTATGTCTGCGAAAATAGGAACAGCGCCGTTCATAAGAACCGCCATCGGAGTCGCGGACATCGTATACGGTGGCACTATCACCTCATCTCCCGGTCCGATACCAAGCGCTACGATAGCGCCGTGGAGCGCCGTCGTCGCGGAATTAAAGCTGACGGCATGTTTAACTTTAAACTTCTTAACGAACGCGGCTTCAAGCGAACGAACATGCTTCCCGCCTAAAAAGAACTTTCCGGGCGCGCCGATAAAGTCAGAAAGAGGGCCCTCTTTTAAGAGCTTGTTTACGACGGCTATCTCTTTCTTTCCGATGAGGTACGGCACTTTGAGCGGGTGTTTGAGAACCGGTGCACCGCCATTAATCGCTAATTTTGATAATGTTTTTTTCATACGAACATTTTCTTGCCAGCGCTCTTTGCGCTTTTTGTGATTGTCTCAAGCACTCTCAGAACTTCAACGCCGTTTTTGGCTGAGCTTGAAGGATCGCGGCGCTTTTCATAACACAAAATTGCGTGTGCCAAAACATCTCTGGTCGCGGAGAGCGGTACACGCGTGGTGTGAGCACGGAGGTTATCAAGCTGTTTTATTCCGACAAATCGCGATTGGCCAACCGGTGTTTCAATAAGGGTCACTCCGTAGTCGGTAATTGCAATACTTCTCTTGGTGCCATAGATGCGAAAATCATGAATGCCGTACTCTTTTTGGTCAAAACTTTGCAAGGAAATCGTCGTTCCTTTTTTTGTTGTCAGTAGTGCGTCAACATTTACATCTCCCTTTGGGAATGTGTTGTTTTTGGCATTCTTTGTTGCGACAACAGATACGAAAGTATCATCAAGCAGATACTGCAACGCATCTAGCGTATGTCCGCCATTGTTATACAATCCGTTGCTGTAATAACACGTAACTTGCTGAACTGTACCTATCTTTCCTTTTGTAATAGAGGCGCGAGCACGAGCAAACAGCGGGGAGAAACGCCGATGATAATTGAGTACGAATGTCACGCCACTTTTCGCAACGATAGCTTCCATTTTTTTTGCCTCTCTGGCGCTTTTCGCCAACGGTTTTTCACAAACAACCATTGGTATGCGAAAACGTACGCATTCTTTGAGAGGCGCGAGACGCGCAGTGGAGGGAGTCGCAATGATAACTATGTCTGGATGCTCAAGCTTCAAGCATTCTGTAAGCGATGCGTAACCTGCCGCGTGCGGGAACAGTTTCCGTGCAGCGGCAAGATTCTTAGTATCGGTATCCACGAGCGCGATAAGCTCGGTTCTGTGATTCGCCATAACGGCACCAGCGTGACTCGCCGGCTTCTCGCGCTTCGGTTCCGATTCAAAAAGAGCGCCGATTTTTCCGCAACCGATTATCGCAACGCGATACTTCGGTTTACTCTTCGCCATCCTCGGCCGTGCCATAGAGATTTACTTTGCAAAGAGAGCTTTTGCTTCTGCCTCTGTCAATTTGAAATCCGTACTCCCGCTTCCGTATAAGAAACCCTTCGGAACGAGCGGCGCGAGAGAGAGCCATTTCGTGTCATAATGCCCGAATTCAGGGCGAATCACATACATGCGGGCAAGTTCGTGCGCCCGACCGCACTCGTATTGCGTGATGAGCATTTCATGTATCTTCTCTCCTGGACGCATTCCTATTGTTTTTATTCTGCACTCAGGAGCGATAAGCTCCATGACTTCGCGCACAGGAGCGTTTTTCATCTTTGGAACGAATATCTCTCCGCCCTTCATGACATCCAGACACTCAAGTACGATATCCATTACCTGATTAATATTTATCCAGAAACGCGTCATTCGGCCATCAGTCAAAGTGATAGTCCCGCTTGCGCGCTGTTTATCAATAAGTTCAACGAGGCTTCCGCGACTGCCTATGACATTTCCATAGCGAATGACGCTGAGCGCGGTAGAGCCGGCACCATACACGTTCGCGGCTACGCAAAGCTTTTCCGCGCACATTTTCGTCGCGCCATAAAGATTTATAGGTTCCACCGCCTTGTCAGAAGACACAAGAAGGACTTTCAGGACCTTCTGGTCGATGGCCGCGTCAATCACATTTTGCGTCCCGACGACATTTGTCCTAATCGCCTCAAATGGATTGTATTCTGTCGCTGGCACTTGCTTGAGCGCGGCCGCGTGAACAACGATATCAACGCCCGCAAACGCGCGCATGAGCCGTTCCTTGTCTCGTACATCGCCCAAAAAATATCGCAAACGCGACTCTTTTGGATATATGTGCTGAATCTGGCTTTGTTTCAGTTCATCCCTGCTTAAAACGATAATCTTCTTGATGGCTTTCACGCCGAGCAAGCGAGCGATGAGCGCGTGCCCGAATGTGCCCGTGCCGCCGGTAATAAGAACCGTTTTCCCCTTTAGTAATGTCGCAAAAGACATGCTTTTTGTGGGAGGGCGTGAAGCCATATTAGGGTTCATTATAGCACAAAAGCCCCATTTATTCAACAATTCTCTCCCTAGGACTTAAGCTCCCCGCTTAAAAGTCCGTACCGTATAACGTCGTTAAATTTCCCGCCCTTGAACTCTTCTTCACGCGCGCGCCCTTCATCGGTAAACCCAAGAGCAACCGCGATTTTCTGCATGCCGATATTCTCAGACAAAGTTCCCATCCAAATGCGATGCAAGTTGAGTTCCTTGAATCCGTGCTGAAGCATGAGCCGCATTGCTTCAGTTCCAAGTCCTTTCCCCCATGCTTGTTTCTCTCCAATTATGATTGCGATCTCTGCCACCTGGCTTATCAGACGTATATTCTCCAGAGCAATGTTCCCGATGTGCGCGTCGGTTTCTTTGTCGCAAATCGCAAGAACGATATTTTCCTTAGATTTGATTACTTTGTCATAGTATTCGCGCATATCCTGGTCATAGCGCGGGAAGCAATGATGCGCGCTGTAGCGGCAAACTTCTTCGTCATTGAACCACTCGCGATACGTTGCATTCAAATCACTCTCTTCTATGGCGCGAAGGTAGATGCGTTCGCCGATCAAGAATGGATTGTGCATACCTGTGATGGGTGTACTGTCGGCTCCGTTATTTAGCTTTGCACCAAATAAAATAGTATCCGGATTTTCTCCACATGGGGTTCTGTCCTTTTAAAATCTTAGAGATCACAGAAGCGGTCGGACCTCTGAAGGTCTCAATCATTTCAAGACCATTCTCTTGTATCATTGGAATAAAATCCTCAATCCGTGTAGCCGTCTTGTTTTCCTGCAATAAAATTGCGCCATCTGGTTTCAAGAATTTCCGTATGCTTTTATAGAATCTCTTATGTATTCTTAATCCCGGATCAAATCTTCTAATGTCTCTCTTATAAACTTCCTCCGAGTCAGTACACCAATGTGGAGGATTTCCTACTACCAAATCCCACTTCTCACTTTCCGGTATCTGGTCTAAACAATCCGACTGATATACAGAAACCTTTGACTCTAGATTGTTTCGCTTAACCGTTTCCTTGCATGCTTTTACTGCCTCCGGATTAATATCCGCCAGCGTCAGTCTATCGCAAAGCCCGTTTGCGAGAAGAGAGAAGCCGATAAAACCGGGCCCAGCGCAAAACTCAAATATATGCCCGACTTTGCCAAACTTTTCTTTAACGACCTGTATATACTCTTGCCCGAAATCCGTGCCACCACCGTCGAGATTTGGAAGATAACAAACTGCAACGTCTTTGAAATGTGTCGTGTCGTAATTCATCCCGTTAGAAGCCCGCCTGCCATCGCCTAAAGTTGCGATGGTTACTGACTTGATTAGTTAGTAAATACATAACATTTATTTTAAGTATAACTTGCATCGCTCTGGCTTTGGCGGGCAGGCTTTT
>JAUSGQ010000046.1 GCA_030674455.1 bacterium
GTCCACTCCCGCAGCCCGAACCACAGCGTCTCGCCGATGCCCGCGCCCTTGAAGCGCTCGGCCGCGCTGCGTCCGGCGACGATTTCCGAGGAGCCGGGCCGAAACGTGCGCCCGGCGATGATCTTGACCTGCGGCCGCAGCGTGAGCCCCTGCGGCGCGACGCCGCGGATCAGCACGTTGGTCGGCCGGCCGGTGTCGCGCTTGCTGAGATTGACCAGCACCACGGTTTCCCTGGACACCAGCCGCTCGGCGTCGGCACCGAGCGCGACCTGCGGCTGGCTTTCGATGATTGCCGCCTGCGCGCGGTCGATCACGCTTTGCACCTCGGTCTGCGACGAACGCCGGATCACGATGACGTTGTCGTGAGAGCCGGTTTCGACCAGCGTTTTTCGCAAGCCCTCCTCCAGCATCAGCACGGTCGCGAACACGAACACCACGAGCGCCATGCCGCCAGCGGTGAGCGCGGTCGTCAGCTTGCGCGTCCACAGGTTGCGGAACGAATACGAAAGCGGGATTTTCATCCCGCGTGCCGCAAGCCTTCGGCAATGCGCACCCGCGCCGCACGCAGCGCCGGCAGACAGGCGGCAACGGCGCCGACCAGCAGCGCGGCCGCGGCCTGCATCGTCACCGTCTCGCGGCTGACGTTGAACACCGGAAACAGGCCGCCCATCTCCGCGCCGAAACGCTCGGCAACCGGAAACGTAAGCACGACACCGATCAGGCCCCCGGCGCCCGCGATCGCGAGCGATTCGCCGAAGATCATTGCCGCCACCGGCAGCGGACCGAAGCCGAGCGCTTTGAGCGTCGCATACTCGGCGGTGCGCTCGCGCGCGGTCATCGCCATGGTGTTGGCCATCACCGCCATGATGATGAAAATGACGAGGAACGACACGATTTTGATCGCGACCACGATGGCCTCGGTCATCGACACGAAGCCGAGCTGGAACGCCTGCTCGGTCTCGGTCAGCGTTTCGGCGAGCGAATTCCTGAAAGTCGCGTCGATGGCGAGGGTGACTGCGGCGGCACGCTCGGCGCTGGTGAGCCCGATGACGTAAACGCCGACCGTATTGGCGCGCCGCGGCGCGAGCTTCATCATCGTCTCGTTCAGATAGTCCCAGTGAAAGAAGAACTGCGAGGTGTCGGTCCTGGCTTCCGCCCCGTCATAGATGCCGCGCACCACGAACTCCCAGTTGCCGGGAAATATCGTGCCGCGCAGCGTCACCTGATCGCCCAGCCTGAAGCCGTAGGTGGTGGCGAGCTTGCGGCCGACGATCGCGCCCTTGCGGTCACGCAGAAAATCGCGCATCTGCCCGGGAGCAACGACGAATTCCGGGTACAGCGCGAAATAGCTCTGTGCCTGCACCGCGAACTGCGGAAAGAAGTTCTTCTCGGTGATGTAGATGCCGCCGAACCAGTTGGCGTGCGACACCGACTTCACGCCCTCGATCTGCCTGATCTTGCCCATCTAGGTCAGCGGCAGCGAGAATACCAGCGAAATCGCGTTGCGCGTCACCAGCCGCGTCGCCGACGCCGACGCTGCGCCCGCGTACCATGCATCGACCACGGTGCGCAGCAGACCGAACGCGAGGACCGCGACCACGATGCCGAGCGCAGTCAGGCCCGTGCGCAGCCTGTGGCGGAATGCGTTTCTGACTATCAGCTTGAGAAAGTACATCAACAGGGACTCTCAGCCGTCGCTCAGTTCGCCTTTTTCGAGATGCCGCACCGTGTGCGCCTTTGCCGCCGCGTGCGGGTCGTGCGTGACCATGATCACGGTCTTGCCGAGCTCGTGGTTGAGGCGTTCGATCAGATTGAGTATCTCTGCGGCCGACACGCGGTCGAGATCCCCGGTCGGCTCATCGGCAACGAGGATCGTCGGATCGGTAATGATGGCGCGCGCAATGGCAACGCGCTGCTGCTGCCCCCCCGAGAGCTCGGACGGGTAGTGCTC
>JAUSGQ010000051.1 GCA_030674455.1 bacterium
CGGGTCTGCGCAAAGCGATCGCGCGCGACATCGAGCGGCTCAAGCTTGCGCCCCACCTCGACGTAATCGGAATCAGCGCGCGTCTCGACAATCTGCTCGGCGCGATCGATAGCCTGCCGCTGGCGATGGAAGTCCGCCCGCCCGCGCCGGCACCCGCGACCCGGGGCGCTGCCGACGATAGCGCCTGGATGCGCTTCGCGCGCGAACTGTGGCGCGATCTGCGCGATCTGGTGCGGATTCAGAATATGGAGCAACCAGACCTGCCGCTGCTGGCGCCGGCGCAGTCGTATTTTTTGCGCGAAAACGTCAAGCTGCGCCTCCTGAGCGCGCGGCTGGCGCTGCTCGCCCATGACGAAAAAAGTTTCAGGGCCGATCTCAAGGCGGCGCGCGACTGGTTGACGCGCTATTACGACACGCGCGCCAAGACTGTCGCCAACGCCGTTACCGCGCTCAGCCAGTTGCACGACAGCCAGATCGGCATCGAGCTTCCCGATGTCGCAGCGAGTCTCGACGCGGTGCGCAATTACCGGCTGACGCGAGAGCGCGGCCGCTAGCCGGGAACAAGCGTGCGCTGGGTATTCTGGATCCTCGGGTTATTTGCGCTTGCTGTCGCGCTGGCGCTGGCACTGCGCCTCAATACCGGCTACGCGCTGCTGGTATGGCCGCCGTACCGGGTCGAGCTGTCGCTCAATATGGCGCTGTTGCTGCTGGCCACCGGTTTCGCGGCGGTTTATCTGCTGCTGAGGTTTATTTTCGGTGCGCTCGGACTTCCGGCGCAAGTACGCGACTTCCGGGAACGGCGGCGCCGGGAAAAAGCGCGCAGCATGCTGCTGGACGCGCTGGTCGCGTTTTTCGAGGGCCGCTACGGCCGCGCCGAGCAAGCCGCGGCGAGCGCCATGGAGTCGGGCGAATCGCCGGCGCTCGGCGCGGTGCTCGCGGCGCGCGCGGCGCATGAACTGCGCCGTTACGAGCAGCGCGACGGTTACCTCTCACGCGCCGCAGAGCTTACTCCCGGGAATTCCACGCTGCGCAT
>JAUSGQ010000058.1 GCA_030674455.1 bacterium
ATGCTGCAAGCGTTCGGTCGGGAGCGTACGGCAATGGCCAAGGATTTGAAGTCCGGTTTTGTCGCTGATCGTGTGAGTCGATCGGGCAACGTGCATACGATACTCGCCAACACGGGCACGATGTGCGACGGATTTCGCCAGGATCATGTCCGCATGCAGCGCAGTCTCCGGCGGAGGCTCGTCCAGTCAACCAAAGCGGTGGCAACCTCTGTGGCCTCCCTGCGCGCTGATTTTGCCAAAGGACGCGCCGATTTTACCAAAGCGTATAGCCAGATGACTAAGGCGCAGCGCGCGGGGTTGGCCAAAGACCGCCGCGGTCGCTCCGGTGAAGTCGCCGAACTGATGAACAATTTGCAGGTGTCACGTGGTGAGATGGCGGACGAGCTGACTGAAAACCTGAAGGCGTTTACAGGAACAATTCGATCGCACGTGTCCGGTCTGCTCGCCGACGCCTGCAGGTCCCGCAAGCAGAGTGGCCGCGATACGGCGCGGGAATTGGCACGGGCGATCTCGGCGATCCGGCACCGGACGGGCGAGCTTGCGGAGCAGGCCCGAGACCTCACAACGGGGTTTGGTCGGGCGCGGGGCGAGATGGCCGAGCAGCTCCGAAACCGCTTAGTCTCCTCCGTCCGCGAGCGTGGCACCGAGATGAACGGACTGCTGGAACGCTTCAGCGGGTCGCGGCGAACTCTCCAGGAAGACATACAGGCTGCCCATCAGATCTGGAGTGGCCTGTCGGCAGCCGAAGCCGGTGGGGTGGCTCTGGCGGTGCGTGCAGCGCCTAGCCGTAACGCAGCGGAGATTGAGCGGACGAAGGTCGAAGAAGAGCGGAAGGCCAAGGCGCAGGTCGCGGCTGAAGCGGCCCGCCGGCGCGAAGCCGAAGAGAAGCGTCGGGCTGAGGCCGAAGCGGACCGGCAACGGAAGGCCGAGGAGAAGAAACAGACTAAAGAAGCCTGGGCGAAAATGTCCGATGAGGAGAAGATTCTTCACGTCATCCAGATGCATCCCAGCGGCATCTCCGCCTCCCAGATTGGGGAGGTCGTGGATCTTCACGCCTCAGTCGTCGGCCGCACTGCAACCGAGCTGGTCGAGAGGGGCGAGGTGGGGAAGAACGAAAGCACGCGCCTCTATTTTCCGCTCGAGAGCAAGTAGGCCTCTACGACGACATTGGCCGGCATGGGAGAGAGACGCGAGCGGGGCTGCGCATTCTGTCGAGGAACGGGGAGCGATCCGTATGGAATCCTCAGATGGGGAGCCACCTGTTATGTCTGCCATGGGAAAGGGACCGTGTTGGCTCCTTTCCCGTGTGTGCCCTGCCGGTACTGCAGGGGGACCGGCAGCCACAAGACGTTCAGTTGCGCGGTCTGTCGCGGGGCGGGGGTGGTACCCCCGGTCTCAGGTCCGACGCGACGCTGCTCTGGTTGCGAGGGGCGGGCCTATGAAATCTCAAGCGGTCTGGCGTGTCTGGAGTGCCGGGGTAGAGGAGTGGTTTCCTATGAGGATAAGGAGTAGGTGCGATGAGCCAAGCCGAAGAGTTGACTGTCCGCGAAGAGTTGACGGTCCTGACGTTGGAGAAGAAACCCGACTTTGTTGAGACTCCTTACATCCAGGGCGTCACCAAGCGGGCGCTTGACTATATCAGAGCCGGCTATCCGATCCATTT
>JAUSGQ010000065.1 GCA_030674455.1 bacterium
CCACCAACACGCTCGACGGTTCCTTCAAGAAAGCAAAGACTGCGATTGCCGTTCACTCCGGCCTCACGCACGCTCGGCAGATTAAACTTGCGCGTTCAATTCTTTTTGCGCGCGGGTAGCATCACATTTGTCCATTAAGCCTAAATTCTACGCGCCAAATGGCCATAGAAATTTAACAATACTTCGCGCGAATTTCAGCAAGAGTTTTTCCCTTTCGAGTATCTTTAATTGCCACTTTCAATTTCCTTTTCGCGGATGTGGTCAGTTCAAGCCCAAAGTCAGGGTCGCCGAGAATCTCCTGGATTGAATCAGCAATAACAGCCCGCAAGGCGGGGTCAATATTCCTTTTTTGCAACTCTTTAACAGACATTGCGCCAGTATAACATAACCTGCTTTTATCTCGCGTATTCAATAACTCTCGTCTCTCGTATTACTGATACTTTTATCTCACCCGGGTATTGCAAATCGGCTTCGATTTTGTCGGCTATGTCACGCGCGAGCTTGCGGGCGTCGAGGTCGGTGATTTCTGCAGGTTTTACGATAACGCGGATTTCGCGGCCTGCGGCGATTGCGTAGGTCTTTTCAACTCCCGGCATTTTATTGGCAATTGCTTCAAGTTCTTCAAGCCGCTTGATGTAATTCTCGACGGAATCGCGGCGCGCACCGGGGCGGCCGCCGGAAATGGCGTCTGCCACCTGCACTATCATTGATTCAGGCGTTTCGTACGGATATTCCTCGTGATGCGCCTGCATTGCTTTAACGACATCTTCTCCCACGCCGAATTTCTGCAGAATTCTTCTGCCGATTTCCACATGCGTGCCGGTCACTTCGTGGTCAACCGCTTTTCCGATGTCGTGCATCAAGGCTCCTGCGCGTGCGACGGCCGGATTTGCGCCGAGTTCTTCGGCGAGCATTCCGGCCAAGTGCGCAACTTCTACGGAATGGTCAAGTACATTTTGGCCATAGCTTGTGCGGAAATAAAGGCGACCCAATATCATGAGCAACTTCGGGTCGAGATTCGGAACGCGCGCTTCGTAGGCGGCTTCCGTGCCTTTCTTCTTGATTATGGTATTTATTTCTGCTTCTGCCTTCACGACCGCTTCCTCGATTTTTGCGGGTTGTATCCTTCCGTCCAGTATCAAATTCTCAAGCGCTATTCGCGCTATCTGGCGGCGAATCGGGTCGTACGAAGAAAGCGTAATAGTTCCGGGCGTATCGTCCACGATGACATCAACGCCTGTCGCGCGCTCGAACGCGCGGATGTTGCGGCCTTCCTTACCTATGATTTTTCCTTTTATTTCATCGTTAGGAAGCGCCATCGTCGTTGCGAGTACGTCGGATACGACCGAATTGCCGAGGCGGTGGACAGACGTCGTCAGGATTTCCTTTGCTCTTTGTTCGAGCTTTTCGTTGCCGGTCAGTTCCAGTTTGCGCATCCGGCTCTCAATATCCTTTTCATATCGTTTCTCTATGGACGATATGAGTTCGTTCCGCGCTTGTTCGGCGGTAAGTCCGGCGGTTTTTTCAAGCTGTTCCTGTTGGGCGCGCACCAGTTCCTCGGCTTTTTCCCTGGTTTTTTGTATCTCCTCGCCTTTTTTGGCGAGAGCTTCCTGTTCGGCGTCGTTGTTCGACTGGCGTTTATCAACAAGCTCCTCTTTGCGTACGAGGCGCTCTTCTGTCTGCTTCAATTCGCGCTCGCGCTCCTTGAATTCATTCGTCAGTTGTGCGGCTTTCTCTGCGCCTTTCTTTTCGGCCTCCTCGATGATGCGCTTCGCCTTGACTTCCGCGTCAAGCGTCATCTGCCGGACAATGATTTCCATTGAGCCGCGCTTTCCCAAACTGATAATGAATCGGAGGTAGTATCCGAGTCCAATGCCTATAACGCCCGCGAGGGCGACGAGAAGAAGGGCTATTTTTAATTCCATACGCGTAGGTGACCCCAACGCGCATCTGTAATTTTTAGACTACGACAAAAGAGCTGTGTGAATAGTTCATTAACACAGGCATAGTTTTATTAAATTTCAATGCGAATCCAGATGCGAGGCGAGGATGCAAATTCATAAATATTAATTGGTGTACATGAAGAGTATACCACGTAAATCGCAAGCTCCAAGCCCTAAATCTCAAAAACCAAACAAAATCTCAATAATTAAACTCTTAAACTCCAAAACGCACACAGTTTATTTTTCTGGAATTTATATACTGGAGCTTGTTTGGGGCTTGGAGCTTGAGTTTTGGAGCTTATTTATGTCAGCACCTTATCCACAATGCCGTATTTCAAGGCTTCTTCGGCCGTCATGAAGAAGTCGCGGTCTACATCCGTCTCGATTTTCTTCAGTGTTTGCCCTGTATTTTTGGCCATCATTTTGTTCAAGCGGTCGCGGGTAGCGAGGATGTGCTGGGCGGTAATCGCGATGTCCGATGCCTGCCCTTCAGCGCCTCCCAAGGGCTGGTGGATCATGACCTCCGCGTTGGGCAGAATGAAGCGCTTTCCCTTTTCTCCGGAAGAGAGCAGCCACGCCGCGCCCGATGCCGCCATACCGACACAAACGGTAGAAACAGCCGGTTGGATGTGGTTCATCGTGTCTATCATTGCGAGCGTTGCCGAAACAGAACCGCCGGGAGAGTTGATGTAGAGGGAGACATCCCTTTTAGGGTCTTCTGAAGCGAGGAAGAGAAGCTGGGCGATTATCAAATTTGCGGTCTCGCTCTCGATTGGGCCACCCAAGAATATAATCCGCTCTTTGAGAAGGCGGGAAAAAATATCGTACGCGCGTTCGCCGAAAGAACTTTTCTCGACGACCATGGGAACCAGCATTTGCGCACGGGGTGTTTCTTTTGTCATATCGACATCATAGCAACTTCTTTTTAAGAATCAATTATTTCTTTGCCTCAAGCGACTCCAGGAATTTCAAAACTGCTTCGTTGCGCATCGCGTGGGCAATGTGGGCCCTCAAGGCTTCAGGGGCGGCGTCTTTGTAATGCTTTTTTGCGTGTTCCACTTCTTGCGCGAGTTGCGCCTCATCAGGTTCGATTTTTTCGATGCGGGCGATTTCGCCGAGAATGAGGCGTGTTTTTGCGCGCGTGTCGGACGGCGCTTTCCATTCCGTGAGAATTTGCTCCCACGTCTTTTTTATTTGCGCTAGATATGCCTCAAGAGTCATTCCAGCTCCCGCGAGGTCATCTTTGAGCCGCGCCTCCATTTCATTTATTTCGTATTCCCGCAGTATCGCCGGATAGTTAATTTTAGAATTCTTAACGAGCTCTTCAATTATCGCCTGGCGCCGAGTGTCGGTTGCTTGCCGTTCTTTTTCGGCCTTCATGTTCTCGCGCACTTTTGTATGGAAGTGGGCGATGCTTTCATAGCCGATGCTGATGGCGAAAGCATCATCAAGTTGCGGCAAATCTTTCTCCTCCATGGCGCGCGATTCATCCGCGGCCTCCGCCGGCTTTTTGCCAGCCTCCACTTTTTCAATACGGGCGCGTTCTCTGCGCAGGTGAGTCATCGCTTTTGCATGTTCCTCATCCGAAACGGTGGCTTCTTTCTTATCTTTTAGGTGCTTCTTTGCGATTTCTTTGTAATCAGGGAGCTTGATTTCGGGGGCAAGTGCGGCGCGCGCCGTAAACGAAAGCGGCTTGCCTTCTTCCGGAGCATTGATAGTTACGTGGGGCGTTTGCACGATGGGTAATTTTTGCGAAGCCAAGATTTCCGGCAATTCATGCTGGACCGCATCTTCCGCCGCATGCCTAAGGATTGCCGGCTCACCGTAGACGCGGATTATTTCCGATTCGGGTGCGTGTCCCGGTCGGAACCCGTCAAGTTTTGCGGTTTTCTGAATTTCTTTTACTGCGTTATCGCGGTATGTAAGAAGAATCTCGGTCGGAATTTCCGCTTTCACTTCAACTTCCCAGCGTTCGGTGTCGCGCTCAATTTTTACGGTCGTTTCCGCAGGATTATTTTTTGTGGCGGTTTTTGTTTCGGCCGATGAGTCAGGCATCGGGGCCGAGCCACGAATCTGCTGATTCGCCTGTTGACGGTCAGACATCGGTATTTCTTATCATACTTTTCATTTTAGAGCGAGGAGACAAATCAGTCTTTCTAATTATTCAAATCCCAATACTTAGTTAATTAACTAAGTATCGGGATTATTCCGACTCAATTCCTCGGTAATTTCTTACAGCGCTCCCGCGCTTGCGACTTGCGCTTCGTTCAATCGGTCTATGTTCATTGCTTGAATGTCTGCATTGATTGCCGCGGTCTCGTCGGATGTTTGCTGGGCAGGAAGGCCTGCGGTGGCGTCGCTCTCTGATTCCGAAGTTTCATTTCCCAGGATAAGCGGCGGGGGATTATTATCTACATTATTCAATTGTGCTCCCCAGAAGTAAAACGCTCCTATGGCAAGCAAGATGATAATAATTATAGCACCGACAATCGAACCCGCGCCGGAACGGGAAACCGCCACCTGCGGTGCCACTGGCTGAGACGTTGCCGATGTATTTGCTTCGTTCACTTTATTGAATTCATCCATATGATGTGTTTAGGATACCACTAATTAATTACTTGTCTGAGCCGACTCGGTTTCAGCAGAGGGTTCAGTAGACGTTGTGGCGGGAGATTTCTTTTGCTTCAATCTTTCGATCACGGTGAGCGCCTTTCCCGCTTTATCAAGGGCGTTGTGTGCCGCCTTCATGCTTGCGTTCACTTGCTTAACTGCGGCTTCAACCCGGGCGCGCAGCTCTTTTGCTTGGCCCGACTGGTCTTGCGCGCGCAGGTCAGCCAGTTTCTGCGCATCGGCCTTAACTTGCTCAATGGCTGTTTGAGCCCGTGCCAATGCCGCCTCGGCTTTGGTCGTATCGGCTCCTGCGGACTTCATTTTAGCTATCCGGGATTGTATCCTCGTTACCAAGTTATCAAATTGCTTTATGGCAACTACATATCGTTGCTCAATTTTTCCCACGTTCTTGCGTGCAAGTTCCTTTTTTTGTTCAATGATTTTCGTCGAACTGGCCTTGCGCGCTTGAATGAGCGCCTTTGTATTCTGAACGGCATTTCTTTCTATTGCACGGCGTTCAGCCGATGAGGATGCTACCTGCATTTGTGCCTTAGTTCCTGTTCGCAGGTCTTTCACGCTGGTTTTGAAATTCGCTTGTACATCCTTTAACGCCCCCTTAAGGTCTGCACGCTTTTCTCTAATAACCGTCGCGCGTGCGGGAGCCGGCGCAGAGCCGGCGGCTTGCGATGTTTCTTCTGCAAAGGCAATACCTGAAAATGCGAGAAGCGCGGTCACAGTTACTACAGCAGGCGATGGATATCTCATGGCGTTATTAAATTAGGCTGAATAAATTAAAGGATTCTAACTACCGAAAGTGTACCACTGCGCGGCAGGCGCGCTTGCGGGGGTGTGCAAAACTGGCGAAGGTGGGCAATGTCAACAATAACTCACGGCCGTGAGCTATTGTTGACATGCGCAATGGCGCGGAACTGGTCGTATTGTCAAACAGATTGAAATGCATTACACTCCGCGGCATCAATATTAATCATTTATTCATTATATACGATATGCAGTCAACGATTTTCTTGTGGACAGTTGTTTCAGGTCTGGTGACGCTCGCGTTCAGCGGGTATCTAGCGATGCAGGTTTTGAGCCTCGCGGATGGCAGCAAGAAAATGACGGATATTGCCGATGCGATTAAAGAAGGGGCAAACGCATACCTCGTCCGGCAATACAAGGTGGTGGCTTTGGTCGCGGTAATCTTCTTTCTTTTCCTCGGATATTTCATTACATGGCTCGCGGCCATCGGATTTCTTATCGGCGCTTTTGTGTCTGCGCTTTCAGGCTATATCGGCATGGCAGTTGCTGTGCGCGCGAATGTCCGCACGGCAGAGGCGGCGCGCAAGGGAATTCCCGCTGCACTTAGCGCTGCGTTCCGCGCCGGCTCGGTTACCGGTCTCACCGTTGCCGCTCTCGCGCTTCTCTCCATCACTATATTCTACTGGGTAACGGGTGATTTGGGGGCTATGGTTGGCCTTGCTTTCGGCGCGTCGCTCATCTCGGTCTTCGCGCGACTTGGCGGAGGAATTTTTACAAAAGGCGCCGATGTGGGTGCTGATTTGGTAGGCAAAATTGAGGCCGGAATTCCCGAGGACGACCCGCGCAATCCGGCGGTTATCGCAGACAACGTGGGCGACAACGTAGGCGACACAGCAGGCATGGCGGCGGACCTTTTTGAAACGTATGTCGTCTCGGCAGTCGCTGTTATGCTTCTCGGTTCGCTTCTTCTTCCGAACTTCCCAGGAGCCATTATGTTTCCGCTTGCACTCGGCGCCGTGGCGCTTATCGCGTGCGCACTTTCAACGTTCGTAGTCCGCGGGGGAACCGAGAATTCCATCATGTCGGTCCTCTATCGCGGGCTCATCGTCTCGGCCGTGCTTTCGGTGGCCGCGTTCTACCCGCTGACGAAAATAATCATGGAGGGGAACGGTTCGTTCAACGTCATGAATCTTTTCTACTGCGCTCTCATCGGAATCGGCGTAACTATCGGCATGTTCATCATCACCGATTACTACACGAGCAAGAACTACAATCCGGTTAAATCAATCGCGAAGGCATCTACCACAGGACATGGCACCAACATCATCACCGGGCTCGGCGTTTCAATGGAGGCAACCGCTCTTCCGGTCTTGCTTATAACAGGCAGCATTCTTCTGGCATTTTACCTTGCCGGTCTTTATGGAATCGCGATTGCCGTCATGGCGATGCTTTCTCTGACGGCTACCGTTATCGCCATCGATGCGTTCGGTCCGATTACCGACAACGCCGGAGGCATCGCGGAAATGTCGGGACTCTCTTCCGATGTGCGCGCGGTAACCGATCAGCTCGACGCTGTCGGCAATACGACCAAGGCAGTAACAAAGGGATACGCCATCGCATCGGCAGGGCTTGCTGCGACGGTTTTGTTCGCCTCATACACGCAAGAAATTTCGAACCTCGCTTCGGGCGCTCTCACTTTTGATTTGAGCAACCCAACCGTTCTCGCGGGGCTTCTCATAGGAGGATTGCTCCCGTACCTTTTCTCGGCGTTCGCGATGAGCGCTGTCGGCAAAGCCGGACACGCTGTCGTTGAAGAAGTGCGCCGACAGTTCAAGGAAATTCCCGGAATTATGGAGGGAACCGCGAAGCCCGATTACGGCAAGGCGGTGGAAATTGTAACGGCTGTCGCGCAGAAGCTAATGATTGTGCCGGCGCTTCTTCCGGTTCTTGTGCCGATTTTGGTGTTTTGGCTCCTTGGCTTGCAGGCGCTCGGCGGACTTTTGGTAGGGGTGATTGTTACCGGACTTTTCGTCGCGATTTCGATGACTTCCGGAGGCGCCGCGTGGGACAACGCGAAGAAATATATTGAAGATGGAAACTACGGCGGGAAAAAGGGACACGCTCATGCCGCGGCGGTTACCGGCGACACGGTGGGCGACCCCTACAAAGATACTGCGGGACCTGCGATTAACCCGATGATTAAAGTGGTGAATATTGTGGCGCTTCTATTAGTTAGCTTTTTACGATAGGTTATAGCATCTTCAATTAGCCATTTCGTCATTGCGAGGAATGAGGAGGGTACGACGAATGCAATCCAGGTCTAAAGAACTCCTGGATTGCTTCCCGCCACGCTATGCTCACGGTCGCAATGACAGGTGATGGTGTGTTTAATTTTTGTTAAATGCCACTTGATTATTCGGTTTTTCCTTCAGCAGACTCTTCTTTCTTTTCTACCGGCTTTTCCTCCGCAGTTTCAGAAACGATTTTTGCTTCGCCCTCTACTTTTTCGGATTCAGCGACTTGTGTGCCTCCCGCGGAGCGGATGTCTATCTTCCAGCCGGTCAAGCGCGCGGCAAGCCGCACATTCTGGCCGCCGCGGCCAATCGCAAGCGATTGCTGGTCTTCCGCTACCTTCACGACCGCGCGGGCTTCGTCCTCAAAGAGTTGGATTTCCAGAACTTGCGCCGGTTTCAGAGATTCCTGCACGAATTCCGACGGTTTTTCAGACCACTCGACGACATCAATTTTTTCTCCGCCGAGTTCGGATGTAACGACGGCGACGCGCACCCCGCGCTGCCCTACGAGGGCTCCCACAGGGTCAACGTGGTCGTCTTTCGAGAACACCGCGATTTTTGCGCGGCTTCCCGGCTCGCGGACGATTGCCTTCACTTCGACGACTCCTGATGCCATTTCCGGCACTTCCGCTTCAAATAGTTTTGTTAAGAATTTCGGGTGCGAACGCGACAAGCGGATGAAAGTTCCGCGCACGCCTTCATCGACGTGCAAAAGCAGGGCGCGCACGCGCTCTCCTTGACGGTATCGTTCGCCCGGTATTTGTTCCTCGTAGGGGAGAATAGCTGTCGCGCGGCCGAGGTCAACATATAAATTGCCTCGCTCGAATCTTTGCACATGCCCCGTTACAACCTCGCCTTCCCGTTCTCCGAATTCAGAAATTATTGAAGCGCGTTCTGCCTCGCGGACTTTCTGCATAACAACTTGCTTGGCGGCTTGCGCCGCGATGCGGCCGAAATCCTCATGCGCTTCGAGAGGGAATGAGATTTCTTCGTCGAGTTGCGCGTCCTTTTTGATGCGGCGCGCGTCTTCGAGCATGATGTGCTGTTCGGGATTGAAGCGGGAGCGGTGGTCCGCCTCCGCTTCGCTACGGCGTGACACGTCCTCCTCACCTTTATCCTCGCCCTCCTCGTCCGGAGTTCTGACCAGAGTTTTATCAACGACGATTTTTGCCTGGCGGAATTCCATGTCGCCGGTTTCCGCATTGAACGTGGCGCGGATAATTTGCCCGCGCTTGCCGTATTCGCGGCGGTAGGCCGCGGCGAGCGCGGTTGAAAGCGCGTCAATCACAGACTCGCGCGAAATACCGCGCTCGTGCTGCAGTTCATCCAAAGCTGAATTAAGGGTTTTTAGGTCGAGTAGAGCCATGTTAGATATTGTTATGAGCGAAGCGAATTAGAATATCTTACACCCAGCACCTTTGTTTCATTAGGAAACGAAGGTGCTGGGTTAAGAAAAATATATTTCACTGCGTTCCATTATTTTTTTAAAAAAAGCGTCCGGCTGGTGCCGGAACTTACTTAATTAACATAGTCGATAATGACGTCCATGTCAACCTTATATGGTGCAAGTCAATAAAGGATCAGAATTCGCGAAATTAGAGCGAGGTTTGAGATGATGAGAATGAAATTTCGCATCCCGAACTCGCTTTTAGCAGTTCCACAATCTCTCACGGTCGTGAGAGATTGTGGAACATAGAGATATGTTTGTATATTGAGACGCGCGGCAAAGTTATCCCTTGAGCGCATTTGCGAGGTCTTCAATCAAATCTTCCGCGTCTTCGATTCCGGCTGAAATGCGCACGACTTCTTCCGTTATGCCGGAGTTTTTAAGGCCGTCTTTGCCCATCGAAGCATGGCTCATGAACCACGGAGCTTCTATCAGCGATTCCACTCCACCAAGCGACACCGTCAGGGAAAAATATTTCAATTTCTTAAAGAATGTTTTTAGCGGCACCTTTGCTGTATCAAGCTCAAACGTGACAATGCCGCCGAAACCGGTCATTTGCTTTTTTATCAGGTCTTGCTGCGGATGGCTCCCCAGCCCGGGATAATACACGCGCTTCACATTCTTGTTGCTTTCCAAAAATTCCGCAATTGCTTGCGCATTTTTCTGATGCGCTTCCATGCGCAGTGCCAGGGTCTTCACTCCGCGCGAGACAAGCCACGAGTCAAATGGCGAACCGGCAACCCCCGTGGCATTCACCAAGAAATTTCCGCGCTCCTGCAGTTCCTTGGTGGAATATACGATAGCGCCCCCCACAACGTCGCTGTGGCCGTTCAAATATTTCGTTGTCGAGTGAATCACAATGTCAACGCCAAGTTCCAATGGTTTCTGGAAGTAAGGGGACAAGAAAGTATTGTCAGCTACCGTCAGGATTTTATTGTTCTTCGCGATGGCCACGACGCCCGCGATATCGGTAATGTGGAGAAAGGGGTTCGACGGCGTTTCTATCCAAATCATTTTGGTTTCCGGCGTTACGCTCTCTTTCACCGCATCCAAGTCAGTCATGTCTATGAAGGTAAATTTGTAGCCAAGCGGTTTTAGAACCTGGTCGAACAAGCGATATGTTCCGCCGTAGATATCGGTATTTGCGACTATGTGGTCGCCTGGTTTCAATAGAAGCATGACAGTTGTGGTTGCCGCCATGCCGGTAGTGGTTATTGAGCAGCCGACTCCGCCTTCGAGCGCGGCGATATTTTCTTCGAGCGCAGTGCGCGTTGGATTCCCGCTGCGCGTGTAGTCGTAGCCTTTGTTTTTCCCGAGTTCATCGAAAGAAAAAACCGAAGTAGCATAAATAGGCGTCGTAACCGCGTTGAAGGTCGTATCCTTTTTCGTGCCCGTGTGTACTGCTTTTGTACGAAACTTCATGCAGATACTGTATCAGATTTCGGAGTTTTGAGAAACCGCAGATTTACGCTGATGCAAAATACCCAAGGTCTCACCTCAAATACAAAATTCCCGAGGAGAGACCTTGGGTATTTTGCAGAAGACCCTTATAATTCATACTCGCACTGATATGACGCTTATTATCGACAAGAAACTTCCTGCTTACACCTACCTCGAACGCGAGCAGGTTTTGGAGATGCCTACGGACGAAGCCGAGAAGCAGGACATTCGCCCGATGGAAGTCGGAATATTGAATCTCATGCCGAGCGCGGTCGTGGAGAGGACTGAAGTTCAGCACTTGCGATTGCTGGCAAACACGCCGCTGCAAATACGCCCAACGTTCATTTATTTCGATACGCATAAATCGCGTTCCAAGCAGGACCACTTCAATGAGTTTTACAAAACCATTTCGGAAGTAAAAAAAGCGGGATTGGATGGTCTCATACTGACGGGCGCGAATCTTGAAGACCGGGCATTTGAAGATGTTCTCTACTGGAAGGAACTCGTTGCTCTCATGGATTGGGCGCACGAAAGTGTCACCTCCACGATATATAGCTGCTGGTCTGCGCAGGCAAAGCTCTATCAAAAATATGGAATTCCTCCGCACAAGTACCAAAAGAAAGTATTCGGTATTTTTGAGCATCAAGTACTCCATAAAAGAGGCTCTCCGTTTCTGGCGGGAATGGACGACGAGGTCTTAATTCCACAATCGCGATGGCGCGGGGCCGAGAGTAAGGACTTTGCAGGACGCGACGAATTTGAAATTCTTATAGAGAGCAAAGACGCTGGGCCGATAGGTTCGATATCGGCAGGCCAAGCCACGAAATCTGCTGATTCGCCTGTAGTCGGGCCGCATATGGTCGCCGGGCGCGGAGGTCGGGAAATATATGTGCAAGGGCATCCGGAATATTCACGTAACGATATTGCGGATGAATATTTCCGAGACAAATCCGCTGGAATAGAAATCAACACGCCGCGGAATTATTTCCCCGGAGGCGACGAGACCAAAACACCGATGAGAAATTGGAGCGCGAACGGGCAGGTATTCTATTCCAACTGGATAAACTGGGTGTATCGCACGACGAACGTGGACGTGAAAAAGCCCCTAATGGACTAAATAAAATTGAGGTTTAACCTCAAGACCTTGAGGTTAAACCTCAATTTTCTCCGAAGGTCGGGCTAGAGCTGGTCTAGCGCGCGTTTCATTCTCTCTATAATTACAGCTTCGGGTTCTGTGCCGCAGGAAACGCGGATGAGATTGCGGTCCACTCCGCACTTTTCGGCGAACGGCAATTCGTCGTAATGAGCAATCATAGTGTAAGGACAAATGAGCGTGTAGTTCGTGCCGAGGCTCGGGCCTTTGCAAAATTCCAGCGAGTCATACAGTCTCGGTGTTTTGGAGCCGTCTTTGAGGACGAACGAGAGAAGCGAACAGTTGCCGCCGCCGGGCTTTCGGAAATAATCGTAGACGCCGCGCGAATCATTCGAGGAGTGATAGACGTGAGAAACCTTAGGGTGGCCGGATAAGAATGTATTAAGGGAGTCGCCATTCTTGCTTTGGGTGCGCACGCGCTCCGCAAAATTCCGGGAATGCTCCTCCAAAATGATGGCGTCGAGAAGGTACAGTTCGTTATCGTTATATTCGTCAAGAAATTTCTTGAAGGCCGGATAAAATTCGGAGTTTCTTTTTAGAATAACGCTTCCGGCCAAAACATCTCCCGTGCCGGAAAATGCTTTGGTCAAACTTGTTACCGCCACATCCGCAATGCGAAACACATCAATATTCACGGATGTCGCGGCAGTATCATCAATAATTATCGGTATTTTTCTTTTCTCTTCCACGGCAATCGCTGCAATTCGCCGCAAATCTATGCTTTTGAGGAGAGGATTGCTGGGAATTTCCGAAAATATGCCTGCGAGAGATTCCGCTTTAATGATTTTACGGAAATTATCGTAGTCGTCGTCAGTTACAAACGGCAGGAAATGCACGCCTGCACCGAAGTATTCCTGAATTTTTAGCGTGTCGACGTATGGGAAATCAAGCTGCGCAGTTTTCAGCCCCGGAAGAATCGCCGAGATCGTTCTGTGTACGGCATAAATCGCGGCCACTCCCGAAGGAAACAAAAATACATCGTCTGCATCCTGCCCTGTGACTTCTGCGAGGCGTTCTTTAATTGTCTCTGCGGCTTTTTTGCCGTTCTCTATCACATCACGCTCCAGAGATTTTCCATGAAGCGCACTTTCTGCCTGCCGAATGCTTAGAATCTCACCGCAAAAGCGCCAATAGAGGCGCGCGGTTGAATAATCATCTTTGGAAAAGAAAGTTACGCCGAGTTTTTCCGGGCCGTATTCAATGACGCGCGTTTTGCTTTGGTCGATAGGGTCGGTATCGGCACCTGTAGACGGCCGATATTTCTTGATGAACTGCGCGCAGCGCTCCGCATGAATTCTGCGCGGAAAAACCAGCGCCCGCTCTTCCGTTCTCGCGAGCTCTTTTTCTATCTTTTCAATTAATTTTGAAACGATAGGGTTGATAAAAAAACGAGGGTAGCCGCTTTGGAGTTTGTTGATAACCGCCGGATCTTTTTCTTCGTATCCGATTATGGATTTCCACGTCGGCAAGCAAACCGACACGCCATATGGAGTGGGCGGAATCGGAGTCCCCAAGTCTTCGGGACGCCACAGCGGGTCAGTTAATAGGTTTCGCATACCCGGTTAGTATAAACGAAATGAACGGAATTTCCGATGTTACCCCGTTAGAAGTTTCGGAAGTCAGGAATAGCATCAACCGAAGATTTCTTTATCAGAATTATCAAATCTCTTTGGTCAAGCATTTTATGAAACGGAAGCATCGCTTCCTACTTCTAACGGGGTGTTATAATTCAATGGCGCATGGCCTCTCTGCTTTTACATTTTTGACTTTTGATTTTTACATTTTGACTTAATTTTATGTATATCTCCGACACCCATTTAAAAACATTTCTCGCGGATGCGGGACTTGTCTCGCAGAAGGATTTTGACGTGGCAGAACGGGAAGCAAAGGGAAAGGGAAAGCAAGTCGGCGAGGTTCTTGTCTCAAAAAGCGCAATAGGCGAGGACGAACTTCGCAGAACATACGCGTACATTCTCGGAATCCCGTTCGTTTCGCTTACCGGAACAAAAATAAAATTCGAAACGCTCTCTCTCATACCCGAACCGGTCGCGCGGCGCAACAATATCATCGCCTACAACCGCCGCGGCGACGAACTCGAGGTCGCGATGCTCGACACGGATGACCTGGCAGCGATTGATTTCATAAAAAAGACAACGCACCTCAAGATTTTGTCGCGCCTTACTGACGTGGCATCGGTGAAATTCGCGCTCAAAGAATACCAGCAGTCGCTCAAAGATAATCTCGGCGATGTAATCGAGCGGGAAACCGTTGCGCTTCTAAAATCCGCTCCGGAAAATAAAGAAGAGGACTTGCGCCAGGTTGCTGAAGGAGTGCCAGCCGTGCGAATCGTAGATACGCTCATCCGCCATGCCAATGCGCAGGGCGCCTCCGACATCCACATCGAGCCCTTGGAAGAATCACTCCTCATTCGCTATCGCATAGACGGAATTTTGCATGACGCGATGGAACTTCCGAAACATGCCGCGAACGCGATAACGGCTCGCGTAAAAGTTTTGGCGAATATGAAACTCGATGAGCACCGCCTGCCGCAGGACGGCCGCTTCGGCGCGGAGTCCGGAGGCGACAAAATATCATTTCGCGTTTCTGTTCTGCCCACATACTTTGGAGAGAAAATAGTGATGCGGCTCTTGCGCGACAATATTTCCGGATTCACGCTTGAATACATCGGTTTTCACGGGCTCGCTCTGGAGCGCATGCATGAAGCGATGCGAAGTACAACGGGCATGATCCTTGCCACAGGCCCAACAGGCGCGGGAAAGTCGACGACCCTATACACGCTCTTGGACCTCGTCAACACTCCTAACGTGAATATTTCGACGATTGAGGACCCCATCGAATATCAGATGGCGCGTGTCAATCAAACGCAGGTCCGTCCCGAAATCGGTTTTACATTTGCGAACGGTTTGCGTAGCCTCGTACGCCAAGACCCCGACATCATCATGGTCGGCGAAATTCGCGACAAGGAAACCGCATCGCTCGCGATAAACGCCGCGCTCACCGGACACCTCGTTCTCTCTACGCTGCACACGAACTCTGCGGCAGGCGCTATCCCGCGGCTTTTGGACATGGGTGTTGAGCCGTTCCTTCTCGTTTCAACTCTGCGCGTGATTGTCGGACAGCGCCTGGTGCGGAAACTCTCGCCCGACCGCGAGAAGTACGAGCTTTCGCGCAACGAGCAGATGCAGCTTGAGAAAGAAGTTGATGCCGGCGCAGTCTTGCGCTCGCTCAAAGAAGAAAAAGCGGTCCCCAAGGAAGCCACATGGAAAAATGTTCCGTTCTATCGCCCAAAGGAAACTGCAGAATCTCCATCCGGCTATTCGGGGCGGATCGGAATTCACGAAGTTCTTCCCGTAACCTTGACCATTAAAGAATTGATAATGGCGAGCGGAACAGGCGATGCACTCGAAAAACAGGCGCGCTCGGAGGGGATGCTCTCGATGAGCGAGGACGGGATATTTAAAGCGGCGCAGGGAATTACTACAATTGAAGAAGTGCTTCGTGTTATTACGGAGTAATAACACGAAGTATTCTGTATACGGTATTCCGTATTCTGTATGATTCAAAGGTTTACTGACCTGCATGCATGGCAAGAAGCGCATAAATTGGTACTTTTGGTGTATAAAATCACGCGTTCATATCCGCGCGAAGAACAATTTGGATTGGTGAATCAGAGCAGACGCGCAGTAGTTTCAATAACATCAAACATCGCGGAAGGATTTGGGCGTAGCACAAGAAAAGACAAAGTTAATTTTTACATGATGGCGCGTACCTCGCTGACAGAATTGCGCAATCAAATAATCATTGCTCGCGACCTCATGTATATTGACACAAAGACAGATGAACAATTTTGCGTTTCCGCTGAATCAGTAGCAAAACTTATATCTGGACTTGAGCGCTCTGCGTCAGATAAATAATGTTTTGTATTTATACCGAATACAATATACAGAATACGGTATACTTAAGGCATGCGCTTTGCTTATACTGCCGAAAAAAATGACGGCGAAGTTTACAAGGGAATAGCCCAAGCGCAGGACCGTTTTGAACTGTACGAAATAATTCGGCGCGAGGGAGCGCACATAATCTCCATTAATGAAGAAGTGAATCGCGGGGTTTTTAGTTTTTCATACTGGAACGCCAAACTATCCAGCGTTTCGGAATACGAGAAAATTCTATTCGCGCGAAATTTGGGCGCCATGCTCGGCGCGGGATTATCGCTTGCACGCGCGCTGTCGGTCATGGAGAGACAGATAAAAAATCCGAAAATGTCGAACATCGTATCCGAACTATCGAGCGATGTGCGCAGAGGGGAGTCATTTCACGCATCGCTCGCAAAACACCCTGCCGCGTTCAGCAAGCTCTTGGTTGCAATGGTACGCGCTGGCGAAGAAGGAGGAGATCTGCCCGCATCGCTCACGACCGTCGCCGACCAGATGGAGCGCATGTACAGTCTGAAAAAGAAAATCCACGGGGCTCTGATATATCCTTCGATCGTCGTATTGGCCATGGTGGGCATTACCATACTCATGATGATTAAAGTCGTGCCGACTCTGGCGCAAACGTTCTTAGAAATGAAGATCGCATTGCCAATGTCTACGCAAGTAATAATTTCCATAAGCAACTTCTTAGTGCAATACACAGTGTTGGCGCTCGTATTAATTTTCGGAATATTTGCAGCTGTGTATTTTTCGCTCCGAACGTCGGTCGGCAAACGTCTTGGCGATTTCGTATCATTACACCTGCCGATCATAGGAACGCTCACGCGGGAAGTTAATGCGGCGCGAACTTCGCGCACGCTGGCTTCTCTTCTTGCTTCCGGCGTTGATGTGCTGACATCTCTCGATATAGCCGGCGAAGTCGTGCAAAACTCCTACTTTCAAAAAGTTATTCGCGACGCGCGGATAGCCGTGGGACAGGGCCAGCAATTGTCGGCAATTTTTGCCAAACGCGACGATCTATATCCGACCTTCGTGGGAGAGATGATGTCGGTTGGTGAGGAGACTGGACAAACCGGTGAAATGTTAAAACGTCTCGCTCTCTTTTACGAGGATGAAGTGGACCGAAAGACAAAGGACATGTCGACGGTTATTGAACCGTTTCTTATGGTCTTTATTGCTGCGGGAGTCGGATTTTTTGCCGTCTCGATGATAAGCCCCATATATTCTTTGTCGGAACACATCGGGTAGGGCACAGGAGTATACCGTATATGGTATTCAGTATTCTGTATAAGAATCACAGCAGAAGCGACTCGCGCGCATTTCATACGGAATACGGAATACGGAATACGGAATACTCTCCTCGGGCGCGCCGCGCCCGAGGAGTGACTCTCATCGACACGCTCGTTGCAAGCGCTCTCATGCTCGTCGTGTTTGTGGGAATAGCGGGAGTCTTTAAGTTGAGCGTCGACGTGATTACGAACAACAAGGCGCGCGCCGGAGCAATCGCACTGGCGAACGAGCGAATGGAGGACATTCGTTCTCTGTCGTATGCATTGGTGGGAACTGTCGGAGGAATTCCTTCGGGCTCCATAGCACAATCGGACACAGTGGTTCAGAACGCAATTACATATACGCGCCGTACCACCGTTATGTATGGAGACGACCCCTACGACGGGCTTGGTGCTGCGGACACCAAACCGGCGTCGGCTCCGACATCGCTCGATTACAAAATAGCGCGCGTGGACGTGGCGTGGGAATCGCGCACCGGCACTCGGCACCTGACATTTGTGACGAGAATAGAGCCGACGAACGGCATTGAAACGCCATGTCCTGTGACCGCGCCCTGCGGAACGCTCGCAATTTCCGTTTATAACGCTTCAACAGAACCGATATCCAATGCTAGCGTGCGCATAGTGAATTCCGGCACGAGTCCGATTGTCGACACTACTATCTACACAAACTCTCTGGGAGAAATGGCGCTCGGCGGCGTCCCGGCGGCGTCCGGATATGAAGTTACCGTTACAAAATCGGGGTACAGCACCGACCGCACATACAATCCGACATCGCAAAATACCAATCCGACGCCGGGTCCGTTTACGGTTTCTTCCAATCAAACGACTTCAGGAACATTCCGAATCGACCTTCTCTCAAGCTTGACGGTCAACACGTATTCGTTGAGCACGAACAGTTGGACGGATTTTTTTTCCGACGAGAGCAAAATAAATTGGCAGACCACGACGAACATTGCGGTCTCGGGGAATCAGGCGCGATTCGCGGGTAACCAGCCGTGGCTCCTGCCGGCAGATTTGTACTCGCAGACCATCACGCCGGTGGCGCTTACGCGGTGGGGAACATTCAGCTGGAATGATACCCGTCCATCGGAAACCACTATTACATACCAGGTCTATTATACCGACGGCGCTGTTACAGCTCCGATCCCGGACAATATTCTCACCGGAAATATTGCGGGATTCTCGACGGAATCAACTACTTCTGTTGATTTGAGTGCAATTCCCGCGGACGAATACCCGAGCCTCATACTTGAAGCGTATCTTGTGGCGCAAAACCCGAACGCACCCTCTCCGTCGATACAAGATTGGAGTTTGACGTATGACAGCGGACAGGGAATTGCGATTCCATTTACTCTCCGCGGCGCAAAAACCATCGGAAGCGGACCAAGCGGCACTGTTTATAAATATAGTCAGTTGCATACGACGAATTCTTCGGGAACGTTTTCTCTGCCCGCTATCGAATGGGATACATATACGATGTCGGTTGCCGCATCCACCGGCTACGATATTTCCACTTCTTGTCCGACGCAGCCGATAGCTCTAGAGCCGAATTCTTCAACAACGACACTGCTGTATCTTTCACCGCACACGACAAATTCCCTGCTGGTGGATGTGAAGAACGGCACGGGAGCGTATCTTTCCGGCGCAACGGTGGAAATCAAGAAGGGAAGCGCTACCCAGGATAAAACTGCGGATGCTTGCGGACAGGCATTTTTTGGAGGTCTCACGAACGGACAATATACGGTGACTGTCACAGAAGACGGATACGTGACATCAACAACACCGAGTGTAGATGTGACTAATTACTCGACGGTTTCGGTAATTATGGAAAGTATTTAGTATATGGTATTCCGTATTCAGTATAAAAAAGGCCGCAAAAGCGAATCGCCCGCATTTCATACCGTATACCGTATACAGAATACAAAATACTGTGCGCGTGCGCTTCGCGCCTGCGGAATGACCCTGATAGAAACAGTAGTCGGAATTGCGGTTCTAATTATCGTGTTTCTTGCGCTCACATCCTCGCTCCTATATTTCTATCGCACGAACAGGTACGCAATCGAACAATCGAGCGCGGTCACTTCTGCACAGCGGGGAATTGATAAGGCAATTCGCACTATCCGCGAGGCGAGCTATTCGAGCGAGGGAGCGTTTCCTATTGTTTCAATCTCTGCCAATGACTTCGTGTTCTATGCCGACGTTGATTCGGACCCATTGATAGAGAAAATCCACTACTATATTTCAGGCACATCCCTAATGCAGGGGGCTGTAGACGCGACCGGCGACCCGCCTGCATACACCGGTGCCGAAGTAGCATCGATGATTTCGGATTACGTGCACAATATAGACCAGGGTATCCCCATGTTCCATTATTTTGATGCGAACGGTACTGCAATAACCGATTACCAAAACCAATGGGCGAACGTGCGTTTTGTGAAAGCGAGCATCGTAGTAAATGTTGACCCCAACAAACTTCCGAATCAAATGACTCTTAGTTCATCCGCGGCGCTGAGGAACCTGAAATAATAGTATGCAGTATTCAGTATTCAGTATTCGGTATAAGAAGAGAGACAAGAAATGCGATGCATCCGTATTTCATACTGAATACTGTATACAGAATACGGAATACTCCCCGCGGGCGCTACGCGCCCGCGGTGTGACGGTGATACTCGTTCTCGCATTCATGGGAGTTTTTGCGCTGATTACCGGAAGTATCGCGAGTTACGTTCTTGAGCAGGGAAAATACGGTCGCGCGCTTTTTGCGCGCGAACAGGCGCTCCACATTGCCGAAGCCGGTCTCGAATATTACAAGTGGTGGCTTGGCCGCCAGCCCTCAAGCGTCCTTACAACCGGTGTCGGCCTGGTTTCACCATCCACATACACCGTGAACGACCCCGAAGGCGGAACATTAGGAAGCGCGGTCATAACCGCGACGCCATCTTTGCAATGCGGAGCTGTGCAATGGATAGACCTCGCGTCCCGCGGAACCTCAAATTCATCCGTCGGTTTTCCCCGAACTCTCCTAGCCCGCTATATGAAGCCCTCCGTCGCGGAGTATTCGTACCTGTTCAATAATACGGTCTGGATAGGCAGCACGGATTCTGCAATCGGCCCGCAACACGCAAACAATGGTTTCCGCATGGATGGATCGAGTAATTCCACCATTTCCTCTGCTGTCTCACAGGTATATTGCGACGGTACCGCGGCTTCTCTTGGTTGCAATGGCGTCTCGCCCAACCCCGGTCCAGGATTAAAAAATGGCGTCTTCGGATTGAGTTTAAATCAAGCTCTCTGGCAGTATGGAATTCCACCTATTGACTTCCCCGGCATGGCTGTCAGTTTCCCAACGCTTAAAAACTATGCTTCACAAAACTCAAGCGGCGGAATCATGCTGGGCAAGAATTCCGTAATCCAGGGTTCCCGAACATGGACGTGGAACCCGCCAACCGAAGTTGGCGGTGCGGAGACGAACGGGTATCACCTCGTCTTCAAATCGGATGGCACAGTTGACATTTATCGAGTCACCGCGACGAACGGCAACAATACGATATACAGCGGAAATATTTCATATGGCTCTACTGGCGCTACGGTATGGAAATACACCTATCCGGTCATTGCAACGCAATCACAAATATTTGTAGCTAACGTATTGGTTCCATCTGATTGTTCACTCATATTCTCACAGGCCAAAACGTGGATTGACGGTACGGTAAAAGGAAAAGTCACCCTCATTGTGGCCGACCCCGACACCTCGTTTGTTCCGGATATTATTATCAATGACAATATTTCGTATACCACGAACGACGGCTCGAGCGGGCTCACGGCAGTTGCTGAGGGTTCTATCAGGATTGGCCTCGTAGTACCCGACACGCTTTCGGTGCGGGGAATTTTTGTTGCCCAGACCGGCAACTACAGTCGCGATTATTACTATCCCGCAACTGGATATCTCCCATCGGCCTATTATCCATACGCGACACGTACTCGTCTTAATTTGACCGGAACCGTAGTGTCAAACCAACGCGCAGCGCTTTGTTACGGGGGTACTCCGTGTGTGTCCGGATTCAACAATAGAACCAACGCGTACGACAGAGTACTCGCATCCTCTCCGCCTCCATTCACGCCTGCTACAAGCGCCGATTACAAACTGTCGTTGTGGCGCGAACAGTAAGCCATCTCAAAAAACTGACCCGATAGACTAAAAAGCTCCATCGGGTGGCGGTGGCTCACATCCTCCTCCGTCGGGCGGAGGGTCAACGTGTGTGGGGTCATTCCCGCCGTTGTTGTTATCAGAGTTGTCTGACGGTGGGGGGTCGGGAATCCACAAGTAGGTGACCACAAACTCGTAGCCATCTTCCCTGGTTCCTGTTTTTATTTTGTTCACTGAAATCCACATCAGCTACTTCATGCCATGGCATGGAGTAGCTGATGTTAAAGAAATCATGGAATTACGAAATAATACATCGCTGGCATAATACGAATTTAAAATAATCCGCTTTTTTGAGATTCTTAACGAATTCTAGCGGAGATTAAAGTGCTTCTTAATCCAGCCGTCGTTTTCTATTGTTTCGACTACAGCATACAAAACATCTTTGCCGATTCGCATATCCGCTTTAAGAAGAGTAATGAGTTCCTCGCAGTCATAGGGGAATACCCACACGCTGTTCTGAAGCCGCAAAAAACCGCACTCTCGGATAAACGCTCGCACTCGCTCTCTGTCTGCCTTGCGCCTTTGCGATATGTCGAACATGACGATTCGGTACCTTTTATCCCATCGTTTTTTGCGCGCCGACATTAGCCGGGTTCTCTCTTGTTCAATCGCGAGCGCGCGAGCGCCCTCATCGGTAATTTCAAGGAATTTCTTTCCTTTTCTTTCCACAAAGCGGACAAATCCCCGCACAACAAGCCGCGAGACTGCAGTGCGCGCCTGAAAAGCGAGTTGATAGCGCTTCTTTCCCATCAATCGCGGGAAAGCTTGGAAAATGTTCGGAGCAATCATTGTTATGGCGATAATTCCTGCGATTTCCACGGTTGCAAGTACGGCACTCTGGACATATCCGAGCCGCCGCAATTTTCGTGCCTTCATCTCCACATTTCCCATATTGGCTATTCTATGCCATGGCAGAGAGTAGCCAATGTTTAACTTCATGCGCATGTGGATAATTACATGTTGATAATCAAATGCATAAGACCAATGCCTGCAAGGTGGGCCAGTGTACACAAACTGTATAAATAACAGATATTTTTTCAAAAACAGTGTGTTACAATCACTTTCATAACAAATCTATATGGCTGGAAAAACTATCGTCGTCGCAAATTGGAAGATGAAGCCGGCGACGTTCCGCGATGCAAAGAAACTCTTTGACGCGACAAAGAAAGTTGCGGAGAAATGCCCGAAAGTTTCTTTGATAGTTGCGCCGCCGTCGCTCTACTTGCACGAGATTGCCTCCAAATATCGAGGGAAGCGGATTTCTTTTGGCGTGCAGAACGCCCATGCAGAATTAAGCGGCGCGTTTACGGGAGAGATTTCGTTGGCGCAGGCAAAAGATGCAGGTGCGCAGTACGCGCTTGTGGGTCACTCGGAGCGTAGAGCGGCGGGAGAAACGAACGAAGAGACCGGAAAGAAAGTAGCCGCTGCATTGGCGCAGAAAATAACGCCGATTTTGTGCATTGGC
The DNA here is from genome assembly GCA_030674455.1 of bacterium. Taxonomy (GTDB): domain Bacteria; phylum Patescibacteriota; class Minisyncoccia; order Phycocordibacterales; family UBA2100; genus UBA10103. The sequence continues at coordinate 22,567 of JAUSGQ010000065.1, forward strand.
GAGAGGGAGCGTGTTTCGGGAGGCGAGCATTTCAGTATTATCGCGGAGCAGTTGCGTGCTGGTCTTGCCGATGTTTTGCCGGCAAAGATTTCCAAGGTCATCGTCGGCTATGAGCCGGTATGGGCTATCGGGGGCGAGACTACGATGAGCCCCCGCGAGATGCATTCGATGTCAATTTTCATCAGAAAAACGATAGTCGGCATTTACGGGGACATAGGACATTCCACAAAAATCCTCTACGGAGCGTCCGTGGGAGAAAAAAACGTGCTTGCGATGTTGCGCGAGGGAAACGTGCGCGGATTTATCGTCGGACACGTGAGTACCGACCCCGAAAGGTTTGCAACTCTGTTAAAAGTAATTCAGAATGAGGATTAAGTATGCGTTGCATAGATGAATTGCCGGCAGAAGAGCTTAAAGGAAAGCGCGTACTCGTTCGTTCCGATTTTAATGTGCCTTTGAGCGCGGATGGAGAAGTCGGCGATGTTTTTCGGTTGCGGCGCGGCTGGGAAACAATTGAGTATCTTTCTAAGCGCGGTGCGAGAGTCATCATTATTTCTCACATCGGGCGCGACCCGGAGCAGTCAATCGAGCCGGTCGCCAGGGCGCTCAAAAGATTCGGCGAGGTAGTTTATGTTCCCGACATTACCGGTGCCTCCGCGAAGGGCGCCGCGAGCGCGATGCGCGATGGTGAAATTTTGCTGCTGGGAAATCTTCGCAGCGACCCTAGAGAAAAGAAGAATGATGAAGCGTTTGCGCGCGAGCTCGCAAGCCTCGCGGATATTTTCGTGAGCGACGCGTTCGCGGTTTCTCATCGCGAAGACGCTTCTCTCGTAGGAATTCCGAAATTTTTGCCGAGCTATGCAGGTCTGCTTTTGCGCGACGAGATTACGCATCTCACAGAGGCACTCGAGCCGCCGCAGCCCTCAATCGCGATAATAGGCGGGGCGAAATTCGAAACGAAGGACCCCATTGTTCGGCTGTTTCTTGAGAAATACTCGCATGTCTGCGTCGTGGGGGCCATCGCCAGCGATTGTCTTAAGGGAAACGGATTTCCGGTGGGTCGCTCACGCGTTTCCGAGCATATGCCGGCTCCGGAAGTTTGCAGCAATCAGCTTTTGCTCACACCGGTGGACGTGACGGTTGAAGATTCCGAAAAGCACGTATCGGTAAAGAAACCGAAAGACGTTCTACCGGACGACAAAATCGTTGACATCGGGCCGGAAACAGTTGCCGCTCTCGCCCCGCATATTGCGGAAGCGAAATTCATAACGTGGAACGGGCCGACAGGAATCTTCGAAGAGGGATTCATTTCCAACACGAGCGCAATCGCAGTTCTCATTGCCAAGCGTATAGAAAAAGGAGGCGCGCACTGCGTCATAGGCGGAGGCGACACGATTGCCGCGCTCAAAGAATCCGGCGTGCCGGAAGAAAAATTGGGATTTTTCTCCACGGGCGGAGGAGCAATGTTAGAATTTCTACTCAAAGGAACGCTTCCTGCAATAGAAGCATTAGGGTAGGTTAGTGAATACATTGAGATGTCATCTCAATGTATTCACTGTGGCAGGTGCGCTTTGATTTCTTTCTGAACTGAAACGGCCTCTCCTTCTTTATATGGCGACTGGCTCCAGAGCTTGAAGCCGTCTCCTTTGAATCGCGGAATTATGTGGACATGCAGATGGTCAACGACTTGCCCCGCGTGTTCGCGATTATTCATATTGATGTTGATGCCGTCGGCCTTGACGGCTTTTTCAATGACTGGAGCAAGTTTGCGAACCGTTTTTGTTACCGCCAACCAGTCCTCAACTGCCGAATCAAATATGTTTCTCGAATGATTTTTCGGCACAACGAGCGTGTGCCCGCGGTTTACGGGACGAATGTCCAAAAATGCGAACGTCGCGTCGTCCTCATATATTTTGAATGAGGGAATTTCGCCTTTTACAATTTTGCAGAAAATGCATTCGGCGCTCATATATGAAGTATACCGTATACTGTATGCCGTATACATACTGAATACCAAATACTAAATACCAAATATAAATATGGAATTATCTGAACTGGTGCGAACCCTGCTGAATAAACGGGGAATCGAATCCGACGAGGCGATGGCGGCATTTCTCGCTCCCAACTATGACTCCCATACTCATTCGCCGTTTCTTTTGGAAGGAATGGATAGGGCGGTCGTTCGAATACTTTCGGCGATAACGCGCGGAGAGCGCATCGCTATTTACGCCGATTTTGATTGCGACGGCATTCCCGGCGCCGCGGTGCTCTCGGATTTTTTCGCGAAGATACAATACGGAAATGTTGAAACATATCTGCCGCATCGCGACCGCGAGGGTTACGGGTTTCACATTGAGGCGATAGAAGCGCTCGCGGCGCGGGAAGTGAAATTAATAATCACAGTGGATGTGGGAACAAACGCGACTGAAGCAGTGGCTCGCGCAAAGGAACTAGGCATTGATGTTATCGTAACTGACCACCACGAAGTTATCGGGACTCTGCCTCAAGCGGTTGCTATTCTCAATCCGAAAATCTCTCCATATCCCTTTCAGCATTTGTGCGGAGCTGCTGTCGCTTTCAAACTTGTGCAGGCGCTGTTAATTGAAGGGCGCAAGCACAGTACTCCGCATTTCCACGATATTCCCGTGGGGTGGGAAAAGTGGCTCTTGGATTTAGTCGGCATCGCGACGATTGCCGACATGGTTCCGCTTACAGGCGAGAACAGAGCGCTCGCACACTTCGGGCTCGCGGTTCTCCGCAAGTCGCCCCGCCCCGGCATCATCGCGTTATGCAATTGTTTGCGGTTGCGCAAAAACGAAATTACTGAAGACGACATCGGTTTTTCATTTGCTCCGCGCATCAATGCAGCATCGCGCATGGACGAGCCGGATTTGGCGCTGCGGCTTTTGACGACGCGCGATTCGCAAGAAGCGGACAAACTTGCTATGCATCTTGAGAGACTGAACACGAGCCGAAAGGGAATCGTGGGAGGCGTCGTGCGTGAAGCAAAACGGCGCGTTCGCGAGCGCTTCGGGGCGGATGAACGCGTTGTCGTGTTGGGCGACACGGATTGGAAACCGGCGCTTTTGGGGCTCGCGGCGAATTCCGTGATGGAAGGGCGAAGCGGCATTGTTTGCCTGTGGGGGCGCGACGCGCAAGGTCGGCTCAAGGGCTCCTGCCGCTCCGACGGAAGCATTTCCGTTGTCGAACTTTTTGCGAATTCAGGCGATGCGCTTCTGGAATACGGAGGGCACAATGCAGCGGGCGGATTCTCTGTCTCTCACGAGCGCGTACACACTCTTCACGAGGAACTGGTTCTCGCGTCAAAGGATTTGTGGAACAAGACAAAGGAAAATATCGAGTCAAAGTCAGACGCGCGCGCCGCGCTTTCCGAAGTAACCCCTGCCTTATTCAAGGAGCTTTCTTGTATGGCACCGTTTGGAATGGGAAATCCAAAACCGGTGTTTCTCGTCACAGGCGCCACGGTTTCAGCCGTTAACACATTCGGACGGACAAAAAATCATATTGAAGTCTTGCTTTCGTGCGCGCGTACAGGAGTTACCGCGCGCGCGTTCGATTTTTTCAAGACGGCCGACTCATTCACTCACGCGCCGCAAAAAGGCAATAACGTGAACATTCTCGCGACAATCGAGCGCGACTCTTTTCGCGGAGGGCTCGCGCTTCGCATTGTTGATATTGTTCCGGCTACCTAAAGAATGGTGATAAAATCACTTTTGTGGAAAAAATAATTATATATACCGATGGGGGAGCGAGAAATAATCGCTAGGCCACCTGGGAAACCCACGGTTTTCCCATTCCTTCCTCCACGGGAAAACAATTGTTTTCCTGACCCCTTTCAAGGCCCCGGATTATTTTGTGATGTATAGTTAAGCGATAATATGACAAGGCTTGTAATCTATACAGATGGTGGTGCACGAAACAATCCGGGGCCCGCTGGCGCGGGAGCTGTCATCATTGATGGCGCCAAAAAAATCGAAATAAAGAAATTTCTCGGCAATCAGACTAATAATTGGGCAGAATACGAAGCGGTTGCGCTCGCACTTGCGGAGGCAAAAAAGCGCGGGTTTGCAAAACGCGCAATTGAAGTGCGGCTCGACAGCCAGCTTGTCGCCGAACAGCTCTCGAATCACTACCAGATAAAGGAGGAAACGCTCTGGCCGCAGTATATGAAAGTACACAATCTACTGGTCGCGAATTTTCCGGACGCGGTTTTTAATTATGTTCCCAGAGAGCAAAATAAAGAAGCAGACCGGCTTGTGAACGAAGCAATCGATGAAGCGAATTCCCCGAGGTAACTCCTCACCGAAGGGGAGGTGTTTCCTCGGGGAATTTCTTAAATGAGCACAAACATCCTCTTCGCAATCATCCTCGGATTTCTTGCAGGAGTTTTCGCGCGCTCTTTTCTTTTGCTTGGATATTCTGTCGCCGGATTTGCGGCGCTCCTTGCCGCAGCTGCGTTCGTTTTCGCATATATCGATGAGGGGAAAAGAAAATCACTCATAATTATCGCAGTCGCGCTTATCTCGTTCGCGGGAGGAATCTCTAGGATGAATAGCGCGGTGCTTGTGGGCGACCCGATACTCACTTCACGCATTGATGAAAAAGTTACGATTGAAGGAGTAGTTGCCGAAGAGCCGGATGTGCGCGAAAGCAACATCCGCATTTCGCTCCATGCGGACAATCTTGTATTTGCCGGAACAACGACTCCAGTCAACGCCGGAATTCTCGCTATCGCCCCTCTCAATACGGTCGTGAAGTACGGCGACCGCATCCGCGCAAAAGGAACGCTACGGCTTCCGCAAGCGTTTGAAATCGGTGAAGGACGGCAATTTAATTATCCGGAATACCTCGCTAAAGATGGAATCGGATACGAACTTGCATTCGCCGAGGTCGAAAAGATTTCCGGCGGACACGGAAACATAATTAAAGAATCGGCGATTTGGATTAAGCAGAAATTCTTGGAAGGCCTGGGACTAGCGCTTGTAGAGCCGCAGGCGGGTCTCGGAGGCGGCCTCACAGTGGGTGACAAGCGCGGACTGGGAAAAGATTTATCGGATACTTTTATTACCGTCGGGCTTATCCATGTTGTCGTCCTGTCCGGCTACAACATCATGCTAGTCATGAACGGCGCTGCGAAAGTTTTCTCGCGTGCGCCGCGATTATTCAGACTGTTCCTCTCTGGATTCATCGCGATACTTTTTGCGCTCATGACGGGCGGCGCTTCCTCGTCGGTCCGCGCCGCCGCGATGGCGATGATAGGAGTTATCGGCCGAGCGACAGGTCGGTTATATCTCGCGACGCGCGTTCTTGGGATCGTTGCCCTCGCCATGGTCATGTGGAATCCGTTTATCCTCGCGTTTGATTTGGGATTTCAGCTGTCGGTTCTCGCGACACTTGGTCTCATTTGGTTCACGCCGATTTTCTCCGTTCGCTTACAATGGATTACCGAAAAGTTTGCTTTGCGCGAAATTGCCTCCTCAACGCTCGGCACACAGCTCGCTGTTCTTCCTCTGCTTCTGTATCAAAACGGCCAGCTTCCTCTTTTTTCGCTTCCGGCGAATTTGCTCGCGCTCATCGCCGTTCCTTCGGCAATGGCCGCTTCAACAATTGCATCCATAGGCGGTCTTGTTGCGGACGCCCTACCTGCACTGAGCGGAGTCGAAGTGTTGATTGCATTCCCAGCATACCTTCTTCTCACCTACATTATTGAAGTCGCAAAATTCTTCGCGTCGCTCCCGTTCGCTTCTGTTGGAATAGGAGCATTCAGCGCGTGGTGGATGTTTCTTGCATACGCGGTGATGATTGGAGGACTTGCATTTATAAAAAAACGAACGGCAGGAGGATAATTCCTACTCCCCCGTTTGCAACAGTAATTTCTTGTTTCAAAAATTATTTCACGTCCGCAAATCGCTTCTCCATTACATCCCAATTCAAATTCTTGAAAAATGCGTCGATATATTTTCCTTTGCCTGCCGCTCCGTAATCAAGAATGAATGCGTGTTCCCACACATCAAGCGCCAAGATTATCGGAAGCGTGACGAAATGCCCCTGATGCTGTTCGCCGGTGAAGCCGGTGAGCAATTCTTTTGCCTCGGGGTCGTAATAGAGAATCGCCCAGCCGGGGCCGCGCATGCTGCCTATCATTTTCATGACCTTCTCGACGTCGAGCGGCTTATAGGTTTCCTCAAGCGCTTTTGCAAGAGGACCATTTACACTGAGCGGATTCGAAGTGCCTTCGAATTGTGTGAAGTAATGCTCGTGGAGCCGCATGCCGCCGAATTCAAATGAGCGGCGCCGCACGAGTTCCGAAATAGCATGCGCGTACTTCTCCGAGTCACTCATCGCAAGTTCTGCAATTTGTTTGGAAATTGCGTTAAAATTTTTCACATACCCTTCGTACAGACCGATGTGCTGTTTGACCGATTCGTCGGAAATCCCATCGAGCGATGGCAAGCTAAATTTCTTGGGTTCGTATATGTGCATATTAAGGCAGGTTATAGGGAATAGGTTATAGGTGTTAGTAAATTCTCGCATTTCAATTGTAACATCGCTTCATGAAGTTCCTATGACGTCGCCCGAATAGCCAAATATTAGGTGTCATCGTAGGAAATGCGGCCGCATTTCCTACGATGATATGCGTAATTTCATTGAGATGACATCTCAATGTATTGCGTTTTGGTCTTTACGTCTTACATTTGCAGCATGCGCCAGAGCGTGAAAATCACGGGGTACGCGATTCTAACTCTCTTGTTCCTCACCGCTTGCATTTGGTATGCCGTAATCCGAGAATCTCGCGGTGGCCTCCTCGAAGTTTCTTTCTTAGATGTAGGCCAGGGAGATTCAATATTTATCGATGCGCCAAGCGGAAGACAAGTACTTATTGACGGCGGAGCGAGCGGAGCAGTATTGCGTGAGCTTTCAAAAGTAATTCCATGGTACGACCGGACAATCGACGTTGTAATCCCGACACATCCTGATTCCGACCACATTGGCGGACTCGTTGATGTCCTTCAGCGATACAAAATAGGAACTATTGTTCACTCGGATGTGGAAGGGGATACCGCGACCGCGAAAGCGCTTGAAGATGAAATAGCACGAGAGGGAGCGAAGCAGATAATCGCGCGGCGCGGACAAATAATAGATTTTGGAAGAGGCGCATACATTGAGATACTTTTTCCCGACAGAAGCGTTACTAATGTAGACACGAATACCGGATGCGTTGTTGCACGCCTCGTCTACGGAAAAACATCATTCATGTTCTCGTGCGATGCGCCGAAAGGAATAGAAAATTATCTGGTGAGTTTAGACGGCGCTAATTTGCAATCGAATGTATTGAAAGCAGGACATCATGGTTCCAAAAATTCTTCGTCCGAACTCTTTGTCGGATTTGTAAATCCAACCTACGGAATTTTCTCGCGCGGATGCAAGAACAAATACGGCCATCCCGCGCCGGAAGTCGTTGCGCTCTTTGAGCGCTTCGGAATTCCGACGCTGGACACATGCAAAGACGGCACAATTACCTTCATGTCGGATGGATTAACCGTCAAGGAGATTTAAATAAAAAAGTTACCATTAATGCACATATGTGCATTAATGGTAACTTTTTCTAACGACCAATTTAAGTAGTCTAAATTAGCTCGGCCTTTTTCAAGGTCAGATGCGCACCTCGTTTTTTCATTGTTTTTAGGCCCTTTGCGGAAACCATAATCGTCATTTTCTTGCCTAGTTCGGGAATGAAAAAAGTCTTCTTCTGAAGGTTGACGTGGCGGCGGCGTTTTCCTGTAGGGTTGAACTTGGTCGCGCGGACGCGATTAGAATACCCTCCGCCTACGATACCGGTTTTACCAGTGATGTCACATTTTCTTCCCATATGAGCGCGCATACTATCGTGTACAAGGTGAAAAGTCAAAAAAACGCTGCTTTCTGATATACCCAATGAGATAACCACATTAAATATTCCCAACACGTTTAACTTTGCTATCTCACGGGGTATACTCCTTCCATGGAAATTTTAGACGCAGTTTTTCTTGTCGCCATAATAATGTTCTCGGCCGTTATACATGAGTTGATGCACGGGGTAGCGGCGAATAAGCTAGGCGACCCGACGGCGCGGCTCATGGGACGATTGACTCTAAATCCAATTGTGCATCTGGACATGTTCGGCTCCATTCTCCTGCCTATCGTACTTACACTCACAAATTCGCCGATACTCTTCGGTTGGGCGAAACCAATTCCATACAATCCATACAATTTGCGCCCCGGCCGTTTCAGCGAGGCAATCGTTGCAGCTGCCGGTCCGGTTTCAAATCTTGTAATTGCACTTGTAGGCGGAGTAATCATTCGCACGGGAACTCTTGCAGCAGGACAGAACGACGTCGTGTTCCTTATCGTTGTCGTCAATGTCATGCTGTTTCTTTTCAATCTCATGCCAATTCCGCCACTGGATGGTTCAAAAGTTCTTTCGGCTCTTTTGCCCCGCTCGCTGGCTATCGGGTACGACCAGTGGAGGAACCGAATGGAAAGCAACCCTTTTATGGGAATGGGAATCGTTCTGGTCATCATTCTGCTGTTGGGCGGCGCGTTCGGCAATCTCGTCTATTCGCTGGCGCATCTGGTTGCGGGGATATAATTTTTGTTCAATTGATACCAACTACGAGTATGGCAAGTAATGAAGGAATGAGCCCGGGTCGTAGGAAATTTCTTATTGGTACTGCCGCGGCTTTGGGAACAGCCGCAGTGGGCGGGGCATTTTTTGTAAAAGGCAAAAAGGAGCCAACGGAGGAGGAGAAATTCTTTGATGCAGTTCCTGATTCAAAGGATATCAGGAAAACTCCGGAACAAATACAAGACTTTCTGACAATGGCCCGATCAAAACAGAATTCCAAAGCCGGTTTGCAGGTTAAGCCGCACATATGGATGGATTTCAATTCTCAGATATTTATCAATCAGTACCGTGAGCAAATACGATTTGACCCTGATAAAGGCAAATTAAACATAAGCTTAAATAACGGTGTCGGAATTGAACCGCTAGAATTGCAGCAAGATAAAGTAGAAGCGGTTTCGTGTTTTATGTCAGATGGTAATACGGTCCGTTTTTATATCGTGGACAAGGATGGAAAGGGCGGAGAGCGCATAACGGTAAGAGTCACACGAGATGGCACCGGACTTGCAAGAGATCTATTTCGTGAGGATGTTGCCGAATAGATTGCATCTTGGGGCGATTCATAGTACATTTCCCCTGCGCGCAGGGCGCGCATTTCATTTCTAATGTCTACAATCAATCAACTAACGCGCAAGGGGCGCAAACAGAAGACGTGGCGAACGAAGACCATCGCTCTTTCGCGCGGTTTTAATACCATCGAAAATCGCCCCAGCTACTTTAATGCACCATTCAAGCGCGGCGTTTGCACGCGCGTGACGACGAAGACGCCTCGTAAGCCGAACTCTGCAATCCGAAAGATTGCCCGTGTTCGCCTCACCAACGGCATGGAAATCACCGCATATATTCCGGGCGAAGGCCACGCTTTGCAGGAACACTCTGTCGTCCTAGTGCGCGGCGGGCGTGTGAAAGACATCGGTTTGCGCTACACGATTGTGCGCGGAAAGCTTGATGCGACAGGCGTTGATGCGCGCCGCCGAGGCCGTTCCCGATATGGAGCGAAACTGCCCAAAGTTAAGAAATAAAAACCAAATTCTAATTTGCAATTCGCAAATGAAATACCAATTATCAAAATCACATATTTTTTGCAAATTGAAACTTGCAAACTGCAAATTCTGAATCTATGAGAAGGCCTACAAAAAGAAAGAATATTGTTGCGCCCGATTCCGTTTACGGCTCCTTCAAGGTTGCCAAGCTCATTAACTACGTAATGGAATGCGGTAAGAAAGACACGGCTCGCAAAATCGTTTACAAGGTCATGGAGGAACTCAAGAAAGACGGCGACCCCGTTACAATTCTGGAAGAGGCACTCGAAAAGGCAAGCCCGTCAGTTGAGGTGCGCTCGCGCCGCGTGGGAGGCGCAAACTATCAGGTGCCGCGCGAAGTACGCCCCGAACGCCGACTCGCTCTCGGCATGCGCTGGATGGTGGAGGCAGCCGAAGGAACGAAAGGAAAGCCGATGGCCGTGAGCTTGCTGAACGAAATCCGCTCCGCGCACAAAGGAGAGGGTGCAGCCGTCACAAAAAAGGAAACAACGCACAGAATGGCCGAAGCCAACAAGGCCTTCGCGCACTTCACCTGGTAACAGGATTTGCAGGAATTTTCTCGAATCATCTTCAAATGTCCGGCCGGACATTTGAAGATGATTCGACTGATGCCGTCCTCACTTCTAAAGTCGAAACAATTTGCGCAATCGTTCCTCTCCCTCAATGTGGTCCAGAACTCCGTACAAGACGTAACGAGACAGTTGCGATTCCGCCTTTATTAACTGGATGAGCTCATTGCATTCGTGTGGAAATATCCAAACGCTTTGCTGAAGCTTTACAAAACCCGCCCGCTTCAGGATGTCACGTATCTTACGTCGTAACGGGGCATATATCTCAGGAATGTCGAAAATCGCTACACGCCATTTATGGTCCCATTTCTGGGTTTTAAGAAGACCAAATGTCTTTGAGACTGTCTCCCCGAGTGCGGTCCGACCGTTGTCTGTAATTGAGAGACGTGCTCCCGCAGAGTTAATGTAATTGAGTTCAATCAAACGATCGAGCGCGCGTTTTCGTCTATGCCGATATGCCGCACGTTCATGCGCGAGTTTATAGAAACGCCTTGTTGACCGAGCAGAAAGCAAGAAGCCGTAGAGAATATCTCCAAGAGATAGTTCGGAAAGTATTTCGCGCTCTATTGCACCGAGCCCGTGCGTTTTGTGTTTTCCTGAGCGACGCATGATGTCATCATGACATGTCCGGCCGGACAATCAATGATGACATGTGGATGGGGGATATGTCTCGCGCGTCGCGTGATATTATTGCAAAATAGCTTATGGCTTACGCGGTTCTGGAGAAGACGCTCGATTATTTTTTGCACCCGAAGAACTCGTGGCTGTACGGACATGATGTGCAACGGGCGATGACTGCTTTTTCCGGCTCGCCCGACCCTTTACCAGTGCATGGATTGGATTTCTTTATCGATTGGTTCGCCTTTGATTTTCAATTTCGGCCGGATAAGAATCTTTTGAGGTACGCAGGCGAATCAAACCCCATGCAATTCGGCGATGATGAGCTCGCGGCTCTTCGAGAAATTGCCGAGAACAATCGCTACGATTTCTTTGAAGCCATTTCCTTCGGCAAAAAAATTCCTACCGAACTCAAATCAGTTCGCGACGGAAATTCGTATGTACTTTCCACGGAGAATAGGATACGGAAGGTTCGGGTCGGAGAAGTAGTCGTGTGCCGCATCGGGCGGGTAGGCGACGCGTGGCATCTCATGATGGATCAGGGAGTCGGTATGTATCGGCCGGGTGCGCGCGATAGGCGGCACATGCGCAAGGATTTTCCCGTATTCAATTCGCAGGTCGTATGGCGGGAAATCGTTTCTGCCAACGCTGTTCTTCTCGATGCTGAAGCAATGCCCGACGGAGAGATGCTTGTTTCGGGCTTTGCTCCTGGAAATTCTCATCAAGAAGACGACGATTGCCCGATTTGCCGGGCGATGAGAAAAGCGAAAGCAGAAAAGCGCAAACTCACGCACCAGGAACTGACGGATGCTTTCGCCGAGGCGAATAAAGAAAAAGACAAGAAAAGCAAAAACTAAATCCGCCACACCTCTAAGATTATGCTCGAGGAATGCATATGACTCTAGCTTACCCGGCCGGGTAAGCTAGAGTCATATGCCGATGGACAAGCCGTGGCCCATGGGCTCGGTTTCAATCGATGTCCTCGTCTCTTCACTTTTTATAAATTTGCGGTATTATCCCTGCACGCCTCGGGCGTTTTTTATTTAACTACTATGGCAAGAGACTACCCATTGGAGAAAGTCCGTAACTTCGGAACCCCGATACCGCAGCGCTACGCGCTGGCTACGGGGCAGGTCATCGCCCACAATTACACAATATGAGCAGGGATTATCCATTAGAGAAAGTAAGAAATTTTGGGATTATAGCGCATATCGACGCGGGGAAGACGACTACTTCCGAGCGCATTCTTTTTTATACCGGAATGTCGCACAAAATCGGCGAGGTGCATGAAGGCAACACGGTAACCGACTGGATGGAGCAGGAGCGCGAGCGCGGCATCACCATCACCGCCGCCGCCATTACCTGTTTCTGGGTCCCAACCTATCGGGGCGCAGATATTTCCGCGAAAGTGCGGTTCAATATTATTGATACCCCCGGCCACATCGACTTCACTTCGGAAGTAAAGCGTTCAATGCGCGTCCTCGATGGCGCAGTCGTCGTGTTCGACGGCGTTGCCGGCGTGGAGCCGCAATCAGAAACCAACTGGCGCTACGCCGAGGAAGCCGAAGTGCCGCGCATTTGCTACATCAACAAGCTCGACCGCACCGGCGCGTCGTTCGAGAAATCGTACGCGAGCATTTTGGAGCGGCTCTCAACCAAAGCAGTGCGCATGCAAATTCCTATCGGGCTCGAAGACAAATTCGAGGGCGTTGTGGATTTGCTCACGATGAAGGCGTTTCACTTTGAAGGAGAAATGGGTGCCCAAGTTGTCGCAGGCGAAATTCCGGCGAACCTGAAAGACGAGGCCGAAATACTCCGACACGAACTCGTTGAAAGAATCGTCGAAAACGACGACGCACTCATGCAGGAATATCTTGAAGGAAAGGAAATAGCGGTAGATGTTCTGAAGAAAGCGCTTCGTAAGGCCGTCGTTGAGAACAAAATCTTTCCGGTCTACACCGGTTCGTCTCTCAAAAATAAAGGGGTGCAGCTGGTCTTGGACGGCGTCGTGGATTATCTTCCGAGCCCGCTCGATTTGCCTGCGGCAAAGGGCCACAATCCCGACACAATGGAGCCGGAGACCAGAGTTTCCGACGATGCGGCGCCTTTTGCCGCGCTCGTCTTCAAACTGCAGGTTGACCCGTTCGTCGGCGCGCTCTCATTCTTCCGCGTTTACTCGGGCTCCATCAAAGCCGGTGATTTTATATACAACGCGACCACGCGAAAGAAGGAGCGATTGGGACGCATCGTTCGTTTGCAGGCAGACAAGCGCGAGGATTTGAAGGAGGTGTTCGCGGGAGAAATTGCCGCCGGTGTCGGACTCAAAGAAGTGAAAATAGGCCAGACGCTCTGCGATGAGAACCACCCGATTATTTTGGAAGCAATCATATTCCCCGAGCCGGTCATATCAATGCGCATCGAGCCGAAGACGAAAGTCGACCAGGAGAAAATGGGCATGGCGCTCTCGCGTCTTTCCGACGAAGACCCGACGTTCCGCGTCGCTTCCGACCCCGAAACTCTTGAAACTATTGTTTCCGGCATGGGCGAGCTTCACCTCGAAATTATCGTTGACCGCATGCGCCGAGAATTTGGCGTCGAAGCTACCACCGGCAAACCGCAAGTCGCATATCGCGAAACGGTGCAAGGTTCTGCCGACGTGGAGTACAAGCACATCAAACAGACAGGCGGCCGCGGCCAGTACGGCCACGTGAAAATCCGCGTGAAGCCGATGGAACCGCTCGTTGAAGGTAAGAAATTGAAGAACAACGTTGACCGGGAAGACCACTTCGAATTCATCAACGCCATCAAAGGAGGCGTTATTCCGCAGGAATACATTCAGCCGGTGAAGAAGGGAATAATAGAAGCAATGGAACGCGGCATTCAGGCGGGATTCCCTGTAGTAGATGTTTCAGTGGAACTCTACGACGGCTCCTACCACGATGTCGACTCTTCAGAAATCGCTTTCAAACTCGCCGCAATCAACGCGATGCAGGAGGCGATGCGCCAGGCGAAGCCGGTACTCCTCGAGCCGATTATGAAACTGGAGGTTGTTACGCCTGAGAAGTTCATGGGCGATGTCACAGGAAGCATCAACTCAAAGCGCGGCCAGATAGAAGCGATGGGCGAGCGCGGGCAAGTGAAAGTCATCACCGCGAAAGTCCCGCTCTCCGAGCTTTTCGGCTTCACGACGCAGCTGCGCTCTCTCACGGAAGGCCGCGCTGTTCCGAACTTGGAATTTTCTCACTATGCGATAGTGCCAAAGAATGTGGCGGATGAAATTGTTGCTTCACGGAAGTAATTTAGCCGCCTTATTTAGTCGCCTTATCGTTCTTCGCTTCCATAGTAGGAAGGTGCGTTTCAAGCGCCTTTAGTACCCCATTATTTAATTGCTTTTCATTGAATTGAATTGCCCCGAGAACATATTCAAGGAGTTCTCGGACAGGTTCTGCAAGCCGCGGCGCTTCTTCCCCCGCAATATTTAATTGTTTTTGTCTTTGAACCAAGATTCCTTGGGCTATTCCGTATATATGTGGCACAGCGGAACCGTCTGGCAATTTTAAAAATATTCTTTTCAATTTCTCAAAACCAGGATCATACGCCGTTGATTTTCCCTCTGACAACAATTGGTGACCACCTGCCCCACCAAATGCGGCGGCGACAATAGGCAATCCGTGCTCCAAAAAAGCACGTCGCTTTTCACTTTTCACCCTTGCCGCCTTTTCTTGGTTTGCTTTTGTTGCCGCTGGCGTAACCTCCATTCCTTTGTTTTCCATATACCTAAAGTATATCATCAGCGCTGGGAATTCTGGCAGCCGCCCAGCACTGGAAGAGAAGCCCGCGCCATTTCCGACGGTTAGAGTGAATCGGCCCGTCTACAGGCGAATTAGCAAATTCGTGGCTCGGCCCGAATTAGCAAATTCGTGGCTCGGCCATAAACTTTGCTGGCCGATAGGCCGTCAGAAATGGCGCGGGGATAAAGCAGTTTTGAATTGAGAAAAAACTGCTACTGTATGTGGGTCTATGGACCCTGTGCCAAACCGCATTTCAACCGAGCCTGTTTTGCATCCAGACGTTGCCCCCATCGGCACGCCGCAACATCATTATCGGTGGAAGAAGGTCGTGATTTTCGGCATCGTTCTAATTCTATTTCTTGCCGGCATTCTCGCTAAGAGTATTTTGGGAGGGACATCGTTCTCTACTCCAAAAACAAATTACGTTCCTGTCTATACGCTCGTGAATGAAAAGATTTCCGAACACGGTGCAATAATAATTAATTTACCCAAGGGAGTCTCTCAAAAGGGAGCGGAAACAAAAGTATCTTTTGACCCCGGTATTGCAGGAGAGTGGATTGAATCAGATTTGCCGAACGCGGTAGTGTATAAACCCGCCGCCGCGCTCGCACTCGGCAAGCATTACAACGTTGCCCTCGCGACGGACGCGGGCGCAATCAAGAAAGATTTCTTGGTTGATGAAGACCCGCGCGTTGTGAGCGTTTTCCCCGATTCAAATGCGGAGGCGGAGCTCGCTTCGGCAATTACGGTTGTCTTTAACAGGCCGATGGTTCCACTTACGACACTCTCTGAATTGGATAAAAAAGATGTCCCGGTTTCCGTTTCTCCGGCGACACCCGGAAAATTCAAATGGATAAGCACGCGGACTCTGCAATTTATTCCCTCAGCGACGCTATATGGCTCCTCTCATTACACGGTAACCGTCAATCCAGGATTCATTTCAATGGACGGGATTTCGGTCGCGCCTAAAACGTTTTCATTTAGGACAAAACAACTTCGTCTTAACAGCTCGACATCCGGCACTATCGTCTATAACGAGCCCATCAATTTCTATTTCAACCAGCCGGTAGATATACAGAAAACTTCCGGAGAAATAAAGGTCATAAATAACGCAACAAATGCCCAGATAGAATTTGTCGCAAGCTACGGCACTTCTTATATTTGGGACGCGAATAATAATTCCGAAAGAGAAGTTCAGGACAAATCTATCGTCAGTATTCTCCCCAAGAATTCCAAGAACGGCCATTCAAACGTGTGGGACTTTTCGACTCCCTATACCGCTACGATAAAAACTGCGTACCCGATTGGCGGGGACATAGCGCTTACCGGTAATGTTCCGCCTCTAACGGTCGGCGCGCCCCCCGGATCCATTGGTTTTGCACCGCTTGTGCCGGGTGGAAGGTATCCATACCCTGTGCCGCAATCGTTTAATAATCCTGGTATGGTTCCGCCACAATTGCCGAGTGTCTTTCCGGGAAACTCTGGAGGTTCGGCCGCGATTGCAACGGTGACCACAAGTCCAGTATTGAAAAGCGTTACCGTCCTTTCCGAAAATACCACCCTGGCCTCGCCCCAGCTTTTTGACCCTACCGGGACCACGACCTTTTCTTTTTATGAAGACATAGACAAAGAGAAGAGTGGCATAAACGCCAAGGGATTAAAGAATATCGAGTACGGCGAGAAATGCGAGGAAGAAAACAGCGAGGGATATTATTCGAAATCCTGTAAGAAAGTTAAAGACAAATCACAGCTCATCTTTACTTTTGATGCCTCTGTATACGCGAGTGGAGAAAAAGTGCCGGTTACATTTGAACGCCTGATAAACGCAGGCGGATACCAGGTGAATACTGAGCCAATCGTTACGGAGCTCACGGTGTACCCGCAGTTGCGCATAACCTCGACTACGCCTGCAAACAATACCGATGGAGCGAGCGTAAAAGATTTAATCCTCTGCACCAACACTCCCCTGAAAGAATTGGACGGAAAGAAATTTCACGCTGCATTCAAAGCCAACAAGTACATGGTTTTTGGACGAAAGGATAACCCCTATTTACAAACAAATAATTATTGGGAAAAACCGCGGCCATGCGCTATCGGCGATTACGTAAACAGAATTCATTACGGCCTTCATCCGGAGCAGGCGTATGCCATAAATGCCTCTATCGAAGATGTGTTCGGGCAGAAAGCGAATACGCAACTTTCTTTCACGACTGGAAAAGCGCCCAAATTCTATCTGCGATTCCAGAGTTTGCAGAAAATCTACAATGTCACAACGCCCGAACGCACGAAACTCACGTATGCTACGGAGAATTTCGATTACGTTGACCTTTCTATATGCAAAGTGAGCGCCGATTCAATGGTTCGCATTCTTGCGGCGCAACCGAGCGACACGAGCACTGCGTCAAATGGCTCCCTTCCGTGCCTCATTTCGCAATACAAGCAGATTCCGCTGAAACCCGACCAGTGGGTGAACCAATATTTCCAAATAGACCTAAAGGATTATTTTCCGGACCCGCGCGGGCAGTTCATTCTTTCCTACAGCCATCCGCAGTATGTGAACCGGGAAGGCCTGCCGCTCTACGCGAGAACGTATTTGAGCGTTACTAACTTGGCCGTTGTGGAAAAGCGCGTTAAATGGTCTTCCTATGACAATCTGCCTGATGTGCCAAGCACAGTCGACCCCGCAACGCGCGGTTCCGTTTACTGGGTGAGCCGGATGCATTCAATGGAGCCAGAAAATGCGGCATCGGTGAACGTATACAAATCGGGCGGAGCGGATAGATGGGGCAACAACAATACGACAGTGCCGCCCATACTTGCGCTATCGGGTGCCACGAATGCAAGTGGTTTCGGAGAGTTTCCACTCATTGCGGATGTCGTTGGTGCTGCTGTCATGAGCGGTCCGTCTACAGGTGCCGACGCTAACTCCGTCGGCCAGGAATCGGCGGTGGTATCCACGTGGGTGGACACAATAAGCAATAACAGTTGGCGGAATGCATATCAGAACGAGAAGATGTATGTGTATACCGACAGACCTATTTATCGGCCCGGCCAGGAAGTCTTTATTAAAGGCTTGTACCGATTGGACTTTGACGGGGTTTTTGAAGTATTCCGCGATGCCGATGTAAAACTGCAAGTCACCAACAGCAAGGGAGAAATAATACTGACGCAAAAGTTGCCAGTGAGCTCGTACGGCACGATTTCCACGAGTGTTAATCTTCCAGCGGACGCGCCGCTGGGTTCGTACAGTATTAACGCGGGAGGAAGCGGGTACGCATTCTTTGATGTTGCCGAATATGTGGGTGCTGCGTTTGAAGCAAAGGCAGAAACAGATAAAGAAGAATACATAGCCGGAGATACGGTCAACTTCAAGATATCGGGCAAATATTATTTTGGAGTTCCGCTTGACGGCGGGTTGCTCGATTACAGCTTGACCTCGCAAAACTTTTACTTCGACCGCTACACGGACGAATACTTCAACTTCGGGGGAAATTGGTACTCGTGCTACGACTGCGGATACGGCGACACGTATCTGAAGAGCGGCAAAGTCCAACTCGACGCAGAGGGGAGAGCGAGTATCGCGCAACAGCTTGATTTCGATGACCTCTTTACGGATGACGCGCGCGAGCAGAGCAAGATATTCGTTCTGCACGGAACGATAAAAGACAAGCAGGGCAAATCTGTCAGTTTCCAAAAATCATTCATAGTACACCGCGGAGATTTCTATATGGGAGTCAAAGCCGACCCCTCGTTTACGGGAACGAATCAGCCGGTCGTGATTCGCGCGAAAACCGTGGACGTGGAGGGAAAGCCTAAATCAAAATCCGGAATTACCGTGGTGGTGAATAAGGTCACATGGGATTCAAACAAGCGTCAGGAAGTCGACGGGGGATATTACAATCGCGCGGAACAGGTTTTGACACCGGTTATCACCAAGAGTTTCTCGACAAACGGTTCTGGTGATGATTCCGCAGAGATAAAGTTGAAAGACCCGGGGCAGTACGCGATAGTAGCCACCGCCAAAGATGGAAAAGACAACGAAATAAAAGGTACGAGCGAAATATATGTGTATGGGGAAGGAACGGTAGATGTGCGCCCGACCAACAACGCGACACTCGAATTAAAAGCAGAAAAGAAAGATTTGAAAGTCGGGGAACGCGCCAAACTCATCATCCAATCGCCGTATCCGCGCGCGAAAGCTCTTATCTCAATAGAGCGCGGCCGAATATTCACCTACGAAGTAGTGAATATCGAGAGAAACATGTACGAATACGAATTCCCAATCACCGAAGATTACGCACCGAACGTTTTCGCATCAGTCGTTTTATTATCGTCCGGCCCGGAGGTCAAATACGGACAGATTGAATTCACCGTGGACCGCAAGGCGAAAGAACTGACGATAGATATTAAGCCCGGCAAGCTCTCGTATTTGCCTGGGGAGAAAGTAACGCTTAACGTGACGACGAAAGACGCGAAAGGGAATCCGGTGCCTGCGAATGTCTCTCTTGCGGTAGCGGATTTGAGCGTACTCGCGCTCAAGGGCAATCCGAAAAAGGACCCGCTTCTGTTCTTCTATGACGGTTTACCGCTTACAGTAACGACGGAAACGAATGTGAAGAACCTGCTTCAGGAGGCGGAAATTCCGACAGGCACAAAAGGCGGCGACGGAGGGAACCCTGCAGACCTCGCGACGCGCAAGCGCGGTGAATTTAGAGATACCGCGTTTTGGCAGGCGGATGTCGTTACAAACGCGCAAGGGATGGCGACAGTCACGTTTACCCTGCCGGACAATCTGACAAGGTGGCAAGTGGAATCGGTCGGCATTACGAAAGACACGAAGCTTGGCGTGCGCTACCAGGAAATCACTGCTCAAAAGGGGGTGATGACCATACCTCAGAAGCCGCGATTCATTGTGCCGGGCGATGAATTCATGATAGGGGCAAAAATATTTAACCAGACTCTAAATTCTCAGACGCTTGAAATTTCTCTAGAAAGCAAGACGCTTGAATTACTTGATGCGCGAAAAACGAAAAAGACCATACAGGCAGGTGCTACAGAAGCGATATATTTCAAAGTGAAAGCGCCGGAGAATTTCACCGACGGCATACACGCGTTCATACTCTCCGCGAAAAATAACGATTACAACGATACGGTCGAACAGAATATTTCAATAACGCGGAACACCACGTATGAATCTACCGCGACAGCGAATTCCACAAGCGCCCTGAATGAATCAGGGTATCTATTTCTGCCGGATGGCGTTCTCAAAGACAGGGGAGGGCTCACGATAAAAACGAGCGCCACACTCGCGGTGTATCTCTCCGACGCGCTACAGTATCTTTTCTCGTATCCGTACGGATGTTCTGAACAGCTCGCGAGCCGGCTTTCCTCGATGGCGATTACAAAGAAGGCGCTCGCGATTCCGAATGTTAGTACGCAGTTTAAATTCCCAACGGTAACGTTCAACGGAACAGAATACACGGTGGACCAGGCGGTGAACAAGGGACTGGCGCAGCTCTACGACAGCCAAACAGTCGACGGCGGATTTTCGTATTACAAAGGCCTTCAGGCCGACCCGTATCTTTCCATGCACGTTCTCAATACTTTGATAGATATAGAGAAGGCGGGCTACAACGTGCGGCAAGACGTAATTAGCAGAGCGGTCACGTATTTGTACGGGCAGGTACTGTACGTGAATAATCCGCAGAACACCATCGCGAATGATACCGACACACTTATTTTTGCCGCCTACGCGTTATCGCGCGCCGATGGCGTTTCCGCGTCTTTCTCGGCACTAATGAATAAAATCGTCGGACGCGCAACTGTGCAATACCTTTCAGATTCTGCGGGAAGCCAGGCGCTAGGGTACTTGGCGCTTGTGGCGGCTAGGGGCGGTACGAGCGAGTCTTTTAAAAATACCGTGTTCTCAACTCTTATCAATAAAGTTGATATTGATTCCCGCGGGGCCTACGTAAAACAGAATGTGAAGAATATCAGCTGGCGATATTACGAAACCGCGGAAAAAGACACCGCCCTTTTCCTCAAAGCACTCGTCGCGGATAAGCGCGAGTATTCGCAGACGGCCAATATTTTGCGCTGGCTCCTCGCGAGCAGAGCGAAAGACGGCTCATGGGGTTCCACGAATACATCTGTCGCTGTCATTGACGCGATGTCGGATTACCTCTCGTGGAAGCGCGAGACGGAATCAGAATTTACTCTCGCGACCACCCTCGATGGGGGCGCGGTAAACTCCACAAAGTTCGATAAGAAAAATATTCTATCAACGATAGAAACTTTCCTGCCGATATCAAAAATCAGTGCAGGCATTAATCACGTGCTTGCGTTTACAATAACTAACAATAATTCGCTTCCGAATACTTTCTACTACGACTTGAGCCTCAAATATTATTTGCCCGTACAGCAAATTGCACCGAGAGACGAAGGCGTTGCCATCACGCGCGAGTTCTACAGTTTGACGGATAAGCTGAATGCCCGCCCGCTTCAAAGATCTAAAGTGGGGGACGTGGTTCGCGGAGTTCTCACCATCATATCTGCGAAACCGCGCAATATGTTCGCGATTGAAGATTATATTCCTGCGGGTTTTGAACTTGTGGATTTCAACCTAGCGACGGAAGACCAAAGTTCAATTGACGCCGGATCAGGCGCGCCGCCGAGCGAGCGAAGGTCGCCATACGGCGCAGGACTGCAAACCAAGTCACTCGCATCCTCGTTCTGGAGCTGGAAAGGAATACGCGGATTGTTCAGCAAATCTCCGGTAGTTGAAGTCTCAGGCTCTCCGACCGTGTATCAAAAGTTCAACCCGGAATTCAAAGAAATGCACGATGACCGGCTATTCCTCTTCTCGCAAAACGTCCCCGCAGGAGCGTACACATACGAGTACTACATCCGCGCGACGACACCGGGTACTTTCAGCCATCTTCCGGCGATAGCGAGCGACCTGTACTTCCCCGAGAACTTCGGCCGAACCGCCGGGTCCGTGTTTACTGTCCTGCAGTAACGTGAACAAGAATGTGGGCAATCGTTCCATCACGGCTCACCGCTTTTATTGTGTAGTCAATCGCCTCTCTCGGAGAGAACATAATTCTATTTCCGTCTCCTAAGAATTCACCGTTTGCATACCACTCAACATTTTCGGGCGAGACGAGGGGAATCTGCGTTCGCGACTCCAGAAGATACGTGTCGCCATCTTGCGGAGACATAATGAGCGATTCGTCGGGCAGGAGGTTGCGATGTTCCGCTATCACATCTCCGCGGAGCCCGAAATCAATACTGTCATTTACCGAAACGTCTTGCACGAGAGAAAAATCGAGCGGTGTTTTCTTGTTGTAGTCCGAATTCATGAGCAACTGCATCGCGTCGTGCCAGATTGCGCCTGCTCCCGATTGGCCTGTGACGTGGCGCAGGGGAGTGTTGTCTGGATTTCCATACCACACGACGACGAGAAAATCAGGCGTGTAGCCGACTGTCCAGCTATCGTGGTAATCCTGCGACGTGCCCGTCTTCACGGCGTAATTGGATTGCGACAAATTCAGACTGCTCGCAAGCCCGAACTGCTGAACCCCGGTGATGCGGTCATTCAATACTTTTGTCACGAGTTCCGCGAGCGCGGGCTCGGCCACTTTCTTATCGCCCGTGAACGGCGACATCGGCGCAGCAATCATCGGCGTGGTGGTGCCGCTTAAGTACAGGCGCAGAGGTTTGAGCACGCCTTCGCCGGGAAAGAGGCTCAAATAGTGCGCGAGCGTGAGCGGGTCCATCTCGAGCGCTCCCAATGCGATGCCGTATTGATACGTGTCGAGGTCTTGCAGGGGCTTGAAGCCCAGCGTGTGTTCGAGAAAATCATAAAAATTAGTGAGCCCGATAAATTGCAATACTTTGACAGTCGGTACATTGAGGCTATTCGAAAGCGCGCTGTGCAGAGTAATCCATCCGCGGTATTGGCCGTCATAATTTTTCGGATACAGCGGGAACCCGCTGCCGATACCAAATTTGTATTCGCGGTCGTTTACGAGGGTGTAGGGGCGCAGGCCTTTTTCAAATCCCTCCAGATAGATAAATGGTTTCGCCGTCGAGCCTATGGCTCGCGGCTGAAGCGCCATATTTATTTGATGGCCGGACTCATAACCTTTTGTATCCGGCGTGCCGACGATAGAAAGAACCTCATTTTCAGGAAGCTTCAAAACCACAATCGCGCCGCTTCGCGCACCCGCGTCCCAGCCACGCTCCACATGTCTCTTTAGTATGTTCCTCAGCTTATCCGTCAAGTCTGCGTCAAGCGTTGTCCTGCATGTCACTGCGCACTTCACTCCCATCGAAGAAAGCTCGAAATCTTTAACGGGCGCGTAGTCATGCTCTTTTGTTATGTGCGCCAAGCTCGGATCGAATTCCACACCAACGCGAAGCGCGAGATTACGCGACGCGCGTGCATTTTCTTCACGCCACGGGTTTTGGATGCTGGGGCTTGAGAGCGTCGCGAGTAGCATGGAAAGCTTTGTGTCATCAAGCTCCGCGAGCGGCTTTCCGAAATATAATTCGCTCGCCTCGCCGAGTCCCTGCACCTGATTGCCCATGTAAACGGTATTTCCGTACATCGTCACTATCTGCGTTTTTGTATTAAATAATTCGAGAGCGAGCGCGTAGAACATTTCCAAAATCTTGTTGCTAATCGACCGCTCCTGCTCATGCCAGAGCAGGTTTTTCACCAATTGCTGGGTGATGGTACTCGCGCCTCCAATTGCATCGCCAGTGACGTATCGAAACGTCGACCGCGCGGTACTCAAAGGATTAATCCCCGGATGATAGTAAAAGAATTGGTCCTCCTTTTTGATGAGCAGTTCCAACACGCGCGGGGGGAAAACTTCTGCGTATCGCCCGTAAGCGTCTTTTGCATTCGGAAAGAGAGTTAGTAATTGCCCGTTTCTGTCTTGGATTGCCACGGATTCAAGGTTCCTATAATTAGAAATGAGGCGTTGATTAGCGGCACTAAATAGTAGGAAAATGGCGATAATTGCAACCGCCACAAGTGAAAGAAATCGTTTGCGCCTCCGGTTGTCGCGCATCAATGCGGAGAACCTGTTTTTAATATCATTCAAGGAATGAAGATATCGTTTCGCTACTGTTTTCACCCATGAAGTATAGCGCCCATTTTCTTCCGCTGTTCTGGCATTGCGCGGGCTTTTTTGCTTGACGTGGAAATGCGGTCTGATACTATTGTTCGACTGCATTCATGCGCCTTCCTGCCTGTGCGTGTGCGCCTGACTGCGAGCGTGTCCGCTCAGGCAGGCACGCAGACAGGTTGTATTGTCGGCGTTTTGACGTGTTAGTTAGTTTGCAAGTTAAAAATTATTAGTATTAATTATTAGTCAGTAAATAAAAATAATATGGCAGAATTTAATCGAACAAAGCCGCACGTAAACGTCGGCACAATCGGTCACGTCGACCACGGAAAGACCACTTTGACTGCGGCGATTTTGCACGTCCTCTCGAAGGCGGGCAATGGATACTCGGCGACCGTCAAAGGTGTTGACGACATCGACAAGGCGCCTGAAGAGAAAGCGCGAGGCATTACTATCTCGCTCTCTCACTCCGAATACGAGACACCAACTCGCCACTACGCGCACGTGGACGCTCCCGGCCACGCCGACTATATAAAGAACATGATTACCGGCGCCGCACAGATGGACGGCGCGATTTTGGTTGTTGCCGCGTCCGACGGCGTGATGCCGCAGACTCGCGAGCACATCTTGCTCGCCCGTCAAGTCGGCGTGCCGAAGGTCATCGTGTTCCTCAACAAAGTCGACCAAGTTGACGACAAAGACCTCGTTGACCTCGTCGAGGAAGAGGTGCGAGAGCTTCTCACTAAATACGAATTTGACGGCAAGAACACCCCTGTTATCCGCGGTTCAGGCCTTAAGGCGCTTGAAACTCCGGAGCCGGGCAACGAGTGGTCGGGCAAGGTGATGGAACTCATCAAGGCGCTCGACGAGTTTATTCCGATACCGAAGCGCGAAATCGACAAGCCGTTTTTGATGCCAATCGAAGACGTGTTCTCAATTGAAGGACGCGGCACTGTAGTCACCGGCCGTATTGAACGCGGAGCCATAAAGGTTGGCGCGGAAGTTGAGATCGTCGGCATCGTCGACACCACGAAGACGATTGTCACCGGAATTGAAATGTTCAACAAATCGCTCCAGGAAGGGCAGGCAGGCGACAACGCCGGAGTACTTTTGCGCGGAACGAAGAAAGACGACGTGCACCGCGGCCAAGTTCTTGGCGCGCCGGGTACAGTGAAGCCGCACACAGAATTTGAGTCGGAAGTTTACATCTTGACCAAAGAGGAAGGAGGCCGTCACACGCCGTTCTTCACCGGATACAAGCCGCAGTTCTACATGAGAACGACAGACGTTACCGGCGAAGTGACGCTTAAGGAAGGCGTTGAAATGGTTATGCCTGGCGACACCGTTACATTCAAAGTGAAACTCGTGGGCCCGATCGCAATCGAGGAACAACAGCGCTTCGCGATTCGTGAGGGAGGTAAAACAGTTGGCGCTGGTGTAGTGACTAAGGTTGTAGCTTAACCTTCCGCGCCGCGCCCTCCGAAGCTTTAGCGAAGGAGGGAAGGAGGCAAGACGGTTGGAGCGGGGGTAGTTACCAAAGTAGTGGCATAGGAGCAGGTTATAGGGAATAGATTATAGGTGATAGAAAGAGAAAAACCCGCCTTAAGGCGGGTTTTTCTAGAGGTCTCTCCTCGAGAATTTTGCATTTGAGGTTCCCGAGGTGACTCCTTGGCATTTGCCTGCCTGCGCCGAGGCTTCTGCGGGCAGGCAAGGTGTCTCCTCGGGAACGGGCCATTTCGTTGTTGCTTTTTTTGTTCCGATAGTGCATACTCTGCGGGTTCATTTCAATTCATATGCCGGACGCAACAGCAAAAAAACCTGCGCGCCGCGCGCCGCGCGCAAAGGCCGCAAGTAAAAAAGCGGCACCTGCCCCATCAGCGCAAGCCGCTTCCCCCTCTTCTCGCAAGACAGCACACTCTGGAAAAGCAGAGGCGCCCAGCCGCCTACGCATTCGCGTCCGCGCCTACGAGCACGGCATTTTGGATTCTTCGGTCAAACAAATTATAGACACAGCCGCTAGGTACAATGCCGAAATCGTCGGCCCCGTTCCGCTTCCGATAGACATAAAGAAATACACCGTGAACCGCGCCGCGTTTATCGATAAAGACTCGCGCGAGCAATTTGAGATGCGCATTCACAAAAGAATGATAGATATTTTGAATCCTGCACCGAAAGTAATCGAAGCCCTTTCAAACATAGACCTTCCATCCGGCGTGAATATTGATGTCAAGATGATGTAAGGGGTACTCAAAGACCCGCTTGTTTTTGACGGAGCCCAAACCCGTACCGTCTACAGGTACACATCCCTACCCGATGTGCCCGTCAAAAACAAGCGGGTCATTTCGCTTAGGTTGAGAAGAGAAACGTATTGCTTTAGCAAATGCGGCCGCATTTGCTAAAGCAATACTCTAATACCTGCACGATGACATATCTCATGAGCGGGTGATGTAGGGGAAAGATACGGGCGCCCATTCTTTTTACGATTCTTCAGCTACGAAATGCTGTACTCCTCAAGCGCGCGTTTTATTTTCTCGTCAGGCACTTCGAACCCCGGTTTGAACACGACTGGTTCGGCATAATTGATGTCGTCAAAATATGAGAGCTGCTCGCGCAACAATCGCGAATTGAATTCGTTCCCGAACAACTTTTCCGTATGCCAGACGATTTCCGCAAGCGTGTGATATTCGCGCAGAATGAAATACATGTCTACATAATCCTTCCATTTTGCTCGCTGGCCGAGCGCGAATGCTTTCATCGCGGCGAGCGTCAGAAGCGACGGCATTGCGATGTACGAGCCGAAGCGCTCCGTGTACGGTATCCGATACTCGAAGTGATAGAACGTAACCTGTACGCCGCGCGCCTTGAACGTGAACTCGCTACCTTTTTCACGTATGACCGTATCTATAAACGCGTGCCGTTTGAATCGCCGTTTAAGTGTTGGAATATCGAAATCGTAATCGGGTTTCTTCGTGAACAGGTCAAAATCGATTGATTCCCGATGCCCGATATGCAGGGCCACCGCAGTTCCGCCGACCAAGCCAAAATCTTTCGAGAACGGCTTTACCGCCGACAGAAGCTCTGTCTGTCCCTGCACGAGAATTTCTTTATGCCATTTTGACATGTTTGTTGAAGTAGAGAGCAAAGTAATGGGCGGTTTCCGGATAATAATTGCCCCGCTGTCTTCCCGTAATCATTTGCTTGCGGAATATCCGCGCGACTTTCTCCATGCCGAGGATTTTGATAAGCTCCTGCACGTCGTTCCAATTTCCGTAGTTGAGCGTGTGTTCCACAATCGATTCCTCATTGAGCGCGCGGTAGTCCTTGACGTACCAGATAAGGTGCTTGCGTTTTGTTATGAAAGCGTAAAGTTCGTCGCTTAACACATTTATATTATACCACGTTTTCGGCTCTTGCGGCTAACCCCCGAGAAGTTTTTGGACTATATCGGAGGCCACATTGGTGTTTTTTATTATCACTATCAGACTGTGGACAACGCCGACCATGGCGATTGCGGGTGTATAATTGATGCGATGGATTTAAAGAAAAGTTTTATAGTGTTATCGGCAATCCTCGTTCTGCTGGCCATTCTTGTCGCCGGAGCATTTCTAATGCAACGAACACAGCAGCAGCCACAGAACATCAATTTCGTGGGTACAGTTACGGACAAGAAAGAAAACGCAATAACCGTGGACCGTTTAGAGATTGCGGATAACGATTTGAAAAAAACTACAATTGTTCCGCAGACCGTTGAAATCACAGAAACAACAAAGTTTGTTCAGCGTGTCTTAAAAGACAAAGAGCAGGTGAGACGTGAATTTGCGTCTAGTACGCCAAGCTCTCGCGCAAGCAATCCCATTTCTTTTTTTACGGAGAAGCCTTCCACTTTTGACAGTGTCGCGATTGGTGCAAAAGTTGCGGTAACAGCCAGTGAAAATGCTTTTGGGAGCACTCCTTCCGCTCTTGAAGTAAAAGTTCTGCCGGAGGAATTTAGTGTTACTGACCCGCTCGGGATTCCGCGCGCAGCACAATCAGAGAGATAACATGAAAAAATACTATTTCCTATTGCTGATTGCTTTTGCCTTTCTTCCGCTTTTCAGCGAAGCGGAAAATTACCCCTACACAGCGCCGGGTACATACACTTTCACTGTTCCCGCAGGCGTTTCAACTGTTACAGCTACGATTGCCGGTGCCGGCGGCGGCGGAGGAGGGGCAACTATGTCGGGTGACTATTGGACCGGCGGCGGCGGAGGCTCCGGCGGATACGTTACACAGGACATCTCTGTTACTGCGGGACAACAACTTACTATCGTTGTAGGGGCTGGCGGCTGTGCAGGCCGTTACTATTATTTTGGTACAGACCGATGGGCCGAAACCGGAGTTGATTGGACATCTGCCACATATCATGGATGCCCTGCCGGACAGTATTCAGGCGGAAACGGCGGTGCTAGCTCGGTAGGTTCTGTTAGTGCAGCCGGCGGACACGGCGGAGATGTTGGCCTTGAGGAATGGGGACTTGATCATAATGACGGTGCCGGAGGTTCGCCAAGCGGAGTTGCCGGTACTCCAGGAGTGGTGTATCAGCCCGCGCCGTACTCAAGTGAGTTGTGGTATCGCTATTGTGACGAAGTCCCCGATGGAAAAGGTCCTGGCGGCTACAACGGGTTGGGAGGTACTGGCGGCGACGGCATGGGATGCAGCAATGGCACTGCGCAATATGGACAGAATGGCTCTGTCAATCTGACTTGGACAGCAGATATTCCAACGCCTACGGTGACGCTGCAGTTCCAATAGAGATGTTCAGATGCGAGACAAAATCCGCTGGGTAAACCTGCGGATTTTGTGATGTATGCACGGGTGTATTTAGTGTTCCTTATTACTCACGGTCGTGAGGAATAAGGAACAGCAGAGAGACATACACTAACTGTGCGCGGGCGCGCACAGTTAGTGGGTGGTAGTTGGTGAAAAAATGAGCGAATGTTGCGTCATTTGTCAGCCGAAGGAAGCCGAATTCGCGACCCGTATGTGGACAACGCCGACCTCGGCGATTGCTGGTGTATAATTAGGGGGATGAATTTAGATTCCAGGAAAATTGCCGCAGCATTGTCATTCGCTCTTGCAATGCCGTTGATTGCTTTTGCGCAAGGAAGTGCGTCGGCTCCAACCGCCGATAGTCAGGCACCTCAAACAAGCGATATCTTTTCCTTCGTTCTCGACAAAGGTATCTACACATGGGGGGACCCGATAACAATCATTCTTTCTCTTTCACCCGAAGGTGAACAGGCGGAAAAAAAGAGCGCTCTTCTTTTTGACGCTGACATCAAAAACACAGCCGGAGTAGCGTGCGCTGTAATTACGAAAGACCATCCGGTCCGTAGCGAAGCCCCTGTTCTCCAGCCATTTCCCACGGAGAAGGATTCATATAAATTTGTGTTACCGAATAGAAAAGGATGCGCGGGGCCATCGACGGTTAACATTGCGCTAAAAACGCAAGACAATTCGCAAGTCGCTATTACGAGCGTTCCCGTATCAATGCTAGAGTCGGCGACAGCGCCGACGGTATGGACGGATAAACCGTTGATACAGCAAAAAGATACAACAAGCTCTATCCCGATAATTCCGACTGCCATACTCCTGTTCGCTGCACTTTGCGTAGCCGGGTATGTTGCGTGGCGGAAAAAGAGATATCAGTAAACTAGAAGTCAGGAATTCACAAAATAAACTCTCATTATGTTCACAGAAAATCGTTCATCGCTTAACGACCGGAAGCTATCCATAGCGTTGATTCTCTTTTCATCAGCAATCCTTTTAGCGTGGGGATTCGCAAGCGCGGCATCTCGAACTTGGACATATGGCGACTGGACACGAGATTGTCAGGTAGTAACAAAAGGTGTTGACGGGCTATATTACGATTCTGAAGGCGCGGTGGTAACTATAGGCAATGGGTGGACGGTATCAGAACCATTCACGGATGAAAACGGTACGACTTACACCATCTGCGGACCTGAATATTACATAACTAGTGCAACATTCAATGCCTCCACCGACAAGGATACGTACACTCCAGGCGAGACAGTTACAGTTTCCGTCAGTGCAGATAATGGATGGTATGGTAGCGGGGGCACAGCTGTAGGGGTAGCAGCTGCCTTCGGAGGAACACAAGTTGCCCAGTGTTCTTTGACTAATGTCTGTAGCGCCTCGGGGTCTTTTACCGCCCCAGCAGCGAATGGTACTTACACCATTCAACTGAGTGGATGCACTGTCACCTCTGAATATTGTGCCAATTCCACTATGGCTATAACAGTCGAGTCGCCTCCGCCATCTCCGCCAGAATCGGGGGGGACGCCTTCGGTGACGCTTCGATTCGAATAGAGATGTTCGAATGCGAGGCAACATCCGCAGTTCATGCGGATTTTGAGATATATGCTCGCGTGTATTTAGTGTTCCTTATTACTCACGGTCGTGAGGAATAAGGAACAGCAGAGAGACATACACTAACTGTGCGCGGGCGCGCACAGTTAGTGTATGAGAGGAAAACAGGGGTAAGCTATTCAAACAAATCGACGTGCGAGCCGGTGCGAGCGAGAAGAACTTCTGTATCCGTAACATCATAAATCAACAGCCAATTCGGACCGATGTGGCATTCCCAGAATCCCAGCCACTCTCCGGTTAAAGACTTCCGGCCAGAACTCCCTGCGCTTGTGCGCAGGGATGAATGGCCGCAGATGCAATACAATAGGTATGCATGTCTCGCACACCGGATATCAAATCAAAAGAAGGACTATGGCTTTGGTATCACAATGTCTCGGAGTGCTACTATCATATACAAATTACGGTAAAGTATCGGAAGTCGTTGTTTGACGAACCGGTACAGAAGCTCATGCTCCAAATCGTGAGCGGGTTCAAGGAGCGTTACGCCATCGATATTCACGAAATCGGATTCGACCAGAACCATGTCCACCTGCTGTGCCGTTTCCTCCCCAAATACAGCGGAGGCCAAGTCATCAAGCTCATCAAATCAATTACAGCAAGCCAGCTATTCAAATTCATACCCAAACTCAGGAAAGAGCTGTGGGGAGGGGAATTCTGGACGGACGGCTACTACATCGCCACAATCTCCGGCAAGGGAGACAAGCGCGTGATTGAAAGGTACATCCGAAACCAGGGACGCGAGAAAGATATTCCCCAGCTTCGACTCTTCACGCTCGACTAACCATTGGCATCCAGACGTCAACGCCCTGCGCTTGTGCGCAGGGTGGGTTTACGGACATTCCCGTGCAGATATGCCAGTTCCACCAGATCAAGCAGGTAACGAAGTACCTGACTCGACGCCCCGATACGGAGGCGGGAAAAGAATTGCGAACGCTGATACTAACGCTCACCGATGTTGACGAAAAAACATTCACCGACGCGCTTAATGCATGGCACGCGAAGTGGGGCGGCTACATAGAGGAAAAGACTGTCAACTCATTCGTTACGGGAAAACAGAAGTGGTACTACACACATGGCAGAGTGCGCTCTGCATACCGCTCAATTAAAAGCAATCTCCCCTACCTGTTCACCTATTTGAAATACCCTGAACGGAACATTCCGAACACCACCAATGACCTTGATGGTTCTTTTTCCGCGCTCAAGAAGAAGTTGGCCGCGCATCATGGACTACGGCGCGACCGACGCTACAAAGTTATCTCCCAATTGTTAAAAAACGCGCGCTAGATTCAGCAACCCGTTTCTTTCTTTAAACCGAAATACGCAAGGACCACCCTTATATTCCCTGAAACCTAAGACCTAGAACCTACAACCTTCCTAAATGCTCACGCTAGCCGAATTATTTCCCTCGTTCGATTCCTTTACTTCGTTTACCGGATCAAGTGATACAGAAAAGAGTCCGCCGGGGACTGCATTCTTGAAACGCAGCATGTTCTCGATGCTTGCTCCGGGAGCGAGAGATGTTTGCGCGGGCGAAGTGTATGGATACATCGGAGATGTCGGCAGTTGTGCCGTAAAGTACCACGGGCCGGTGGATGAGCCGCTCGCATTTGTGATCAAAAAACGCACCGCGACTAGGTCATTCGGCGATACGGGTTCGCGAGGAATTATGTTGCCGCTTATCGGGTCGATAACGCCCGTGGACAAAATTCGCACAGAAAGGTCGGCAACTCCTGTAGTCGAGGGAGCTGTAATTGTTTGCGGTTGAGTCTCAACTGCAGGAGCCGATTCTGTTACGGGGCTCGTCTCTACCGGAGCAGTGCCCGCTCCTACAACCGTTACAGTGGCATTGCCTTGCGGCTGCGCCACGGTTTTGCCCGGGGTGACGGGCGCGCTCGATATGAAAATAACAGAAAGCGGAACCTTGACGGTGGATGTTCCGGTGAGGTACGGAGTGACTGCGAACTTGTTATCGGTCGAGAGCATTGTGTAGCCGACTCCGCATGGAATGACAATTTGCTTGTTGTCGGGCGAGGTCGTTTTGAATTGAAAACCCTCGCGGCACTGGTAGAGGAATGCGTATGTCCCCGTACCTGCAGGGTTGTATTTCCAGGAAACGGTGAACTGTTCGCCGGAGGGAATGTTCTTGGTGGGCACCGTTAATTTTATAGATTTTGAAGAAGAAAGGATTGACGAAAAGGATGAGAACCATGAGCCGGAAAATAATGCCAGATTACTGGCTCCCCAAACGATTATTCCAATGAGTATTACGAGACCCGCTACCGCGAGTATATTTGAAAACATTCCTGACTTCTCCGGCACGGGTGTTTCAGCCATGGCGGTTATTATTATACATATGCGTACCTTGTCAATTAGTCATTTTTCTTGTACTCTCATACTCTCATGCTAATTACAAGATAGCCGATGTCATCACCCAGTAGGTCATTCTGCTGAATGAGGTGCCGACCATCAATCGGTCGGCAAAACGACGTTGACCGCGTATCAATAGTCTTGTATCCTCACAGTAATTATAAGTTCAACCTAAGATAGCAAGCCAGATATGGAACAAGACCAGCAGTTTTTGGAGTATGTCGTTAAGGCATTGGCCGACCATCCGGAGGATGTAAAAATTACTCGTACCGTTGATGAAATGGGTGTATTGCTTGTGCTTTCCGTCCACAAGGACGACATGGGAAAGATTATCGGACGCTCGGGACAGACGGCGAAAGCGATTCGCACAGTTCTACGAGTAGTCGGTATGAAGAACGACGCGCGCGTAAACCTGAAAATCGAAGAGCCGGAAGGAAGCGAGCGGACGCCTCGCAGAAGCGAAAATGCAGGCGCGAGCGCTGCACCCGCAGAGCCATACGTGCGCGACACTACAGTTGAGGATGTGATACGAGACCTGAAGGCAGAATGAGCGTATAGCGAATAGCGTTTAGCGTATAGAGGCAAACAACTGCGAATTTTGTATTTCCTAAACGCTCTACGCTAGTCGCTAATCGCTACCTTTATGCTCCATTTCCACATCATCACCCTGTTTCCCGAATCAATCGAGCCGTATCTCAAGAGCTCGATTATTGGGCGCGCGATAGAAAAAAAACTCATAAAAGTTTCTTATTACAACCCAATAGAATTCACTCGCACTAAATACGGCCGCATAGACCAGCGACCCTACGGCGGCGGCCCCGGAATGGTACTTGAGCCGGAGGCAGTCTTAAGAGCGGCGCAGAAAGCCATGTCAAGGCGAGGCCTTGACAAAAAAAGCATCGAGAAGATTTTCTTCTCGACTGACGGAGCGTTGTTTGATGAGGCGATGGCGAAAAAGCTTTCAAAAAAGAAAAATATTCTGCTTATTTGCGGACGGTACGAAGGCGTGGACGCGCGCGTGCCAAAAATCCTGCGCGCGAAACCGATTACAGTCGGACCATATGTATTAACAGGCGGGGAATTACCGGCGGCAACTGTGATTGACGCAGTCGCAAGATTCGTTCCGGGAGTTCTTGGCAAAGCGGAATCATTGGAGCGTTCCAGAGTTTCCAGCCCCGAGGTCTACACCCGCCCCGAAATCCTAGTTTGGAAAGGTAAGAAATACCGAGTCCCGAAAGTATTATTGTCCGGTAACCATGCCGACATAAACGCCTGGAAAACGCGGCGAAAGAAGTGAGAATTGACTCTATAACCTAAAACCTACTGCCTAGAACCTGCCCACCGTTATCCCCAGCCCAAAAATAAGCCATTGGGTCTCGTGTATTATGTATTAAGATTAGAACCAGAACCTTTCTTTATTAACTGTAATTAAAGCTTGTTCCTAAAACCTAGAACCTGGCATCTATAACCTATTCCTGCCTATGTCAACGAATTCATTCCGTTTTGCAATCGCATCCCCAATAATCCTTTTTGTGATGATAGTACTTTTGATAATTCCCACTCCTTCCCGCGCAATAGTTTCTCCCTCGGGTGCAAATGGTCGGCAGCTTCCATCGTGGCAAGTCCCAACAAATTTGACCGCATGCGATGGTTTTTTTAGTAATTTCTTTGGTAATCTGACGGGTTATTGTTCTGCACAGCAAGATGCGATAAATCAAACGATATTACGAACTGGCTCAGCCCCTGCCAATTCAAATTCAGGAGGAGGTTTTATTAGTGGCGCAAACGCAGCGCCATCACCTACCACACCACGAATAGCATTTCCAGTAACGAGAACACTAAATGTGGTCAAAAGTCCAAGTACAGCATCGGCAACCAATCTCAATGAAGAGTATATTACTCTAGCTAATGATAATCCGGTTAAATTCCAGAGTATGGTGGTAGATTCGTGCAATGCGAATTACGATAAAGCGTGCAATTCTACTGAACTGAGGGCGTATTATGCTGAGAACAGAGATGCAATTATAGCTCCAGCCCCAGCAACCAGTCCAGCTTTCACCATCAGCATGTCCGAATTACAAAACGATGCAAAGTCCGTTTGTGCCGACCCCGCTTATCGCTATCCAGACGAGTCCCAAGCCGTATGTCAGCAGGTTTACATAACAGACTATCTGGACGCTAACAAAGGAGTTCTTTCAACAGCCCCAGCCGCACCTCCAGCTGATTCTGTCTCAGTCCAAGTTCCAAGCTACTATTGGGATTCATCCTCTGGAAAAATTTGGAAAGATAATACTGTAATAGGTAATACAGATACCGTGCCTGTTTACGATCAAGCCGAAGCGCAAAAGATTATCAATGTGCTCTCACGAGGATCCGGCTACACATACACGTTACCAGCAACAGCTCCTCGGACAATCGTCCCCGGGCCGGCCATAGATGGAGATACGGCGTATTACTCAATCGGAGACATGCGGCTGATGTATAACGCGTGCGATGGCGACAGAAATCCAGATACGTGCAAAGCAAACTTGAGGAACCAATTCAGTTTTGATCCAACTTCTTGTCAACCTGGAGATTTTAAGTGTATCGCCGAGCAAACAACTATGCAGGAAAATGCAGATGCGGAGGCATATCCATCCGAAGCTTCAACACGCGCTGCAGAAACACAGGCACTCCTTGAGCGAGCTTGGAACATGCCACCAGAATCATCACGGCCATGCGAGACATGGATGGGTGGAGATGGATGCGCCACAGAAGCTGATGCTGTGCAAGCATTTAGGGAATCCTGCGATTCGCAAAACCAAACGTCTTTCCTGTTTTTCTTCTCGCGAGTTGATACAGCAGCATCGGCAAGTTGTGTTCAAGATTTACAAAGACAGGCAGGATTCTCACAGCCTCCTGCACCTGTGTCAGAGCAAGGCATACAGGCAGTGCAGCCAACTCTCCTAGGTTCCAGTTATCCAAATCCTTTGGACGGAGACAATCTAAACACTCAACAAACTTCATCGGGTTCAGGCACTGGTGTTACAGACATCCTTTCGAATTTTTGGGGTGCAATAAAAAGCATTGGGCAGTCCCCAGAGCAATCAACATCAGCACAACCAGTAACCATTGATCCTAATCGAGAATATCCGGACGGTACTTTAAACGGCATTCCGCTTGATTTCGGTGTCGGTGATGATCAATCTTCTGAGAGTATCGAAGCTGATGTTCAAGCTCATTTGCAATCGGTTTCTGAACAGCAGGCTGCCGAAGTACCCGCTGGTGAGACTGACCAGACTGACGAGTCAGGTGGCCCATTTCCCGGCGCAGCGGATCCTTTGGAGTCTAACTGGTGGTGGTCTCCAAACGTTATCAATGCGTATCCTTCCGGATATGTGCCAGGCTATTCCGAGCAAGAATAGGGAGAATATCTGTCAATTATTCTCATGAAACCCACAGGCTCGTTCATCCGCTTCGCGCTCGGGTTTCTCGCTTTCATCGGCGTGAGTTTTGCCGTAACTATTACGCTGGATAAATACGCCTCATCACAGGATTCTGCGCAAACGGCGGCGGTACAATCGGCTTTGTCTGGAAGCCAGTGATAATCAAAGGGATGATTCCTGGCTGGATTGCTTCGCGTTGCTCGCAATGACGATGTCTTTCTGGATTGCTTCGTTGTATATCCAGATAGCTTCGACGCTCGACTATGACGTGTTGACTCGATCTATTTATTCAGTAGAATGCATCGCGTAAGGCTAGAGACAGCGAGCATGGGCAGGTGCTACCCAGTAGGTGATTCTACTGAATCAGGTGTCAGGTGCTAGGTGTCAGGAAATTCCTGGAACCTAAAACCTGGAACCTGGAACCTGTTCCTGTCAGGCTTGCCAAGGTCGTTCTTAGTTGCCTTGCATTATCAGAATAGTTTTTGTATTGCAATGGCAAAAACAAAAGAGGAGAAGGGAAAGATAATAGACAAACTGGAAAATGCGTTCAAAAACGCTTCTTCTTCAGTTCTGGTCCACTTCACAAAAGTCACCGTGGCGGAAGAATCCGCGATGCGCAGAAATCTGCGCGCGGATGGCATTTCATATACCGTGGCAAAGAAGACGCTTATTCGGCGCGCGCTAGACAAGCTTGGCTTGAAGCACGATGACGTGGAACTCCAGGGAGAAGTGGCGATGGTGTACGACTCATCAAAGGAGGGCGACCCGACAGCCGTCGCTCGCAAGGTCTTGGAATTCGTCAAGAAACTGGGGGCCGAAAAGCTCTCGATTCTTTGCGGGACATTTGAGGACAGATTTGTCGGACAGACTGAAATGCGCGAAATCGCGACCATCCCGTCGCTTCATACGTTGCGCGGTATGTTCGTGAATGTCATCAGCTCGCCTATGCGCGGACTCGTCGTGGCGTTAAGTGCAATTGCGGAGAAGAAAGCATAGGTATTAACAGGAATTTGCAAAACCCAATTTGCAATTTGGCAAACAAAATCCCAAAACCTCAATACCCAAAAGACGAAGTTTGAGAATTGTAATTTGTAATTTCTTTGCAAATTGATTTTTGGAGCTTGCAAATTAGCAATTAACAATAATTGAAATATATGTCCGAAGATACAAAGATAACAGCAGGAGCAGAGCCAGTGGTAGAGCAAGTGGCTGAAGTTCCTGCGAAGTTCAAGAAGCTCGTAGAGGAAGTAGAAAAGATGACGGTCTTGGAATTAAACGAACTGGTTAAAGTTCTCGAAAAGAAATTCGGCGTGTCGGCGCAAGCTGCAGCCGCCGGCCCCGCCTCCGCCCAGGCTTCGGCGGGCGAGGAAGAGAAAAGCGAGTTCAATGTTGAACTCACAGCAGTCGGCGAGCAGAAAATCGCAGTCATCAAGGTGGTGAAGGAAGTTCTCGCACTTGGCCTCAAGGAAGCGAAAGACCTAGTAGAAAGCGCCCCCGCGATGCTGAAGGAGGGTGTAAAGAAAGAAACAGCAGACGAGTGGAAAAAGAAGATTGAGACAGCGGGTGGAAAAGTTACGTTGAAGTAACTTTTCGGCCGGAGCAGCGACGGCTGCGAGGCGGGGACGCGCACATTTTCAGCAGAAAATGATGCGTGGAAAAGTCACTTTGAAATAAGTGACTTTGGCGCACGCGGGCTCATTTGTGCGACGGCGCGAATGACGTCGAAATCAGTAGATTTCGACGATGGCGGTAAAGTTACGCTGAAATAATCAAAATTCCCGAGGAGACACCTCCCCGTAGGTGAGAAGTCACCTCGAACAAAATCCACGAGACACCTCCCCCAGGGGTGAGGAGTCACCTCGGGAACCGGACTCACCTCGGAAATGGAAAAATAACGCCGAAATACGTCTTTTTTCGGAATCCAAAGAGATTTTCTGCGTAAATCTGCGTTTGTTCTGCGTAAATCTGCGAGCCACGATGTGGCTATTGTGGTAGTATCGGCGCATGGGGAAGGACTTTCTTGAGAAATTCATCGGAAATCACACGCGTGCGCAAGTTGTCCGAGTTTTTATATTTGCTCCAAATGAGCGCATGACAGTCGCGCAAGTTGCGAAACGTTCGAGTGTCGGCGCGCCTGCTGTCGGCAAAGAGATAAAAGTTTTGGAGGAAATGGAGGTCATAGTAAAAGAAAAAAGCCCTAGAGTTCAGAACAAAAAATCTACCAAACGCGGGAAAGGACGTCGTTCCCCTAAACAGGAAATAGCATGGATCCTCAATCTGCAATTCAAATATTTGCGCGCCCTTTCCTCATTTGTACATGAAGTTTCTCCGATCCGGTACGACAATATTTTGAATGCGCTAAAAACTACCGGCCGCCTCTCCGTTGTCATAGCGTCCGGTTGCTTGACGGGCGATATCACGCGCCCGGTAGACCTGATAGTTGTGGCAGATAACTTGAACGAGAGCCGACTTGAGCATGCCATACGGTCGCTTGAACCGCTTTTCGGACGAGAACTACGATATTCGACCTTCGGAACGATGGAATTTACATACCGCCTTACTATTCACGACCATCTGCTCCGCGATATTTTGGATTATCCGCATAAGGTTCTGCTTGACCGCGCAGGCGCTCTTAAGTAGCAGGAGCAGTACGCAAAAAGTGCCTTTTTTTGGCTATCCACACACTGGCCGCGAGCCCCCGTTCGCGCCCATTTACGGTGCTATCATTGATGCCATACGAGGTCGAAATCGTTATACGAGTTATTATTAACATTTATAAGGCGTAAAATATGATAGTTACACAATCAGCAAGCGTGGTTCAGACATCGCTGCAGAATCTGTGGTGGGTCGTCGTGCAATTCTTGCCGGCAATTCTGGTGGCAGTAGTTGTTTTTGTCATCGGCTGGGTAGTCGGCATTATTCTGTATCGCGTAGTCGAACAGATAG
Source organism: bacterium (assembly GCA_030674455.1). Lineage (GTDB taxonomy): Bacteria > Patescibacteriota > Minisyncoccia > Phycocordibacterales > UBA2100 > UBA10103. The sequence continues at coordinate 61,575 of JAUSGQ010000065.1, forward strand.
TAAAGGTATTGCGCATTGACGACGCTCTGAAAGCGACCGGCGTCAATGAAGCCGCGAAAAGCGCGGGCTTCAATTTGGATATCGGCCGTTTTCTGGCCACGTTGGTCAAGTGGTTCATAGTAATCGTATTCCTGATGGCGTCCCTCGATATTCTGGGCCTCAGTCGGGTTACCATATTCCTGCAGCAGGTGGTTTTGCTATATCTCCCGCAGGTAATCGTTGCGGTAATTATCCTCATCATCACGGCAATTGTCGCAGAGGTGGTAAGAAATTTGGTTTCTACTTCCGCTCGCGCTACGGGCGCGCACGCGGCGAATCTCGCTGGCGCGGTGGCCAAGTACGCGATTTGGATTTTCGGCATTCTCGCAGCCTTGAACCAGCTCAATGTCGCGTCTGAATTCGTGACAACCTTGTTCCAAGGATTTGTGGTTGCATTCGCACTTGCTTTCGGCTTGGCATACGGGCTCGGAGGCAAAGAAGCGGCGGCTCGCACGATAGAGCGCATCCGTTCGGAAATTGCGCACCGCTCGTAATTGTTTCTTCAGAAATAATTTCGAAGAAACGCGCCCCTACGGGGCGCGTTTCTTTTGCTACACCTCAATGTGCTAACGGGGTACAATGTTCCAATGCAATGCGTAATTCTTGCGGCGGGGAAAGGAACCCGAATGGGGGACTTGTCGAAAACGCTACCCAAGCCGCTTTTGGAAGTGTCCGGAAAAACTCTGCTTGAACATAAATTTGACGTGTTGCCGGAGGAGGTGGATGAAATTGTTTTAGTCGTTGGCTATTTGGGAAACCTGATACGCGAACGATACGGCGAAAATTACAAAGGAAAGAAAATATCATACGCCGAGCAGGGCTCTATCAATGGCACGGCTGGAGCATTGTGGAGCGCTCGCGAAATTCTACGGGACAAGTTTATCGTCATGATGGGTGATGATTTATACGGGAAGCGCGACGTAGGGCGCGCGTGCAAAAGCAGTACATGGCTCATCTTTGCAATGGAGCTTTCAGAACCGCGCGGCGGGAAAATACTCGCGAGCGGCGGCAAAGTCGAAGACATCATTGAAAGCGACGAACACAACTCGCCAGGACTTGTTTCGACAAATTTGTTCTCCTTGGATGTTCGGCTTTTCGAACATGAAATGGTTCCAAAAAGCGAGGGCTCCGCAGAATTCGGTCTTCCGCAAACGGTTCTCGCGGCCTCCCGTAAATCCGGAATATCTCTTGAACTCGTCCAAACCAATAGCTGGATACAAATTTCGTCTCCGGAAGACCTCGAATATGCAGAGAAAGTCATCGGGAATTTCGATGTTTAATCTGCATATTGGTCATGAAATTGGCATGAAATCGGTTAGACCGATTTCCAATCGGGTTATCCACGAAAGATGGCGTTAACACTGGTTGACACACAATAGCGCGTCCGCTATACTCTTCATCACATATGGTAATCACTTCAAGTCTCCCAAAAGTGGCGTAGGTAGCCAGCCAAAAGCTGCGCAACCCATGCCGCTCTTAAGCGGCTTTTTTGATGTCTATATGCATTGTCCTTCGAAGCCCTCGCGAAGAAGGAGTGCTCGTTGAAAACTGAAGAGCGACAAAAAAGAACCCGCCGTCGCGTAAAGCTATGGCGGGCGAAGAAGAATTCAAACAAAAGTGTTGATGCGGTTTCGACTGCATCAGCGCAGGAACTCATACCGTATCGTCTACGGTATGGGCAACAAAAATCCCACACACGTTTGTAGCGTGTGCGGGTAATCCGAACCCGAAGGCAGCGGTGCCTACGGAACGGATTCAACGCGGTTCTCAGAATTCCTTACGGGAGTTCTGAGTAAGGGCGTGCGGTGGATGCCTTGACTCTAAAGGGCGATGAAGGACGCGGCTTAGCTGCGATACGCTTCGGGGAGGTGCTATGCAACCTGCGATCCGAAGATTT
>JAUSGQ010000066.1 GCA_030674455.1 bacterium
GTCATCAGCGAAAGCGATTATCTGAACGGTGACGACGAGTTGCTGCTGCGGGTGCGGCGCACGCAGATCAGGAGATGAGTATGACGTCGGCCGACAAGACGCTGTGCTTCGAAGATGTCGCAGTGGGCGACGCGTTGCCGCAGCTCGCAAAAGGCCCGCTCACGACCGTGCATCTGATGCGCTGGTCGGCGGCGATGGAGAACTGGCACAAGATCCATTACGACCAGCCATTCGCGGTCGGGCACGACAAGCTGCCGGGATTGCTCGTCAACGGCTCATTCAAGCAACAATTCATCGTCCAGCTCCTCAAGGACTGGGTGGGACCGGCGGGTTGGGTGTGGAAAGTGAGCTTTCAGTTCCGCGCCATGAATATCGCCGGTGAAACGCTTGCGATTTGGGCGCGCGTCACCGGCAAGCGCAATGCGCCGGACTTCGGACTCGTCGACCTTGATCTGGGCATCGTGAACGGGGCGGGCAAGGAATCGACCCCGGGCAAAGCAACCGTGGCGCTGCCGTATCGTGGCGGCAAGCCCGTGCCGTATCCATTTGTCGCGCCCGCTGTCTGAAGCGGGTTTGCGAATGCGACGTGATCAAGGAGAAGTCCATGGCAGATTTTCCCAGGGAAGTGACCCTCAACGAAGAAGGGCCGCGCGAAGGATTTCAATTTGAAAAAGGCCCGATTCCGACCGCGCGCAAGATCGAGCTGATCGATGCGCTGTCGAACACCGGGCTCAAGCAGATCCAGGTGTGCTCCTTCGTGCCGCCGAAGAACGTGCCGGGCATGGCGGACGCCGATGAAGTCGCGCGGGGATTCACCAAGCATCCGGGCGTTCGTTACGTCGGTCTGTGGCTCAACGAGAAAGGTCTGCAGCGCGCGCTCGCCATCGGGCGGCTCGAGGTGCGGGGCACCATTTCATTGACGGCGTCCGAAGCGTTCCTCAAGCGCAACCAGAACCGCACCCTGCAGGAAAACGTCGCGGCCCAGCACAGCATCGTGGAGATGTTCAAGCAGAACAACGTGCCGGTCGAGCGCGCCTCCATGATGGCGGCATTCGGATGCAACTTCGAGGGCAATATTCCGGTCGCCCGCGTGCTGGATCTCGTGCAGCAGGCCCTCGATATTGCCGCAGCGCATGGCGTGACGATCAAGGTGTTCAATTTTGCCGACACCATGGCGTGGGCGACGCCGGATTCGATACGCAAAGTCGTCGGCGCGGTGCGCGAGAAGTTTCCCCGGCTGCGGCTCGGCTTGCATCTGCACGACACGCGCGGCATGGGGATCGCCAACGCCTATGCCGGTCTGGAGATGGGCGTGGACATCTTCGATGCGAGCGTGGCCGGGCTGGGCGGTTGCCCCTTTGCGGCTCATAAGGGCGCGGCCGGCAATGTTTGTACCGAGGATCTCGCGTTCATGTGCGAGGAGATGGGAATCAGGACCGGAGTCGATCTCGAGCTCCTGATCGAAGCGTCGAGGCTTGCGGAAGACGTGGTGGGCCATCCGCTCCCGGGAGCGGTGAAGAGCGGCGGGAGTTTGCGCAAGTACCGCGAGAGGACAGCGGCCGCGGCGTGAGCGGGAGGGAATAGAGCATGGATTTCGGATACGCGCCCGGGCAGGAGGCTCTGCGGCGGGAGGTTCGCGCTTTTATCGCCGAGCACATCACGCCCGAAGTCATGGCGGAAATGGAGGGACATAACGAGGGCCTGCTCGGTGTCCAGCGGGGCACCAGCCGCGGACCTGCAGTGCAGGAACTGTTCAGAAAAATCTGCGAGCGAGGCTGGCGGGGGATCAGCTACCCCAAAGAGCACGGCGGGCAGGGCGGCGACTGCTTGAGCCAGTACATCGTGGAGGAAGAATTCGCGCGGGCCAACGTCGCCGTGGGCCTTACCGGAACCGGCGCGCCGGCGGTACTGGCGGCGGGCACGGAGGAACAAAAGCGGTATTACGTGCCGCGCCTGATCAGTGGGGAGTTTTCCTTCGCGCAGGGATTCACGGAGCCTCGCGGCGGCGCCGATCTCGCATCGCTGCAATGCCGTGCGGTCCGCGATGGCGACGAGTACGTGATCAACGGACAGAAGATGTACACCTCCGGGGCGCACTACTGCACGCACCTCTACCTCATGGCGCGGACCGATCCCGACGCGCCCAAGCACAAAGGCATTTCGGTGTTCGTGTTTCCGATGGACACGCCCGGCATTACCGTGCGTCCCCTGTGGACCATCCAGAACGATCCCAAGGCGCCCTCGCGCACCACGTATGGCCAGAGCCGGACCAACGAGACGTTTTTCGATGATGTGCGGGTGCCGAAGACGGCGTTGCTCGGCAAAGAGAACGAGGGGTGGACCGTGGGAACGCTGGGACTGAACCTCGACCGGGTTGGCGCCGCGCGCTACCTGATCTCAGTGCTGCGCGACGAGGACATCATCAACTGGGTCAAGGAGAACCGGTTGGGCGGCTACTCGCCTGCGGACAATCCGGCGATCAGGGACAAGCTCGCGGAACTCTGGATCGAGGCGCAGGTATGCCGGCTCATGACGATGCGCAGCATGTCGATCGTCGAGCGCGGCGGCCGGTTTACTTACGAGGGCGCGGCCGAGAAGGTGTGGGCGCCCGAGCACGGGGTGAAGACGTCCGAGGCGATCACGCAGATGCTCGGCCCGTATGGGCAGTTGTTGAACGGCTCGCCATATGCCATCGAAAAAGGCATCTTTGCGCACAACCTGATGGGCGCCTTTCAGTCCGGGATCAACCACGGCAGCACGCAAGTCATGCGGGATCAGGTCGCCCGCCGTGGCCTCGGCCTGCCGCGTGGAAAAAAAGGTTGAGCCTCGGCGCACGCTGCGCTAAAGGGAAGAATATGGACGTGCTGCTGAACGAAGACGAAGCGATGCTCCGGAGCACCGCCAGGGAATTTCTGGAAGCCGAGTGTCCGCCCAGTTTGGTGCGCAAGATGGAGCACGACGCCAAGGGCTATCCCGACAGCCTGTGGCAGAAGATCGCCGAGCTGGGCTGGCAGGGAATGGCGTTGCCTGAGAAGTATGGCGGCCTGAATCTGCCGCTGGTGCTGTTGGGCCTCATCCTGGAAGAGGTGGGTCGCGCCGTTGCACCGCTACCGCTGCATAGCACGGTGGTGGCAGCGCTGACGATCGCCAGGGACGGCAGCGAGGCGCAGCGCACAACGATACTGCCGGAGGTAGTGAAGGGACACGCGATTCTCACGTGGGCGTTCACGGAACAGGACCCGCGCTTTCTCCCCGAGACCATCCACACGCTGG
>JAUSGQ010000003.1 GCA_030674455.1 bacterium
CGGGCTGATGACCAGCGTTCCGATCGTGGCGAGATGGATGGTATGGCCGTCCGGGGCGGCTTTTGCGGCGAGATCGGAGCCGATTACGCCGTTCGCGCCGGAACGGTTGTCCACGATGAACTGCTGTTTGAATATCTCGACATACTTTGGCGCCATCAGGCGCGAGACGAGGTCGGTCGCGCCGCCAGGCGGGAAGCCGATGATGATGCGCACCGGCTTGGCCGGGAAGTCGGCGGCGAGCGCGACCCCACCGCATGCGGCGCACAGCAGCGCACACAGAGAGATCGCGGAGCGCATGCTCAGTTAGCCTTGGCGCCTGACGCCTTGACTACCTTGGCCCATTTTGCCGTCTCAGATTTAATGTAGTCGCCGAATTTCTCGGGCGTGCAGGGAGCGGGGTCGAGACCCTGGTTGAACAGGAAGTTCTTGACGTCGGGCATCGCGAGCACCTTGGTAATCTCGCTGTTGAGGCGGTTGATGATCGGGCGCGGCGTTTTCGCCGGCGCGAGGACACCGTACCAATTGTTGGCGTCGAAACCGGGCAGTCCGGCCTCCGATATGGTCGGCAGGTTCGGCATCAGCGCCGAGCGCTTGGCGGGGGTTACCGCGATGCCCTTGATCCTGCCGCCCTTGATCTGCGGTACGGCGCTGGCTGCGGTGGCAAACACCAGTTGCACCTGGCCTCCGACGAGATCGATCATCGCCGGGCCGCCGCCTTTATACGGCACGTGCGTCATTTTCACGCCGGCCATGGTATTGAACAGCTCTCCGGCGAGATGCCCGGTGCCGCCGACACCGGAGGAGCCGTAATTGAGCGGTTTCGTTTTGGCGAGCGCGATCAGCTCCTTGACGGAGCCAGCCGGCACCGACGGATGCAGCGACAGGATATTCGTCGAGTCCACCGCCTGGGTGATAGGCGCAAAATCCTTGAGCGGATCGAACGGGAGCTTGCTGTAGAGGCTGGGGTTGATCGCAAGCGCGGCGATGGTTCCCATCAGCAGCGTGTAGCCATCGGGGGTCGCCTTCGAGACGATCTCGGCGGCGATATTTCCGGCGGCGCCCGGGCGATTGTCCACCACCACTTGCTGGCCGAGAGCGTCGGTGAGCTTCTGCGACATGGCGCGGGCGGTGGTGTCGGTGCCGCCGCCGGGCGCGAAGCCGACGATCAGGCGGATCGGCTTGGTCGGATACTCGGCTGCGGTCGCGGTCAGCGCGGCGGAGACGGCAATGAGTGCGGCCGGGATCGCGAAGCGTGCAAGGTCTGCGGATTTCATTTTTTCTCCTGTGGGTATCGTTTCGACTATGATTATACCGGTTGCAATGGAACGTGGTTGTCAGCGCGAAAAGCCGGCGCCCGCACGCCAGCCCCCGATGCATTCGCAAATCAATGAACACACTGGAGCAGGAAAATGAATCGCGCGTTGAAGATAGGAATTCTCGAAGGCGACGACATCGGACTGGAAGTGATTCCGGAATGCGTCAAGGTCATGCGAGCGGCAGCGCGCAAGGCCGGATTGGATATCGAGTGGCACGATATACCGATCGGCAGGCCGGCGCTCGACAAGCTCGGCTATACGCTGCCGCCCGGCACGCTCGAGAAGCTCGACACGCTCGACGGGTGGGTGCTCGGCCCGATCGGCCATCAGGCTTATCCGAAAGATAATCCGAAAGCCATCAATCCGCATCCGATACTGCGCAAGCATTACGATCTGTTCGCCAATATCCGCCCG
>JAUSGQ010000012.1 GCA_030674455.1 bacterium
GCCAGGCCCAGCATGACGATGCGCTGCGCCTGCGGCGAGCCGGCGCCGTGCATGGATTCCACCATGCTCGTCACACTGGTCATGTTTTCGATATAGCGGCCCATGCGGATGCGTTCCATCACGTCGTAATCGGGATTGGCCGTATGGTATTTCTTCACGTACGCGCCGATCTCGGGATTCTCAAGCGCCTTCTGATCGGGCATGGTGGCGAGGAACCCGCCCGCCAGATCGTGCGCCAGGCGGCTGATCTGGTAGACATTGCGCGTGATGTTCTGCTTGACCGTGTTCGACATCATCGGATCGAACATATAGGAGCCGCAGGGCAGCTTGTAGCCCATGGCGCTGGCACCGATCGCCGAAGCATAGGTAGTTTCGTTCATGTGGATCATCTCGGTTAGTTTGTCGCGCACCACCGCGTTGCGGTCGGTGCCGAGGATGCGGGTCATCTTGGCCGTCGCCCCGATCAGCACATCCGCGTTGCCGCCCTTGCAGCCGCCGTAATTGGCGCGATGCCAGGTGGCGAAATAAGTCACCAGGCCGGCGCAGTACTGGGTCTCGCCGTTCATGAAAATGTGCTCGTTCGGCACGAACACATTGTCGAACACCACCATCGCTTCGCCGCCGACCACCCCGAACCGGGGGTTCCCGATGTCGCAGCCGCCTTCGAGCTTGCGCGTATCGTTGGATTGGCGGCCAAAAATGAAAATGACCCCGGGCGCCCCGGCTGGCACGGCGCAGGCAATGGCGTAATCCTTCTCCCCGGCCGCTAGCCCGGTGCCGGGCAACACGAGGATTTCGTGCGAGTTGATGCCGCCGGTGTTGTGCAGCTTGGCGCCGCGAATCACGACGCCGTCGGGACGCCGCTCGACCACGTGCACGAACTGGTCGGGGTCGGCCTGCTCGGAGGGTTTTTTCGCCCGGTGTCCCTTGGGGTCGGTCATTGCGCCCGCCAGCATCAGGTCTTCGCGCTGCACTCTCAGCAGGTAGTCGCAAAAACGCCGGTGGTAACCGGTTCCCTCGCCCTGGTCGATTTCGAACGAGGCGGCATAGAGAGCGTTCAGCGCATCCAGTCCGACGCAGCGCTGAAAACAGGTTCCGGTCGTCTGGCCCAGCAGGCGCAGCATCTGGATCTTCTTCACCAGGTCGTCGGCGCTCTGGAAGATGTGCGTGTAGCGATGCACCCGCTCGCCGGAAAGATGGCTGATCGCGGTCATCACCTCCCGGTGTTCGGCCTGGTGAGCCAGTTCGTAGGTCTTGGCCACGGTGTTGATGTGCGGCGCGATCGCAGGATGATCGACCACGCTCGCCACGCGCTCGCCTCCGACGTAAGCACAAATTTTCAGTTGGCGCAGGCTCTCGACATATTGCTCGGGTGTTTTCAGTGCCATGACCGGTCTCCCGATGCGTCAGAAATTCGTTACCTGTGAGAATACAGCAAACGGCCGGCGGTCGGCACGCGCGCGATCAGTATCGTGCCGGTCGTGGAGTCGGTGATGTAGAGCGTCTTGCGGTCCGGCCCGCCGTACGCGATGTTGGTCGTCATGTCGCCGGGGCGCGACTGCACGCGGTAGAGTGGTTCGCCATACGGGCTGAAAATCCAGATCGCGCCCATTTCCGGATGCGCGACCGCCAGCCCGCCGGTCTCGTCGATCGCGATGCCGTCGGGCCCGCGCCCGCCCGAGAGTTGCAGGAAGACACCCATGCGGGCGACGTCGCCGGTCGGGGTGAACGGCAGCCGCCACACGGCGTTGGCGCGCGTGACGGCGAGATACAGCACGTCGTCCGCAAGGTTGAGCACGAGCCCGTTCGGACTCGGCACGTTGTCGGCGATGCAGCGCAGCCGGCCCGCCGCGGTCAGGCAATAGACGCGTCCGGTCGGATAGATGAGGTCGGTCTGTCCCTGATCGGTGAAATACAGGTCTCCGTTGCCCGCGAACGTGAGATCGTTGACGCCCTTGAAATGCTCGGTCTGGTAGCGCGACACCACCGGCATGACTTTGCCGCTCGCCGGATCGAGTTGCATGATGCCGTGCATGAAGTCGGCGACGAAGATGCGCCCGTCCTTGTGGATGCGCAGGCCGTTCGGCTCGCCGTCATACTCCGCAACGGCCTCGACTTTGCCCTGCGGGGAAGCGCGGAAGATGCGGCCGTAGGTGTTATCGACGAAATAAAGATTGCCGGCGCGGTCGAACGACGGGCCTTCGAGTAAGCAGCCGGCTTTCGGCATGCCGCGGCCGGCCTCCATGCGCTCGGCAATGATGCTCGACTTGCGCAGCGCCTGCGGCACTTCGGTGAAGACCTCGGTCTGGATCAACTGCGGTGTGGTGAACACGCGAAAGCGCTCCTTTCCGGCGATCAATCGGGTCCGGGGAAAGACCGGATTATACTGCGGGTTCCGGGGACCTTACGCAGGGAGATCATTGATGACCGCCGCTCGTGCCGCAGATTGCCACGCCCATGTTTTTTGCGACAATAC
>JAUSGQ010000018.1 GCA_030674455.1 bacterium
CAATATCGACAAGATGCTGCCGCAATGGATCGCCTACAAACTCTACGATTGGACGGCAATTCCCATTGTCGAGATCCGCCTATGAAAACCCTGCCGAGCGCGCTAGCCGCGCACATCGCTACTCGTTCGACGACCCTTGCAACTGCACTCAAAATTACCCGGCGTGACGGCCAGGTGTTCGGGTTCACGTCGCACGACCAGGACGCCACAATTAACGGTGTGCCGTACCTGGCGAACCCTGGACTTCAAGCAACGGACATCGTGATCGCCGCTGCCGCCGCTGTGGGCAACCTGGAGTTGTCCACCTTGCACGACGGGACCACGTTCACCACGGCGGACGTGCTCGGCGGGGTGTGGCGCAACGCCGCGTTCCTGATTTTCCGCTACAACTGGATGGCCCTGGGCGACGGGATCGACACGCTACTCGCGGGGACGGTTGGCGAATTCCAGCTTTTGCAAAATTCTGTGATCGCGGAACTGCGCGATCTGCGCCAATACCTTCAACAGCCCGTCGGGGACGCAAGCAGCAAAACGTGCCGGGCGCGCCTGGGCGATGCCAGGTGCCGCAAGGACGTGACGGGGTTCACGTACACCGGCACGGTCACCGCGTGGATAAGTAATTCGACACTCAGGGATTCGGCCCGCACCGAGGCGACTGGATGGTTTGACGAAGGGGAAATTACGTTCCTTGCCGGCACCTTCGCTGGGCGCTCCGCCAAAATCAAAACCTTTGTGGCTGGCGGCACGTTCGAGCTTGTACAGCCAATGAGCGGGGCGCTGAACTATGGCTGGACATACCGGGTCATCGCCGGTTGCAGAAAGCGTCTTGAGGAGGATTGCCGCGTCAAATTCAATAACGTGCTTAATTTCGTTGGGGAACCGCATCGCATGGGCGTCAACAGTCTAATCAAACCGGCGGCGGCGCAATGACGACCCGAGCAGACGTAATGCGCGTCGCGCGCAGCTACATTGGCACGCCGTTCCATCACATGAGCCGTCTACCTGGGGTCGGCATGGATTGCTCCGGGCTTTTGATTTGCGTCGGACGGGAGCTTGCCCTTGTAGCGCCGGATTTCGATGTGCCCGCCTATACCCCAACACCGGACGGCCACAGCATGGTGGAGTGGTGCGACGCCAACATGACGCGGATTAGTCAGGCGGAAATGAAACCGGGTGACGCGATTCTGCTGGTGGTCGATCAACACCCGCAACACCTGGGGATCCTCGGCGACTACCCGCACGGCGGCCTTTCCATCATTCACGCCGCGAACAACGCGTCGCCTCCGCGCGTGATCGAAACAAGGTTGATGCTGAGCCGCACGCAACGCTTTGTCGCGGCGTATCGCTTGCCGGGGATAGTGTAATGGCGCAGCTAGTGCTCGCGGCGGCAGGTGCCGCGATCGGTTCCATTGTCCCCGGCGTCGGCACGGCTTTGGGGTGGTCGATCGGGTCCATGTTGGGCGGCGCCCTTGTTGGAAGTCCGACCCAAAAAATCCAGGGCGAGCAGCAGCAATTGATGGATTTGCGAATTACCGGCTCGGAATACGGCCAGGCGATTCCTTTCCTCCTGGGCGCGGCAGCTATCGCGGGGCAAATGTGGTGGAACACCGACCGGCGGCCGACGACGACCACAACGACGACGAGCAGCGGAGGCAAGGGTGGCGGCGGCGGCACCGAAGTCACCAG
>JAUSGQ010000023.1 GCA_030674455.1 bacterium
GTGCGCCGGGCAGGATTCGAACCTGCGTAGCCCGAAGGCAATAGATCTACAGTCTATCGCGATTGACCGCTCCGCCACCGGCGCAACGCTGGCATTATGCACCAAGTGTAACTTTTGCGCGAGCGCTTGGACCTCTTTTTCGAATCGCTCCTTTGCGTGCTTCAAAAGTAAACTCCACGGGCTTTGAGGCATCAGTCACGGGTCTGACATCAACGTGTACCGAGCCGCCCTCCATGACGTTCCTTGAAACCATCAGGTTCGCGACCGCAGTCAATATCTTGGTTTGGATCAAACGCTTCAGCGGACGCGCTCCGTACTGTGAGCTGTATCCTTCTTTTGCCAGGTGTACGAGTACGGCGTCGGAGAACGTGAGCGTTATCTGTTTTTCTTCCAAACGTTTAGCGATTATATCAATTTGCATGCGCACTATATCCTTCACCGCCTCCGGAGAAAGGATATTGAAGAGCACTATCTCGTCGAGCCGATTGAGGAATTCCGGACGGAAGAATTCTTTGAGTGAGCCCATGACCTTGTCTTTCACTTTTTCGTATCTGTCGCCCTCAGTACCGTGCGATTCGCTTCCAAAGCCCAGGCTCGACATTTTATCGATGTGTTCCGAGCCGATATTCGAGGTCATGATTATCACGGTATTCTTGAAGTTAACGATGCGCCCTTTTGCATCGGTCAGCCGTCCGTTATCCAAGACTTGCAGAAGGATGTTGAATACTTCCGGATGCGCCTTTTCTATCTCATCGAAAAGCACGACCGAATACGGACGGTGGCGCACAAGCTCCGTCAGTCCCCCGCCCTCGTCGTGCCCGACATAGCCCGGAGGCGAACCTATCATCTTGGACACCGAATGCTTTTCCATGTACTCGGACATATCCACGCGAAGAAGTGCTTTATCGCTATTGAATAGGAAGTCCGCGAGCGCCCGCGTAAGTTCAGTTTTACCGACTCCTGTCGGACCCAAGAACAAGAAGCTTCCAACCGGACGATTCGGGTCGGATATTCCTGCGCGGCTTCTCTTAATCGCGTCCGAGACTTTCTGCAAGGCTTCGTCTTGCCCAACGATGCGCTTCTTCAACTCCTCTTCCATTCTCGAGAGCTTCTCTGCTTCCTCTTCGAGCATGCGTGTTATAGGAACGCCGGTCCAGCGCGAGACAACTCCCGCGATATCCTCCTGTGTAATTTCTTCCTTTAATACGCGGCGCGTGGCTTGCAACTTTTTTAGGCGCTTCGCGGCAGTCTCAATTTCCTTCTCCAGGAGCGGGATCTTGCCGTACCGGATTTCAGCCGTTTTTGTGAGGTCGGCTGTCGCTTCCGCAGAATCAGCCTCTATCCGCGCCTTTTCAAGATCCCCTTTGGCGCGCTTAATTTCCGCGATAGTTTCGCGCTCATTCTTCCACTTCATTTCAAGTTCGCGAGTGCCGTCTTTGAGGTCCGCGACTTCTTTTTCTATCGCCTTCACGCGCACGCGCGCTTTTCCCTCGCTTTCTTCGGCTTCCTTTTTCAGAGCTTCCCGTTCGATTTCCAGGCGCATTATTTTTCGCTGCGCCTCCTCAAGCGCGGGCGGCTTGTTCTCAAGAGAGAGCCGAAGCGCCGATGACGCCTCGTCTATCAAATCAATTGCTTTGTCCGGCAGGAATCGCTCGGTGATGTAGCGGATTGAAAGCTGGACTGCCGCTATCATTGCATCGTCCGTAATGCGCACACCGTGGAACAATTCGTATCGTTCTTTTAGACCGCGTAAAATCGCGATTGCATCGTCTTGCGTCGGCTCGTTCACGTAGACCGGCTGGAATCTGCGAGTGAGCGCGGGATCATGTTCAATGTGACGCTGAAATTCCTTAATTGTTGTCGCTCCGATGACGCGGATGTCTCCGCGCGCAAGCGCGGGCTTCAGCATGTTGGACGCGTCCATTGAGCCCTCGGCTGCTCCCGCGCCGACCAGCGTGTGCATCTCATCAATGAAAAGGATTATTTTTCCTTCCGAACGCTCCACTTCCCGCATCACGGCTTTCAACCGCTCCTCAAATTCTCCGCGATATTTCGTGCCGGCAATGAGAAGCCCGAGGTCAAGCTGTACAAGCTCCTTGCCGCGCAGGGATTCCGGCACATCGCTGGAAGCGAGCCGTTGCGCGAGCCCTTCCGCTACCGCGGTTTTTCCCACGCCCGCCTCCCCTATCAAAATCGGATTGTTTTTCGTGCGTCTGGAAAGTATCTGAATAACGCGCGTGATTTCCATGTCGCGGCCTATTACAGGGTCCAGCTTATTTTCGCGCGCGCGGTCTGTGAGAGAGCGCGCGAAGCGCGCGAGAGCGCGCGGCTTTTTCGGCTCATCAATGTCGCGGATTTTTCCTTCTTTGATATCGGTAAGCACGCGCGCGAGTGCGGCGCGGTCTACACGGAAGCGCGCGAGCACATCTGATGCCGGTCCCGGGTTCTCCGCAACTCCCAAAAGCAGGTGTTCCGGCGAAACGAACTGGTCGTTGAAACTCGCCGCGATCCTGGGTACCGACTCAAAGACTTTGACCAGCTCCGGAGTGAGATACAACTGAAAGGACGGGGAGACGGTATTCCCTCCTCCGCTTCCCTCAATGAGTTCGAGAACAGAATCTGTCAGATGCACCACATCGACTTCTATCTGTTCAAGCATCGGAAGAACCATGGATTCCTCCTGAGTAAGAAGCGCCGCCAAGAGGTGCAGAGTTGAAACTTGATTATGCCCGCGCTCAACCGCAAGCTGGTGCGCGCGGTGTACCGCCTCCTTCGCTTTCGTAGTGTAGTTGTTGAATGGAACCATATATTTATTATGTTATGTGTTCATGCATATAAATTGCATGAACTATCCCATAATCATACACGATTATTACTGAGTTGGCTTCTTTTCAATGGAATTCTTTGCAAGCGCCGATGATGAGACAAATCCGCCCGCAGAGACCATGCGCGAAATTCCGGTACTCATTCCAATCACCTCTCCGTCAGTGTTTATGAGAATACTGCCGGGTAAAATCGCGTCGTCCGGAATGCTCGTATCTATGACATCAGCCCGGGGAGAATTTGCCGAGTCCGGAGGAATGAGCGCTGTTACTATACCGCCGGCTATTCGAAAAATGCTCTTTCCCGAGAGGCCGACGACTGTCTGACCAAGAACCGGATCCTGCTTTGCAATAGACGCGGATTTCCAGGCGAGCGGCTTGCCATCGGCCGATGTTGTTGAGGTCCGAAAGAATGCTATCCCCGAATTGATGTCGCGCAATGTTACAAATGCCCGCACACGCGTCCCATCAAACGATGTAATTACCGCATCGGCATTTTCTCCCAGAATATCGTAATCGCTCGCTATCGTGCCGGCCGAATCAAGCACAACTCCAAATCCCAGGAACAACGGCACATCGGAACTGCTTGAGTAGACGCGGACGACGCTCGGGCTCGCATTCTCAACAGCCTTCGCTATAAGCTCGGACTCTTTTACAACGACAGTAGTTTCCCGCGTGACCACAGATGCTGCCGCCTGCCCGGTCGGCACGACTTTCTCAACTGTACGCTCCACGATACGATTAACACTTTGCGAGATTGAAGGCGGCGCCTGCTCCATGAGCGAGACCGTGACGATGCCTGTCGCAATCGACGTGACGAAACTGATGAGGAGCGTCAGCAGTATGACTTGAGATTTAGAGAGATGCTCAATATCCATAGCCCGCATCGTACCACGATGCGGAAAATAGCAAATGCCACTTTAATGCGGAACGAAACGCGGAATCATGCCGAACAGACGCAGAATTACACAGACTACTTGGGTCGAGTAAACTATCACTAATGGTGACTATTAGCAGCGGCCAAAGTGGAAATGATATTCACACACTCTTTGATTACTCTCTCAATATCTCGCTCGGTTGTATTTCGTCCCAATGAAAAGCGGAGAGAATTTTGCGCTCTCCACGCCTCGCCGCCGAGAGCCGCAATGACATGCGAACTTTTTTCGGTACCCTCCCCGCACGCACTTTTCGTAGAAATGAAGATACCGGCCCGGTCTAGCGAAAGCACAAAATATTCTCCCGATATACCGGGCACAGAAACATTCAACATATGAGGAAGCGAGTGTTTTGGTTCTCCGTTTGTGACAACACCGGGAATCCCCGAGGCGAGTCCGCGTGCAAGCATATCGCGCAGGAGTGAGAGACGCTTTGATTCGCCGGCGCGCTCGCGCGCAATGCATTCAAATGCTTCTGCAAACCCCGCCGCGAGCGCGACATTCTCGGTGCCGGAACGAAGTCCCCGCTCTTGCTCGCCTCCGAGGATTATCGGCGCAGGTTCTGCCTTGCCCGTTATGCATAGAGCGCCGATGCCGTGTGGCCCGTAGATTTTTGCCGCGCCGAGAGAAAAAAGGTCCACTCCGAGAGAATTGACGGTCGCCGGTAGATAGAGCGGCACCTGGCCGGCATCGCTGTGCAGTGCGACGGCCGTACCATGTTTCTTTTCATGCCCGCGAATAACGCGGGAGATTTCGGAAAGCGGCTGAATCACGCCTATCTCATTGTTCGCCCACCCGATTGAAACGAGGACAGTCTCTTTTTTAAGTTCCTTTTGTATCGCTTCTGCAGATACGACGCCGCGAGCATCCGGATGTACGAAAGAAACGATGCCGCCCATTTGTTTTATATGCTCGAAACACGCGAGAACGGACGCATGTTCGATAGATGACGTTATCCAGTGCGTGTGCTTGGCGGTTGAACCGCCAAGTATCAATTTCTTGAACATGCCCAGAATAGCGAGGTTGTTGGATTCGGTGATTCCCGATGTGAAGATAATTTCCCTCGGCTTGCACGCAAGCACCGCCACAATGCGTGCGCGCGAGCTTTCGAGTGAGCGCGATGCCTGTACCCCCTCGTCATGAATTGAACCCGGATTTCCTATTAATTTTTCGGCAGTGCGCATAGCGCGAACTGCCGATTCCAAAATCGGCGTCGCGCTTGCGTGGTCGAGATAAATCCGGCGTCTGCGAAACAGCATGATTGCATTGTGTCTGCAGACGCCGAAAGTATCAAGTAGCAAGTATCCGGTATCAAGTGAACTCCTTTTGAAATTTGATGCTTGACACTTGTTTGATACTTGTTATTTGGGATTTGATACTTCTGTAATCAGTCGTATACTCAATAAATCGCCTATGGCGCACCCCATTCTATATGCCGAAACCAAGCTCGCATGTTACGGAGAGACCGCCTATTGTCGCGGTAATGGGTCACGTTGACCACGGTAAGTCGACGCTTCTCGATTTCATCAGGAAAACAAACGTGGCGGCTGGCGAGGCGGGAGGAATTACCCAGCACGTCGCTGCGTATGAGGTTCTCCATAAAGGAAAGAAAATAACGTTCATCGACACCCCGGGACATGCCGCTTTCCAGGCGATACGCGCACGCGGCGCAAATGTCGCGGACATCGCCATACTCGTTGTTGCCGCGGACGACGGAGTGAAAGCGCAAACGCTGGAAGCCCTCGAAAGCATCAGAGCGGCAAAAACTCCTTTCATTGTCGCAATAAATAAAATAGACAAACCAAATGCAAGCATTGAGAAAACACAGGCATCGCTAATGGAAAACGCCGTGTATCTCGAGAAGCTGGGAGGCGACGTGCCATGGGCGGCAATTTCGGCCAAAAGCGGAACTGGAGTAGAGGAACTTCTCGACCTTATCCTCGTAGTCGCGGAAGTCGAGGGACTTAAGGGCGACGCGTCGATTCCCGCTCTGGGGTGGGTTATCGAAGCTCATCGCGATAAAAAACGCGGCATCGCAGCAACGCTCATAATAACGAACGGAACACTTTCGAGCGGGATGTCCGTGCGAGCGGGGCGCGCGATAGCTCCCGTGCGCATTTTGGAGAATTTCGCGGGCAAGACCATAAAACAAGCGGGCCTTTCCAGCCCGGTTTCCATCACCGGATTCGATGAACTGCCAATCGCGGGCGAACCGTTCCAAGCGTATAAAAGCAGGCGCGATGCCGAAAGCGCGCGCTCCGCGGATCAAACAAGTGAGAAAATCACGCGCCCGGCTGGCGCCGCTTCGGATGAAATAGACGGCGTCTTCCGAATCCCCATCGTCGTGCGCGCAGATACAACAGGTTCTCTCGAGGCAATCGAACACGAGATGCGCCGAATCGGCGATGAGCATTCGCAGGTAAGAATTGTACTTTCCGGCATTGGTGATATTTCGGAAAATGACATTAAAGCAGCGGCATCTTCCTTTGGAGAACAAACCGTCGTCGTGGGATTCAACGTGAATGTAGACGCCGTGGCGCTTGAGCGCGCGCGGCAGCATGGGATTCGCATTGAGAAATTCGATATCATTTATAAACTGGTGGAAACGCTGGAAAAGATCCTTAAAGAATCCGCCCCTAAAAGAAGCGTCGAGGAGATAACGGGAAGCGCGAAAGTAATCAGACAATTCAGTACGCAAAGGAATTTGCACGTAGTCGGCGGCGCGGTAAACGAAGGATATTTAGAGCGCAATAGTTCTGTACGAGTAACGAGGCGAGGTACCGTAATCGGAGTCGGCAAAATTAAAAACATTCAGTCGCATAAAGAAAATGTAAACCGCGTGGAAACGGGCGGCGAATTCGGAGCACAAATAGAAGCCGTGTTTGAGATAGCACAGGGTGACACGCTCCAGGGGTTCACGACGGTATTGAAATAGAGTTGTAACCGGGTATGGCATCCAGACGTCAGACACAGGTTGCGGAATTGGTAGCACGCTTAGCGGGAGAGTTTCTTGAACGCGAATCTAACCATCAGTCGCTCATCACTGTCACACATGCTGACATGTCGCCCGACCTAAAGAACGTGACGATTTTCTTTTCCGTTTTGCCCGAGAAGTTTGAGAAGCCTGCGCTCATGTTTGCGAAGCGCGTTCGCACTGATTTCCGCGAGTATCTAAAAAAGAAAACCGAGATGAAGTTCCTGCCGACCGTGGATTTTGAACTGGATTTGGGAGAAAAGCACCGTCAGAAGATAGATGAGCTGATACGGAATACGTGAGCAACGCAAGTGCCAAATACGGCTATTTTAGTGTTATATTGTTCTCCATCGGCCTGGTGGCGAAGAAGCAACGCGGCGGTCTGCAAAACCGCTATGCGCGGGTGCGAATCCCGCCCAGGCCTCACGTCCTATAAAGGTCTTTTCTTAACAGGACTAATGCCGAGATGGTGGAATGGTATACACGCAACACTTAAGATGTTGTGAGCTTCATGCTCTTGTGGGTTCGAGTCCCACTCTCGGCACAGATAAGGTAAAATTATGTAATCAAAATAGCATGTTGATATCTCACGACATTCCAACATTCTGCAGAATGTTGGAATGTCGTGAGTGACATGTTACGCTTGATTTATGATAAAAACACCAAAACAGTTGGAAAGATATTTTAAGGGAGCTTCAAACCATCGGCGCATTGCAATACTGCTTTTGGTAGAAAAGAATGATGGAATTACGGTTGAGGATATGGCCGACAATCTTACGGCTAACATAAAAACTATTTCTCAGCATACACGCTCATTGGTTCACGCTGGTCTTTTGAACAAGACTTATCAGGGGCGACAAGTAGCTCATTCCCTTTCGCCGTACGGCAAATCTTTCGTCCGCTTCTTCAGGACATTCTAACATTCTGCAGAATGTTAGAATGTCCTTTTCTGGATTCTTTTCTTTAATTCCGCGAGTCCAAGATTACCAGGCGCTCCCAAGCTCACTTTGGATGCAATGTTTTTTGCCAAGTCTACGGGCTTGTCAGTGATGAGTTTTCCAGCTTGTTTGTAAGCATCGCGGAATGGAACGCCCTTTTCTGTCACCAACGCATTCGCAATGTCTGCCGTAAATATTCCTGGCGTTATCTTCGCTTTGATATTTTCCGGCTTCGCAGTCACGCCCGCCAAAAGCAAACCAACGACCTCAATACTGTCGGCAACTATTTTCGTACTCTCAAACAAAGGTTTTTTCATCAGCTGTCCGTCTCTGTTGTAACCGGAGGTAAGATTCTTTGATATGTCTTTCACCATAAGCTGATTGGCGATGACTACGCTCACGTTCCCGCGCAAAATCTCCATCACATCCAGATTGTGCTTCTGCGGCATGATACTTGAACCAGTCGTAAGCGAATCATCCACGGCAAAGAAATCAAATTCCTGCGAGGTGAACAAAAGCATGTCGTTCGCGAACTTACCGAGCGTAAGCATTACTTGCGCCAATGCTTCCATATATGCGCTTTCAAATTTCCCGCGCGAATTTTGGCAATACAATGAGTTTACTTGCACATCTGAAAAACCGAGTTCCTTGCTCGTGAATTCCCTATCAAGCGGAATTGAAACGCCGAATCCCGCGGCCGAACCGAGCGGATTTTTGTCTATGTGCTTTGCAACGAGCGCAATGAAATCTGCATCATCCAAGAGACTTTCCGCAAATGCGGAGAAATAGTGTCCTAAGCTCGAGAGCATCGCCTGCTGTGTGTGCGAATAGCCTGGCATCGACACTTTCTCATATTTTTCGGCCATCTTTAGGAACACGTCGGCAAGAGCCACGGAAGAGCCATTTAATTTCGAGAGATTTTGCTTCATGTAGAGGCGCACGGCGACTAGAACCTGGTCATTCCTGCTTCTCCCTGTATGCAATTTCTTTCCGGTTTCGCCGATGTTCTCTATTAAATAATTCTCTATCACGGTGTGGCAGTCCTCATCTTCAGGCGTAATAGTTACCTTTCCTGATTGGAAATCTTTGTGAAGAGCATCCAGCCCGCCAAGAATTTCTTTTGTTTCTGCGGCCGAAAGGATGCCGATTTTCTCCAAGCCCTTTGCGTGAGCCTTGCTCGCCTCAATATCAAACGGCAAAAGTTCCAAATCAAAAACAGCGTCCGTACCGGCGGTATATTTTTCAACTGCGGGATGCAGTGTACTTTCAGTTTTTTTCCAAAGTTTTGCCATAAAACTAGGTTATAGGTGCCAGGTTATAGGTTTTAGGAAATTACTTTCCGCCGGAAGCGGATCCTCCTCCGGAGGACTTCTTTTTGTTTTTGCGTGCAATCTCGTTCGCGATTTTCATTTGCAGGGAATAGAGCTCGATGAATCCGGCGCTGGCATTAACATTAAAGTTGTATCCTTCGGCGTTGTTGAAAGAAGCGAACGCGAGCGCATTTGGCGATGTCACCGCCACTACTGTCGTGTTGCCCTTAAACAATCTGACCGTGACTTCCCCGCTTACCTTTTCATTAACAGAATCATTGAATGCGTTCATGGCATCCATAGCGGGGTCGAACCAATAGGCGCTGTAACAGAAATATCCCCAGTGCGTGTCCATTGTTTCCTTTACTTCGTTCAAGACTTTTGTCGAAACGTATCTCTCCAAGGAGCGGTGTGCCTCGATAATCGTGTGAAGCCCCGGATGTTCATATATCCCGCGGTTTTTCAGCCCTATCAATCTGTCTTCAATGACTTGGAACGTGCCGACTCCGTGCTTGCCCGCCAGTTTATTTAATTTCATTATGAGCGCGGCCAGACTTAATTTCTCTCCGTTCAGTGCGACAGGAATGCCTTTCTTGAATTCCAGCTTTACGAATTCCGGTTTATCTGGCGCATTCTTCGGCAGTGTATAGGTCGTCAGAAATCTCTCCTCAGGAGCAATGAGAGCGGGGTCGGTGATTTCTCCTCCCTCCCAGGTGATGCCTCCCATGTTGTCGTCGTCAGAGTATGGGAAATCAATTGTCGCGGGGACCGGAATGCCGTTTTCTTTCGCGTATTCAATTTCTTCTTTCCTGTCCATCCCCCATTCTCTGACAGGAGCGAGCACTTTCATTTTCGGACTTAGCGCAAGAATGTATCCGTCAATTCTGACCTGGTCATTCCCCTTTCCGGTACTTCCATGAGCGATGGCATCCGCTCCTTCTTTCTCTGCAACTTCTACTGCCTTCTTCGCAAGGATTGCGCGCGCCATGGGCGTTGATAGATGGTACTCGCCCTGGTAGTGAGCATTTGCCTTAATTCCTTTTGCCAGGAATTCGCCAGCGAATTCCTCTTTAACATCAAGCACCACCGCTTTCGATGCTCCGAACTTCAGCGCCTTCTGCTTGATTGCATCCAAATCATCGTGCTGTTGGCCAATGTCCAGAGTGAGAGTAATAACCTTTGCATTGTATTCATCTTGTATCCATTTCAGCAAAACCGAAGTGTCGAGCCCGCCCGAATAGAGAAGGACGACTTTCTTAATATCCTCTTTCTTTCCCTCGTACGATGCGACTTTGTGATACGGATGTTGTGGTTTCATGTTAGATTTTGTTGTGAGCGAAGCGAGTTAGAAAATCTTACATCCAGCACCTTTGTTTCTTAAAGAAGCGAAGGTGCTGGGTCAGGATAGTACGTTCGCACACCCCTCGATATTAACCCATTTAACTAATAAACAAAAACGGCCGCGCGGCCGTTTTAGAACATTAATCTAACAAGCATTCTAAAACAGCCGAGAGGTGCTCGTTCGACGTCGGTTTTGAGTGTTTGTTATTCCTGTCTGCATAATTACATTATAACTCGTTATTTGAATACGTGCAAATAGCCGCGAATTCATTCAATTGACTCTCTCTCTGGTTTGCGATAGTGCTGGTCGGCAGAGAACGTCTGGAATAGTCCAGATGTCACACAGGAGATTGAGATGGATAAACGTGACGAGCGTGACATGGAGGAAGCATTGAAGATATCCGATGCATACCAAAGCCGTGAGCATGCGGACGGGAAATTCTTGGCCACAATAGTGGCGGCCTTATTGTTCGTTATTTCCGGTCTGATTTGCTGGTTCGATACTGGGCTAACACAGCTTGTGGCAGGTATCGCCGCATTAATTAGTTCGCTGTTATTTGCGTTTTTCGCGATATGGACGGAAAAGGCGTTCAAAAGGGCCGAGAAGTATTTCAAAAGTGAGAATCCTGGAGCAGTGAGCTTGATTTACGGCCCGCCTTCCATGGGATCCACCGCCTTTGATCAGGAAACAGCACGCATGGTCAACGTTGCGCGGGAAAACTCCGACGACGATACTGCTTATCCTGGTTGTTGGGGGCGTTAAGTTGCGTTCCCCTCCGCAGAAACGCCCCGAGCTATTGCCGGGGCGTCTTCTTGCACTAGTCCAGGTGAAGTGACACCTCACTACTACAACTGTGGTCAGATACCCTAGATACCCTATCGACCGCGAGGCGCGGTTATATCAAGGTCTTTGCAGATTTTGCGCACAAGGGAAGGAAATATTTCCGAATGGCGCGGAAGTGTTGAAGTGAGATTATTCCCGCTTTTGTGATATACGGAATGCTTCGCACCTTCCCGAATCAGTCGACAACCGTGTACGCGCAAATGTCGTTCGAAATCGACGCGCTTCATGGCGGTTAAACCAAAATACGTTCGCGCACGAGAACACCGCGAGTACGTCCGCGTTTGGTTAGTGTACGGCGAGCGGCAACAAATTCCCGCAGTGCGTCTCCAAGATTAAGGCGCGCCTCTGATTTTGTATGTCCTTGCGTATTCACACCGGGTATTTCCTCAACCCATGCGACATAGCCAGTTGGAACTTTTTTATAGATTGCAGTAAACATATCGGAAGTATATCACAAAGTATTTTCTCACCTCTATACAACAAATCTAATATGGAAAGAAGAATGGAGGAAAGGGAGCGTTATTGAATTGAATATTATTGAACGGTATGGATACAAAAACTGAAGGGGCAAAATCGTAGTGGTTAAAAGGAAAACCCGGTGCCATTTGAGGCATAGGGAACGGAAATATCGGCCGAGGAATGAACATGGGAGGCGGCATGAAAGGATGAGGAATAAATACCGGGGGCGTCGGAGGAAAGAAATAATTTGGTTGATAAAAAGGCATCGGATGGAAAATGGGATTCATCGGTCCGAACTGAACGCCGCCATTCACAGTAATGATTTGTGCGTGCGCTATAGGAGCCGAGCCCGAAACGGCAATCAAAAAGCCAGCGATTATTAGCGCGAGCCGCCTTTTCATATGACACAAGAATAATCTTTTTATGATGATGATGTTGTGAACCTTAATGCCCAAGGAAACACATTGCAATATTCTGGATTGCTTCGCTGCGCTCGCAAAGACGGAATAGAGATTATATTAGGAATCACCTTGGGCATTATTTTGCGTTAATCTGCGAGCAGATGCTTGCATGCAAGCGTTGGCTACTATATATTGTCGAAGCGTTTACAAAGATTCAGTTCCCGAGGAGAGACCTTCCAATGCTAAGGACTCACCTCGGAAACGTGCGACAACGTGTAGGCGTAATTTAATTTAATAGAGAGCGGACGGTTTATACTCTTCTGCCTGGCGACTGACACGGAAGGAGCAGAGGGCACCGAAAGCACTTAAAACATGTCGGATAAAATTATTGGGCGAGAGGAAAACGAAGAGGAAAAGAAAATAGATGCAGAAGGAACGGAAGTAATCAAAGAAGGACCAATGGCGGAACTTCTCCGCTCGGCTGCCAAAGTGCCGGAGATTGATGACGTTGTCGAAGGGCCGGTCATTGCGTTCGGACGAGCGCGAGTTTTCGTCGATATTCATCCTTTTGGCACCGGAATAATTTACGGTCGCGAGTATCTCTCTGCGCGCGAGACACTTAAGAACGTCAACATCGGCGACACCATCACTGCGAAAGTGATGGGTACCGATAATCCCGATGGATACATTGAATTGAGTTTGCGCGAGGCGCGCCAAGCACTCATTTGGAACGAGGCCGAGTCTGCGATGAACAAGAAAACCGTATTCCAGCTTCCGATTACCGATGCAAACAAGGGCGGATTAATCATCAACTGGAATGGAATCCATGGATTCCTTCCTGCTTCCCAGCTTTCCCACGAACACTATCCGCGCGTTCCGGACGGCGACAAGGATAAGATTTTCACAGAACTTAAGAAAATGGTCGGCGGCAAGCTGGATGTATTGATAATCACCGCCAATCCGAAAGAGCAGAAGCTTATCTTCAGCGAAAAGGGCGCGGGAACATCCGAGCGCACCTCGCTCGTGGAGAAATACCACGTCGGCGACGTGTTTGAAGGAATTGTTACCGGCGCGACGGAATTCGGAATCTTCGTGAAATTGGAGGAAGGATTGGAAGGGTTGGTTCACATTTCAGAAATGGATTGGGCGCTTGTTGAAAATCCGAAGACGCGCTTCAAGGTCGGCGAAAAGGTAAAAGTGAAGGTGATTGAAATAAAGGACGGTAAGGTTTCGCTATCACTCAAAGCACTCATCGAAGACCCGTGGATCGTAGCCGGAGCAAAATACAAAAAAGACCAGAGGGTTGAGGCAGTGGTCATTAAATACAACAAGCACGGCGCCCTCGCCTCTATTGAGGAAGGAGTTGCCGGCCTCGTACATATTTCGGAATTCGCAAGCGAGGAAGATTTGCACGCGAAATTAGAACTCGGAAAAGTATATCCGTTCATCATTACGTTCTTCGAGCCGAAGGAGAGGAGAATGACTTTGAAGCCGGCCGCATAACTGAAAGCTAATGTCAAGGCGAGGCCTTGACATTTTTACTGTATACTACAATGCATGGAACGTGCACCTTTCGGAATTGATGAGTGGTATCACTGCTTCACACGCGGAATCGATAAAAGAAGGACATTTGTAACCCGAATCGATTACGAACGATTTCTCGGGCTCCTTTACGTGTGTAATAGCAGTGCGGTAATCCACAGGAGCGACTTGTTCCGTCGAACCTTGAGCGAAATATATGAGATTGAAAGAAAAGATACTTTGGTCGGCATCGGAGCATTTTGTTTGATGCCAAACCATTTTCATTTGCTACTCCGCGAAATTCGAGAGGGTGGCATTTCGGCATTCATGCAAAAAATAGGAACAGCCTACACAATGTACTTTAATAAAAAGTATGACCGTATCGGAAATGTATTCATTGGTCCATATCGATCTAAACATATACACGATGATGATTATCTGCAGAGCGTTATACAATACATACATTGCAATCCTGCAGAAATCTTCGAATCAGGATGGAAAAGAGGTGCGATACAAGATATATCTTCACTGGAAACAAAATTAACGAAATATCCTTATTCAACGTTTGGTGCATTCCAAAAACAAAATCATATCTTCCGTCGTGTGCTTGACAATTCAATTTTTGAAATTGAAACACAGATGCCACCTGGTAAAATGCTGGCCGAGGCGCGAGACTATTACGCTGAAATCGAGATGTAAACTAAACCGCAACGCTCATGTCAAGGCCTCGCCTTGACATGAGGCATCAATTAAATTCATTCATCGCCCGCCCGACCCCCTCTGTCGCTATAACTTCCAGGGCGCGCGAGACACGCTTAAATACTTTTTTCAACTCTTCCAGTTCGTGAGCTTTGAATTTCGTAAGGATGAAATTGACGACGACTTTCTCCCCGACTGGCTTGCGTAAGGCGCCGGATGCCGTCGAGGGAGAAACGCCCACGCGCACACGTGTGAATTTCTTGGTCTTCACCGCTTTCATTATTGACTCAACTCCCTTGTGTCCCCCGCTTCCGCGATTAAACGAGATTTTCATCGTGCCGAGCGGAAGGTCCAAATCATCATACACAATGGCCATTCGCTCTGCTGCTTTCTGACTTTTAACAAATTTTGCAACGGCAGCGCCAGATTTATTCATAAAAGTATTCGGAAGAACCAAGGCGGCAAGTGTTTTTCCTTGGCCCGCCGAAGCCTTGTGCGAAGGGTGCCCGACAATTCCGCGCGAGACAAGCGCTTTCGCTTTCTTATC
Source organism: bacterium (assembly GCA_030674455.1). Taxonomy (GTDB): domain Bacteria; phylum Patescibacteriota; class Minisyncoccia; order Phycocordibacterales; family UBA2100; genus UBA10103. The sequence continues at coordinate 14,792 of JAUSGQ010000023.1, forward strand.
CTCTTTCCACTCGGTCAGCTTTGCGCTTTTCGCAAAAGATTCCAAGGCCATGCGGCCGGTATTGTGCCGCGTGCCTTCGTATTCATATCCGGGGTTTCCTAAACCGACGAAGATCCAAGCCATAGCTTCAGCATAGCTGAAGAAGCTCCAAGCTCCAAGCTCCAAAAATCAAACAAGTTCCAAAATCACAAGTTTTAAATTCCAAACGAATTCAAAACGAGGTTTTTTGGTTTGGGAATTTAGATATTGAGGTTTGTTTGAGATTTGGATTTTGGAATTTGGATTTTATTTCGTATGTGACATACGAAAGATTTGGTGTCAACGGCACGCGCGATGTAGACTGTCGGCACATGTCTCCCGTTAGAAGTTACGAAAGTTTGGAGCGTGGCACATCTGACGGATATTTCTCATTGGTCGTTTGCTTACGAGCAATAATTTCTGAGTCGAAAGCGTAAGCTTTCTACTTCTAACGGGATGAATGATACAGAGATGAAAGCGAATGTGAACATCTCATCATCGGAGACTCCTCCCGCCTCTTCTCGTTCCATTTTCGGCTACACGGTACTCGCGCTTGGTTTGGCGCTATTCATCCGCTTCTTTATCGCCGCACCGTACCTCGTAGAGGGGTCATCAATGGAGCCGACGTTCCTTAACTGGGAATATCTGATTATTGATAAGCTCGTGTATGACATCAAGAAGCCGGAGAGAGGAGATGTAATCGTGTTTACGTTACCCCAGGATGCTTCCCGCTCTCTCATTAAGCGCGTAATCGGGCTCCCAAACGAAACTGTCAGCATTACCGGCTCTACAATCACCATAATTAATGCGGAACATCCCGATGGGTTTGCGCTTGAAGAACCATATCTCGACCCCAAGAATGTATCCGGCGGCGAACATCTTGAAAGAACGCTCGGATCGAACGAATATTTTGTACTCGGAGACAACCGGCGCGTATCTTCCGATTCGCGTATTTGGGGAAATCTCCCACAGAAGGACATAAGCGGGCGCGTTGACCTCCGCTTGTTCCCTTTTAATACGATAAGATTTTTGCCGGGGAAATATACGTATTTAGAAAAATAATGAGCGTATGCGAATATATTTTTCAAACCCAGCACCTTCGTTTCTCAATGAAACAAAGGTGCTGGATGTAAGATTTTCTAACTCGCTTCGCTCATAACAAAATCTAACATGTTTCGACTCAAAGACACGCAGCATCAAAACACAGCGGAATTTCTTTCCTCGGCCATTAAGATTGCGGAATATTACGGATTTTCTTCTCTTGAAGAAGCGGGAAAACTTCCGCGCATAAAAGAAGTCGCGGTACCACCGGGAAAACCAATTGAGAAACGCAAAATCCCCTCGGCTTCGGAATGCGAGTCGCAAATGCAGTTCGCACGCCGCGATGAGCGCGCGCTTGTCGGTTCGGCAAAACGGTGCCTCTCATCCCTTCGCGACACCGGTTCGCGCCTTTTGTGGCGGCAATCGACCGTGCCCTCGCGCGAGCGCTCCAATGTTCCTTCGATAGTCTTGGAATTGCATGTTGTCGGCTCATCGGGCGCCGTCGCTGAAGCGATTCTTATCATCGTCGCGGATGCGATAGCGGCAGAAGCGGGAATAAAACAGCGCGTCCTTTCCATCAACAGCATCGGCTCGATGGATTCTTCCAACCGCTACGTGCGCGACATCGGGACATACCTGCGAAAACACATCGACAGCATTTCGCCCACATTACGGCCGCGCGTCACCGATGACCCGCTCGGCGTTCTCATACAGTTAATAGAACGCGGGCATCCGGCCACGCCGCGCGCTCCTCAATCGATGGAATACCTCACTGAAGAGGAGCGCAGGAAATTCTGGGACCTGCTCGAATACTTGGAAGTTTTCGGAATGCCGTATGAACTGAACCCGCACGTACTCGGCAGCCGCGATTGCTGGGTGCATTCAATTTTTGAAATAGCCGGCGTAGATGAAGAAACGGGCGCGCGCATTTTGCTTGCATATGGCGGACGCTACGACCCGCTTGCCGCGCGATTCTCCGATTCGCCCGCGGCAGTCATTTCTATCGCCTGCGAGATACACGGAAAGACAACGGTGCGTCGGGAAGAACGCGCGGCTCCTGCACTTTATTTCGCGCATCTCGGGCCCGAGGCTCGGCGGCGCTCTCTGGGAGTCATGGAAACATTGCGTAAAGCTGAAATACCGGTTTATCAATCGCTCCTGCACGAACGTATCGGAGAGCAGATGGAAGAGGCGAAGAAATATGCTGTTCCCTACATCCTGCTCATGGGACACAAAGAAGCGATGGAGGGCAATATTCTTGTCCGCGAAGTCGCCACCAACGCGCAAGACGCGATACCTGTCGGAGAGCTAACCAATTACCTGAAGCGGCACAGAGTAGTCGCAATGGCGTAATCTGTATTTAGTATTCGGTATACCGTATTCCGTATGGGTTCATACTGAATACAAAATACGGTATACGTGCGGCGCCGCGGGCTTGCCCGCGGCGCCGCTGAGTGCTATATTCCTCCCAATGATAAATGCAGAAGTATCCAAAAGCGGAAGCGAAACGGCTATTTCTGTTATCCGAAAATTCAGCCGCAAAGTGCGCAGCGCGGGGCTTGTCCGAACGGTGCGCAATAAGCGTTATTTTGCGAGGGGTGCATCCAAAATCGTCAAGAAAAAGCGCACCCTTAAATCGATAAAGCGCCGCAAGGAATACAACCAGCTTCTAAAAGAAGGAAAAGTTACCGAAGCTCCGACACGCCAAGGACACGGTACGCGCTTCTCTTCCCAAACCAATGAATCCCAGCAGGCACGTCCGAGCACTCCGATTGCCCGCTAAAGAGCTCGGGCGATAGTGCCGTTCTGGCGCGGACATGTTCGTGCAGCCATGAATAATTTCTCTCGCACAACGACAGAGATACGATACACGCTTACTTGCCGCGCTGCGCGCATTCCATTCGAAAAGATTTCGCAGGAAATATTACCCCAGCGATATGTGCTGTCGCTCGTCGTATGCGGCGACAAGCTCGCGCGGCGTATCAATCGCGCATATAGAGTAGCTCCTCGGAGCGTTGCTCCAAGATATCAGAGCGGAATTCTCCGAAGCCAGTTTGCCCTGCTTCGCCAAGGCTTCGCAGGGTTCTCCTCGCCTTCATCTTCACGAAAAACCCCAAGATATACGGCGAAGGAGAAAAAGAAAGACTATTCGCCAAACGTTCTCTCGTTCCCTCTCGGTGAATATGAGGGCGAGATTTTTTTAAATGTCCGAAAGGCGGAACGAGAAGCAAAAGCCGCGGGAATAAGCGCGCGCGAACGCGTTGCGCTTTTATTTATACACGGATGCCTGCATCTGTGCGGGATGAAGCATGGAAACATGATGGAGGCAGAGGAGCGGAGAGTTTTGAAACGATTTGGTTTTAGAATGTAGTGCCAATCTACAAATGAATTCCAATCTACAAATAACTACGAATATGTAACGCTTACATTTGTAGCCATTTGTAGCATTCGGATGATTCGTAGATTGGGACACGTCCTTTATCCCCTAAATGCCCCGTATGGCAGGAGTGTCGGAGGGGTTACAATGGCATCAATGCGTAAATTCTATACGGGGATTGATATCGGGACATTTCACGTTAAAGTCGTGATAGCTACGCCGGCTGAAAATCCCGACCTTCCGATGCACATCGTCGGCACGGGAATCTCCACTTCGCGCGGCATGCGCCATGGATACATCATCGACCCGAACGAGGCGACAAAAAGCGTGAAAGAGGCGATTGTGCGCGCGTCCTCTGCGGCCAAACTTCCGATTAAAAGTGCGCGGGTAGCGCTTGGCGGTCTTGGGCTTGATGAGATACGTTCCACCGGCGAAGTAACACTCACCGCATCCGGAGGTATCGTCAACGCCCGCGAAATAGAGAGGGCGCAGCGCGAGAGCGAGAAAAGAGCATCGGGAAAACTCACGAACCGAACCATCATTCATACGATACCGATCGAGTTCCGCGTCGATGGCACGAGGGTCCTGGGACAACCAACGGGACTTCAGGGAACCAAGCTTGCCGTAGACACGCTTCTTATCACAATGCTTACCCAGCACCACGAAGACCTTATAGAGGCGGTTGAAGCGGCGGGAGTCGAGGTGGAAGGAATGATGGCTTCCCCGCTTGCGGCAAGCCTCGTCTCTCTTTCCAAAGCCCAGAAAATGGCCGGCGTCATTCTTGCCAACATCGGCGCGGAAACTCTTTCAGTAATAATTTTTGATAATAATGTACCGATTTCGGTCAAAGTATTTCCTAACGGTTCGTCAGACATTACAAATACAATCGCACTTTCACTGCAGATATCGCCTTCGGAAGCGGAACAAATGAAGCGCGGCGCCGTCACCGGGAGCGATGTTGCTCCACGAAGGATGAACGCGATTATAGCCGGGCGATTGAAAGACATGTTCGTCATAGTGAACGCGCACCTAAAAACAATCGGCCGCCAGAGGTTGTTGCCGGCTGGAATAATCATTACCGGAGGCGGTTCAGGACTTGCAAGCGCGGCCGACATAGCGCGCACCGTACTGAAACTTCCTTCCCAAATAGGACTTCTCGGAAATTTAACAAAGACCGGAAGCGCGGATGCCACATGGGCTGTCGCTTACGGGCTCTGCCGGTGGGCATACGGTGAAGACACTTCTATTGGAAAACATACGCTGGGCGAAATCATTCGCGATGCAAGAGAATCGATAAAACAGGCCGTGCGCGCGATGCTGCCCTAGGGCAGGTTATAGGCAATAGTGAAAGAATGCCTTTATCGCTCGTCATTGCGACCGCGAGCATAGCGTGGCGGGAAGCAATCCAGGAGTTCTAAGGCTTCTACCCTAGATTGCTTCGTCATTCGTCGTTCCTCCTCATTCCTCGCAATGACGAAAGATTAATTGAAGATGATATAACCTTCCCTGCGAGATATCTTGGAAACACGGCAATACGCGCTGCTAACATAGTCAAGGTTGACCTTTCTCCTACTGTGTTATTATGCTTCCATTATGACAAAACAAGTTAAGCCTGATGTTGAGTCTTTCGCTCGAATTCGAGTTATCGGTGTAGGAGGTTCCGGCGGAAATGCGATTAATCACATGATTGCCACGCACGTGCAGGGCGTTGATTTTGTTTCAATTAACACTGATGGACAAGATCTTCACAAATCAAAAGCAAAAAGAAAGATCCACATCGGTAAAACCCTGACGAGAGGTCTCGGAACCGGAATGAATCCGGATGTTGGCAAGCAAGCGGTGGAGGACACGCGCGAAGAAATACAAGATGCGCTCAAGGGCTCCGACATGGTTTTCATCACATGCGGAATGGGAGGAGGAACAGGAACGGGAGCTTCGCCGGTGGTTGCAAAAATCGCTCGCGAATTGGGAGCCCTCACCGTCGGCGTTGTAACGCGTCCATTTGGTTTTGAAGGTGCGCAGAGAATGCGGCTCGCGGAAGCTGGAATGGCGGAGTTGCGCAAGGCAGTAGATGCACTCATCGTCATCCCCAACGACAAGCTCCTCGCAATCGTAAGCCGAGAAACCGGCATCAAGAATGCCTTTGCAATGTGCGATGACATCTTGAAGCAGGCGGTGGAAGGCATCTCAGACCTCATAACAACGACCGGTATCATTAACGTGGACTTCGCGGACGTGCGCACGATCATGCAGAACGCTGGTTCGGCACTGATGGGCATAGGAACTGCTATCGGAGAAAAGCGCGCAGAAGTTGCCGCGCGCAATGCCATCAATTCCCCGCTTCTGGAAGTTTCAATCCACGGAGCAAAGGGAGTGCTATTCTCGATTGCCGGCGGAGACGACCTAGGGATGCTGGAGGTGCAGGATGCCGCGAATGTGATTACAGAAGCAATCGACCCAGACGCAAAGGTTATCTTCGGCGCGGTTACCGACGATTCTCTCAAGAAAGGCGAGGTTCGGGTCACGGTCATCGCAACAGGGTTCCCGGAGCTTGGCGCTCGTTCTTCGCTTTTTGCCTCTACATCCCGTATTTCGGCTAAGAAAGACCATGACGTTCCCCCCGTATCCATCGCACAGGCGCATAAAGAAAGAGATGGTGAGCATACATCGGAAAAAGAAAGCGATGAAAAGCGTGCTTTTGACCGGGCGGAGAGGGAGAAGACGAGCAGAGTTTCCCCTGTTAAGCTGGCTGAGATTCATTCCACTGTTGCAAAGGCAGAGGAAGATGATGCGTGGGGAGGACTACCGTCCTTTCTTCGCAAAAAATAGCAAAGAAAGGAAAACTCCAAGTTCCAAAATCCAAATCTCAAACAAACCACAAATACTAAAAGTTAAAACAAATTCAGGTGTCCACTTGTTTTTGGATTTTATTCTTGTCACTCGTTTGGATTTTGGGATTTGTAGTTTGGAGCTTACAATGACTAAATCATGATTGATTTAGTCATTGTCGGTGGTGGTCCTGCGGGCGCAAGCGCTGGCGTATATGCCGCGCGCAAACGTTTAAAAACCGTTCTGGTCGTACAAGAGTGGGGCGGGCAAAGTAATGTCTCAAGCGAGATACAGAACTGGATAGGCACGCCGGCGATTTCCGGCCAGCAACTTGCGGACAGTTTGCGCAAGCACGTGGAGAGCTATGCCGGAGATTACCTCTCTATCATGTTCCCCGAAAGGGCAGTTTCTCTCACGCAAAACAACGAGAAAGTTTCCGTTTCTCTCGGAAGCGGAAAGACCATGGAAGCGCGCGCAGCTTTCCTCGCCCCCGGCGCTACGAGGCGGAAACTGGACATTCCCGGAGCCTCGGAGTACGACCAAAAGGGCCTCACCTACTGCGCGACATGCGACGGACCGCTTTTTGAAGGCAAGGATGTCGCCATCATCGGAGGAGGAAATGCCGCTTTTGAAACAGCGGCACAACTTCTCGCGTACTGCAAAACCGTCACGCTGGTAAACAGAAGCGACTCGTTCCGCGCAGATGAGATAACTATTCGCGCCGTTCTCGCGCATCCGAACATACGCGTTCTAAAGAATGCCGTTCCGACGGAAGTAGTTGGAGACAAATTTGTGAACGGACTCAAGTGGAAAAATCCGGCCGGAGATGAAAAAACGCTGGCCGTTGAAGGAATCTTTGTTGAGATCGGACTGATTCCAAACACATCGTGGCTTAAAGATACTCTGGTTTTAAACCAAATCGGGCAGATAGTTGTTGACCCGCGGACACAGCGCGCGTCCTCGGTTGACTCTAAGAGTGCACCGTCAAGAGTGTGGGCCGCCGGCGACTGCACAGACGGTAAGTATCATCAGAACAACATCGCTTCCGGCGACGCCGTGAAAGCGCTGGAAGACGTGTACTTTTTCATTAAGTCATCCTAAAACCCCACAAGTCTGACTTGTTAGACAAGTCAGACTTGTGGGGTTTTCATCGCATCTTAAATGACGATTATTCAACAACGTTCACCACGCCCACTTGTGACGATTCCTTATGGTTATGGAACCTCCACGAGCCGACATAATCAAATTTGAAATCCCAGGCCTCGCCCTGTTCCAGGCCGCGGCAGGAATCAAAAGCGCTCCCTGCGCAATCCGAAGCTGATTTCTGCGGATACACTGCGTGCGACGGATGTGCTGCCGATGCAGGCCAAACTTCAGAGTCGGAGTTGTTCACCCACCGTACGATTTGACCTTTCTTGACCGTGACGCTAGATGGAGAGAATCCGCTGTCGGTAAATGTGATAACTGCTGCCGGAACTCCTGTCACAGACTCCTCAATCGCATCGGCCTCGGGATTCGGAACTGTTTGGTTGCCCGTTGTCGTTTGTGAACCGACTACTCCCGGAGTTTCCGTATTTGCGACCGGTTGCGGTGTACGATTCGCATACAGATAAAAACCACCTCCAATAATAATGATGCCTCCAAGAACCCACAAAAGTTGTTTTTGCATATGATTTTGCAGGATCGCATCGCGCAGTGTCGATTGTTACTCGATGTTATCCGTCAGATACCTAATAAATTATTGATGCAACAGTAGCATTATAACACATTTGGGCTGTTCATTATTTCTTGCGTGCCAGAAATTCTCGGCCATGTCCGACGTCGGTATTGACGGGAATGTTCTTCCCGCAAAGTTCACACTCATTTTCCGGCCATTGCTCAAGGCTTAGATGTACGAGCGAAACAAATTTAGCGGGATCCGTGATGCCTATGTCTTCCTTGGTTACGTTACCCCGGTTGCATATCACAACAGCTCCAACCACGTTTGCTCCCGCTTTGCGAGATGCTTCCACAACCTTTTTTATCGAACCGCCAGTCGTCGTCAGATCTTCCACGACGAGCGTGTTTTTTCCCTCAATTACTTTGTCATATCCTCTCTTGACGATAAATCCCCCATTACCGTCTTTGTCGGCATATACTGCGTTCACTTCCCGTCCTGTCATCTCAGAAAGATGGTGCGCGACCCATTGTGCGAGTATTGCAGCTCCTATTGCCGGTCCAATAACAGCTTCGACTTTGTCATTTTTGAATCTTTCGGCCATCTCACGGCACACTTGCGAGGTTTCTTTGGTGTGGGCGTACATCGCATCTTTGAGGACATACGAACCGCTATGCAGACCGGAAATGAGTACAAAATGTCCGGTTCGGAATGCTCCGACTTTTTGCAATATTTCAAGCACCTGATCCTCGGATAGCATTGGAGTATTTTACAATGCTTTTCGCATTTCGCTATGAAGTTCTTCCGCCTTGCTTCTCGCAGCTTGAGCGAAGTCCTCTCCCGATGATGCGAAAATCACAGAACGCGACGCGTTCACGATGAGACCTCTTTTGTTTTTGTCCAAACCCGCGCGCATTGTTTTTGCGAGGTCGCCGTTTTGCACTCCGATGCCAGCGGTCAATATCGGCATATCGCCAACGATTTCTCGTATCTCTGAAAGTTCTTCCGGATAGGTCGCGCCAACCATGACACAGCAATTGCCGTTCGCGTTCCATTTATCGTTCGCTAGTCTGGCAACGACTTTGTAGAGCGGCTCATCACCAATTTTGAGGTCTTGTATTTCTCCGGCACCGGGATTTGATGTATGGCACAAAACTATAATTCCCTTCTCTTTCCTTTCAAAAAAGGGTGCCAGCGGCTCACTTCCGAGATACGGTTGCACGGTAATGGCGTCTGCGCCCAAATCATCGAAAGCAGACTGCGCATATGCGATGTTGGTGTTTCCGATATCGCTGCGCTTTGCATCAAAAATTACGGCGACTTCGGGAGCAGCTTTCTTAATATAAGAGATGGTATCCTTGAGGGCACCCCATCCCTCTTCACCATTCGCCTCATAAAAGGCCGGATTTGGCTTGTAAGCGCAAACAAGGTCTTTGGTCGCATCCACGATTGCTTTATTGAATTCCACGATGGTCTCACGAACAGTCGCTTTGCGCGCGGATTGGGCAATTCTATTCGGCTCGCTATCCAGGCCAATGCATAAAAAATTGCCGAGCTTCCAGCGGCTTTCAAGCAGTTCCCGGAAATTACGCGCAGGCATTGGCACATATAGTACCATATTCAGTTTCAAGAAATACCATTCATTTCAAACTCACATCTTAAGTCCGTTTGCACTAATTTTTTACGATATACCATAGTTGTACATATGTACATCTATGGTATATCTACCGCGACTCAACTTGAAGAGTTATCGACGAGTAATCGCGTCTGCCATTTTGGCAACCCGATGCATTTCCTTTACGTCGTGTACGCGAACTATATCAACTCCGCGCTCGATGCAAATGGCAACCGCCGCGGCAGTTGCCTCGAGCCGCTTCTCGGGCGGCAAATTGAGAGTGTAACCAAGAAATGATTTGCGCGACGGACCAACCAGAACTGGAATTCCAAGTTCTTTTAATTCACGCAGGCGATATATGAGTTCCAAATTTTGCTCCACTGTTTTCCCGAAACCGATACCGGGGTCTACAATAATATTTTTGCGCGCCACTCCTGCTTTCAGTGCTTTCTCAACAGATTTTTTCAATTCGCGTTTGATATCTTCCATAAGATTGCCGTATTCCATTCCGACATAACGCCCGCCGAGGGCTCCACTCTGTTTCGCATTTTTCGGTTCGTTGTGATTGTGCATCAAAATAAGAAGTGCTTTGTGCTCCGCCGCGACATCCGCAATCTCCGGCTCCATTTGCAAACCCCACACATCATTAATAATGCTCGCTCCTGCGCGAATGGCCTGTCGAGCAACTTCAGCTTTGTAGGTATCAATTGAAATCGGAATTGAGACCTGCTTCGAAAGCCCGTCAATGACTGGGATAACGCGCCTCAATTCTTCATCGAGCGCAACGGGGATGGAGCTTGGGCGCGTGGACTCGCCGCCAACATCAAGAATATCCGCTCCGTCTTTTTCCTGCTGTATTCCCTGCGCAACGGCTTTCGAAACCCAATCCTTATCCTCATCCACAAGACCGTCTCCGGAAAATGAATCCGGAGTCGCATTTATTATGCCCATGATGAAGGTGCGGCTCCCCCATTCAAATCTCATTTTGTTTGAAGAGTTCATATCTTTATCTGCGTTTTTTGGACATCTCTCGATTCGCCGAGTTTTTCTTTCAGCTCTTTTATCGTACTGCCAAGTATTGGATGAACAAAATCCGGTGCGATGTCGGAAAGCGGAACCAAAACAAAGGCGCGCTCGGCAATGCCAGGATGCGGTACGGTTAATCCGGGCTCATCAATCCGCTCTGCGCCGTAAAACAGCAGGTCAATATCAATAATGCGTGGGCCGAAACGCTGCGTTTCAACTCTTCCTTGTTCCACTTCTATTTTCTTTAAGCGATTAAGAACCTCGCGCGCACTCATTTGGGTCCGCGCCTTACAGGCGATGTTCAAGAATTTGGGCTGGCTTTCAAGATATTTTGGTTCAGTTTCGTACACGGCAGATACAGAGTCCGCCAGAATTTCCGGCGGCAAACTTGCTAGCGCCTTGCGCAAATTCATTGCGCGGTCGCCAAGATTTGACCCCAGTCCCAAATATATATTCATAAAGAAGGTCTGACCTTCTATAGAAGGTCAGACCTTCTTTTATGCACAATGGTTACTCCGGGAACTCCGCTCGCGAGAGCCTGCGGCTTGCGGACTGTGACGGAAACTGTCTTTATTTTGGAATCTTTAATAATCCCATCGGCAATTCTTTGCGCGATTGTTTCGACAAGGTGCAAAGATTCACCCTCCACGATATTTCGAGCAACCTCAACGAAATCTTTGTAGTTTACCGTGTCTCCAATTTCGTCCGTCTTACTTGCCGTTTCCGTATCTGCTTCGACGGAAATATCAATATGAAATTCCTGCGCCGTAGCCCGCTCGCGGTCTGATACGCCGTGCTTCCCTTTCACGACCAGTTTCTCAATAAAAATCCTGCCCATAACTGTATAAGTAGCGGTTTCGTAAACCACTAATATTAGCCGTTTATTCCTTTGAGAACATCAGAGGTGGGCTTAGAAAGGCTCATGCTGTAAAAGTGAATCCCCGGAACTCCGTGCGCCAGCAAGTCTTTGCATTGCGCAATAGTAGATGCGATGCCCGCTTTATATATATCATCCGGCTCAATAAAACTCGAAACAGAATCAACAACTGCCTGCGGGATTTTGGTATGAAATATTCGCGGAAGTGCTTCAAGATGCTCCTTCTTATACAGAGGCTTAATGCCCGGAATAATCGGCACATTAATGCCAATCTTATGCGCCTCATCCCGGAATCTGTAGAACGCTTCGTTATCAAAAAACATTTGCGTGATAATGAAATGCGCTCCGGCGTCCACCTTTTTCTTCAGGTTGGCGAGGTCTGTCGCCATGTCAGGTGCTTCAAAATGCTTCTCCGGATATCCTGCCACGCCGACGCAGAAATCGGTTTTGTCGGCATTTTCTATGGGGTCCAGGTAGATGCCGTGATTCATGCGCTGAATTTGCTCCACTAAATCACTGGCATATTCGTTCGCGAACGGAGATGCAGAACCTCCGCGCGTAGGCGGACCATCTCCGCGAAGAGCGAGTACATTTTCAATCCCGTGGAAATGAAGCGTAAGAAGCACATCTTCGGTTTCGTCTTTGGTGAATCCTCTGCAAATGATGTGCGGGGTCGGCACGATGCCGAAACGGGCTTGAGCCGCGATGCAGATTGCATTGGTGTCTAATCGTTTGTGCTTCATCCGCTCGACTTCTTTCCCATTCACTTTTTCGATGCTCCATTCGTGTGCGTGCGAGGTAACGCTCATGAAAACGGGTTTGTGGCGCATCAGCGCCTCCAGTTCCCCAAATAGCGTCTCAAGTTTTACGCCTTTGCGCGGCGGAATAATCTCGATGGAGATAAAGGGCTTGGAGGATTGCTTGACCAAATCATCTATGCGCATTCTGACCATTCTACCCTTGTAAACGGCGCGTGCATAGAGATAGTGGCACCGGAATTCTCGGTTTGCAATTTGAAAGCTCAATCCCCACAAGTCTGACTTGTTAGACAAGTCAGACTTGTGTGGGAAGCACCTCGAAATGCGCAATCCGTGCCGTTTTATTTCTTCTCCGCAACACCTTTGCGGAGGATTTTCACCGCCTCCATCATAAGTTCAAGCTGTGCCCAAGCTTCATCGCCGCGGGTCTTTAGGCCGCAGTCGGGATTAATCCAAACCTTGTGCGGGTCCATGTCGAGAGAACGAGGGATGACGAGCATTTCTTCAACCGTCGGCAAGCGCGGGCTGTGTACGTCGTAAACGCCAAGACCGATGGACGCCGGAAAACCGGAATCGCGGATTGAGGCGGCAACCTTGCCTTTTGCTTTGCTGTCTTCAATAAGCAAGACATCCGCACCCATTTCTTTTATCGCGCCGAGGATGTCGTTGAACTCCGAGAAGCACATGTGCGTGTGGATGACCACTTCGTCCGGCATAGCTGAGTATACGAGGCGGAAGGCGTTCACGGCGTGATGCAGATAGTGCGAGTGACGCGCGGGATTTATCGGAAGCGCCTCGCGAAGCGCGGGTTCGTCTATCTGGATGTGATTGATGCCCGCCTTTGCGAGGTCTCGCACTTCTTCCGCGAGCGCGCGGGCAACTTCGTAAAAGTGCGCCTCTTGCTCCATGTCTTCGCGAGGAAATGCCCACTTTACGATTGTTACAGGCCCCGTGAGCATTCCTTTGACCGGCTTCTTTCCGCCGGAGGCGGATCCTCCTTCGGAGGAAGACACACATGATTGCGCGAAGGTGCTCCACTTCACCGTGAAGGGATGCGGACGGCTGACCGGCCCGGTGATGACCGGCGGGCGAACGTGCCGCGTGCCGTAGGATTGCACGGGCGCTTTGATGACCGTGAAGCCGGAGAAATTCTCGGCAAAATATTGCACCATGTCGTTGCGCTCGAATTCGCCGTGTACCAAGAGGTCAAGGCCAAGCTTTTCCTGCCTCTCTACGCATTCCTTTGTAAGCTTCTGCATGTAGCTTTCGTAATCGGCATCCGTAATCATACCCCTCCGCCAATCGCTCCGCGCCTTGCGCACATCTGCGGTCTGCGGAAAGCTCCCGATGGTCGTAGTGGGATACGCTATATCGCTGACCCAAAACGTCTTGCGCTTTCGCTCGAATCGCTCTTTTGGAAGTACCGTATTCTGATGAGTGAATGGCGCGTATTTCGCCGTGCCATCTTTTATCGCTTTGAGCTCGGCTATCTTTTCTTCCGCAAAAGAAAAGTTTCCTTTTTCGCTCTTCGCGGAAAGCGGAACGTGCAAGAGCGAGCAGGATGGCGAGATGTAGAGCCGGTCATCTGGAATCGCTTTTTGCACTTCGGCAAGAAGTTTTTCTGTGCGTGCGGAAACCGGCCAGACATTGCGGCCATTGATGATGCCGGCGATGAGCACTTTGTCTTTTGGAAAACGAGCGAGAAGCGAAAGATTCTCGGGACCGTCGAAGAAATCGAGGCCGATGCCCGCAACCGGAAATTTGAAGAGCTTATCGGCAAAATCATTTATCGCCCCAAAGTAAACGTGCAGATGTACTTGGCGCTTGATTCCCTTGAGGAATTCTTCGTAACCCTGCGGTATTCCCTTCGTGAGGAACGATGGCTCCTCAAGCTGAACTGTCGTGTGTTCTGGCAATGTATTGATGAACTTTTGATATTCTCCCGCGAGAATGGCGAACAATTCGGGAATTGAGCGCGTTGTCGTGTTTATTGAATATGAAAGCAGAGTCCACGGGCCAATGAGCGGCAGAATATGGCGCGGGTCGGAAAGGTCGGGCAAAGGCGCATCTTTCTGCCACGTCGGGTCTCGCTCGATTTCCGGCTGAACGACGTGGTAGTTGGTATTAAACCATTTGACCATCGGCGATGCCTGCTTTGCCCCGCCGGAGCCTTGCGCGGAGGAGGGCTTGTCTTGTGCGCCGCGCGGAATTGAAAGATAGGTCGCTATAGATTTTATTGCGTCAGCCGGTGTTCCAAAACGCGCAGGCACGATGCCGAATCGAACAGACGTAGCGAGCATGCGGTCGTAAAGGTCTATTTCTCCGACCGGAATGAGGTCGAGGCCCTCCTGCGCCGCGTGATTGTACGCCTGCACATCGGCAAGCGCTTTTCGCACATCCGCCTCTGTCGCCTCTCCTCTCCAAAACTTCTCAACTGTCACCTTGATGAGCGACTGATAAACATTCGGGAACCCTAGGTTTGTGATGTGCATGTTAGGTTTTAGTTTTTGTTAATGTTTCTAAGGTCCGAGGTGACTCCTTGGCATTTGCAAGGTGTCTCCTCGAGGTTTTAGATTTCTCTCCTCGGAAACCGATTCTGCATAATAGCATCTCATAAAACAGTATCCAATAGCTGGTATGTAAAAAGAAAAACGCCCACCCCTTGCCAAAGGGGGCGGGCGTCGAGTTCCTCGGAGGCGATATCACCCTCCAGGAAAGTGCCATGCTCCGCTATTTAGCGGATTTAACTGTGGGTCGACCAACTCAAGAGGAGGTCGGTCGTTTGCCCT
>JAUSGQ010000052.1 GCA_030674455.1 bacterium
GGTTACGGCCAGCGCTTTCAGCCGTCCGTTCTTAATGAAGGGTAGTGCCGTATTGGCATCGCCAGTCATCATGTCGACCTGCCCGCTGACGACGTCGGTAATCGCAGGGACGGCGCCCTTGTAAGAAACGTGCACCATGTCAATGCCGCCCCGCGCCTTCAATAGTTCACTCGCCAGGTGGGGAGCCCCGCCCGTCCCCGATGAAGCAAAATTGATCTTGCCGGGATAACGCTTCGCCAGAGCTGTCAACTGTCGAATGTTGTTCGGTGGAAAGCTCGGATTCGCGAAGACGACGAAATAAATCGAAACGACCGGCGCCACCGCGACCAGGTCGGTGGTCGGATTATAGGGAAGCTTTTCCAGTAACGGATCGACAGAGATATTGCCCGCAGTACCCAGTGCCAGCGTGTGGCCGTCCGGACGCGCGAGCGTCGCGGCCTTGATACCGATCATGCCAGCCGCGCCTCCACGGTTCTCGATCACGACCTGCTGTCCGAGACGCTTGGACATTTCCGCCCCGAGTTGGCGTCCAATCAGGTCCGTCGCTCCCCCCGGCGGGTAGGGAATGATCAGGTGAACCGGAGCGCGAGGAAACGGTTGGGCATTGACGGCTTGGCAGACACCCAACAATCCAGCTAAGATAAGACTCGCGCTCGCAACGCACGGTACAAGTCCACGCTTGAATCTTCTCCCCTTGCTGCGGTTCCCGGCTCCGTCGTCCATTTTGCCCCCTTGCTTTCAGCGTGGTTTGTTGGCACCAACACTCAGTCTTGGGATTCGGAACTGAGATTGTGTAAGTGAAGTATATAAGAGCGACTGAGCAAATACCAACGAGCGTACCACCTGAGGAAGGAAAAAATTCGGGTCAGAGTAACTTTTTTCGACAATGCGTTGCGTGCCTACTAAACCGAGATTGACCGAAGAGAGATAGCGCGGCGGAACAGCCGGAAATGTTACTCTGACCCGGATTTCATCGAGCGCTGGCGGCGCTACCGATAAGCCAGAGCGCGAGTAGCGCGAGCATGCTTGCCCCTTGAGGGCGGGACGGGTGAACGACGTTCCAACTTGCGTTTGCTCCGCGAG
>JAUSGQ010000001.1 GCA_030674455.1 bacterium
CGGCCCCCGCAATTCGAGAGTCAGGCCGGTCACTTTGTGAGCGTGCTGTTGGTCTGAAACAGCAGCGCGAAAATTGGGGAGAGCCTCAGGGGTCACCAGAAAGCTGCGGTTGAAGACCATGAGATCGGGGCGTCCGGTCACCGCGCTGGCATGGCACCGCAGTTCGGTTGAGGCCACGGCATGGAGGGCCAGGACCTCGTGGAGGTCATGGGTCACCCGCGCCACCCCGGCGTGCAGCGCCGCCTCGATCATGGCATCCAGTTGCTTCTGCTGCAGGTACCGCGCCCCTGGCGAGGGCGACAGCGCCGCAACCCGCGACTGAATCGCGGGATCTGCGGCGGCCAGGATCGGTCGTGCTTTCTCTTCGATAAGATAGCCCTTGACGCTCCACTCGGCCTTGTCGTGCAGATCGTCCAGCACTCGCACGATGCCCTCCCGATGCCGGCCCAGGAATTCCTTGAGGCTCGTGCGGGAACGAAAGATCGTGCCGAATTTGACCGGTAGCACCGGCGACGCGCCCATGATCCGTTCCACCACCGTCTCATGCCGACAGGCCCGGGGCCCCACCCAGGGTAGCGCTTGGAGGTTCTGATCGCAAAATTCGCCGGTGTCCACCTCCCCGATCACCGCGACCATCCCAGCCTGTTCCAGCGCCACCACTGGATAGCGCTCGTCCACGCCGCGCAGGGCCGGCTCTATAGTGGACCCCTGCATGACCGAGAGACATTCCGGCCGGGCCAGGCAATAGAGGTAGATTCCGAGGCCCGCGGCCTCGGCATGCGAATCGGTCATGGTCGGATCTCGTTCAGCGCCGCCTCAAAATGCCGTGGCTCGATGAGCAAGGGGCGAGAGACCGAATGTTCTTGCTTGGCGCCTCTGGCTTCCTCCACTCTTTCCCGGATGGCATTCAAGGCAGCGTGGTGACAGATGGCGCCGAGGTCGGCGCCCGTCCGTCCGTCCGTGTTGGCCGCGATGGCGTCCAGACGCACCTCTAGGGACACGGGCTTGCCGCGCACCTGCACGCGCAGAATCGCCAGGCGTTCCTGCTCATCGGGACGAGGAATCTCCACCACCACGTCGAAGCGGCCCGGGCGCAGCAAAGCCGGGTCCACCATGTCCGGCCGATTGGTGGCGGCCAAGACCAGCACCCCAGTCAGTTTCTCGATCCCGTCCAGCTCTGCCAGGAACTGGCCCACGACCCGCTCGCTGACATGTGCATCCGACGCTCCGCCTCCGCGTCTTGGGACGAGCGCGTCAATCTCGTCGAAAAACACGAGGCACGGCGCCGCTTGCTTCGCCTTGCGAAAGACCTCGCGAACGGCGCGCTCCGACTCGCCGACGTACTTCGACAGCAGGGCAGGCCCCTTGACCGAGATAAAATTGACCTGGATGGCGCTGGCCGCCGCCTGGGCGAGCAGCGTCTTGCCGCAGCCGGGAGGCCCAGTGAGGAGTATCCCCTTCAATGGCCTCACCCCGGCCGCCTCAAACAGATCACCATAGTGCAGAGGCCATTCCAGCGTCTCGCGCAGCATATGTTTCGCCCGCTCGAGCCCGCCCACATCCTCCCAGGTGGTGGAGGGCACCTCGACAAATACTTCGCGCAGGGCGGATGGCTCCACATCGCGCAGGGCGGCCAGGAAATCCTCCTTGCACAGTTCGAGCTTCATCAGGGCGTCATAC
>JAUSGQ010000006.1 GCA_030674455.1 bacterium
GAAAAAGAGGTCCAAGCGCTCGCGCAAAAGTTACACTTGGTGCATAATGCCAGCGTTGCGCCGGTGGCGGAGCGGTCAATCGCGATAGACTGTAGATCTATTGCCTTCGGGCTACGCAGGTTCGAATCCTGCCCGGCGCACAAATTGCCAAAACCGGAGCATGCTCCGGTTTTGCGCTATTTGTAGCAGCCGGGAGGGATTCGAAAGATTTTGCGGGGTTACCCATTCAGAAGAATGGGTCGCAAAATCGTGGTTAGGCCGTCAACAGGTGCCTATCTTTACCGATAGGCCGGAGTTTTGCCGCGACGGCGGCAAAATGAGCGCTTAACCGAATCCCTCCCATTTTGCGACTGCAAAAGTTTAGTCGAGGAGAATTCCTCTTATCATTTGATATAATTCTACTTCACATGACTTTCCCGACTCACATCCTTGCAGGACTAATTATCGGCAAATTGACGGGGGATTACACGGCGGCGATTACGGGTTCTTTATTCATGGATTTGGACCACCTCATTTCATATCACCAGAATGGAATACTATTTAAACCCAAAGCAATACTCCATGAAAGCCTGACAGAAAAGGACCCGTGGGGAAGCCAGAAAAACATTTTTCACAGCGTGCAAGCGTGGGTTGTTATTTCACTTCTGGCGATGGCGTTCAATCTGCTTTTTGGGCTTATTTTCTCTCTCGCTTACTTTATCCATTTGTTTTTAGACGCTCTCAATGGAGACGTATACCCGTTTTATCCTTACAAGAAATTCAAATTAACAAAACCAATAATACGCTATCTCTCAAAAAAAGAGGCCGTCCTCGGCCTCAGTTTGCTGCTGATATTTTTAGCCGTCTAAGGACGGCTAGAAAAGTTATACGTTGTGTTAAGGCCATCAAGACGGCTCGTATCGGGGGTGAATGAGCGATAGTCGGGATTCAACCCGAGATTGAAAGTGTTATTAATAAGAGCCAGGATTCCAAAAACAGAAACCATCACAAGCATGCCGATAAGCCCCCAAAACATGTGCTGCTTACCTTCCGTGTTCTCACCGCCTTCTTTTACGTTGAATAGAAACACAACCAGCCCCCAGAGGAATAGGAGGAAGCCTGCCGTGAATATGAGTACGATCGTGGGGTCAATTATCAGTGTTATGAACTTGTCGATGAGCCTAGTTGCGGCGTCCATAAATACGTGAGAAACAGCTAGCTTATGCGGAACTCGCCTTGCAAGCTTCTTTGCATCTACTGTCTGTTATATCCAGCACAAGCGTTTGCTTAAGCACGATTTGCTCAACCATCTACTGAGTTCTATTGAACGTCGAAGGTTGTAAAGCCTGTTCGCCAGGGTTTATGCTAAAAGTACTTTGAAGAATTCGGATAAGACCCCAGACGGATACCATGACGAAAAGTGCAATAATGCCCCAGAGCATAAGACTCGCCCCTTTCTTTGCCCCATCTTCGCCGCCGATTTTGGCGAGATATTGAATCAAACCCCAGAAAAATACCACTACAGCTATTGTAATAAAAAGAATTATTACATTATTCAATAGGCGAAGAGCTACATCCAGTACGCCATTAAGATCTCTGCCTGTGTTGCCCGAGGGGTTTATAGTCACATATTGCGCCATAGCCGCCAGAGGAAATGAAAGAGCTGCAAATGCGAAAGCCGAGAAACCAATAAATCGTGCACGCATAAATATTGTTTAATTACCTAATATATTAAGTACTTTCATGGTATATGATTGGCCCAAAAGCACAACGGCTAGGGTAAGGGGGTGTGGATAACGGGGAGACTCAAAGGACTGCCAGTTTTTGACGGAAGAATCACTCAAACCGTCAAAAACTGGCAGTCCTTCTCGCTAAAGTTGGAGAAATGCGAAAAAGCCAAGCAGTCTGACTAACTACGATTAGTCAGACTGCCCCTGACCACCAGCTTTTAACGTCCTGGCGGCGGACCAGGCGGTCGGGGCGGTCCTGCGCTCTTCTTTTCTTCCCCCCCGTACAAATAATAGAGAAGTCCTATGACTAATAGAAATGCGATTATACCTATTATGTACGCCATGTTTGCAGGATTGCGTTGGAAGTACTGGACTATGCCGAGTAAAACAATAAGAACAAACACTATAGCGATACCCCATTCAATGAGCTTTAACGATTCATCACGGTTAGGACAGCCGAACCGTGTCGTATAAATGATGATGGCGGCGCCATACAGTATCAGAGATATTGTGAGAAAAAGCCCGACGAATATGTTAAGAAAGCCAAAAAACTGCACAAGTGTCATCGCAGAGGCGCTATTCGGAACGAGCGCTATGGCTGCCGCGAAAACGTGCGCACCTGTAATATTTCGCAGCATACTTTAAGCACTAAATTGCCCGCGCTCTAGCGGCTGTTGCGTTCCGCCTGGAAAGAAAGTATTTTGCATAATCCGTAAAATTCCCCAGACACTGACCATAACGAACAGTATGATAATTCCCCAAAAAAAGAGCGCCTTCTTCTTCTCCGGATTATCCTCGCCAAATTTGAGTATATTTGAGTACATTCCATAGAAATATATTGCGACACCGAGAGCCACTAGTACAATGACCGCATAGTTCATTAAAGACACCAGCTGATTAACGAGGGCGCTGTATGTTCGCGGAGCACCCTCGGCAAGAACAATTGCGGGAAAGAGAGGTAAGCACGCGAGAATTGCCGATATTATGCGAGTCATAATTAAGGCGCTACCAGTTCAGAGACTGTTCCCGCTATCAATGTCGCAATAACCCACGCACCTAAGATGAGCAGTGCGCCAATAACTACGTACATGAAATTCTTTCGCGCCACGGTGAGTTCACTGGGATTCCCCTGCGCGGAGATAAACTTGAATCCGGCGAGTACGAAGAATAGAACAATGACAGGTAGGGCTACCATCACAAGGACCTTTAGAACGCCGGCGATGAACAACGGAATGGTGCCAAATTCGTCGCGTAGAGGATTCTTTAGGAATGTCGGGTTAGTCGTTTGCGCGCTGGCGAAGTGTGACTGCGCAAGAAAAAACGCGGCTCCATAAAAAGCTGTTGTTAGAATATTCTTTAACTTCGCAAGTAATGTCATATGTTTAAGAGTTTGCCGACTTCCTGTTCGGCTCGCTGAACCGCGTCCGATAGACTTAAAGAGCCGCTGGTAACATTTTCAATCATATCGCGGAATATGATGGATGTCTTATCCGGATTCGGGTCAGGCCATGAGCGCGAAATCAGAGCCTCTCGTGTGTACATCTCGCTTGTGCCAGTCGCGGGAGTGGCGAGTACACCGCGAAGAGCACTTGGCAGCCCAAGAGCAAGCGAGAGATTTCTTCCCATTCCGGTTGATGCCGTAGACGCGAACTCCGAGGCAACGGCAAAAGCACCGGGGGCATTCTTAGCCGTGCGCGAAATAGAAATACCATACACGTGCGCCGTATTAACCGCATTCGAGCCGCTCTTTATCTGGGGCAATGGAGCAACATCAAAATTGAGATTCGGATTCTTTTTTACGATAGCCGGTTTCTCGCTTGCAAACCCTATGTATAGCGCAGTATCGCCGGCGGCAAATACCTTTTGCGATTCGTTCAATGCCCTATTCCATGAATAATGCGATTTGGAAGGGTTGGCGAATTCGGTATAAAAGCGCAGTGCGCTTTCCGCAGATTGCACATTGTTGGTTCCGCTCAATGAGAGGTCAGCCGTTAGATGACCAGCTTCGTTTCTCGTGACGATTTTTCCGCCAGCCTGCAGAATGAGAACGCTCAATATATCCTTTGCGTTCGTGACATTCGCATATTCTCCGAGTGCTATAGCGCTTTTCACGATTGCACCGGCATCATTTCGCTTTTGCAGTTTTACACCCATTTCTTGCACCTCTGCCCACGTGGCGGGCGGTTTGGCATACCCCCCAGCGTTCAGCGTGTCTTTGTTCCAATAGAGGATGAGAGGGTCTGCAAAAATCGGGATTCCGAGCGCTCCGCGCGGGTCGAGAAAGACGTTGCCGGCATCTATGAACAGAGAATTGAACTGTGCGACAGAAAGTGATGTGTATGGTATCGGGGTTACTCGTTCCGCGTTTTCCAGCAGTTGGTCTTGGCGCAAGATGAACAGGTCCGGGCCGGAGCCGTTGGCAAGAGCGTTCACCAGGTCGGATTCGTACGTGTCTGGCTCTTTCCTCACATACTTTATCTGGCCGAAATCCTGATTGTTATCAGATGTGTTACGTATTACCGCATCCATTGCCTGCTCATCAATATCGCCCCATATAACGACCGGCCCAACACTGGTAGTGCTACTGCCGTTGTTCGCAAAAGAGAAGATAAGTACCCCGATAGCGCCCAACACGCCGAAGATTATGAGCAGTACTATTTGGAAAATGGAGAGCTTATGCATGTTAGAGATTCTTAACGAATGATAATGAGTTTAGAAGCTCTTACACCCAGCACCTTTTACGTAAGGTTTGCTCTTTAACCGTTGGCTGGTATTTATGTTGTAATTCATATGCAAGAAATCATTTTACGTCAAAGGTGCTGGGTCGTGGAAATTATAGTCGCTTCACTCCTTAATTTCCTACGAAATATCAATCCATAATGGTGCGAACCGGCAGGGAATTCGCGCGCAAGCTCAAAGCCGTTAGAGAGAGCGAGCGATTCCGCATTCGCTTTTTTGACGACATCGACTTCTTGAGGTCCGATGCCGCCAAAGGAATCGCTCCAGTCAATTATAACAAGCCGTCCGGAGTGTTTCAGTACGCGATGCGCCTCTCGAAGAACAGCATTCTTGTTATTGATTTGGAACAAAAGATTAGAGATGAGCACCAAGTCCAGTTCTTCGTCCGAGATTTTCGTAGCACCAGCGTATTCCAGATCTCCCCAGATTACTTCCACACTTTTGTACGATCTCTTAGATGCCTCTCTCTTAATTTTGCGCAAAAGGTCTCCCTGCACGTCTACGGCATATATATGTCCGCTGTTTGCAAGAAGTTCCGCGATTGCAAGCACGTACGCTCCGCTTCCGGAGCCGAAATCGGCTATCTTCATGCCGGGAGTTATTCCGAGCATCGCGGCATTCTGCGCGGGATGCGCAAAATGTGCGTGCGCGCCATGAGTGGCTGTAATTTTGGCCGTATGCATCAGCCGTATTATATAATGGTTAGCCGCATCGCGAGTGCGGCTTTACTATTGTGTGGGGAAATCAGAAAGGTCAACCAAGGTTCTCTTTACGGCCTGTTTGTGTGGCTTGTTTTTCCTTTCGCTTTTTCTCAATCAACCCAATAACTTCAGGCGAAAACGGATTCGTGACTTCTGTATCGTCAAATACAATAGGCTCTCCGCTTTCCAATGCTAGAGCAAGCATTGAGAGTGCCGCAATCAAATGTGTCCTCTGTTTACCGTCGTGCGATGCGGATAGTGTTGGTATGTGATTTTCTTTAAAGATTTTATCGGCTGGAATATTGAAAGGTTTCTTGATTCTATTAAGGGCGACTTCAACGTTCGGAAATTCCTTCAGATTCTTTAGTGGAAACAATCTCCTGTCGTTTTCAACCCGCCGAATATGCCCTTCGAATGATTTAGAAAATGTTATTCGATTAGTTCCGCCATACCCGCAATTTTTACGACAAAAAATTTCATCTACTCCTAATAATCTTAAAACCGCGTACTTCATTTCCGTTGGCTGAACAGTACTGTCAGAAGCTTTATCATTAAATAGTAATGAACCATCTATTTTGCTTTTTATGTCTGTGATGACACCGAAACGTCTTAGAAATGCTTTGCATAGCGGCAAGACATTTTTCTTGTCTTCTAGTAGCGCTACCGCCCTTGAGACTGGTACTTCTTTGGCATTGCCGATGGCCAGTCTAGATTTATTTCCCATGCCGAAAGAGTCATAACCATAAAGCACCCTATCATCCAGTCTGTCGACTATAATTTGAGCGCTTTCCTGCGTTAGGACTAGGGACCCTTCTTTCGTAGCTTCTGATTTTTTTAGAGTTTCTGGTTTCCCGCCTCTCGATCCAATGCCTTTAGTCATACAAATTATTCTACCGCACTTTCGTCACCCGCAAATACCACAAAAGAAGCAACCTTGTCGTTCTCTCTTAATTTCATGACACGAACTCCCTGCGTTGCGCGGCTCAAAGTCGGGATTTCATCAAGACCAGTGCGAATTGCCGTGCCTTTCTGCGAAATTGCCACCAGTTCTCCACCAGATTTTCCGCCCGCCACGACTGCTGCTCCCACGAGTTGTTTCGTCTTTGCCGTAATCGACATCGTTTTTATGCCCGAACCGCCGCGGCCTTGGCACTTGTACTCGGAAAGCTTGGTCTTCTTCCCATAGCCGGTCGAAGAGAGGACCAGAAGCTCGGCAGTTTTCTCGCTGGAGGCAGGAACAATGTCTGAACCGACAACGAAATCTCCTGAACTAACTTTTATTCCCCGCACTCCGCCCGCCTGTCTGCCCATTTCGCGGACGTCCGATTCCTTAAATCTAATGGACTGGCCTTTCGATGTCGTCAAAATAATGTCATCGCCCTTGCGCGCGAACCGCGCGCAAATAAGCGCATCGCCTTTATCGAGCGTTATTGAAATAAGACCGCTCCTGCGAACATCGCGGAATTTGTCGGCCGAGACTCTTTTTATCGTTCCGTTCTTTGTCGCAAGTACCAATGAAAGCCCTTCGCTTGCTTTAATCTCTTTCGGCATCGCGAGGACAGAGGTAACGGTTTCGCCCTGCTCAAGCGAGAGGAAGTTCATGATCGATTTTCCTTTTGTCGCGCGCTTGCCTTCGGGCAAATCGTACATTTTCAATTGATACGCTTTTCCTCTGTCGGAGAAGAACAGGATGTCGTTGTGCGCGCTCGCGGTCAGGAATTGCGTCACAAAATCCTCCTCTTTGGTGTCCAGGTCCATGACGCCGATGCCGCCTCGTTTCTGCCGTCGGTATTCGTTGGGATTCGTGCGCTTAATGTATCCTCCGGCCGTCAGCACAAGCACGCTGTCTTCATCGGGTACCAGGTCTTCGGCGGAGAGTATCGTAGCGCCGCGCTTAACGATTTTCGTTCTTCGCGCGTCCCCATATTTTTCGATGACCTCGCGAAGTTCTTTCGTAATGACTTCCATCAACTTCTTCGTGCTTTTTAGAAGCGCCTGCAGGTGGGCGATCAAGGCCTGCACCTCCTTAAGTTCATCCTCTATCTTTTTTCGTTCAAGTCCGGCAAGCTTCTGCAAGCGCATCTCAAGAATTGCATTCGCCTGCAATTCGGAGAATTTTCCGCCGGAGGGGGATCCGCCTTTAGCGGAGAAGAATTTTCCCATCAATCGCGTGCGCGCATCGTCGACATCTTTGGACTGTTTGATGAGTTTGATAATTTCGTCAATGTGGTCAAGCGCCTTGGAAAGCCCGAGCAAAATGTGTTCCCGGTCCTGCGCTTTTTTGAGGTCAAATTTCGCTCTCCGCGTGACAACTTCTTTGCGGTGTTCCACGAAGTACTCAATGAGCGCCTTCAAGGAGAGCGTTTGCGGCACGCCGTCGACGAGCGCGACGACGTTGTAATGGAATGTTTCCTCAAGCTGGGTGTGTTTATACAAATAGTTGAGAACGGTCTGCGGATGCGCATTTGCTTTAAGCTCGATAACGACGCGGATGTCCTTGGTGGATTCATCGCGGATGTCCCGTATGCCTTCGATTTTCTTTTCGTGAACGAGGTCCGCGACTTTCGTCAAAAGGTCTGATTTATTTACGCGAAAGGGGATTGAAGTGACTACTATTTGGTAGTCGCCCTTTTTGCCCTCCGCTATTTCCGCGTTCCCGCGCACGACGACTCCGCCGCGACCCGTTGCATATGCATGCGCGATGTCTTTTTCGCCGAAGGCGATGCATCCGGTGGGGAAGTCCGGACCCTGAACGAATTTCAAGAGGTCATCAGTTGTTGCCCCGGGCTCTTCTATCAAATGTATTGCTGCCTCGCACACTTCGCGGATGTTGTGGGGAGGGATGTTAGTCGCCATACCGACAGCGATACCGAGAGTTCCGTTAACCAGAAGATTGGGGAATGCCGCAGGCAATACCGACGGCTCTTTCTTGGTGTTGTCATAGTTGGGCAGAAAGTCCACCGTGTCTCTGTCGATGTCGTACATCATGAGCGAAGCGAGGCGCGACATTTTTGCTTCGGTGTAGCGGTACGCCGCGGCAGAGTCGCCGTCAATTGAATTGTGTACAAATACGCCAGCTGTGAGCGCAAAATTGTGCGTTTCTGGCACTGTTAAATCATAAACATCCTCATATTCTCGCAAGAATTCAATGCGCAGAACTTTGTGGTTGCCGTTTATTTCCGCAGGAATTCTTTTGGCATCACCAGAGTAGTACTGTGATATTCCTGTCCTCCACATTGTCGCGCGACCATAGGGATACACTCGACTGCGCGTCTCCTCGTAGGCGCGCTCGCATAGTTTCTTTCCGTCCGATAGCACTTGTCTGCATATCGCATCAAATTTCAACTTCCCGGTCTTGTTTGTAACATGGTTTTTATTTCCCTTCACGATTTTCTCGTGCATAAAGATTTGATACGCCGGGTCTTTCCAAAGCCGGGTGAGAGTGCGGGTTGCGCGCTTGCTCAATGCCTCGCGCTTTTCCGGGTGTTTTCGAATATATTCCTTGTTTACGTCGCTTAAGAATTGCCGCATGTGTTCGCGATAGTCGTGTCTCTGCCAGTTTGCTTTATTTGTTTCGGAAATTCGACGGGCATATGCGTCGCGATTTTTTGCGTCAGACCAGAAATTCTTTCGTCCATCAGCAAGTTTTTTCACATACTCGGGGTCGTTCTTGTGCCGCGCTGCGGCAAGTCCGGAATGCAGACGCCAATGTTCCAGCCATTGCATCCTCTTAATGTTATTCGGGCTGTTGTTTGATTTGTTGAAATCAACATGATGTCGTACGCGTCCTTGAGATACAGGGTAGACTCCTTGTTCAATGTTGTATGCATCCGCAAGATGGTGAACGAACTCCCAATTCTTTTGTAGTGGCTGCAGAATCATTTCATAATCTTTCATGTCAGAGAGGGGGACATCTTTCGATGTCGAAAGTCGCGTATATAGCGGCATCAGCGACATGCCGGATTTGAGATCCTGTGCCTCAATGTATGTCTGATCTTTCAAAAGGAATTTGTGGTTCAGAGTACAGCGGATACTTTCTCCGGAATCGAGAACTACTTTCATAATTTCAGCTCCGCGCCTCGTTCTTCGAGGTTTTATAATCGGTGCGATTGTGATTTGACCGTCAGCTTTTACTGTAAATGTATAGTTTTTCTTTCCTTTTACATCCTCTGCGATTAATTCTTCAAAGGTGAGGTTGCGTCCGTCTGCAAGTCGGACCTTCGTATCTTTAGTGAAGCAGCCGAAGTTGCCTTGTCCGATGATAAGCGGATAGCGCATCGTAAAATCTTGCGCCATTTTTACCATCGAATCGTATACGGCCACATCGCCGTGCGGGTGGTATTTTCCAATTACGTCTCCGACAACGGTCGCCGATTTGCGCGTCTTCGCGCTCGCGGAAAGACCGGCTTCCTGCATCGCAAACAAGATTCTTCTGTGTACCGGCTTTAAACCGTCGCGCACATCCGGAAGCGCGCGGGCTGTGATAACCGACATCGCGTAGTCGAGGTACGACTCGCGCATTTCTGTCGTGATGCTTCTTGAAATGATGCCAGCGCCGGCTCGGGCGGGGACTTCTCCGCCGGAGGCGGATCCTCCTCCGGAGGACTTTTTTCTGTCATTTCCCCTGGCCATATTCATTTAATAATATCATAAATAAGAGGCAATTCCTAGTCATTCCGAGGCCTCTTAGCAGTCAGACTGCTAGAATTCAGTTGTCGCGGAAGCATCTTGTGCCGCTTGAAGACTGTCCTTCATTCCGCTAAAACCGCTCTCCAATTGTTCCTTGGCATTCGTAAGAGGTTCCGTATTGAAAGCACTTGGCTTCGGGATATTAATTGGCTGAATTTGTATCCCAGTCTCGCGGACATTCTTGAAAAAGATTATCACCCAGCCGACAAAAAGTATCACAACTACTGCCATAGCAATGCCGCGCGCGGCAGCTCTGCGCTCATGCTTGGGGCGAGCCTTTAGATTGTCTACCGTTTTTTGGAGAACCATAGGGCGAGCGATTAGCGAGTAGCGTTTAGCGATTAGTTGAAGTCAGAAATTGATTTTGTTTATGTATTTTCTCTAGACGCTAGTCGCTAGAAGCTAGACGCTGAGTACAACTACTTCATTTTCTTTCCCGATCACATCGCGCGGTTTCACTGTCAATTTCTCAACCGGTTTAATTTTCTCTTCGCCTGCTTCTTTCAGGAATTGCTTCAGAGACTTGTCGTCGTAGAGAATCGGAATAATTATTTTTGCCTCAAGTTTGACGGAGAGCTTTCCAGCTTCCGCGGGAGTTAAACTTCCGTTTCCGCCGACTGGGATTATGAGAATATCCGGCGAGTCCATTTCCAAAACTTCCGCCGGCAGTTCGGTGCTTCCCAGAGCGCCAAGGTAGAGAACCGACAATCCGTCGAAATGAAGAGAATATACCGTGTTGATTTTCTCGCTTCCTCCATATTTTGATTTAGTCGGGAAGCCCGCGACCGTAATTTCCTTCACTTCATATTCTCCGGGACCCGCAACCGCAAATGGTATCTTTTCACCCCGACCCGCTTCTTCAATTCCATTCATGTCCGGATGATTGAGAGAGACGAAAGCCACATCCGCACCGAAATTCGTCGGCTTAAAGTTCTTTGATTGTTTCGATACAGGCCCCATTACAAGTGTTGTATCTCCCGCGCTTATCCGCACGCATGCTCCTTCGTGGAAGGTAATTATCATAAAGACAGCGTATAGCGTATAGCGTATAGCGTATAGAGGATCATAAAAAAGATTATAGCAGATTTTCCTGAGGTGACTTCTCGAGGTGACTCCTCACCAGCAGGGGAGGTGTCTCCTCGGGAATTTTGAATTCTAGGTAAGTCCGGGTCTTTCACCTCTGGCTAAAAAAGGAAAACTGGCGATCCCCCGTGTTGCATTTTGGGAAACCGCCAGCCAGCTCCGAACGCCATTTCAACTTTCCATGGCGTTCAGTTCAGCCCCGACCGTGGCTTAGCTGTTACGACGAGATTGACGGTATCTCATAAAATCACCCCCTTTCTGGGAAGAAAGGAACGGGATGTCAACCCATTCCCGTTGATGGCGTGGCCGCAATTTAGCCCACGAAACAAGAAACGGGCAAAGACCACGCGCTGCCAGCAAAAGTATCAGGGGGGGGGAAAATTGTAAAGGCCAGCTTTATCGCAAACCATTGAGATGTCATCTCAATCTTCTAAGTAAATGCAGTGAGGCGACGCCTCACTGCATGAACTACTAACTACGGAAAGTTCCCAAGGTCTCACCTTGGGAATCATGCATTTAAGGTGAGACCTTGGGAACTTCGTCGCTGGTTCAAACTGGTCTCACGGTCTATAATATTGCTTCCCAAATATTGGGTCACGAATATGCGAACACGAATACTTCAGGCGAGGTTTGCCGTACGAAAATCCAAGCCCGGGATGGGTTATGGCCTTTTTGCCACATCCGCGCTTCGCAAAGGAGACTTTATTCTTGAGTATAAAGGCAGGCGCATTCCTACTCCCATGGCCGACACGTTAAAAACAAAATACCTATTTGAGATAGACAAGGAATGGACGATTGACGGTAGTTTGCGGACCAACATTGCCCGCTACATCAATCATTCATGCAAGCCGAATTGCGAAGCGGATATACGCGACCTGCCTGCGCCGCGCTCGGCGCGGCAGGCAGGTGGACGCATAGTCATCTTTGCTAAACGCGACATTGCAACGGGAGAGGAATTAAGCATCGACTACGGAGAAGAATATTTCGACGAATTCATCAAGCCAGTCGGGTGTCGGTGTCCGCAATGTGAGCAAATAAGTTCCAAAACACAGACCCCCTTAGAATCTTTGTCTGTTTGAAATTTAAATATTGAGATTTGTTTGTGATTTGGTTTTTGGAACTTGGAATTTCCGCGCTACGTGCGGCTTGAGGCTCGCAGCGAATTCAGAATCACCGCTACGTCAATTACTTCCTGCGTGAGCGCGCCCCATATAGGAGGAATAAAGCCGAAGGCGGCGAAGACCATTCCGACTGATGAGAGCCCTACGCCTCCCCAGATGCTCTGTCCTGCGATCCGTACCGAGCGCGTTGCCGACTCAAAGAGTTCTTCAATGAGCATTACATCTCGCCCGAGTATTACCACACCCGCCGCTTCAATAGAGGCGCTGTTTTCTGTTCCGGAAAAAACGATGCCGACATTCGCATGAGCGAACGCAGGCGCATCATTGAGTCCATCTCCGACCATTGCCACGATCTGACCCTCTTTTTTTGCATCATCAATCGCGAGATATTTTGAT
Organism: bacterium; assembly: GCA_030674455.1. GTDB lineage: Bacteria > Patescibacteriota > Minisyncoccia > Phycocordibacterales > UBA2100 > UBA10103. Next base: position 12,439 of record JAUSGQ010000006.1, read on the forward strand.
TCGGGAGTGCATTCTGCCAGTATCGAAATCCCGAATTTCCCGAAAAGCCGTTCAGCGTTTTCTTTTTTGTCGCCGGTGAGCATTTTTATGGTGATGCCGCGGGCATTGAGCGCCCGAAAAAGTTTGCCGACATTTTCTTTTATCTCATCCTCGAAATGAAACCGCGCTATTTCGCGTTTTCCTTCCAATAGTGAAAGAACGATGCCGCTCTCTGACGAGTTCGCTTTCGTAATCGTGTATCTGCGATTTTCCACGTCTCCCGAAATTCCTTCTCCCGTAATTTCCCGCACATTTCGAGCTTCAAGCATTGCCGCCCCGCGTGAAGAGTTTGCAGTACTCACGGCGCGGGCAAGCGGGTGAATGGAGTGAAACTCAATTGCGGAGGCAATGGCGAGCAATTTCTCCTCGCTCTCGGAGGCGTGCATATTTTCTATTTTCTTGAGAGAAATTTCGCCAAGCGTCAGTGTGCCGGTTTTATCAAAAAAGACGACGTTGGTTCGGGCCAGTTCCTCAAGCGTTACAGGCCTTTTTACGATTATGTTGCGCCGCGCCGCGCGCGAGAGCCCGCCGATAAACGCGACCGGAGCCGCGATAATGAGAGGGCAGGGAGTAGCGATGACGAGTACCGCGAGTGCGCGCGAAAGTTCGCCGGAAAAGAAATACGCGCCAAGCGCAAGCCCGAGCGCAACGAGCGTGAAAGGAAAGTTGACTTTCTCTGCGAGGCGGACGATGCGCGCCTTATGATTTCTTGCTTCATCCACGAGATGCACAATGCGCATGTATGTAGACGTCTCGAACCCGCCCTCCACCGCAATGTCCAGAGTTTCACCCGCGTTGATGCTGCCGCTTTTGATGAACATTCCGCGCGCGTATGAAACTGGAAGCGCTTCGCCAGTGAGGTTCGCCTCGTTCAGCAGGGCTTTGTCCGAAAGCAAAGTGCCGTCCAAGGGAATTATCTCATTCTTTTTTACGATTATTGTTTCCCCGCTTGCGACATCTTGTATCGGCTTTACTGCAGTTTTTCCATCAGAAAGGCGCATCGTGCAGGATTTCGGAATCCGCTCCGCGAGTCCGCGAAGCGCGCCTTCGGCTCGCGCCGAAGCATATTCTTCCAGCGCTTCGCCCCCGGTTATCATGAGCGCCACGACTGCTCCGGCCAAATATTGCTCCGCGAAAAGAGACACGACCATCGCAAGGAGCGCGATGTAATCAAGCGAATAGTTGCGCTCGCGTATCTTCCGGAACGAGTCCCAGGATATTTTTACTATCCCGAGGATTATCGAAGCTATCCAAAATAGCGCAGAGAATATTCCCGCAATAAGAAGCGCAAAAACAAGAAAAGGTAGCCGGAATTCTTTGCGGAATAGGTATTTCATGAACTCATTGTAGCAAAATGGTTTGCTAGCGCGATTTCCGATGTAACTCCTAATATATTCTTGTATTCCGTCTTTGCGAGCGCAGCGAAGCAATCCAGGCCTATTCCACATTTGGAATTCCCGAGGTGACTCCTCACCAGAAAGGGGAGGTGTCTCCTCGGAGACTTGGTAACTGACATCTGGAAAGTACTCAAGGAGTGACCTTGGGTTTTTTAAGGTCACTCCTTGGGTGCATGCAATTCACACAGACCATCGCGATATGATATATTAACGGGATGAAGAAAGGAGTAATTATCTTCTGGGTGGTGGTTCTCGTGCTCGTCGTTGTGGGAATTGGCGCGAGTGTTGTAGTGAACAGCGGCCCGGGAAAGCTGGATAATTTTGCCAGGTGTCTTAAAGATTCTGGAACGGTTTATTATGGCGCGTTCTGGTGTCCGCATTGCCAGGCAACCAACAAGTTGTTCGGTAAATCAAAGCCGCTCCTGCCGTATGTCGAATGCTCAACTCCGGACGGGAAAGGACAAACGCAGATATGCAAAGACAAAAATATTACAGGGTATCCGACGTGGATTTTTCCTGCGACGAGTACGACTGCCACCAGTACTATATTGACAGGAGAGCGCACCCTGCAAGAACTGGCCACCGCGAGCGGCTGCACGCTTCCACAATAAGGACTTTGGGATTTCCTAAAACCTAAAACCTGGCACCTGAAACCTGAAAACGATGTATCCGATTGAAACAATCAACTACTATCTTGCGCTCGCAGTCATCGCGATGCAAATCGTCGGCGTCGCGTTTCTCTTTGTATATTTCGCACGCAGAAAATTCCCCGACCTAGCTCCGGTAGCAGACTTTTTGGGGAAGTGGGGATTATGGATCGGTTTTTTACTGTCCATCGGTGGAATTGCGGTTTCACTCTTTTATTCTGAAATTTTCGGAGTTCTTCCGTGCGGCTTGTGCTGGCTTCAGAGAGTTTTCCTCTATCCGCAGGCGCTTCTTTTTGCGCTAGCGATATGGAAAAGTGATAGGAACGTAGCCGACTACAGCATTTCATTTTCAATAGTTGGCGGCATCATCGCTTTTTATCAGCACTATCTGCAAATGGGCGGAGCGAGCATTTTGCCATGTCCGGCAGTAGGTACAGGCGCCGATTGCGCCCAAAGATATCTCTTTGAATTCGGATACATTACTTTCCCGCTCATGTCCTTCACCATCTTCGCGTTCCTAATTATCGTGATGTTGTTTGTGCGCAGGCGCTTTGTGATATAATGATTTTATGAACAAAGTTGTCACAAGAAAAACATCGTCGCACAGAGCCGCTAGGGAAATAAGCTTGCCGCAGGAGCGCAACGCTCTTTTGCGGCGTGGGTATGGAGCATGGCGAGGAAGATCGCTCAAGACATCCCTTAAAACGCTTGCTGGTATCCGCAAAGGATGGGTACGAAAATTAGACTGATGTACTACAAGACTGATGTACACCATTGATACCAATGCATTCATCTACTACCTTCACGGCGAAGAAGGCGTAAAAAAGTTCCTCGATGATTCTCTGCGGACTGCGCGACCACTCTACATTTCGGCGATTACTATCACCGAGCTCTTGCGATTTCCAAATCTGACGTTAGACGAAGAGAATTTTATATTGGATATTGTACCGGCCTTTTCCACTATTCCTGTCGATGCACATATCGCAAAAGGAGCAGGGAGAATCGGTCGGATATACAATCTGAAGGTTGCCGACAGCATTATCGCCGCGACGGCGCTTTTTACGGGCAGTGCCGTTGTTACGCGGAATGTGCGTGATTTCAAGCGTGTCGTCGGATTGCGCGTTGAGTCTATTTAATCCCGAGGTGAGTCCTCGGCTCCGAGAGGTCTCTCCCTCGGGTGACTTCGGAGAAGAGTCATGTATCCAAGGTTAAACCTTAATAATCCCCAAGGTTTAACCTTGAATACCCCTAAATTTGCTACCGGCTACCGAAAAGTCTCCCCTCGGAATAATTGTGCCTGTCCCCCTTGTCCCCGCTCTACCAACACTATTTGCAGATGGGCGGCGCGAGCGTCATTCCGTGCCCCGCAGTTGCCACAGGCGCGGATTGCGCCCAGCGATATCTCTTTGAATTCGGATACATTACTTTCCCGCTTATGTCCTTCACCATTTTCGCATTTCTTATCATTGTGATGCTGTTTGTACGGAATCGTAAAGTCTAAATTGGACATCGGATGTCCAATTTAGAAGGCATTTAAGGTTAAACCTTTAAAATCCCCAAGGTTTAACCTTGAAGCGTGAAAACTACCGTTTCAAAATACTCCGTTCAATATCCGCGATAGTTCCGCCGACTTTCTTTCCGGGGTTCAGGATGTTGAGCGGGTCGAAAATCTTTTTCACCTGCGCAAAAATCTCACACATCTTATCTCCGAACATAATGCGCAGATACGGCGTGCGGATGATTCCGTCGTTGTGCTCGCCGTCTATCGAGCCGTGGTATTTTGCCACCAACTCGTACACTTTCGGTTGAAGTTCGAGGATTGCCTTTTTGCTCTCGGGCTTGTTCAAGTCCATGAGCGGAATGATGTGAAAATTTCCTTCGCCCGCGTGTCCCGCTATCGTGTAGATAAGGTTGTAGTTAGCAAGCAGCTTATTAAGTTCCGGCAGGAATGTCGGGTAGTCATCGGGATGCACGACGATGTCGTCGATGAAAGGCGAGGCGTAGAGGCCTTTAAGATTCTTGCGCAGAAGAGCGAAACTCTCGCGCCGGATTGTCCAGTATTTTGCCGCCTGCGTTTCGCTTTTGGCGATTCTCGCGCGCATGGCGAGTCCGTGAAGAGCTCTCTGCGCGGCTTCTGCTTGGAACAGTGCGTCATGCGGAGTTTCAGCGGCAAATTCTGCCATGAGGACGAGCTTCGGCACTCCTCCAAAAAGAACCATCATCATTTCAGGAACGAACGCGATGCCGAGCTTTATCATCTGTACGATTCCGAAATGTCCGATTATCTGCGGAATGAATCGCACGGCGAGTTTGAAGGTTTGGTCGTCGTAGGATTCAAATGATTCCGGATTGAACTTCAGAACCCGATGCACGATTTCCGGCAGGATGCCGATATCGGAAAGAAAGACAACGAGCATCGCGCGGTGCGGCTCTTTATGCACGAGCCCCATTTTTGCTTTTGTCACGAATGCGAGAGTGCCTTGCGAACCGGCGATGAGTTGCGTGAGGTCAAATGTATTTTGCTTTTTGTCATAGACGTTCCACAAGGCATAGCCCGCGGAATTCTTCGCAACGGTAGGCCGTGCCTTCTCGATTTCCTCGGCGTTGTTTGTTATGAGCTCGTGGATTTCGCGGTAGATAGAACCTTCCAGGGATTGCTGCGCTTCTTTTACTTTGAGTTCATTTGCAGAGAGCGGGTGCAGTGTTGCGCGCGAGCCGTCGGAGAGCACGACATCAAGTTCCCTGATGTAGCGATTTGTTTTTCCATACTGGAGCGTCAATTCGCCGCCGGAATTGTTGTTTATCATTCCGCCCAGAGCGCATATTTCGCGCGAGGCGGGGAACGAGGGAAGAATCTCTCCTTTGTGCGCCAGAGTCGCTTTCTCAAAATCGCGATAGTAGACGCCAGGCTCGGTGACCGCGAAGTCATCGGTTATTTCGCCGATATGGTTCATGTACTTCGTAAAGACGAGCGAGACGGAATCGGTCAGGTCGCCTCCCGACATGTCCGTGCCGGCCGAACGCGCGGCTACGGAGATTTTGTCGCCGTGCATTTTTGCCTCGTGAACGTAATGTAGAACGGCGGAAACATCATCGGCGTTTTTCGGATATACGACAATTTTTGGCGTGCGCTCAAAAATGCTCGTATCACGACTGTATTTTTTCAGGGTTTCTGCGTCGTCGGCGGTTTCCACATCGAGTAGCGTGGCGAAACGATGCCGGAGAGTGTCATGGCGGGAAATGGGTCGAGCGCCTACGAAGGTCATCGCTAATATAGTAGCATCCAAAATTGAAGTGTGTGCTAAAATATACTCATTATAATTAACAACTATTCATACACTATGGCAAAAGGAAATAATTCCCAGAGAAAGGAGGCCAAGAAGCCGAAGAAGAATAAGAAATAGGAACAAGCGCGTCCGCCACCTGGCGGACGCGCTGGCTAATATGAACAGGGAAATAAAACGAGCGCTCGTTCTATCCGCAGGGGTAATCTTTTTAATACTTGGTGTGGTAGGCCTCGGCACGCCGTTTCTTCAGGGCATTCTATTTATTGCAATAGGATTGACGCTACTTTCTATCGCGTCGGTAAAGGCGCGCAGATGGATCGAATTGCACACGAAGCGTTTTCCGAGAATTCAATCAGTAGTCCAGAAAATCGAAAAGCAGCTGAACGCTCTTATTGGTGGATTTCGAGATTAGCTATAAGAGCGCGCCCTTTTTGGGGAGGTGCCACAAAATATGGATATTGAACTATTGCACTGCGTTCAGCTTCGCGCGCGTGTTTGGGCCGACTGTGCCGTATCCGGTTTTTCCCTTTTTCGCAACACCGTATTTCTCCTGAAAAAGCCCGACTGCTTTTTCCGTAGCAGGACCATAAAAACCTGTAACGGCTCCTGCCGGATAGATTGCGGGATATAGCGCGAGAAATTTCTGCAATGCCGTCACATCCGCATTTCTAGAACCGCGCATGAGCGGGCGGCTGAAAATATATTTCAATGAATTTGCCTTGGCTGGAGGAAGTTGCCCTTGCGTCGTTGTGGCCGAGGAAGATGATGCTACAGAAGCGGAAGGCGATTGAGATTTAGTCGGTGAAGAAAGAACAGTTCCCGCGGGATAAACAGTAATGTTCAATGTGCGCGATGATGTTACGAAATATGTCCCGTTAGAATCTTGGGGCATAAGCATTGCTTCGAGGCTGAAGCTGTAACCGTTGGCGTTAGCAATTGAAACGGTAGTCGTGCCGGATGGCGCAAGCGGCGCCGCAAACGCTTGCGTTCCGCAAGGAAGTTTTATCTTTGTTGTTGAACTGACGGCGAATACAGAGATGCCTTCTTGGCAGGAGAATTTGATGTTAGCCCCTGCACTATTCTGCGTTGCCCACGAAAAATCGACTGAATCGTTTGATACCAGGCGTGCGACCGAGCTTTTAAACTCACTCGCAGAAGGACTCGCCGGCATCTGCGCTCCGAGAACCGTGAAGTCCGCAGAAAGCGAATGTGTCGCATCGTAAATATTTCCTCCGATATCCGGCAGGACAGTGACTCTCATGGAAACTGGCGTGCGCGACGAATTTATGGGATACACGATAAGGGATCCGGAAATCGCCTTGTCTTGTGAGAATGCCGGTTTTCCGCATGGGAGTGAATCTGTGCCGGAAGCTGAAGTGCGGACGCGGATTGATTCCGCGCATCCGAACTGGACATTTACGCCGCCTGCGTCGACGCCTTTCCACGTGAGTGTCAGGGGTGCCCCCGAGGCAATTGATGTGCTCGATAGCGAGAAATCAATGATTGGTTGCGCTGACGTTTGAACTGAAAGTGTGAGATTAGCGGTAACCCCGTTATAACGAACTCCCGAAGCGTCTTTTGGATAAAGCGTCACGGGAACATTTTGCGAAACACCGCTTACGTTGATAATGGTGAATCCGGCCGCATCCAAAGGATTTCCGCTTACCGATTGCCGCGTTTTGCACGGAAAACTGGAACCGCTGACATTCTTAATAGTTACGCCCTGGGGACAATTGAAGTAAATTTCTTGTCCGGCGCTGTTTGATATATTCCATGAAATCGACGTGGACCAATTGTTGGGCAGTGATTGCGGATTGGCAGTGAAAGAATTTACTATTGGAGCATCCGCGAGCGCGGCTTCCGCCGAAATCACAGAGAGGAAAACAATACCAAGGAGAATTCTTGTTCGTGCATGGCCTCGTGACATATAGTAAGAGTGTAATGCGCATAGCAGAGAGTGGCAACGCGCTAGGGTGCGTTAGCCGCGAGCGCGCTCTATCTATTTGAATCAAAATACTGTAAGTTCTTCAGATGAATTATTCGAAATTGAACTAACCGGGTATGCCCGCTAAGAAAATCGTCGTCAGATTCGAAGATGTGTCGTTTGAATACGGCCAGACGAAGCCCATATTGAATGAGGTGAGTTTTTCTGTGCGCGAAGGATCGAAGATTACTCTCATGGGTCAAAATGGTGCCGGAAAGAGCACAATATTTGGGCTTATTATGGGAACGCTGAAGCCGGAGTCCGGCGACATTCATCTTGCTCACGGATTAACTATCGCGACTGCGAAGCAGGTAATGCCGCGCGATGCGCACGACCTCACCATCAAGGAATTTTTTGAAAAGTGTTTCGACAAACCCTCCTTCGCCAAGGCTTCGGCAGGGCGAGGAAAGATATACGACATTGACCCAAAGATAGATGCGGCACTGGAAGCGGTTAATCTCCATGCGCCGCACCAAAAAATAATCAAGACGTTTTCTGGCGGTCAGCAGGCGCGGCTGCTTTTGGCCTCGGCACTAATTCAGAATCCGGATATTCTGCTTCTCGACGAGCCGACCAACAATCTCGACAAAGCGGGCATCGCGCACCTCACGAAATTTCTGCAGGAGTATGAGAAAACGGTCATCGTCATTTCGCACGACGCGGAATTCTTGAACGCGTTCACTCACGGCGTCTTGTACCTCGATGTCTACACGCAGAAAATCGAACAGTACGTAGGCGATTACTTCGACGTCATCGCTGATATAGAAGTTCGTAAAGAAAAAGAAAATAGAAAGAACGCACAGCTGGAAAAAGATATTCAGGCCAACAAAGACAAGATGAACTTTTTCGCGCAAAAGGGAGGAAAGATGCGATTGGTCGCAAAGAAAATGAGGACGAAAGTTGAAGAAATGGAAGAAGAAAAAGTGGATGTGCGCAAAGAAGACAAAACCATCCGCACGTTCCACATTCCGTCTCAAAAAGATATTGTCGGTGAGATTCTTGGCATCACTTCGTTCACGCGGATGAAGAATCATAAACAGAGTACGCAAAAAGCGGACATTCATTTGAAGCGCAGAGACCATCTATTATTGAGCGGGCCGAATGGTATCGGAAAAAGCACGCTTCTTGAAGCGATTGCCAGAGGCGATTTTTTCGTTGGTAAACCAACGAGCAAAAATCGTGTCGGAAATAAGCCGTCTACAGGTGTCTATCATCACCCGATAGACCATATTTCCGACGGGGGAGTTAGACCTGAAATGAAAATTGCCGAGGGAGTTAGAGTAGGTTACTACCGCCAAGATTTTTCCACGCTCAACTTTGAGGATTCCGTTTTTGATTCTTTATATACCGTTGCGCGCAGACATTCCGAACAGCATGTGCGTTCCGTTGCCGCAGGATTTTTAATTACCGCCGACATGATACAGACGAAAATCGGCGACCTTTCGGAAGGGCAGAAGGGATTGGTGGCGTTCGCGCGTCTTGTGCTCCAAGAACCGGGGCTGTTGATTCTGGATGAGCCGACAAATCACATAAACTTCCGCCACATCCCCATAATCGCCGAGGCGCTGAACAGTTACGAAGGTGCGATGGTCTTGGTATCCCACGTTCCCGAATTTGTAGACAAAATCAGAATTGATCAAGTACTGGATTTGGAGAAGTGAGGATTATATTGACAGCCTGATAATTGTAATATTAACTCCGCCCAGGGTTTGAAAATCAAACTGATTTTTTAAGCTGTTCATTTCCTAATCTGAAGGAGAATGGGATGTCGAAAAAGATTGTGGCAGATAGGGTCATTAGAATTGCGTTGTCGGCAGCGCGCCCGAAAAGTCAGCCGCTATGCCAGAGCGTCAAGCTTTCAGGAGAATATGTGGAATATTACAATTTCCTGAGAGAGAACGGGTTTGAAAACAGCTCGCTAATGCTGAAACTCGGCAAGAAACTACTGGCATTTGTGGTTGCACAAGACCAGCTTGGCAGAGCAATTCTCGTCGGACCCAACGACGCGCATGTACCAGAAGATACGACCCTAATTGAGGCGCTAAATCTGGGACCCGATAGCAAGAAGAGGGTCGCAAAACGGAGCGCGGAATGATGCGAGTTTGTTTCGGGTCGGAGCAGACAGACGCCCGGTGGAAACCCAGTCCACCGGGTTTTCATTTTAAAACCCCAGCGCTTTCAGGAAATCTTGCAATTCTTTTCCCTGAATAGGGCGGTGTTCGCCTGGCTGTAGGTGGCCCAGTTTTACATTCATAATTCTTTTTCTTTCAATTCCGGATGCGTCGAGGCCGAAGACTCCGCACATTCTTCTTATCTGATGCTTCTTGCCTTCGGTGAGTGTTATCGAAAATTTGTTATAGCTTAAGAGTTCAATTTTGCATGGCTTGGTTACGTAGCCGCCGATATCTATCCCTTTTTCCATTTTCTCTTTGAAATCAGCGGACAAGTTTGTGGTACAAGTGACCCAGTATTCTTTTTCATGCACGAAGTCGGGATTAAGAAGCGGGTCTACGATTCTTCCGTCGTCGGTGAGAATAATTAATCCGAACGAATCCTTGTCCAATCGGCCGACTGGGAAGACGTTCTTGAGATTCTTCGGCAATATCATCGCAATATCTTCTTCCTTTTCGCCCCGTCTACACGGCGAATCAGCAGATTCGTGGCTTGGCCTGCCGATACCCGCCTTATCGGCCTGCGGGGAGTGAGTGATAATTCCTCGCGGTTTGTTGTAGGCGTAGTACCTGCAATTCTTCGCGCGCCATTTCACATCCACGACATCTTTCTCGGTAATTTTATCGCCAAGCACCGCAACTCTTCCATTGATAAAAACTTTGCCCTGTTTTATCACTTCATCCGCCTCGCGCCGCGTGCAGTACTTCTTAGAAGCGAGGTACTTATTAATCCGCATTGGGTATGCGGGCTTGATGATTGAGGGAGTCGGTTTATTGTTGGCCATGCAGAAGAGTATAGGCATTTCAGATTTATCCACAACTCCAGAATATTCCAACATTCTCAAGAATGTTGGAATATCATACAATAGACGGACAGCAGTATGAATTCGGTTAAGACATCAAAACAAATGGAGCGGCATTTTAAGGGCATCGCTAATCACTGGCGAATCGACATCATTCAAATCGTTCGCAACCACCCAGGCATCACTGTCGACGGAATAGCTGAAATTGCCAACGGAAACTTCAAGACTATTTCGGAACATACGCGCCGTCTCGTGCATGCTGGTCTCATCAATAAGGAATATTCAGGGAGGTCTGTTACGCACACCTTATCTCCATATGGAAAAATCTTTTCGCGCTTTATAGAAACATTCCAACATTCTTGAGAATGTTGGAATGTTCTGTGACAGTGAAATATTTTGTTCAAGAATGTTAAAGTAACTACATGTCGCTCATGACAGAGCCAAGAAAAGGTGAGTGGCTCATATTTTCCAATGCAATATTGTGGGCATTTTTTCCTGTCATTACGGCTCTCACGTACCGCTCCATCGGGGGAGCGGTATCTCTTTTGTTGAGTACTGTCATTACGCTGCTCTTTTTTACCGCGGTAATGTTTTACAGGCGAAAATGGAGAGAATTAAAAAATGCACTGCTATGGAAGTATGGGTTGCTGACAGCGATTTTCATCGGAGTTTTGTATTACTCATTAATTTTTATCGGACTGGAAACAACTTCACCCGGCAACGTGGCAATTCTGCTCCTGTGCGAAGTACTCACTTCCTTCTTGCTTTTTAATGTTTACAAAAAAGAAGCATTTCCCTCCGAGTACATTGTCGGGGCGATTCTAATGGTAATGGGAGCCGGAATTATACTCGTACGCGATTTCTCGGGAATTAACATGGGTGATTTATTTGTGCTTGCCGCCACATTCTTCGCTCCAATCGGAAATGTATATCAGCAAAAGGCACGCACCATTGCATCAAGCGAATCGATTATGTTTCTGCGAGTCCTGCTTACAATTCCTGCGCTCGCTGTCCTCGCATATTTCCTCGGAGCGCCTACGTCCCTTGCAGATTTGCGCGCATCGCTCCCATTTTTGCTGATTAACGGAATTCTTGTACTCGGTCTCTCAAAAATATTATGGATTGAAGCAATACATCGAATATCCGTGACGAAGGGTGTAGCGCTCGGCAGCATCGCTCCTTTTTTGACGCTTATCATAGCGTGGGCAATCTTGAAGCAAGTTCCAAGCGTGTGGCAGATTGTGTCCCTCGTTCCGCTCACTCTCGGTGTTTTGCTTTTGACGGATAATTTGAAACGCACTCATCTTTCTTATCGACAGTAATCGGGGAGGGTGGCCTACCGCAAGCTTTAGCCGAGTGGGGATAATTGCGGAGTCTGTATCCATGAGGTATATAATGCCGGCATATGGATTTCATGTCGCCACAGAGTTTTGTTCCGCAGGCGGCGGCTCCTGTTGCCAAGATTGGCAAGTGGAAGGCAAGCAAGATGGTTGTTAGAGAATCGTGGACACTGCTCAAGAAAGACAAGGAAATTTTATGGTTCCCAATTCTTTCTGCAATCCTGGTTCTTGCAGCGTATGTCGTTATCGGCGCGGTCTACTTTTTTTATGTTTTAAATGGCAGTTTCGCGAGTCTCGAGACCGCGGATTATAAAACGGACTATGTTTCGTATGCTTTTTTGTTTGTGAGCTACATTATCTCGTTTCTCATCGTCAATTTCTTTCAGGCCGGAATCATGATAATTGTCCATGGGCGATTCAATGGTCAGGATTTGGGATTTGGCGACGGTATCCGCGGAGCTTCGGACAAAATCGGCAAGATATTTGTATGGTCTATCATTTCGGCGACTGTCGGAATCATTCTTGCTCAGATTTCTAATCGGTCGAAAACGCTCGGGAAAATAGTCGCGGCGCTTTTCGGCGCGGCATGGACAATTCTTACATTCTTTAGTTTACCGGCGCTCGTCATTGGCAACGCCACGATTAAGGAATCTTTTCTCGAGTCCGCTTCGGTGATTCGAAAGACATGGGGCGAAACTATCATTGTTTCGGTTGGGGTCGGCCTTTTCTTTGCACTCTTGATAATTGCGGGTTTCGTTCTAGTTCTCATTGCGTCCATTCTCTTTGGCGACCTAATTATTGCCATTGTTCTTGGGGTCCTTTTTGTCTTGTACATTATTGTCCTTGCAGTTATCTCTTCCGCCCTCAGCTCTATCTTCAAACTCGCTCTTTATGAATATGCAAAAACTGGGAATGTACCCCAGGGTTTTTCTCAGGATTTGATTCAAAATGCGATTGTCAAAAAATAACAATACGCCGTTACGCTATTTCACTTACATTCTCGAATGTGCCGACAAGACGCTCTACGTCGGATGCACGAATAATCTTGAGAAAAGATTGCGCGAACACAATGGCGCGAAAAACGGCGCGCACTACACCAAAATCCGCCGGCCGGTGATTCTGAAACATTCCGAGAAATTTCGCTCGCTCGCAAAAGCGCGGGCTCGCGAAGCAGAGATTAAGCGGTGGACGCGAAAACAAAAAATTGCTTTTCTGCGCAAGAATTCTTGAAATAGGACATTCTCACATTCCGTCTGCAGGTGCCGATAACGAATCTATCGGCCTCAAGAATGTTGGAATGTCCTAAATCGTGCTCAATCGTGATAGCATGCTGAAATGCTCGTAGATGAAGTAACAATAAGATTGCACGCCGGAAATGGCGGCCGCGGGGCGGTCGCTTTCAATAAGGTCAAACTATCGCAGGGTCCGGTGGGCGGCGATGGAGGCAACGGCGGCAACGTCTATTTTGAAGGCATTTCCAACATCAATGCGCTCATGTCATACGCGAGCAACAAAGTAATGAAAGCCGAAGATGGCAAGAACGGGCGCGGCCAATTTTTGGATGGACGACGCGGAGAAGACCTCGTCCTGAAAATTCCTACAGGAACCACCATCACAAATCTTGGCACCGGATACAAGCAGGAAATGGTAAACGTCGGTCAGAGGATATTGGCGGCAGGCGGAGGCATGGGCGGAAAAGGGAATTTCAAATATCGTTCTGCAATAAACACGACGCCGATGCAATTTCAGGAAGGTCTTGCCGGCGACGTTTGCGAATATCACCTTGAGCTCCGGCTTATCGCCGATGTCGGCCTCGTCGGTTTGCCCAATGCGGGGAAGTCGAGTCTCCTCAATGAACTTACGGCGGCCAAAGTTAAGGTTGCGAATTACGCGTTCACGACGCTTGAGCCGCACTTAGGCGCGTACTACGAACTCATCATCGCCGATATTCCGGGGCTCATTGAAGGCGCGTCGGCGGGGAAGGGACTCGGCGTTAAATTTCTCAAGCATATCGAAAGAACCACCACGATATTCCATTTGATATCCGCGGAGTCGGAAGACCCCGCGCGGGATTACGAAATAATCCGCAATGAGCTTGAAGTCCACAATCCGCTTCTCTCGATAAAAACGGAATATGTATTTCTCACCAAGACCGATGCAGTTGCTCCGAAAGTCGTGAAAGATAAAGTCGCTGCTTTGAAGAAAATCGGATTAAAGCCGATTTCAATCTCCATTTTGGAAAACGAGACACTCGATGAGGTGAAAAAGATACTCAATAAAATAAAGTCTGAGAAGTTGAAATCAGTCGCAGAGCAATAACACCAGATTCCAAGGGTAGTCCTTGGAGAGTGATTCCTAAGGACTACCCTTGGAATCAAAAGCTTTCGAGATGCTCTCCTACACGTTGTTTCCGGCGACGTAGCCCGTTGTCCAGCACATCTGAAGCGAATATCCGCCCGATGGGCGATTAATGTCCAAGACGTCGCCGGTCAGGTACAGATTCTTTACAATTAGCGACCCACAGGTGCGCGTGTCGACTTCGGAGAGTGGCACGCCTCCGTCTGAAATGACGGCACGGTCGAATCCCATAAGGCCGGTTATGGTAAGAGGCGCGCCTTTCAAAATATGCACCAGCCGTTTGCGTTCTTCTTTCGTAACGCTGTGAGATTTTATATTCGGTTCTGTTAGCGCCATCAATCGAGAAACTGCGCGCGCCATTCCCGCAGGCGCGACTTTCTCCAACACATTCTTGAAATCTTTATTTTTGTTCGCATCAATTTCAGAAAGAAGGTTCTTTTCCAGTTCGGCAAAATCCGTATCCGGGAACATATCTATCATTGCCGTTACATCGCCCTCCGAAAGCAGCTGGCCGACCTTACTTGCGCTATTCAATATAAGAGGGCCGGAAAGTCCGAAGTGGGTAAACAGAAGCGGACCTGTTTTCGAGAACGCCTTTTTTCCATCAGTAAAAAATGTGATTTTCATGTTTGAAAGAGTCACGCCGGGTTGAGCTTTGACCCATGCTTCATGTACTTTGATGGGAACAATCGTCGGGGTTGCCGGTTGTATAGCGTGGCCGAGAGATGCAAGCCACTTGAATCCGTCGCCGGTAGAACCGGTTTCCGGATGCGAAACGCCTCCGGTTGCGATAACAAAACTATTCGCAGTATATATACCTCGAGAAGTTATCGCTTCAACAATCAGGCCATTTTCAGCATGCAAGTCATTTACAGTTGTTTTTGTGAGGACATCAACATGATTATCCGCAAGATATTTCTTTAACACTTTCGTAACGTCTGTAGCTTTTTGCGTTTCAGGAAATGCGCGCTTACGCGCCTCCGTCACAAGAGGAAGCCCGCATCGAGAGAAGAAGTCAAAGGTATCTTGCACGCCGTATACCGAAAGCGGGGAATAGAGAAACTGCTGCGCCTCGCCGTAATTCTTGAGAAATGCGTGCTTATCAAATTCCGCGTTCGTAATATTGCATCGTCCGCCGCCGGTGATATTGAGTTTCTTTCCCACCTCGGAATTCTTTTCGATGAGCAAAACGGATTTCCCGCGCTCTCCCGCACGCCCGGCCGCCATCATTCCGGAAGCTCCGCCGCCGATTACGATGACGTCATATTTTTCTACTGTGCCTCTCATGGACAAGGTATAACAGGATTCGGTGTATCGAGCGAGAGCCCGAGTTCTTATTTGCTTATTCGCGCGAATAAGCAAGTATTACGTAGAATTTGACGGACTTAAGCAAACGTGATATTATGAACTTTATATGACACCAGCAAAAACACCAGCAAAAACATTTCAATGGCGAGGCAAATTTGTCGCCAAACCGGAGCGCGAAAAGGCGCCCGTTTGCGCCTGTGGAAATAAGTACCTAAAGACCCGCAAGAATCAGAAGGAGTGCTTGCGGTGCATCCTGAATAAGAACAGAACTCCGGTCAGGTAATTTCTGGCAGTCTGACTGCCAAACGGCAGTCAGACTGCCTTAATCTCGTGCTAGAATGGAGCATTACAAGAACGGATAAATTTCACATGGCAAAAAAGAAAAAGAGGAATTACTCAAAGGTCCCGGGCGGAAAGCGCCGGATGAGACATAGGTAATTTCGCAGGTATCGGGAAAGGTGTTTGCTTGTTAAAATAATGTGATGGAGTATCAGTACACGTACTTACTTCTAGGCGCGTTTTTCGTTGCAGGCTGGTTTTTCCTATACATCAGAAGAAAAGACGAGCGCCGCGAACTTTTGATGCTCTCTTCCATGTTTGCAGTATTCGGCGTCGCCTCTGACTTTTTGTACATTCAAGACTGGTGGACACCGCTCAGTGTTCTTGGAACACCTCCATTTACCGGAGAGTCACTCATCACTGCCTTTGGGATTGTCGGAGTCGGTGCGGTTTTACCTGAATATTTACTCCGTCTAAAAGACACGTCGTGTGGACGTGTTTTTACACACAGAGAGGTTAGAGTGTTATGCATTTCTGTTTTCACGATGGCCATACTCTTTTATGGGAGTTTTTATTTGTTGGGTGTAAACAGCTTAGTGGCGACAATTTTGGCGCTGGCAATCCCCACTGCTTTTATGTGGGGTAGCAGACCTGATCTCATATCAACTGCTTTTATCAACGGACTAGCCCTAGTCGTTTTTACGGTCGTAATTTATACAGCAGTTGAGTTTATAACACCAGGATGGGTAAATGCATTTTTTTTATTTAAAAATACTCCACATATCATTTTACTAAACGTACCAATTGATGACGTGGTTTTTTATTTCTGCGCGGGATTATTTTTCGGAACTTTTTATGAGTGGTGGCAGGGTATCAAAAGAGTCCCCTTACGGAATAAAAGTAAGAAAATTAGGCCTGTCTTTTTGTCGTGTAAGTAGGCCGATGCTTTTCTCGGGAAAAAGAACGCTACCCGCTTTTCTGTGTGATATATTATTTGCATGGATAATCTAAAAGACGAACTCCGAAGCAAAGTTCTCGCATATATCGGCGGAGGTTTCGGATTGGTCGCAGGCCTCGCATGGAATGATGCGATAAAGGAATTGATCCAATATTTATTCCCGCTGGCAACGGATACATTACGAGCTAAATTTATTTATGCCGCCCTCATTACTGTAGTTGTGGTTGTGATTATCACGTATCTTGAAAGAATTTTTAATAAACCAGTACCGTGCATAGAGGAAAAGCCGGTCAAGAATGAAGATGGTCATCTTCTGGCCTCGGATTTTCCGAGTACTCAATGAAAATGTGGAGAGACACTCCTGTCACTTTCTGAAATCTTTTTGTAAGGAGTATCAAAAATTGCCGTCTTAATCTATACTTCAGTGATGAATACAATAATCAAACAAAAATCCTTCATGAACTCACAGAATTCTTTTTTAAGAATTCTGGTCTTTTTTGTTTTTGTACTTATTCCCGCCGGAACAAACGCGTTGACGACTAGCCCAAAGGTTGAAGTCTCCGGCTGGATTCCATATTGGCGGACGGCGACGGGAACCGCGGATGCGATGCAGCATCTTGATGTGTTTACGGAAATCAACCCCTTCGTGTATACGGTGAAGCTTGATGGCACTTTGTATGATGCCGGCAAAATGGGCGAGGAACCATGGCTCTCTTTGCAAAAAGCGGCTCAGGCCAAAAAGATTCGCTACATCCCCACTGTCATGTGGTCTAACGCTGAAGCGATGCATAGAATATTGAGCAAACAGAAAACGCGCATCGCGCTTGAGGATGAAATTACGGCTCTCGTTAAAGAAAAAGGATTCGACGGGATTGACATTGATTTCGAAGGGAAAAAAGCTGAAACAAAAACTTACTTTTCCACATTCTTGAAAGGACTCTATCAGAGGATGGGAAAGAAATGGGTCATGTGTACAATCGAATCGCGCACACCGATTGCCGACAGATACTTTGGCGTGACTCCGCCAAAAGATGCCGGCATATATTCCAATGATTTTGTAGCTATCAATAAATATTGCGACCGGGTCCGCATCATGGCATACGACCAGCAGGGAATAGACCTCGCTCTCGCAGACAAACATAAAAGCGAATTGTACGCGCCGGTGGCCGACACAGAGTGGGTAGAGAAAACAATGAAGTTCATCGCAAAAACAATCAGCAAAAAGAAACTGGTAATTGGTGTGCCGACGTATGGTTACGAATATGATGTGACCGCATACGCAGATGGTTACGTCTACGACCTTCTCTGGTCATTCAATCCCGGATATGCGCTCCCCATCGCGAAGGCATATGGATTGTCGCCTGTGCGAAGCAGTACCGGTGAATTGAATTTTTCATATACGCCGACGTCCACGATTGCTTCGCTTCCGCCACCGGAAGCTTCCACGACCCCCGTAATGATTTCCGCGGACGAAACGTCGGCATCCGGACTCCCGCCCTCTGAAGCATCGACGACTCCAATGACCGCACTGACCTTGGGGAATGAAGCCGCGAAATTCGCTCTCTATATCGCAAGCTCGACCAATACGCATCTTACATTCCGCAGTATGTGGTGGAGCGATGCGGAAGCGATAAAAAGGAAAATCGAGCTGGCAAAAAAACTCGGCGTGCGCGGCATCGCGATTTTCAAGATAGACGGGGGAGAGGATCCGGGGATTTGGAATGTTTTGAAGTAAGGGGTTTTTCGTTGGCGTTGGAAGTTGTCTATGCGTCACTTGCCAACTTGTGAATCTCAGCAGGTATCTGTTACGATGTACATATGCGACGTTTTTTTCTCACTATAGGGTTTGTTTCGGTACTTATCCTTGTTGTCGGTTTTTTCCCACAGAGTAATGAAATTCCTGCGTTGTTTGGATGTGTCCAAGATCCACGTGCTTCGTTTCTGTCTCCCTGTTTATTGCAGTGGGGCTTAATTTCTGGCGGACTCGCTGTTATTGGAATCATCACATCTCTTGGTTATTTCATTTTTCTTAGACTACGTCGATATAAGCACTCAGAATAGAAGCACTCCTCCTTTTGGGGGTCGTCGTAAAATAGACAAAAACATTGACGCGGAGCGTTTTTTTCGCTATGATGTTGGCTAATTCTCGGCGCTCCCGGGTTTTTTAATTTCTCTATATGGAGATTCGTAACATAGCTATTATTGCCCACGTCGACCATGGGAAGACTACGCTCACCGATGCGCTTTTGCGGCAGACGGGTGTTGCCGAGGAAGGGGTTTCGATGGACTCAAACGCTTTGGAACTTGAACGAGGCATTACAATTTATTCCAAGAACGCGGCGATTCCTTATCGCGACACAAAGATAAATATTGTTGACACTCCCGGCCACGCCGATTTCGGAAGCGAAGTGGAGCGAGTCTTGCGCTCCATTGATTCGGTGCTTCTCGTCGTTGACGCGCAGGAAGGCCCGATGCCGCAGACGCGTTTTGTTCTCAAGAAATCTCTGGAGCTTGGAATAAAACCAATCGTTGTAATAAATAAAATTGACAAGCCGGCGGCCGACCCCGCGCGCACGGAAGAGCAAGTACTGGAACTTTTTATGGAGCTCGGAGCTTCCGACGAGCAGACTAATTTTCCAGTCGTCTACACCATCGGCAAACAGGGAATCGCAAAAAATAAACTTACTGACGAATCAAAAGATTTGACTCCGCTTTTGGAAACAATTCTCGCTCACGTTCCTGCTTCGGACCCCGCCAAAAAAACTGCGCCATTGCGTCTTCAGCCGTTCAACCTCGGCTACGACAACTTCCTCGGGCGTCTCGCAGTCGCGCGCGTGTATGAAGGCACGTTAAAGAACAGCGACAATGTTTTCGTTAAGAAACCAAATGGAGAAACACGAAGCGGAAAAATTACGAAGATTTTCACGTTTCGCGGGTTGCGAAGAGTCGAAGTCGGCACTGCCGAAGCGGGCTTGCCCGCCGAAGCCTTGGCGGAGGCGGGCGACATTGTTCTAATCGCTGGCCTGCCGGATATTTACATCGGCGAAACGGTGACGACAGACGCAAACACAGAACCCCTGCCGGCGATTGAAGTCGACCCGCCGACTATCGCACTGAATTTTCTCGTCAACAATTCGCCATTCGCCGGGCGCGAGGGCAAATTCGTCACATCTCGCCAAATCCGCGAGCGCTTGGAGCGCGAGCTTGAAATTAACGTCGGATTGCGCATTGATTTTGCTCCGGAAAGAAGCGCGAATGATAGCGGACCAGAAGGATTTAAGGTTTCCGGCCGAGGCGAACTCCACATCGCGATTCTTTTGGAGCAGATGCGCCGAGAGGGTTACGAACTTCAGGTCTCACAGCCGCAAGTCATTTTTCACGAGGAAAATGGCCAAAAACTTGAGCCTTTTGAGGAAACCATAGTGGATATTCCGAGCGTATATCAGGGCGTAATAATTGAGCGTTTGGGACAGCGCAAGTTCGTCATGAAGGATATGAAAATACACGAGAATCAGATGCGCATCACGTTTGAAGGCCCGACGCGCGGGCTTTTGGGCTACCGCAGTTCATTTATATTGGACACGAAGGGCGACGGCATTCTTGCGTCGCGAGTCATCGGCTTCAAGCCGTACGCGGGAGAAATAAAGAAACGCGCGGTCGGCTCCATGATTTCAATGACGACAGGGAAGGCGCTCGGATATTCTCTCTGGAATTTGCAGGACAGAGGCGTTCTTTACATAGTGCCCGCCACGGAAGTGTACGAGGGCATGGTGATAGGCAACACTTCGAAGGGTGAGGAGATGTCTGTGAACCCAACGAAGAACAAAAATCTCACGAACGTCCGCTCATCTTCTTCCGACGAGGCGCTCACGCTCGTGCCTCCGTTTGAATTAACTATCGAGCGCGGGCTTGAGGTCATGGCGGAAGACGAATATCTGGAAATCTCTCCCACGAGCGTCCGTTTAAGAAAACAGTTTCTGACAGAGATAGACCGCTCACGAGCGCAAAGGAGGGAATAAGTGAATAGCACTCCACACAAGTCTGACTTGTCTAACAAGTCAGACTTGTGTGGAGTGCAACGGAAATTGAAATGAAGGTGGGTGTGAAGGCAGTAAGACTACCTCATTTCTTGATTCTAAAATATCAGCTGTTCTGTGCCATGGCACAGAACAGCTGATGTGGATTTTGAGCATGTATTTTGCGCGAAGGTTTTTTAATATTCCTATCTTTTGATATTCCTTTTGCCCGCGTCGGAGTTATCCACTCTCACATCTTGTCGCTCGCGGAAAACAGAAGCACAATTGTAAGTACATAAATTATTATCGGGCGCTTGGCGCTCGATGTGTCGTTAGTCTTGAGAATTATTAATTATTAATAAATAAAATAGTATGCAGAAGGTACATGGGTTCAGCGCGCGCGTGTTTCTTACCTCGTCCGCGATTTTGGTCGCGGCGATTTTATTATCAGCTTCCATGGTTAGCAAGGCGGACGCGGCCATAGGTCTCGATGTAACCGCATCACTCACCACTTTTAATCAGACAATCAAGGCCTCCAGCACGCCAACGGCAGTCATCGGGCTTAATCTTATAAGTGTAGCGAGTCCGGGTGTAGAGACCCTTGCATCCACAAGCATCGCCTTTTTTGGCGCGGGATTCGCGACCACTACTGACCTCGCGCCGCTCGGAACCGCTACGTCCTCCGGCGTAGCGCTCTATCGCGACGACGCTTCGGCGGGTACGCAGGGCGCTTTTGACGCATTCGACGACGTCGTTCCTCTTCAGAGCGCGTCGTGGGATGTCGCGGGCGCTACGACGACGTTATCATTCCTTACAAACGAAACAGTTCCAGTTAACGATACCGGCAACAACGCTGGCAACGACTACTTTATAGTAATACAGACCGCGGGGGGAGCTGTAAACCTTCATGCCTTTACGGCAAATATGTATCCCGGCTCAATTCAATGGAACGCAAGTACGCCTACGGCGACTCCGATAGCATTGTCCACAAATACGGTAACGATAGACACAGCAGCGCCGACTCTAGACACAAGCATGTCTGGACCAGCGAACGGTTCAACAGGTGTTCCTGTTTCCACCTTCATCCATCTCGGCTTCAGCGAGAACCTCGACCAGACGACACTGAACCCGAACAACGTCACGCTTACTAGGGGCGGCAATGCGGTTGGAACGGCGATTCGTCCGTTTCCGAACGGCTTTGATTTGGTTGCATCCAGTCCTCCTACGTACACGGCATCTTCGCGATTCGCGAAAGCAGACACGGTCAGCACCGGATTCTTCCAGATAAACGGCAGTAACCAGATATTCCCGCAGGGCGGATATTCGGCGCCGACGCGAGGAGACATCGTCTACACGCAAACGGATACTTTCCCGCCTGAAGTCGGAGTCATAACAAACGCCACTCTCACATCCGGCACCTTCGCGATAAACAACAACCCCGCGTTCCGTCCTCTACAGATAACCAAATTTGCTTCTCCAACGGTCGCGGGATACACGGGGGACGGCGCGGTTGTTGGAGTAGGCGATCTCCTTGTCGCGAATACTTCCGCAAAACCTTCCAACGTGCGTTACAACTGGCACATCGTAACGACAGGCCAGGCCCTTAACAATGCGGGCTTGCGCCTGGACGGCGAAGATGCGGCTCCTACATACGCGACGACTACATTCGCGCGCCTTTTGCCCGCCGCGACCTCTACTATTGACGCATCGCAACTGTTCACAGCAACGACTACCCTTATGGCCGGCGACCTTGTGTTTGCCAAAGTTGTGAGAGGCGGAGACAACCTGAATACATACGCGTGGCATCTTGTGACCACCGCAGAGACCAACGATACAGTCACGGCGGCTCCGCCACAGGGAGCGACAGGTACTACGACCGCGCTTCGCCTAGACGGCGCGGCGGTCGCGCCGACATTCGCTGCGAGTTCAGTGGTTGCGGTTCTTGGTTTTGCCGCACAGGGGGTTCTTGACGGAGCAGTTGCACAGGATGCCACAGTTTTTAGTTTCGGGGACATAATGTTCGCAAAAACAACAGATAATGCGGCCAATAACGGCTCTTATGCGTTCCACCTAGTGTCCAACGGCGCGACTGGCGCCACTTCTACCTCGCTCCGTCTTGACAACTCGGCGTCGAATCTTACTTCTTCCGCTTCCTATGTGATTACCGCGGGTACGGGTATAAAAGATTCCGCGGGCAACGCATTGGCCGCAACATCAACTATTACATTCACCACTGGCTCAACTGGCGGAACCAACACGACTCCTCCGGCGGTTCAAAACTCCCAACCGCAGGCGGGCAATCAATCGTTTGCTCCAAACGCTCCAATCAAGCTGATATTTTCTGTAGCTATGGAAGCGGGAAGCACAAGCGGGGCGAACTCGGTTACGAATACCGCCGTCGTCAAACTTTCAACAAGCGTGAACGGCACGCCAACAACGCAGGTGACATCGGGCGTAACGAACAGCTACGACTCAACAACGAACACGCTGACAATCGCGCACACGAGCGCTCTTACAGTGAGTACTGATTATGTAGTACAAGTGACAACCGCGGCAAAAAGTTCAACGGGCGCTTCGTTCCCGATGGAATATCGCCTCTACTTCAGGACAGGCACTGCTTCCGACAGCACGGCGCCGACTATCCTCGGAGTCTCCCCGACAAATTCTTCGACGGGAGTTTCCATGAGCCCCGTTATTACAGCCGGATTCTCGAAAGACATGAATCCCGCGACGCTAACTACAACGACCGTAAAACTTGTGGAGACATTAAACAATAGCAATGCAGTTGCAGGAGGCGTTTCGTACAGCCCAAACAGCCGTTCCGTGAACTTCGTTCCTTCTACCCCGCTTACAGCCAACACAGGATATTCATTCGTAATCGTTGGTGGTGCATCCGGCGTCACGGACCTCTCGAACAACGCTCTGGCGAGCCACTCCACTACAACCTTCACAACAACGGCAACCGTCGACGTCATCGCGCCTTCCGTCAACTTTGCCAACGCCGATGACTTCGGAATCGCTATCACGTTCTCCGAGCCGATGAAATCGGGAGGCGGTCCGAACGCCGCCGACAATGTCGCGAACTATACGCTTGAGAGTCCTACAGGCACCTCGATTTCTCTAGGAGGGAAAACCATAACGTATGACTCGGGCTCAAAAACCGCGCGCATCACGGGCTTGGCGCTTCAGAATGGCAACGGATACAAAGTTACTGTAGCGTTGCCGGTACAAGACCTTGCCAGCAACGCTATTTCGATAGTCGGCACTCCAGCGGGCAACCTTGCCTTCGGTACTGTACAAAATTCCACAGCGACGGGCGGCCAGCTCGGGCCTGGCGGCGGAACGATGAACTTCAGCATGCAGGGCATGAACCCGACGCGCGTTTCTCCGGAAAGCCGCTCCGCTGGAGTAACGTCAAATTACAAAGTTGAATTCTTGGCCACTACAGCAATTCCTATCGGCGGGCAGATTCAGCTTGTCTTCCCGAGCGGATTCACGATTACAAATGCATCAACTACTGCCGCGGCAACGTCGTTCTGCAACGCGGACCTGAACGGTCCGATGCCTGGGGTTCCCTCAATCGCCACGGTGACCAACGATAATTCTTCAGGAATCATCACGATAACCACCGCCGCTTCTTCAACAGGCGCCTCCGCGTTCGTGTGCTTGGACGTAACGGGAGTTGTCAATTCAGCCGTTCCAAATTCAAGCGGATACACAGTAGACATAAAGACCCGCGATACGGGAGACAATAATCGCGCGATACTTGAGACGAAGACATCATCGCCATTCTTCCTCGGGCAAGCGGGTTCCCGCACGCTCATTGCAAACGTATTCAACGACGGCAACGCTAACGGTGAGAAAGACGCGAATGAGGGCATAGCGGATGTGCGCGTATTCCTCTTCTCTCCGGCATCTGGAGGAAATTCAACTACTACAACCGCGACCGGCGTAGCGACATTCAACTCTCTTTCCGATGGCGACTATATGCTTGGACTCGACCCCGGGTCGTTGGCTAGCGCTTCTTCGACGGTTACGTTTAATTCCATGCCTCAGCCATTCATGGTATCCGCTACAAATCTGACGAAGAACTTTATAGTTTCCGGAGGAGGGAGCAGCGTGAACATATCTGGAACTGTCACAGGCCCATCCGGCACAGCGGTTGACATCTTTGCTTCCAGCAACAACGGCTTTTCGAGAAAGACCGTAACGCTTTCAGGCGGAGCGGACGACTATTCGATTCCCGTGAGTACGAATACAATTTACAACGTAGGAGTCGGCCCGGCGATGCCTGAAGCATTCTTCACTCCAGGAGCCCCTCCGCCTCCGCCGCCTACATTCACCTTCATGCCGCCTCCTAATATCACGGTAACTGTCGCGACAACGTCAATAACGGGCAAAGATTTCTCGCTTACAACCGCGAGTAAAACGATTACCGGAACGGTGCGCGATTCTACTGGAGCCGCAGTTTCAAACGCCGGCGTATTCGCTCGGCCTATGTCGAACTCATCGGGCGCGGAAGTCGGTTTTGGAACCGGAGGACAAACGAATACTTCCGGCTCGTTCACTCTTAACGTAGTACCCGGAACGTATCTGGTCGGCGTATTCAAAGGCGGAATGCCGAATGTGCCGGACCAGCAAATTACAGTTCCATCTAGCGGGGCCAACACTCCTGCCTCGCTCGCGTTTTCTCTGGGGGCTGGAACGTCTATAACGATTTCCGGAACGGTGAAAGACGATGGAGGCAACGCGATTCCTTACGCGGGCGTAAACGCGCGCAAAGTGAACTCGTCATCCGACACGACGTCTATGGGCGGAGGCTCGCAAAACTTCGTCGGAGGTCCGACGGATTCCAACGGCGCGTACACGCTCTATGTCGACTCGGGAACTTGGGTAGTTGAGGCGTTTGCCCCCGGATTCGGCAGGCTCGGCCAGAAAACTCTGTCAGTTACGGCAAGCCTCTCCGGACAGGACTTCTCAGCGCAGACGCTTTCTATCGGAACCATAACCGGCACAACTACCAAAGCAAGCGTCGAGCAACAAGGCGTAATGGTGCGGGCTGACGGCGCGGCGGGCTCCAACATGGCTGTCTCGGATGCTTCCGGCGTATACACGCTGAAAGTCCCGGCCGGAACTTATAACCTTACCTGTTTCTTCCCGGGTGTCGGCGAATCCGCGCCATTAACGGGAGTCGTGGCAGTAGTGAACGAGACGTCATACAATAATAATTGTACTCTTGCTTCTCCCATAACCATTACTGTCAATCTGACGGACGGTACCAATCCGATTACCGGCGCGTACATAGACGTGCGCGATTCGAACGGCCGCGGAAATGGAACAAACGTTTCGGCCACCTCTAGCACTCTCGCGACCTACACGGTTACCGTGCCTCCGGGAACATATACGGTGCGTGCGGGACATCCAGCGTACGGAACGATAGGAAGCACTGGCAACGTCTCCACAACCCAAACTATTACCTACACTACGACTGCGGGCGCTACGAGGGCAATTACGGGCACCGTTTCTGACGGCTCGGCCGGAATCAACGGGGCATGGGTGTCGCTCACCGGAACTCCGACAGGTCAAACTAATACGATAAATACTGGAGCGCAGACAGATTCCACGGGTGCCTTCACGCTCAATGTTCCTGCAGGGGGCTATACAATCCACGCAAACAAAGGGGGATATATAGCTTCCGGCGCTGACTCAACGGTTACAGTCGCTGGAGCGGCGGTTTCGGTAGGTACCATAACTCTTACGGCCTCAACGCAAACGATATCAGGCACAGTAACATTGGATAATGTTGGTGTTTCCGGCGCTTATGTAGACGCCTCCGCCCCCGGCGGCGGATTTGCGGTGTCGCAAACCGATTCCGCCGGCGCGTACTCGCTTGCTGTGAAGAATGGCACGTGGACAGTGCGCGCTCACGCGATGGGATATGAAGGCGGGCCCACTACGGTCACGGTCGCGGGCAACAGCCCGACACAGGGAATTGCACTCACTGCAATTACGGGCTTCGTCTCAAAGCCCGAACATCAGGAGACAGTAACGCCCACCTCGGGAGGATATCTGACGAACTCCGACATCGGGGACAAGTTCAAAATGAGCATTCCGGCTAACGCCTTGGGCACGGGTTCAAACGCGGTCACTGTGAAAACCCAGGCGTACACGACTCTTCCTAACCCGTCATCGGGCAGCGTTCTTGCTAAAAATGGACTCTCGTTCTCCGCGGTTGATTCTTCCGGCCAGCCGATAAAAACTCTGAACAGTCCTATCACGATAGTTATTCCTTATACTGAAGCCGATATACCGACAGGAAAGACTGAAGCGGACCTAGTGTTCGGAACATGGAATGGAACCGACTATGAGACCTTGCCGACAACAGTAGACACGGTAAACAACACCTTGACGGTAACCATCTCGCACTTCTCCAGTTTCGCTCCGTTGGTGCAGGGTAATGTCGCAGTGGCAGCCGCTGCGGCTGCAACTACGGCCACGGTTAGTCCCGGCGGCGGGGGAGTCATGGGAGGAGGCGGGGCTACGAACATTCCGAAAGCACGCGCTCAAATTATTTATCCTGATGGACGCATCGCCTACGTAGACCAGATAGGAGGGGAATCTGCTCCTTCCGCGAGCGCAACTGCGGGAGCGAGTTCCGCATCTGCATCTTCGGCAGTCTCGGCCTCGGCCAAGTTCACCGCGCTTTTGAAACAGGGCTCCAAGGGTTCGGATGTTAAGCGACTCCAGAAACTTCTTGGTGTTGAGGAAACGGGATTCTTCGGCGCGCTTACGCGCGCCGCAGTTGAGCAATTCCAAATAAAGTATGGAATTGCAAAGAAAGGACAAGCTGGTTTTGGAACTCTTGGACCCAAGACAAGAGCTAAAATCGCAGAGGCATTTAGTTCGACAGCAGCGGCTAGCTCCCCGCAGGCAGGCACTGCGGCTCCCGAAATCGGTTCGCTTGCGATACTTGCCGGAGGCCAGTTTGTTCGTTCGCTCAATCTTCGCGCGAAGGGAAGCGACGTGCGTACTCTTCAACAAATTTTGAACAGCGACCCAGACACGCGCGTCTCATCCGAAGGCGCAGGTTCTCCGGGCGGCGAAACGACTTTCTTTGGCGGCGCAACTCTGAAAGCCGTGCAGAAATTCCAAGTGAAGCATGATATCGCGAAGCCAGGCAATATCGGATACGGAAATGTCGGGCCGAAAACAAGGGCTAAGCTGAACGAACTCCTAAATGCATCAAGTTCCGGAGGTGTCTCCCTGCCTACCGGCCAGGCAGGCTCACCTTTAGGGGGAGGTGACTCCTCGGGAACATCTGCCTCCACTGCCAACACAGCATCCGCATCTGCCGAAGCTTCAACCGCGGCAGCAGTAACCGCGACAACAACCCCGACGTCGTTAGTCGGGGCTCCGACCGAAAGCGTCGGAGCTGAAACTGCCGCAACGACCACTGCCGCGACAACAGTAGCGGCTACAGCAACTACCACCGCAACTTCCACAGCGAGCAATTAAAGAGGCGGGAAAAGGTGAGACCTTGGGAGTGATTCTTTAAGGTCTCACCTTGAAAGGACAAGGTGTTTCCTCAGGCATAGCCGGAGGTGACTCCTTGTCCGCATCCCGCACAAAGAAATTCCCGAGGTGACTCCTTGGCATTTGCAAGGTGTCTCCTCGAGAATTCTTGAAATGGTAGAATAACGGGATGGATATCTTTTCACACGGGCTTTGGGCAGGTGCGGCAGCGAAAGCCGCAAACAAAATAAGTTCCCGAGGTGACTCCCTGCCTGCCTCTGGCAGGCTCACCGAAGGGGGAGGCGACTCCTCACGTAGGGAGGTGTCGCCTCCATGCAGCTCAAAACTAAACGTCTGGCACGCGGCCGCGTGGGGAGTGTTTCCGGATTTGTTTGCGTTCACTCCGGCATTCATCGGCCTCTTTTGGTTACTCGCCACAGGCCAGATGAGTTTATCAGAGTGGCCGGGTCGGCATGGCGGCGAGCCCTCACCGGGCGACTCGCTTCCCGTATTTCAACTCGCTGGCCAGCTCTACAATTTCAGCCACAGCATTTTTGTGTTTGCGATCGTGTTTTGCATTGTGTGGTTCATGCGAAAAAAGCCAGTGCTTGAAATGGGCGGCTGGCTTCTCCACATCATCATGGATATCCCGACGCATTCATACGCGTTCTATCCGACGCCCGTCTTCTGGCCGCTCTTTGGATGGAAATTCAACGGCATTCAGTGGGCGCAGCCGTGGTTTTTGATTCTCGATTACGGCTTATTGATTTTGGTGTATTGGTTGTTGAGGGAGAAGAAAATCAAATAAAGAAATATAAAAAATGGGAGCGACCGCAGCCGCTCCCCTAAGATCTGCCCTCTATCGTGACCCAGGTTATTCCTGGATGTTGGCGCCAATGATCGAGGCAGCTTCGCGAAACCCTGCCTCAAGTGACTGGATGCTTCCCTCCGACGTTTCCGGTTGACCGCTTTCTTCCATGATCTCGGCCAGATTCAACGGATAAACCGTCGTCTTACCGAAAACAGTGCCCAGGATAGAAAACCCCAGGATTCCCTCATTTGTCATGTGTTGCAAGAGGGCACTGCCGCACCGGAACATCTCCACCAACTGCGGTTCAAGTACCATTGGTTCTCCCGCTTTTATTGACTGCAAACATATATAGGTCGTCAAAAAATAACGACCTACCCCCACCGCACAAAGAACAACATAAGATCTGCGCGGCTACGAAAAAGTATACACCCCTCACCAATCTTGACAAGTGGGTGCAAATAATATATAATTTCGACCGCTATGGAAATCGAGAATACGCCCATTTTGAGTCATAAAAAGCCTGCCTGCGTTGCGAACGCGACAGGCAGGCCGCCCACGGCCGTCTTTTTGGCTACCGCCTTTGTCATATTCGTTCTTACTCTTTCGGCGGCGGATTCTATTGGATTCGTTCCAAATTATATTGATGGTTCGACCGAGGAAAGCGCGGCAGAACCTGCGGACTTCCTGCCACTCGCATCTCTCCCACAGCTCGGCGGTCTGCCGTCCATTGAATCGATTACCGCGGAAATTGCCGAACCGGTCGCACTTCCTAATCGTATCGTAATTCCTGCAATAAAAATGGACCTTCCAATCCAAAACCCATCGACAAAAGACATCAATAAGCTTACCGAAGTTCTTAAAGCTGGCCCCGCTCGATATGTGGACTCCGCGCAACTGGGTGAGAAAGGGAACATGCTTGTATTCGGACACAGCTCACAGTTGCCGGTTGTTAAAAATCAGATGTACAAGGCGTTCAATAATATTTCAAAACTAAAACAGGGCGACACTATTACGGTATATGGCGGGCCGTCTACAGGTGCCGCCACAACCAGCGGTGGACATGCGTATCTCTATAGCGTGGTCAGCGTGCGGGAAGGGGATGCGAATGAAGATGTAATCGACCTCTCGAAAAATAAGGGTACGAGGATAACGCTTGTGACCTGCAACACGCTTGGCGAAAAAAGCGCGCGATGGATAGTGGAAGCCGAATTCGTTGGCGTTCTTCCTTCGTCAGATTAGATTGAGATGTCATCTCAATGGGTTTCGTATAAAAAGCTTGACCAACGACATTCCAACATTCTCAAGAATGTTGGAATGTTATCCATACGTTACCGATAGATGTCGTGCAAGCCAATATCCAAAAAGAGAACGCGATTGTTTCCAAGAAATGAGAATTTGATTCTATATTTTCTGTCCACCGAGAATCCCCATGCGTTTTTATCTTTACCGTGCAGTTTGTGGGTTTCCAGACTGGGATGGAATGGATTTATGCGAAATATCGCCTCCTTTTCCTTTGCAAGCTCTTTCAGTCTTTTCGGTAATTTGCGGTAGTGTTTATCAAATCTCGGAGATGACTCGATATGCATATATCTCGAGAAGTATTTCAATCTAGATCGGCCAGAGAACGTAGTGTGCGTGTTCTTCCATACCGATAATCCCGCAATCCTTCTTCTACGAGCTTATCCAAACGTTTCGCCGCTTTACCGGTCAAGTAATATTCGGGAATAGAGGCCTTAACAAGCCGCTCATACTCCTTTATTGGGAGTACAACAACGCCCCTTTGTTTCTGAACAGACTTCTGGGAAAGTGTAATCATTTTCATAAAGGACAGTATACCATAATTCATCTTTTGGGCCGCTCGGCGCGTTCATCGGCGCGGAGCGGGCGAGGTGTCACTGTGTCGGGATTTCGTAAATCCCCATACCTGATGCGTCGAATTCTCGACCTACACTAAGGTTACGCTATCGCGCAAGCTTAGTGTATCCCCAAATTAGTGGCTATAGCTTCAAATTTGGGGATATGGGTTTCTGCGCATTTATTCGTATGAATTGAAATGTTGCGTTCGGACGTTTTGGGTAGTCTAATGATTTCAAGCCGCCGAAAGGATGGGCTCACGATTTAGGTCATTCACTCGAGGAGAGTCAAAATGGGCAAAAGATTGCTCAAAGTTTTAGCCGCGCTGTTCGGCGCGGTAATGTTGGCCGGATGTGTTTCATTGCGTGGTCCTATAGATGACTACGCAGAAGTTCCAGAGGCGGAATGGAATGCTCGATGCGGCGATTTGCGTCCCTATGAATCCGAATGTGTGATTCGGGTTCGTACATTGCCCGATGGTCGGGTCGAAGAGGTTTATCTTTGGGTGCGCAGGTATTGAGCTGGGGCAGCAGGTGGTGACCACCTGCTGCCCTTGTGTTTTTCGCCCGAATTCATGAAATTCTCATCTTGAGAGAATAGAATCACTAAGGTCAATATTTGGCTTGATTGAGCGCCATATTAGGACTTGACAAGCACAAAGGAGGTGATATAATATACATCGACTTAAAAAGCCAGCATCTTGCTTACGTTTCTGAATTTCCTAGAAGCTAGTGACTAGAAGCTAGAAGCTGTGCCACCAATTGTGTTCGTTCGAAAGCATTGGATAAACTCTAATGCTCCCGACCCGACGCAATGCTTGTTTAGATTGTTGAGGGTGCTCATTTAAATCGTCTCCGGTTCATTGGAGACTTCATCAACCAAGAGAGAGGTCACTATGGGCAAATTCGCCCTTACGCTTTGCCTCGCGCTGTTCGGCGCGGGAGTAGTACCGGCAGTCGCACAAAACACTTTTGACCCGTCCTGGACAGCGTCGTTCAGACATGGTTTCTGGGATCAAATGGGACGGACTGGCGTACCGATGCTATTCGGGGGAGTGCGGTATCTTACGATGCCATACTCCGGTCCGTTTCCCACGAACTACGCGGCTCCAGCGGGATGTCAAATCGGGTATGCGTGCGTTCGACAAGACTACGTTCAGCAGCACTTGGTGTATCTCGGCAGGATATATGTCCCCGTCGGGAAACCGGGCAATACCCAGCCCACTCCTCCAGCACTTCCTGTAAAAACGCAGGTTAGCGGCTGGCAGGAATACGGCGGGGCGACGAACCCAGCTTGTGCAACGGAGGTCAAGGGGAAACCCGAGGACTCCGCCTGTTATTGGGCGACCAATGCGCAAAAACAACGCGTCTGGCGCTGTCCCAATAGCGAATGCAATCCCAAGCAATGACCTCTCCGGTCGAACGGCCTCCTCGTAGGTCGTGTGTGGGAAGTGTAGCGCTCCGCTCGCTTCCCACACGAAGCTGTTTTTATCCAAAGGAATTTGAGAAATCGAACTTCTTTGGATCCAAGCATCAAAAACTGGGATCCTTTCATCCTTTTTGGATGACTGTGGTCTTTTTCAATTCAATCCTGAAAGGAAGTCGCCATGTATACGCGAGTGTGTGCGGTAGTTTTTTTTGCAGTATTCGTTGCAGGTTGCGGCGAAAAAGGTCCGACACTGGACCAGCGCGTGGCTGCGTTGGAAAAGGATCAAGTTGTGGTTGCCGACCACAACAAGCTAGTCAACGCGCATAACAGCCTTAATAAAAAAGTGGAGGCGCTTCAGGGCACGGTTACTGCTCTGGAGAAAAAAGAACAAGAGCGCGCAGAGGCAGAGAAGGAAAAAGAAGAAACTGCTGAAAAAGCGGCTGAAGAAAGAAAAGCCGCGGCGAAAAAGGCGGCGAAGCCAAAAACTCCGAGCGCCGCAACCATCGGCAAATGGCAAGGGCGCACTGACCTTGCCAAAAACCCAATCGCTCGCGGGAACGAGCGCCGCGGGCTGCCGAGCGGGTTCGTGAAAGCGTGCGACGTGAAAGGTAAGCCCGGGGTAAAGGGCTATCCGATCAATTTTGATCGGGAAAAGAATACCTTCACGGAGTGCGCCGAAATTGTAAAGTCCACTTGCCGTGACCCCCTGATCGGCAAAGTGGAAACCTTCGCCGGACTCTGCAAGATGAGAGTCGGCGAAGAGTTGAAGGAGGTTTCGCTTGGTGACCTACTTCCGCAACGTTGGGTGAGGTGCCAGACCCCCGAGGTGGAGATGGAGGGCACCAAGCTCAACATGGACGCACATTTCAAGTGCATCCGGCCGATGCCGTAGGGGCGGCGCGGCATTAGGGAATGGGGGCGGACGACACTTTGCGTAAAGCCGCCCCCAACCCATTTTTTTCTTGGAGTTCGAAACATTAATACGTTTTTTAATGTTTCGAACTCTCGGAAAAAGCGAGAGTTTCGGCCTTGTCGAAGGCCTTGACAGATTAAAGTATTAAGAGTATAATTAACTTATATGAAAACTATAAACACGTTTGTCGCGATAGCTTTATTTGCGTTTGGTGCGCCTTTTTTTGCGTTTGCCGATGATAACGTCGGTGACGGCAATGTAATTCCGCCTCCGGGTTATACGGATTATATTCCTACTCCCGGCTATACAGACTACATTCCGACCCCGGGATACACGGATTATGTTCCATCGTACGGCTCTCAAGCCTACGATGTCTACGACGTTTACGGAACTTCTCCGACTTACGACTACTACTCCACGTCTCCGAATTACTACGCTACCACTCCTAATTATTACTCTAGTCCAAGTTACTACAGTTCCACACCGACTTATTACCCGACGACTCCGGTATATTCGTCTCCGGGTGTAGCTGCAGCTCCTATTTACTCTTACTCGCCTACGAATACGACAATAACAGAGACCACTTCAACTTGGGCTCCTTCGGAAGTTTACACTTACGCGCCGACCTCAACGTGGGCGCCGACAGAAATATATTCTCCGAGCGAAATTTACACTTACTCGCCTACGACAGTTTCCAATTACTCTCCAACAAGTATCTACGCTCCGAACGACAGCCACGATTACGCCCCGACTACGGTTACCACAGACAGCCACAACTACACCGGTCCGGTTACCATCTCGGTAGTCTCGCAAGCCCCAGCGCAAAGCCCTGTGCAATACGTTTCGGGAGGCGGAACGTACTTCAACAACTCTCCTTCGTACAACAATTCTCCCTCGTACTACAACACGCCGAGCTACTTCCCGCCGGCGCCTGCGCCTTCTTGCAGAATCGTTGCCAGCGGTGGATACGGCTCCGGCTACGGTAACAATGCAGTTGTACTCTCTTGGACTTCTTCGAATGCCAACAGCGGATACATCTCTCCGCTCGTAGGCACTGTCGCTCCTTCCGGCTCGACGACTGTTTACCCGAACGCCAATACTCTCTACACGCTCACGGTTTCGGGCAATGGCGGAACTTCTTCCTGCCAAACGTATGCCGGTTACAGCAACTATGTTGCTCCTGCCGCTCCGGTCTACACAGCTCCGGTTGCGCAAGCGGCCGCAGTAGCTCCGTATGTCGCCCTCACGCAGATTCCTTACACGGGATTTGACTTCGGCACCTTCGGCAACGCCATGTACTGGCTCGTGCTTGCGGGATTCGCTGTCGCCGCTTCCTACCTTGTACTCTACTTCCGCGGTGGCGCATTCGCGCTCGTCGGCTCGATGTTGCGAGGAAAGAATTCTCGAGGAGACACCTCCCCCTTGGGGGTGAGGAGTCACCTCGGAAATGCCGGAAAGACCGCTGAATTCGCGACGTCACGAGTTTCCGAGGAGACACCTTCCCTGCCCGCCGAAGCTTCAGCGCAGGCAGGCAAAAGCGAAGGAGTCACCTCGAACCTCGGAACTTCTGCCCGTGGCACGAATGATTCAATGATTTCCGTCGGTTCAGTAGAGGGCGGAATGGGTCCGCGCATCGTAGTACTCCGCGCTTAACAGGTTGCCGCCGGGTCTATTGGTGTAGTGAATAGACACCTGTAGACGGCCTATCGTTTGTGATAGGCACCTGTAGACGGCCTATCGTTCATGATAGACACCTGTAGACGGTCCGTGAGCTCCCCCTCCTTCGCCTCCTCCTTCGCATAAAGCTACGGAAGGACAAAGAAGGCTTCGGAGGGCAAAGAAAGCGAAAGCAACAAAAACCGCCTCAATGGCGGTTTTTGTTTTGTGGCTATATCAATGTGAGAGTGCCTCTAATTTTGTCACTCGGACTTCCAGCTTGAGACGTTTATCAAGTCCATTTTCCACATCTTTCTTTATTTGAGTGAGGTCACGCGAGTGTTCGTCAAGTGTTACGTCCATTTTCTCGACTTTTTCTTTAATAAAAATAACAGTCTCAAGAATCGCCTCCACATTCTTTTCCATTTTTAAAGTCTTTGTAGCCATACTTACTTGGTTTCCGTAAGTTTATAACGCTTTAGAATTCGCGCAATAGGCTCGAAAGCGATTTCTAGCATTAGGCGCTAGTATTTCGTCTTTGCGAGTGCAGCGAAGCAATCTAGAGAAAACTACAAATCGGGAAATATGTATCGTCGCCCTAGATTGCTTCGCGTTGCTCGCAATGACGCCGTACACGCGTTACTGGCGACGTAGAGCGAGTGAGATGCGGAAGCTTAGCTTCCGCATCTCCGAGCCGAGGAGCCAGCAAACCGGAGCCGGTTTACAAAGCGCGCGATGAAATTTCCTGTTTGAGTTTATTTATAATTTCCTCAACGGAAAGAGCACCAATTTTTCCTTTGCTTCTGCTTTCCAGCGTCGCCGTTTTTGATTTTATTTCTGCATCGCCGACAACTAGCGTGTAGGGGACTTTCTCCAGTTTTGCATTCCGTATGCGTTTACCCAAGGTATCGTTCGAATCATCGAGCTCGACTCGGATGGCCGCGTCTCGAAGTTGTGTAAAAATCTCTTTCGCATAACTCGCCTGCTTTTCAGATATCGGAATGATTTTTGCCTGTACAGGCGCGAGCCAAAGAGGGAAGGCGCCCGCAAAGTGCTCTATTAGGAATCCTATTAGCCGCTCGTGCGTACTAAGCGGAGCGCGATGGATGCACAAAGGCGTTTTTTGTTTGCCATCTTTGTCGGTGTAAACGAGGCCGAAGCGGGCGGGAACTGCAAAATCAACCTGATTGGTCGCAAGCGTGAACTCGCGGCCGATAGCGCTCCATATCTCTACATCTATCTTCGGACCATAGAACGCCGCCTCGTCCTCGGCCTCCGTGAATGGGACATTGAGCTCCGTGAGGCATCGCCGCACCATTTCCTCCGTCTTGAGCCAAAGCTTCGGCTCATTGATGTATTTCTTTCCGAGATTCTCCGGCGCGTGCCGAGATAGGCGCATCACGTATTTTTGTATTCCGAATATCTTGAAGTAGGAGAGGTAAAGCTCCGTGACTTTCCGGAACTCGTCGGCGAATTGTTCCTCGCTGCAGTAGATGTGCGCGTCGTTCATCTGCATCGAGCGCACGCGCATGAGGCCGAAGAGCTCGCCGGATTTTTCATAGCGGTAGCACGTGCCGTACTCCGCGAGGCGCACGGGCATGTCGCGCCAGCTTTTTGGGCGCGCCGCGAATATCTTGTGATGATGCGGGCAGTTCATCGCTTTCAAATAGTAGTTCACGCCCTCGCACTTCATCGGCGGGTACATGCTGTCTTTGTAATAGGGGAGGTGGCCGCTCGTCGTGTATAGGCTTTCCTTGGCGATGTGCGGCGTACGGACGCGAAGATAACCGCTCTTATCCTCCATTTCTTTCGCGAGTTTTTCCAACTCGTCTATCATGGCAGCGCCGTTGGGAAGCCACAGCGGAAGTCCCGGACCGACATCATCATCAAACGTGAAGATACCAAGCACGGTCCCGAGCTTGCGATGGTCGCGCTTCTCGGCTTCCTCGCGCGCTTCCAAAAATGTTTGGAGCTCCTCTTTTGAAGCAAAAGCGAGGCCGTAGATCCGCGTGAGCATCTTGTTCTTTTCGTCGCCGCGCCAGTAGGCGCCCGCGATGCGGTCGAGTTTGAAGGAATCAGGCGCAATATCGCGTGACGGGTTTTCCGCATGGCCACCGCGGCACAGGTCGGTAAAGCTATGTGCATCCGAAGATGTACCCTTTAAAGATTTCTTGTAGCTCGCAGGCGGGCACGTGTAGAAAGTTATTTTTGTTCCGGCTTTCTGCAAGTCTTTTATCAGCTCAAGCTTGTACGGATTGCCTTTGAAATACGCGCTCGCGCTGCGCGCCGAAACCTCTTCTCTATCAAAACCGGTCCACGCGCGGAGCATCTCGCGCATCGTCTTTTCCAGCTTAGGCAGATCCTGCGTGCTCGGCGCTTCGCCTTTAGGAAATTCAAAATCGTAGTAAAAGCCGTCGTCTATCGCGGGTCCGATAGAGGGTTTTGCTTTCGGGTAGTGCTTCTTTACTGCGGCGGCAAGCAGGTGCGCGAGGGTGTGCCGTACGTTCCCAATGTTGTCGGCCAACCCATTAGAAATCGGTGGTGCATCTTTAGGATCGGAGTGTTTGCTCATATTTTCTTATCTGTCGGCAATCTGATGATTTTGTAATTTTCGCATTTCTAACGGGGCAAGTATTTTTAAACAGAATAACGTACCTAGGCTATTTCTCAAAGCGCCTTAGCCTTTTCCACCACGAAGCTGGACTCTCCGTTGCGCAATGAGAATTTGCCTTTCAGCATGACGCATGTACCGGCGATTATGCTCGGTTCGTTTTCTTTGAGCGTGCGAGGGAAAAGGACTATTTCAACGCTTCCCGAATAATCAGAGAGGCGGCCGAATGCCATGCGCTCGCCGTTCTTGGTCAGAATGTACTGGAGATTCTCGAGCAGTCCTGCGATGACAGTTTCTGTTCCTTTGGGGAACGTTTCTTTCGCGACGCCGATGGCCATCTTTTGTTTCGCCAGTTTTTCTTTATGCGCGTCCAAAGGATGGCCTGATACGTACAATCCGAGAAGTTCCTTCTCCCAGGTTAGCCGCTGTGTCATTGTGGCGGGCGGTGCAGGTTTAAGGGAGAGCTTTGCCGGAAAGAACGCACCTCCGCCGGAGGCGGATCCGCCTCCGGCGGAGAATAGGGAACTCTGATTAGTCGGAATGTCGGTATGTTCTTTGTGAAAGCTCAAAAGTAGGTCGATGTTCGCGAGAAGCTGTCCGCGGGTGTCCGCATCAGAGGTGACTCCTCCTTTGGAGGTGTCTCCTCGGATGCTGGAGGAGTCACCTCGGGCTAGTTCGTCCAATGCTCCGCATTTAATAAGAGACTCGAGAGATTTTTTATTTAAGTTTTTGTCCGGAACTCTGCTTAAGAAATCTCCAACGTCGGTAAACTTCTTTCCTTTCTCCATTGCTATCATTATGGAGTCGGCGACACCCGTGCCGAAATTCTTTATCGAGTATAAGCCAAATCTAATGCTCTTGTCGTCCACTACCGTAAAATTTCCCTGGCTCTCGTTGACGGACGGCGGAAGAATCTTCAATCCCATGCGCGCGCATTCCGCGACGACGATAGCCACTTTATCCACATCGCCTGCGTCCGCGGTAAGGACAGAAGCCATGTAGTCGACAGGGAAATTAGCCTTCATGTAAGCCGTTTTATAGGCTAAGTTACCGTAAGATGCCGCGTGCGCTTTGTTGAAACCATACGCGGCAAAAGTCTCGATTTGTTCCCAGAGTTTCTGGACGAGTGCCTCTTTCATTCCATGTTTCAAGCAACCGCGAGTAAATTTCTCTTTTTGCGCGCGCATCTCAACAGGGATTTTCTTTCCCATTGCTTTACGGAACTTATCGGCTTCAAGCCACGTATAACCTGCGATTTTAGTTGCAATTTCCAAGACATCGTCCTGATATGTGATAACTCCATACGAATTTTTTAGAATCGTTTCCATGCGCGGGTCCAAATATTCCACCTGCTCCGGATGCTTCTTGCGCTCGATGTAATTGGGGATGAATGCCATGGGGCCCGGCCGATAGAGCGCGACCATCGCGTTGATGTCGTGAATGCTTGTGGGCTCGAGATTGATGAGGTGGCTCGTCATGCCTGCGCTCGCGAGCTGGAACACGCCGAGTGTTTCTCCGCGCCCGAGCATCTCGAACGTTTTTTTGTCGTCGAGCGGTAGGCGGTCAAGATCGATTTTTATTTGCAAACGCTTTTCCACGCGCACGATTGAATCCGCAAGAACGGAAAGGTTCGTGAGTCCCAAGAAGTCGAATTTCAGAAGCCCCGCGTCTTCCACCGCATACATATCGTATTGCGTTATTTTCTTTCCTCCTTTCGGGTCGAGTTGCACGGGGACGTAATCGGTGACCGGCCCCGGCGCAATGACGACGCCCGCGGCGTGAACGCCCATGTGCCGCGCGTTTCCCTCGACTTTTTTGGACAGGTTGATAATTTCCCGCGCATCCGGGTCGCGCTTGTACATTTCTTTAAGCTCCGGAACTTCCTCGAGCGCGCCGTCTATGGTGACGGGGAATCCCTGCTTGCCGAACGGTATCAGCTTCGCGATGGTGTCGCCCGTGCCGTATGCGTGGCCGAGCGCGCGGGAGACATCGCGCACCGCCGCGCGCGCCATCATGGTGCCGAACGTCCCTATTTGCGCAACATGGTTTTCTCCGTACTTTTCGCGCACGTAATCAATGAGCTCGTCGCGCCGGTTGTCCGCGAGGTCCATATCGATATCGGGCGGGGATGGGCGCTCGGGGTTTAGGAATCGTTCAAAGGGAAGCTGATACTCTATCGGGTTCACCGTGGTAATGCCCGAAAGATACGAAACAAGCGAGCCGGCAGCCGACCCCCTCGTGTTGGTAAGAATTCCTTTTTCTCGCGCGTGCCGCAAAAGGTCTGCGACCACGAGAAAGTACGGAGAATAGCCTTTCTCCTCAATGACCGAAAGTTCGTACTCCACGCGTTTCTTGTTTTTTTCCGTTTCTGACATTCCACGTTCCTTGAATCCCGCGTATGCCATTTCGCGTAGAACATCGTTGTGGGATGTACCTTTGGGAACCGGAAATTCAGGGAATACCCACGTGCCGAGCTTCAGTTCGAGGTTGCAGGCCTCGGCGATATTAACGGAATTCGCAAGCGCTTCGGGATATTTTGCAAAAATCTCCATCGCTTTCGCGCGCGTCATGAATGAAAAATCGGGCGCATTTTCTGCGAAGTCGCGGTTCAAGACGCTCGCCGAACGGATTTTATCCACGAGCTCGCGCGCAAGCGCGTCCTCCTTTTCCATGTAGTAGACCTCCTGCGAGGCGACTAGGCCGATGCCCGATTCCCGCGCAAGCGAAGCGATACTTTTCATCAATTTCTCGTGCCCTTCGATTTCCGGATGATGCGTGATCTCTGCGTAACATCCGCCGGCGGGCGGAGAGCCGAAAACGGAAACATGCCAGCGCGCGGAATCCTTTGCCCGCTCTATCGCTTTATCTTTGAGCGCGCGGGAATGCTCGCCGTCTTGCGCCGGCAAAATCGCTATCAAACCCTCGCGATGCATTTCAATAAGCTCGCGGTCAACGCGGGGACGCACAAAGAATCCTTCCAGATGCGATTTTGTGACAAGTTGTATGAGATTGCGATATCCCTCTTTATTCTTTGCCAATAGAACGAGGCGTGTCGGCGAATCGTCAACGCGATGTTCTTTGTCGCGCATCGTGCGCGTCGCGACAAAGAAATCGACGCCGATTATCGGCTTTATTCCTTTCCCCTTGCATTCTTTGTAGAACTCAATCGCTCCATAAAGATTTCCGTTATCGGTTAGCGCGAGTACTCGTTGTCCGTCGGCAGCGGCAGCATCAACAAGAGTGGGAATTTGAGGCAGAGCCTCGAGAAGCGAATAATGAGAATGCGTATGCAGGTTAACGAAATCGGGTTCCATAAAAGATAGTATTTAGTATGCGGTATTTTGTATTCGGTAGGACCTACACAAGGAGATCAAAAGACAGTGTAAAACCGAGCTTTTCGTCTACAGATGCCGATGCATACTTCATCGGCCAGTCTTTGCGAGCGAAGCGAAGCAATCCAGGAACTACGGCTCCAACCCTAGATTGCTTCGGCAAAGCCTCGCAAGGACGATTCAGATGTTGCGTAAGTCCTATTCGGTGTAAATGCATACGGTATACGGAATACTATATACTGAATACTTTTTTCTGCCTCAGGTGCACGAAGCCGGTAAGCGCGCTGAAGGCGAAAGCGAACGTGGGAAACAAGCTTTGCGCTAAAGTCCATGTGCCGCCCGCGAATATATTGGCCGCCGCCCCAAACGCGTTCACGAACCACATCCACGATTGTTTTCGTTCGGGTACTTGATACCCGCGCACAACGCTCGGAATTCCGGCTGTGTATTTTCCAATGGTGAGAAGAACGAGAGCGGTAAGCGGTCCGCCAAAGTACCACCCTATGAGCGAAACTGCTGCGATTGCCGTACACGCCGTTTCGAGAAAGCCCCATCCCCATGTACCTTTAAATAGAAGAGCCAGTGCAACGAGCGTCGCCCCTACAAGGAATCCCATAGGAAGATAGGGAGCGGGCGCGCCCGCATATATTGAGGCCGCGAGAATGCACGCGTCAATGAGTGCCCACATGACCCATGTGGCCAGATTGAGGTGCATCGTGCCGTTCAAGATGCCGCGGATCCAGACGAGGTGTCCTAAAATAGCGGCTATTCCACCGGCAATAGCAAGAGTCTGCATTCTGAAATGGTAGCATATATAGAATGGGTGAATTTATCGTAGGAATAGACGAGGTGGGAAGAGGTCCGCTCGCGGGACCGGTTTTTGTCGGCGCAGTGGCAGTTACGCGCGATTTTGACTGGCAGTCTATTAAAGGGGTGCGGGATTCCAAGAAGCTATCACCGCAGCAAAGAAAAGATTGGTACTTGAAGATTGATTCCTTGCGCAACTCGGGAGAGCTCAATTTCGTCGTTCGGTCATCTCCCTCGGAAATGATAGATGCGCACGGCATTGTCTATTCCATTCAATCGGCATTAGACGCCTGCCTTCTGGGTCTTGGAGCTGAACCCGGAACATGCGAGATTCGCTTGGACGGCACCTTGCACGCGCCGGAGCATTTTCCGTTTCAACAGACTATTATTCATGGCGATGATATAGAACCGATAATTTCAATGGCATCTATCGTTGCGAAAGTGGAGCGTGATTTTTTGATGGGCGAGTTTGCCATCAAATATCCGAAGTACGGATTTGAATCACACAAGGGATATGGCACGCCAGCGCACTGCGCGCTCATCAAAAAGCACGGTCTCTGTGTATTGCATAGGAAGTCGTTTTGCACCCGCCTTGAAATAAAAGTATCAAGTTTCAAGTAACAAGTATCAAGTGTTTAAGTAGCAAAAAGCATTTACTTGATACCTGATACTTGCTACCTGATACTTCCGCCAGTATACTGGCGGTTATGGTTGTACGAATGCGGGCAAACCGCTCAAAGACAGGAATGCGCCGCAGCCATGCCGCAATTTCCGGTACGCGCCTTTCGAGATGCGAGTGCGGGGCAAACAGGATTCCTCATCGCGCCTGCGCCGCTTGCGGAAAATACAACGGCAACGTGATTATTGATATTGTCGCCAGAACCGAGCGCGAACAGCGCCGGACCAAGCGACACGAAAAAGAATTAAAAGAATCCGGAAAGGATGTTAAAGAAAAAGAAACGTCCGAAAAAACTTAGAGTAACGTAGGTTTTTCTGCTCTTTCATGAAAATAATGAGCGCCAGCAAATATATTTTCTTGACCCAGCACCTTTGTTCAAAGGTGCTGGGTGTAAGAAATTCTAACCTCATGCTCACTACATTCGCATTGGGTAACAATTTCTAACATGGCTAACAGACATCTCGCCCGTTCGGTAGTTCTGCAAGTTCTCTTCGAGAGGGATTCTTCCGGCGGAAAAATGACTCAGCAGGATGGAATGGATCGGCTGGCCAACTACGCAAAAGAATTTGGCGCGCGAGAATCGGATATGCCGTTCATGACCGACCTTCTAAAGACCGCCATTTCAAAACAAAAAGAAATCGACGAGGTAATACGGGGCGCTGCCCCGGAATGGCCGATAGAAAAAATCGCAGCCGTAGACCGCAACATCCTGCGACTCGGACTTACGGAATTGCTGTATGCGGATAAGGCGCAGGTACCTGAAAAAGTCGCGATTAACGAGGCGATAGAATTGGCGAAGACATTCGGAGGCGCCTCCTCAAGCCGTTTCGTGAACGGCGTCTTGGGCGCCGTATATGTGGAACTCGGGGAACCCGGGAAATCGGAAGGTAACGCCAGAAAAAAAGACGGGACGCGTTCCGGCGGAATGTCGGTGGAAGAATTAATAGGCGCAGTCGTGTATGCGCGCGATGGCGGCGAGGTATACCTCGCGCTCGTTCACGATATTTTCGGACATTGGACTCTTTCGAAGGGCAAGTTACTGCCGGAGGAGACGCACGAGGCGGGCGTTAAGAGAAAGGTCAAAGACGAAGTCGGGCTTGACGTCGATGTGGAAGACCAGCTCGGAGAAAATGAATACATCGCGAACGATTCCACAGGCGGCGGAAAAGGGAAGAAGCGCCGTCACGCGACGTATTTTCTTGCGAGAGGAAAATTCCAAGATTTGCAAACAAGAAAAGAGGGAGGACTTGACGATGCACAATGGTTCCCGCTCGCTTCGGTGGGAGACCTCAACTTCTACGACGACATTCTTCCAGTAGTCACGCGCGCAATTAATTTGCTCGCGCAGAAAGACAGGAAATAGGTTTTAGGTTGCAGGTCACAGGTTCTAGGAATACTCTACACAGACCTGAAACCTATAACCTGATACCTTTATAAAAATATGAACTTTAGCGAATTTGAAGATAAAATCGGATATCATTTTGAAAACCAGAGCTTGCTCCAGCAGGCGTTCACGCACCGTTCGTATTTGAATGAGAATCGGGCATCCGGCCGTCAACATAATGAACGGCTAGAATTTCTGGGCGATGCGGTACTTGAACTTGTCGTGACCGAATTTCTTTATGCAAAATATCCCGATAAGGCAGAGGGAGATCTGACCTCGTATCGCGCTGCGCTCGTGAACACCGTGAGTATTTCTGATGCGGCCACGAAGCTTGGAATGAATGAATTTTTATTGCTATCACGCGGGGAAGCAAAAGATACCGGCCGCGCGCGCGCGATAATACTTGCCAACGCGTTTGAGGCGTTGATAGGCGCAATATACCTCGACCAAGGGTATGAGCCGGCGAAGAAATTTATTTCAGAACAGCTTTTTTATAAAACGGATGAGGTGGTGTCCAAAGGATTATGGCAGGATGCGAAAAGCCGATTCCAGGAAATTGCGCAAGATAAGGAGACGGTGACCCCTTCTTACGATGTCTTGAGCCAGACAGGTCCGGACCATGACAAGAATTTCGTCGTCGGCGTGTACTTAGGAGAAAAGCGCATTGCTACAGGAGAAGGAAGGTCAAAACAAGAAGCGGAACAAGACGCCGCCCGCAAAGCTCTCGTAGCCAAGGGTTGGTAAGAGTTCGCGATAAAAAACATGAAAAAAACGAGTCCGAATCATATACCATAGTTGTACATATGTGCAACTATGGTATATGGAAATCAGAGGATTTTAAACTTACGTTTGAGGGCGATTGCTCCGCCAATACTTGTTGCAGTGACAAAAGAAATGTATGGGGTAATGCCATAGAAATTTGTTATTTCGCGAACCGCGGCTTCTACTGGATGAGGATATATCCACACCGATCGCTGATAAAAAACGAGCCCCAAACCTTGGAGATGCCTTATGAATGGGATCCGAAAACGCGACTTCTCAGCCGGTATATCAAATATGACAAGATGCCACGCTCTAGCCCACCGCCTTGGCGTCGGTATTTTCAAATCCCACAAATCTTCTTCTTCCAAGATGCTTCTTCCATTATCGGTCACAAGATATCTATCGCCGCTTTCAGTGATATAACCGCGATACTTTAAATCAAGAATCTTGCGTCTCACTCGTTTACGATCTTCAGGCGTATCTTTCGAGACAAGTTCGCG
This sequence comes from bacterium, assembly GCA_030674455.1. Lineage (GTDB taxonomy): Bacteria > Patescibacteriota > Minisyncoccia > Phycocordibacterales > UBA2100 > UBA10103. Next base: position 57,275 of record JAUSGQ010000006.1, read on the forward strand.
GATAATTCGCGGAATCGCCCATGGCGGTGGAACGGCACCGATTCCAACAAGTAAAACACCCAAAGCGACCATCTTCAAAATTCGAACAGTTTGCTCTCGACGGCGTTTACCATGTGGAGCCAACATTACTTCTAATATACCATACTTGTACATTTGTACAAGTATGGTATACACGATAAATCATTAAATCATTCCTGCTTGCGATATATATTTGGTACAATGAGATTCAATGTATCCCGTTAGAAGTTACGGAAGGTCTGATAAGCAAATATCCGCGGAATGTTTTGCATTGGTCGATTATTTACCAGGAACGAACAACGAGACGGAAGCGCAAGCTTCCTACCTGCCCGCCAAAGCCAGAGCGGGGCAAATGGCATGAAGACAAACGCAAAGTATTTATTAGTTAATCAAGTTCGCCACGACCGTCGCTTCAGGCGATGGCAGGCGGGCTTCTAACGGGATGTACCTAAAGTCCATTGAGCTTACGGGGTTCAAATCGTTCGGCAAAAAGACCGACATAGTTTTTGCTTCCCGCATTTCTTCTATCGTGGGTCCGAATGGTTCCGGAAAATCAAATGTCGCGGAAGCATTCAGATTCGTGCTCGGAGAACAATCAATGAAATCACTGCGCTCCAAGCGCGGGGAGGATTTGATATGGGGAGGGTCGCCGACACTGCCGAGGAGCAATAGAGCCGGCGTGAAAGTCGTTTTTGATAATTCCCTGCCTGCCGCGCAGGGCACGGCGCAGGCAGGCACGCGGCTTTTGGATTTGGATTTTAACGAGGTCGCCGTTGAACGAATCGTGTATCGCGACGGCGAGAACGAGTATCTATTGAATGGAACCAAGGTGCGCCTCAAGGACGTCATCCGTTTGCTCGCGGGCGCCAACATCGGCGGCTCCGGATACCAGATAATTTCACAGGGAGAAGCCGACAGGATCCTGAATGCGAGTCCTCGCGAGCGCAGAGAGATGGTGGAAGATGCTCTCGGTCTCAAGCTCTACCAGCACAAAAAAGCCGAGAGCGAGCGAAAGCTCGAGGAGACGGCATCAAATATTGATAAAACAAAATCGCTCCGGCGCGAGATAACCCCGCATCTGAATTTCTTGCGCTCTCAAGTCCAGAAAATCGAGAAAGCGCGGGAGATGAAGGAGATGCTCGCGGCAAAACTTTCCGAATATCTTGCGCGTGAACACGCGTGGATAACTTCGGAAGACAAGCGGCTTAGTGCGGAAGAGCGTTCGCAGGAAACAGAATTAAAGACTCTTGGAAATCGAGCCAATGAGGCGCGGGGAAAGCGCCCGAGCCAAAGCGCCGGCGTTCTGCAGGAACTGAAGGGAAAGATAATTGAGCGCGAGCAAAAACTTAGTGAGGCCCGGCGCGAGAGCGAGAAACTCACACGCGAACTCGGGCGGGCCGAAGGCGTTGCAGAAGCCAATACGGTGATGGTGGAGCAAATCGTCGCCGTGCCGCATGTGAGGCAGTTTGCCCGCGAGGTTAGCGAGGCGATTTCGGAAGCTTTGCGCAACGACGACATGCCTTCCGTGCGCGTGCTTCTTTTGCACATTAAGGACCGCATTCAATCATTCGTCGACGGTCTTTCCGGTTCGGCGCCGGATACGAAAGAAGAATCGCAGCAACAGGTGAAAGCAATCGCGAATTCTTTGGAGCGCGTCCAAAAAGAGGAAACGGCGCTCGCGCAGGAGCTGGAGGCATTGCGAGCGCAAATTACACAGGTGCGCGATGCCGGTTTTGCGGCGGAGCGCGATTTAATCGAACTTGAATCTGCTGTGCGCGAAGCGCAGGGAAAGCTCGGTTCTGTGCAAAACGCGCGCATGACCATAGCGACTTTGCGCCAGGCATTTGAGGACGAAGTGCGCGAAGGCATCGCTCTCGTCGGTGCCGCTATCCATGATTGGGAAAAGCCCCTCCGCCAGCCGGCGGATGGCGGAGCGGGGGATGAGGTGCTTACTGGCGACGACCGCCCCGCGCAGGAAAAAAGGCGGCGGGAGATCGAGCGGTTGAAAATAAAGATAGAGGAATCTGGAATTGGAAACGGCGATGCGGTCGTGCGCGAGTTCAATCAGACCAGAGAACGCGACGAATTTCTCGGACGCGAGCTTGTAGACCTTGAGCGCTCCGCGGCGTCGCTCAAAGATATTATTGTGGAACTGGAGAAGACTATTGATGCCAAATTTACGGAAGGCCTCAAATTGATAAACGCCACGCTCGGCGATTTCTTTATGAAATTGTTCGGCGGAGGCGCAGCCAAGCTGGAAGTGGAGGAACCCCGCCTTCGCCGAGGCTCCGGCGGGCAAAGCCCGAAAAGCGATGAGGACTTAATGGATGAGGAGGAAGAAATGACCGAGGAAGAGGAATTGTACGCGGGACTTTCTATCTCGGTCCATCTTCCGCGCAAAAAAGTTCACGGGCTTGAAGTACTTTCCGGAGGCGAGCGCGCGCTCACTTCTATCGCGCTTATATTCTCGATGTCGCAGGTTAATCCTCCGCCGTTCTTGGTTTTGGACGAAACAGATGCCGCTCTTGATGAGGCCAACAGCAAGCGATACGCAGATATGATTCGCGAGCTTGGCTCCAAAAGCCAGCTTATCGTTATCACGCACAACCGCTCGACAATGGCCGCGGCAGGAGAACTTTATGGAGTTACGATGGGGAACGACGGGGTCTCGAAAATGTTGTCCGTTAAATTGGAAGAGGCCGAAAAGGTTGCAAAATAATTTTCAATTTCCAATTTTGCAATTTCCAATCAATTCACAATATCTAATGTTTTGATTTTGGAAATTAAGGTTTGAAAATTCATTGAAAAGTGAGAATTGCAAATTGGAAATTCGGGGTCAAAAAATGTTGACCCGAAGCTTGATACCTGTTAGAGTGTCGCGACCCCATTAGAAATGTTCATTTTATGGGGTGTCCAAGTACACAGATTCATTCTGCCATTCAATAATTTAGCCAGAGCAATTTTTAATTTCTAACGGGGTATATGTTAATGATACGAATGCAGAGAATAGGCCGCAAAAACATGCCGGCTTTTCGTATTATTGTCGCCGAACACACCCGTGGCCCGAAGACCGGCAACATCGTTGAAAAGGTGGGCACCTACAATCCGAAGACGAAAGAGAAGCAGTTCAACGCGGACAGGATTAAATACTGGCTTTCTGTCGGAGCAAAGGCCAGTGCCACAGTTCACAACATGCTCGTTTCCGAGAAAATCATCACTGGAGCAAAAATTGCAAAACACCAAGAGAAACCGGCAGAACCGGTGGCGGCTAAAACCGCCGACCTGCCCGCCGAAGCCTCGGCGCAGGCGGGAGGCGGTTCGCCCGACTCTTCGCAAAGCGAAGAGGTTAGGGAAGTAAAGGCCGAGGCAAAGGCACCAGAGGCAGAAACCGCTCCAGCAGCTGAAGAAAAAGTTGAGGCAAAAGAAGAAAAGGTTGCCTAAATGCCAAGGGCGCCCCTTGGCATTGGCATTTTCCTTGACACATTGGTGAATCCCTGCTACACTTCAACTATCAACTCTTCTCGTTGGTTTTTGTCTTGGGAGATACCAAGGCCATCCCACACAGTCGGGGTGAAACTCTCCTGAGACGCGTTGTAGCAAAGATGCGGGATTACCCTATCTTTCCGGCGTTCATATTTGCTAGAACCTAAAACCTAGTCCCTATAACCTAATTAATACATGTTTAGTCATAGCCCAAGCGGCAAATCTGGAGTTCATCATGGCAGACCGTCTACAGGTGCCGGCGCCCGCCATGCCGGCCCCTCATCGAGAGGGGCTTATTCCCCGCGCCGTTCGTTTGGGCATTCCTCGCATCGCGCTCCGGCGAGCCGTCGACAGGTCTCGCCATACCCGGCGAGCAGAGGTTTTCACAAAAGTTACGCACCGACCCGCCTTCGCCGAGGCTTCGGCGGGCAAGGGCGGGGGTTCGGTAGTCGCGGAGGTGCCCGTGGAGGTGAACGCATCGACATCTCGCGATTCATCAACAAGGCCGTCATCACGGAAACTACCGAGCATTTCAAGCCCGAGCATCATTTCATGGATTTTGCCATCGACGAGCATTTGAAGAAAAATATTTTGGCAAAGGGGTATTTCGAGCCGACGCCAATCCAAGACAGAGCCATCCCGCATGTGCTAAACGGCGAAGATGTTTTCGGAGTCGCCAACACGGGGACAGGAAAAACGGGCGCATTTCTCATTCCGCTTATTGATAAAGTAATTCGAGACAGAAAGAATCGCGTACTCATAATGGTGCCGACGCGCGAACTTGCACGGCAGATAGAGGACGAGTTCTGGAGCTTTGCGAATCATATGCGAATCGGCGCCGTCTCATGCGTCGGAGGAGCAAATATCGGTCCGCAAATCGCGACTCTGCGCAGACACCCGAACTTCGTTATCGGAACTCCCGGCCGCTTGAAAGACATAATGGAGCGCCGCGCGATTAATCTTTCCGAGTTCAGCACGGTTGTTTTGGACGAAGCCGACAGAATGTTGGACATGGGCTTCATCGCCGACATGCGGTTCATTCTTTCTCTGGTTCCGAAAGAGCGGCACACTCTTTTCTTCTCGGCGACTCTTTCGCGCGACATAGAAAAACTCATCGGAGAATTCTTGAAAGACCCCGTGCGCATTTCGGTCAAAACGCGCGACACCGCTTCAAGCGTTGACCAGGATATTGTGCGCGTACCGGTGGGTAAGACAAAAATTGAAGTATTGCGGGACATGTTGATAAAGCCTGATTTCGGCAAAGTGCTTATTTTCGGACGCACGAAGCACGGAGTGGAGAAACTCGCGAAAGAATTGGTGCATCTTGGATTCAAGGCGGCATCTATTCACGGCAACAAAACGCAAAGCAATCGCCAGAGAGCATTGGACGCATTCAAGCACGACAGGACGCAAATTCTTGTGGCGACAGACGTTGCGGCGCGCGGATTGGACATTCCAAAAGTCTCTCACGTCATCAACTTTGACGTCCCCAATACATACGACGACTACGTGCACCGCATCGGCCGTACCGGCCGCGCTGGGGAAAAAGGCCAGGCGCTTACGTTTGTGGAGGGGAGATAGAAGTTTGTTGAGCATGGATTTACCATGAAAGGGTTTATGGCTAAATTAAATCGAGCTCGCAAGCCCTTTATTAAGTGTGGATAACTTGATTCGACTATATACATTTGGTATACTTTTTGCATGTGGATGCCTACCCCGCAAGGGGTAGCGTTCACAAAGTACCCAATGTTTTGTGGAAATTGGTTATTTTGTGAACTTTACCCGGAGGCAAATATTTAAAGAATCCCGTTTCATTTAAGAGGGCTGGTTGGCTGTCCTCCATATTTCGTGCCGCTATTTTATACAGAGGTGGCATTCCTCGTTTAGTAAATTGTCTAAGAAGAGACCTCAGTTTCAGGTTTGAAATGTAAGAAAATAAGTCTGCTAATTCCAAACCAGGGCATTCACCGAGTTTAGTCTCAAATTTGATGCTCGCTACTCGATTACGCATTGCATCAGATTGACGCGACAGTACGGATTCGCTTCCCTGCAAATCATAGAAATTTCGTGGATTCTTAGATTCAAGAAAGGATGTCAACAATGAGTGATCGGCTTCTAGTCGTGATTCAGCAACTTATTGAGCCACGATACGAATCGTTCTTCAAAACTTTGTTTGAAAACCAGAAAAACAAATGACCGGACAAAATGTCATATCCAATATCTCGCACCTGAACACCAACAGCTGTGCGTCTAAATTGATTAGGTATTAAATTCCTAGGAAGGCGCAAAGCTTTGCGAAGCACCGATTTCTTGAGTGCTACGACTTTGTATTTAATTGGTGCTAACGCTATAAATTCCCCTAAAGAGTCCGCCAAGGCTCGATCATTTTTATTTGTAAGATAGTTTAAAGAATCTTTTAGTTCAAAAATATCTACAGAATGAAATGTATGGCCTTTGTTAATTCCGTACTTTCTTTTTAATACATCAAACCAACCAGACAATTCGTTGTCCCGCGGATGTTCAATGGCTAAACCTGTTAGAATAAAATATTCGGACCTCTTATCGCTTAGCCCCGCTGTTCCAGATTCATCGACATATAATGTAAATTTCTTACTATTGGGTGACATGTAAAAATGATACAACTTCTTGCGCGGAAGTCCAAAACTCAAATTCTTGTATTCTCTTGAAATCGAGTATTGTGGTACAATCTTTTTTTCCATGAATATTCATCCGCTCTTCGTGCATTTTCCTATCGCGCTTCTTGTCGTCTACGCGATTATGGAGCTCATACATACGAACAGATTTACTCACAGCAACACCTATGCAAAAGTAAAAGGCTTTCTCGTTATTCTCGGAACATTTTCGGCATATTTGACGCTGGCGACCGGCGAGCTTGCGAGCGAATTGTTAGTCCAAAGCAGACCGGAACTCGAAAGACTTATTGAAACTCATGCGACGCTGGCGGGCGCATCGACGGCGATATTCTCCATACTCGCATTGTCATATTTGATTAAATTTCTTCTTGATTCCAAGCACGCAGCGGCCCCTGTCCTTGCGGCAAAGCTATTTTCGAACATCGTGGCGGCATTAAAGTGGTATTCAGAGGCGATTCGGGAGCATGTACTCGGCCAGATGCTCGCGCTTGCCGGAATTATTTGTATAACCATCGCCAGCGCCCTCGGCGCGGCAATCGTTTACGGGCCCGACGTAGACCCACTCGTTAATTTCATTTACCGGATGTTCTTTTAGTTTTAGGAATTTCCGAGGAGACACCTCCCCACACATGGGTGAGGAGTCACCTCGGAAATGCCCAAGGTTGGACATTGGGTCAAATACATTGAGATGACATCTCAATGTATTTGACAGAAATACGAAGTCTGTTAACATTATTATATGAATCGGAAATTCACATCTTCGGTCGTCGTCCTCGTCGTTGCGCCGCTAGAGCGGGGACTGTAATACTGGAATAATAAACAAAGTATAACAGAAAACCCGCCAAACAGCGGGTTTTCTGCTAAACTACCAACAATATTATGGAAAAGATATCAGGAGCCCAAGCATTAATGAAGTCCCTCTTGCGGGAGGGAGTTGATACTATTTTCGGATATCCTGGAGGAGCGATAATGCCGGTGTACGACGCGCTCTATGATTACAAGGATTCCATCCGGCACGTCTTGGTGCGCCACGAGCAGGGAGCCGCGCACGCGGCCGAAGGGTATTCGCGGCTTTCGGGGAAGCCCGGCGTGTGCATGGTGACATCGGGGCCCGGTGCGACGAATCTTGTGACCGGCATTGCCGACGCGATGAGCGATTCAATTCCGATCGTTTGCATAACGGGACAGGTGACAGCGGCGGCGCTTGGAACCGATGCGTTCCAAGAAGCTCCTGTTATCGGCATCGTTACTCCAGTGACCAAGTGGTGCTACCAAATCACGAACGCGGCGGAAATTCCGCACATTGTTGCAAAAGCATTTCACATCGCTTCATCAGGCAGGAAAGGCCCGGTTCTCATAGACATCACAAAAGACGCGCAATTCGAATTGTGCGAGTACGATGACTCTATTCAAACGATAACGCTGAAGAGCAGGCACGACCCGCACTTCGCCAAGAAGCTGGATCGGGCGGCAGCGCTTCTCAACTCCGCAAAACGCCCGTACGTTCTTTTTGGCCACGGCATATCTTTGTCAAAAGCGGAGAATGAACTCGTGCAATTTGTCGAACAAGGCGGATTTCCTGCGGCCAGCACTCTGCTCGGACTTTCCTCGATGCCCAAAAGCCATCCGCTCTACATGGGTATGCTCGGCATGCACGGCAATTACGCTCCCAACAAACTGACCAACAAAGCCGACGTGATATTTGCGATAGGCATGCGTTTCGACGACCGCGTAACGGGTGATATCAAAAAGTACGCTCCGCAGGCAAAAATAATCCACGTGGACATTGACCATGCAGAATTAGATAAGGTCATAACGGCGGACATCGCGATTCACGCGGATGCCAAGGAATTTCTTGCACAAATAACCCCGCTCATAAAATCTCGGAAGCATGACGAGTGGATAGGACAATTCAAGAAATTAGATACGGAGGAGCGAGAGGTAGTGGTGGATGCGGAACTCTATCCGAAATCGGGAGAGATAAGCATGGCAGAGGTGGTGAGGATTGTGAGCGAAAAGACAAAGGGCAAAGCTGTCATCGTGGCCGATGTGGGGCAGCACCAGATGGTTTCCGCCCGCTACTACGGTTTTGAGAATTCGGACAGCTTCATCACGTCTGGCGGTTTGGGGACGATGGGTTTCGCCCTTCCCGCGAGCATCGGCGCCAAGATTGCGGGGCCGAAGAGGGAAGTAATCGCGATTATCGGCGATGGCTCCTTCCAGATGAACATTCAGGAACTCGGAACCATCATGCAGGAGAAACTATCGGTGAAGATAATTATTCTCAACAACCGGCACCTCGGCATGGTGCGCCAGTGGCAGGAACTCTTCTTTGAAGAGCGGTACTCATTCGTACACATGGAAAATCCCAACTTCAATAAGATTGCCGACGGGTATTCCATTCCGAATGAGTTGGTGGAGGAACGAAAGGACTTAGCACCCGCCTTGGACCGGATGCTGAAAGCAGAGGGAAGTTATCTTCTCGACATTATGGTGAAGAGGGACGAGAATGTGTTCCCGATGATACCAAGCGGCGCTGCCGTGGACGAAGTGCGGCTTAAATAAGAAAATCGTTAACAAAATCTAACATGAGATACGTCCTCACAATAAAATCAGAAAATGCTCCGGGTACGCTTTATCGAATTGCCGGGCTTCTGTTGCGCAAGAAAATAAACATTGAGTCTCTGCATGTAAAGGAAATAGACCGGAAAAAACACATTTCACTTTTTACGATTGAGATATTCCTCTCGACGCACCTGATGGCGAAACTTATTAAACAGATTGATAGGGTTGTTGAAGTGACGCACGCGGAGTACCGACGGATGCAGTAGCCAGGTTAGAGGTTAGTCAGACTAACCTGCCGTTAGTCTGACTAACCTCATGCTATCTGCGCTTTTTGTTCCTACCTTTAGGTTTACCGTTGTTTTTCGAGCTCAAGCTCTTAAGCGCTCTTACATACGCGGCTTCTCGCAAGGGAATTTTATGCTCCGCAGAAATGTCGTGCACGTCTTCACACGCGCTTTCCATCTTTTCTTTCAATTTCTTGAAGACTTTATCTTGGCTCCAGCGCTCCCTGTGCATGTTCTGATACCACTCGAAGTAGCTCACTGCCACGCCTCCGGAGTTGGCGAGGACGTCGGGAATCACGGTAACGCCTGCAGACCTAAATATCTCATCTGCTTCCGCGGTCGTGGGGCCGTTCGCTAATTCGAGAACTACGCTTGCCTTTACCTTTTTTGCGTTTTCTTTGGTGAGAGCGTTCTCCAGCGCGGCAGGCACCAAGACATCAACGGGAAGCTCCAATATTTTTTCCGGCGAAATCTCTTTTCCGCCAAGCTTTTTCATATTGCTAATATCGCATACGGAGCCAATACAGTAGCATCCGGCAAGTTTGCCGCTTTTGTCTTTGCACTTCTGAACTTCGCGTATGCTTGGAATGCCCGCGGGCATGTATATGCCTCCCTTTGAATCCGACAGTGCGACGACTTTCATGCCGGCTTCCTCAAGATACTGTGCCAAAAAGCTGCCGACATTTCCAAATCCCTGGATTGCGACAGTGAGACCCTCGGGTTTTCGTTTCTGCATTTTCAGAATGGAAAGCAACGCATAGCAGCCGCCTAGGCCTGTCGCTTCGGGCCGGCCGAGAGAGCCGCCGCGCTCCAGTGGCTTTCCCGTAATGACCGCTTCTGGGTTTTCATTTTTGACTTTTGACTTTTGACTTTTGATTTTTTGTATATATTCCTCCAAAATCCATGTCATTATTTTCCCGTTCGTGTTGACGTCTGGCGCAGGAACATCGAGATTCGGCCCGATTACTGGCGTTAGCTTTCGGCCAAACTCTCTCGTGAGCCTTTCTAGCTCTCTTTCGGACAATTCCTTCGGGTCGACGTTCACCCCGCCTTTTCCTCCGCCGAACGGAACGCCGATAATCGCGTTCTTCATGGTCATCCAAAAAGCGAGCGCCTTAACTTCATCCATATCAACGCGCGGATGGTAGCGCAGGCCGCCTTTGTACGGACCGAGTATATTATTGTGCTGGACTCTGAAGCCCTGGTACACGTGTATGCTTCCGTCATCCATCTTCACCGGTACGGAAACCTCTACTATCCGGTCGGGATGCTCGAGACGCGCTAAGAGTAGGGGGTCAATCGGGAAATTACTTGCCGCAGTTTGTAATTGTTTTTTTGCTCTGGTCCACGGATTATTGTCTGCCATAGATTAATATTTATTTCTAACGCAAGGAGTAAAAGTATACTCCTTATAATTGGTCCTGTCTTTGAATTAATGTTTGACAAACCTTCTTAGAATAGTAAAGTCGCAAAAAGAACTTCACATCGCCATCATGGATCCCGTTAGAAGTCGCGAAAGTCTGGAATATGGTACATTCAATATATGTTTCTAATTTGTCGTTTGCTTACGAACACTAACTTTTGAGTCGGAAGCGCAAGCTTTCTACCTGCCCGCCAAAGCCAGAGCCGAGCGAGTAATATGAAAACAAACATGAGACATTATCAGCTAATCAAGTTCATTGCTACCGTCGCTTTCAGGCGATGGCAGGCGGGCTTCTAACGGGATGGACACATTCATAAAGAAAATAACAAAAGAAGCAGGCAAGGCCGTTTTGAAGCGGTTCGGGAAAGACGGTGTTCACTACTCAAAATCAAAGCATGCCTACGATGTCGTTACCAAAGCGGATCTTCTTTCGGAGAAAATAATTATTTCCGCGATTCGGAAATATTATCCCGCACACAGCATTCTTTCCGAAGAAGAGGGAGAGATAAACGCCGGTTCGGACTATCGATGGATAATAGACCCCGTGGACGGCACTATGAATTTTGCCTCGTCTGTGCCGATGTTCGGCGTAATGGTTTGTCTGGTGTATAAAAATACCGTTAAGCTCTCTGCGATATATCTTCCGGTGACGGACGAATTATTTTTTGCGAAAGCGGGGAGGGGGGCATATTTAAACGGCAAGCGAATATATTGCTCGCAGACGAAAAGTCTTGATACGAGTACCGGCTGCGGTTTTGTCGGTTCACGAAAACGGACATTGCACTTCGTTAAGAAATTGCTCGGCGTCGTGCGCGGGGAAGGATTGTTTCTCAACTCATTCGGATGCATTTCCATGAATTCATGCTATGTAGCGTGCGGAAGAAAGGACTGGGCCGTGTCGCTCTATGGAGCTGTACACGACTTTGCGCCGACCTATCTCATTCTCAAAGAAGCGGGATGCAAGGTTACAAATTGCAAAGGCAAGTCGTGGAAAATCGGCGATAACGAAGCGGTTGCGGCCAATGAGACCTTGCATCGGCAACTGTTGAAGCTTACAAAAGACGTCTAATTATCATGGCGGGGGTAGGACAGAGCGTGGTACAATCTCGTCCATGCCCGGTAGTATGGTAGAAAAAATGTTGCGTTGGACAGCGCTTGCAGGGATTTTTGCGCTCCCATTTATTGTTTTCATAGTAGCGAATTCACTCTTCTTTCCGTACATCACGGGAAAGAACTTCGCGTTTAGGATAATCGTAGAAATTATTACCGCTTCGTGGCTGGCGCTTGCTCTCATTAATCCTGCATATCGTCCTAAGAAGACGTGGCTTCTTGCCGCCTTCGCGGCATTTGTTGCGATTATTGCCGTCGCGGATGCTACTGGCGTCAATCCGTTCAAGAGTTTTTGGAGCAATTACGAGCGCATGGACGGATGGGTGACTCTTGCGCACCTCTTCGCCTACTTTGTCGTTGCGGGCTCAATTCTTGGGGCGAAGAAACTCTGGAGAAGATTTTGGCTTTTATCTCTTGGCGTGTCCGTCATTTCCGTTTTTATGGGAGTGAAACAGTTTATCGGGATTTCAGCCTCGGCGAGCGGGCTCACGGCGCGATTGGATTCAACTTTCGGCAATCCGATTTATTTGGCTGTCTTCATGCTCTTCAATATTTTTATAGCGGCGTTTTTGTGGGCAGAAAGCTGGCGCGAGCGCCAGCCGGGTAAGCGCCTTGGAATTTCGTTGGCATACGGAGGCATTATCGCGCTCGACACCATCATTCTTCTCTTGACCGGAACGCGCGGGACAATACTCGGCCTGGTGGGCGGAGCGATTCTCGCTTTTCTTATCTACGCTTTTCTAAATCAAGGGCAGAGTTCTACCCGCCTGCGCGTAATTGCCGTCGGGTCTATCGCCGCGATTGTCATTGCGGGTGGAAGCTTATGGCTTGCACGAGATACGGCGTTCGTGAACCGAGTTGGATTCCTCGGCCGGCTTGCGTCCATTTCGCTCCAGGATAACACCACTAAATCTCGTTTTATGAACTGGGGTATGGCATGGGAGGGAGTAAAAGAACGCCCGCTTCTCGGATGGGGGCAGGAAAATTACGCGATTGTTTTTGATAATTACTATAACCCCGGAATGTACGCTCAGGAACAGTGGTTTGACCGCGTACACAACATAATTTTCGACTGGCTTGTTGCCGGCGGGTTTCTTGGCCTCATTAGTTACCTCCTGCTATTTATATCCGCTCTTTGGATTATTTGGAGAGGCGGTGGCGCTTCCGTGCCAATACAGGCTGGACGTCAAAAAGAAAAGAATGCCGCAAACAGCACAGTAGTTTTTTCTTTCGCCGAGCAATGTATTTTGACCGGCCTTCTTGCGGGGTACTTTTTCCATAATCTTTTCGTTTTTGATAACATTTCCAGCTATATTTTGTTCACGACTATCCTCGCTTACATCGCTTCGCGCTACGCGGCTGTCCGCAATGCGCCGACCCTGCTTCCCATGGGGAGCCTTCCGCGCGCGGCGACACCAATTGTTGCGGTTGCGGCCATAGTTTTGGCAGTGGGGTCTGCTTGGGGAGTAAACAACCGCGCGCTCGCGCAAAATCGCGCGCTCTTGCAGGCAATCGCTCCGCATCAGGAGGGAATCACTGTAAATCTCAAATACTTTCAAGAGGCGGTAGCTTATCAAAGCCTTGGAACGCAAGAAGCGCGCGAACAGCTTGCTCAAGTGGCTTCGCAAATTGCAGGTAACCAGCAGATGCCGGATGATGTTAAACAAAAATTCGGCTCTTTGGCTGCAAACGAGATGATTCTTCAGGAAAAAGCTTCGCCGCTGGATGCCCGTTTTCCGCTCTTTTTGGGAATTGTATATAAGGCATACGGAGATTATGAAAATGCAGGAAAAGCATTCGCGCGCGCACATGAACTTTCGCGGGGCAAACAATCAATACTTTTCGAGATGGGCGCGAACGCTCAATCACTTGGCAAGAACGATGAAGCAATTCAGGACTTCAAAGAAGCGTTTGAACTTTTGCCGGAGTATAATAGCGCGCGCGTCTACTACGCCGCCGCACTGATTCGCGCGAAGCAAGAGTCGCTCGCGGAGGAGATACTGGCCCCCGCCGTGGAATCGGGCGCTGCCGCAGACCCGAATATTGCATCTGCATATGTTTCAATAGGACGCTACGACAAGATAGTGGAGATTTGGCGCGCACGCGTAAAAGCAATGCCGAACGACATGCAGGCCAGATTTACTCTTGCGGCAGCACTGTATCAGGTGGGTAATCCTTTGCAGGCAATAGCAGTTCTTGAGGAAGTTAAGACTATAGACCCAAGCACCAAAGCTCAGGCAGAAGAATTTATCAAGCAGATAAAAAGCGGGTCGGGAATCTAAACGGCCTGCCTAGCTGCGCTTCCGAAAGAGAACAAAAACGCAGTACCCGCCGAAGGCGGGTACTTACGCGACTTTCAGGAGAGCCACAAGCTTTTATGGCACTCACACAAGCACTATACCGTAGACGTGGCGTCAGGCAATACTTCTTTGTGGATTACTTACATATGACGCTTGCTTTCCCGGCCGGGAGGGCAAGCGTCATATGGCATGTGGACAGTGCATCTAATTTTATTGCGGCTAGCGAGGAGCGAAGTGGGAGCTTGCTCACACTTCGTCCGAGCGAAGACGCAACACAGGTTGAATAGCTCGCAGCTTGCTGCGAGAATGCGCGAGTGAAGCGAGCTCCGACAATGCCTCGGGGCTTGCCCCGAGGAACCTTTATTGCATTGTCAAACGGGTCTCAAATGCTATCCTTATAACAGATTCCGACACAGCCCGACTTCGTCCCTACTTCGTTAAGACTATGTAAGGGCGCAGCAAGACTACGTCGGACACAGCCCGACTTCGTCAAGACTACGTCGGACACAGCGCGGAGGACGGCGGCACTCACATTGACTTTCACTTTGGAGCTCGCACCTGTCCTCCGCATTGTGTCCAGAGAGGAATTTCCAAAAAATCAATTTGCAATTTGCAAAGAATATTCAAATTCCAAATTCTAAACACTTCCGGAATAATAAGTTCATTATTTGAGTGATTGAAAATCGGAAATTAATTTGCAAATTAGGAATTGCAAAGTGCAAATTCCCAAATCATTTTCTGCGAAAATGGTTTTGGAAAGTTATCCACTTATGTGCGCGCAAAAAAACAATTTGCGAAATATTGGTGCAATAATGAATTGGAAAACGCATCTTCGCGTCTCAAAATTGCGCAAGTGCGGGTCGAGTTTAGAACTGAGAGTTATATATACATAATATGGCAAAGAAAAAGAAGGCGAAGAAGAAGGCGAAGAAGCACCGCTAGTGTTTCTCTGGGCTAAAACGCTCAAAACAATCTCTCCTATGCGGAGAGATTGTTTGTTTTCAGGGAAATTTCCTTCTATAAGAAAATCATGGAAGCAAACGCTATCAAATGATAGGATGACCGGATGCCCAGACACTAAATTTGCCGTCGCCACTATGTACCAAATTACTACAAATACATTCGCAACATTTAGTTGGAAACGCCGAATATTCGGGAATTGCTTTAGCGCGAAATTACGGCAAACTTAGTGTATGGGGATGTCATTTTGGAAGGGGCTTTTAGGGGACGATAATTCCGCCGCTCTTAAGCGCGCACAGCCTATTGTCACTCAAGTTAACGCGCTTGAGAACGAAATGCGCGCTTTATCAGACGCGGAATTGATCGATACAACAAATAAACTTCGTCAGGAGCTTGAATCGGGAAAGACCCTTGATGAAATTGCTTCGCGGGCGTTTGCGCTCGTGCGCGAATCCTCGAGGCGTACGCTCGGAGAGCGCCATTTTGATGTTCAGCTCATCGGCGGCATGATCCTGCATAATGGAGACATAGCGGAAATGAGAACTGGCGAAGGAAAGACGCTCGTCGCAACCTTACCCGCGTATCTAAACGCTCTTTCGGGTAAAGGTGTGCATATTGTTACGGTCAACGACTATCTATCTCGCCGCGATGCGGTGTGGATGGGGCAGATATACCACGCCCTCGGTTTGTCTGTAGGAGTCATCAATAATGACAGTTCATTTTTATACGACCCAAGCAGTGTGTCTGAAAGTACGTCGGGCGAAAGCTCCAAGCTCCAAGCTCCAAGCTCCAATCAAAATCCAAATACCAATGATCAAAATCAAAAACTGGACGAAATTCGGGACGCAACAGGGAGTTTCCACGTAGTCCATGAATTCCTGCGCCCGTGTTCCCGTACGGAGGCGTATGCGGCCGATATTACGTACGGAACGAATAATGAGTTCGGCTTCGATTACTTGCGCGACAACATTGAATACACTCCTGCCACGCTCCGGCAACGCGGATATAACTATGCGATAGTAGACGAAATAGACTCCATATTGATAGACGAGGCGCGCACTCCGCTCATCATATCCGCGCCCGTTGCGGATGCCGAGCGCCTGTATGACCGATTCGCGGTAATTGCAAGGAAGCTTATTCCAAAGGAGGATTATACGATTGACGAAAAACATAAACAAATAGAGCTTTCCGACTCTGGAATTGAAAAGGCGCAACTCGAACTCGGAGTCGGAAACATATATACCGAAAAGGGAATTAAATACGTACACCATTTAGAGACAGCGGTGCGCGCGGAGGCGCTTTTTCATAAAGACAAAGAGTACGTTGTTCGCAATAATGAGGTCGTAATAGTCGACGAATTTACGGGCAGATTACAGCCGGGGAGGCGGTGGAGCGAAGGGCTGCACCAGGCTATTGAAGCCAAGGAGGGAGTTAGCGTTCAACAAGAATCGCGCACCTTTGCCTCGATTACATTCCAGAATTATTTCCGCCTGTATGAAAAACTTGGCGGAATGACAGGCACGGCCATGACGTCTTCCGAGGAATTTTATAAAGTGTATGGCCTTAATACCGTTGCCGTGCCTACAAATAAGCCGTCTGCAAGAATAGACCATGAGGACCTTATCTTTCAGACTGAAGCCGGCAAATATAAAGCGGTTGCAAGAAAAGTGCGTGAACTAAACAAAAAAGGTCAGCCGGTTCTTGTGGGGACTGCGTCAGTGGAGAAAAACGAATTGCTAAGTGCGCATTTCAAGCAAGAGGGTATTCCGCACGAAATGTTGAACGCGAAGAACCATGAAAGGGAAGGGGAAATAATCGCGCAAGCGGGTCGCTATGGTGCAGTAACCATTGCGACCAACATGGCAGGCCGCGGCGTAGACATCAAGCTGGGTGGAAATCCCACGACAGACGAGGAGTACGACAAAGTAAAAGCACTCGGCGGCCTCTATGTGCTTGCGACTGAGCGCCATGAAGCGAGGCGAATAGACAATCAATTGCGAGGCCGTTCGGCGCGGCAGGGCGACCCCGGAGAAACTGAATTTTTTGTTTCTCTCGAAGACTCTCTGATGCGTATTTTCGCCTCGGATATTATCAAGCGGGTTATGGGCACGTTCAAAATTCCGGAGGATGAGCCGATTTACAATTCGATGATAACGAAATCTCTTGAGAAGGCGCAGACTCGCATCGAGGAGATGAATTTTGATATGCGTAAACACGTTCTCGCGTACGACGATGTTCTCAACATCCAGAGACAGAGTATTTATTCTCGCAGGCGTGCTTTATTGGTGGGCGGCAAAGATGCAATCGATTCCGAACTCGCAAGAATCGGCGAAGCTAACGAAAGTTTCAAAGCTGTCGTCTCAGAGAAGAAAACTGAACTCGGCGCGTCTTTCCACGAATTGGTGCAAAAGTTTTTATTGCAAACAATTGATTTTCTCTGGGTCGATCACCTGGAAGCAATGGAATATTTGCGTTCAAGCGTAAATCTGCGCGCGTATGGACAGAGAGATCCGCTTGTCGAGTACAAAAGGGAAGGGCTAAAAATGTTCCAACAAATGGAATCTTCGTACGCGATGCAAATTGAGAATGTACTTCCAAACCTCAAAGGCGAGGTAAATGTAAGCGCAGAAGCCAAAGTTATCCACAACGCAGTTCGCTCGATAACTCTCGGTTCCTCGCTACCTAATCAGGAGAAATTCGAGCGCAACGACAAAGTCGTAATTACCGACGGCAAGGAAAACAGAGAGATGAAATTCAAGAAAGCTGAAGCACTTCTTGCAACAGGCAAGTGGAAGATAGTTGGGAATTGAGCTTGTCTCGGACCTCCGAGATGTTCCGATATATCGAGCCATCTCGGACGTGTCTCGGATTACCATGTGGTTCATATGCATTGGTGAATGGAAGCTCAAATTTGCAAAATACAATTTGCAATTTGCAAATTAAATCTAAAATCGCAATTCTCAAGCTATACCATCATGAAAACACGGCCGATGCAAATGCCTTTTGTAATTTCTGTATTGTGATTTTGTTTGCAAATTATGGTTTGGAGCTTGCAAATTCAACGTGTTACAGTGCCCGCATGGCAACATACGTTCCCACGATAGGACTTGAGATTCATGCCGAGCTCAAAACCAGGACCAAAATGTTCTGTAGTTCAAAGAACGATGCCGACGAAGTGCGCCCAAATTTTAATGTCTGCCCCGTCTGCCTCGCGCATCCGGGCACGCTTCCTGTTATCAACCAGGAAGCCGTGAGGCACGTACTGCGGGTAGGGAACGCGCTTAAGGGAACTATCGCCGATTATACGGAATTCGATAGAAAGAATTATTTTTATCCCGACCTTCCGAAGGGCTATCAAATTAGCCAATACGAATACCCCTTAGTTTCTGGGGGCTCGCTTAACGAGGTGCAGATTACAAGAATCCATCTCGAGGAAGACACCGCCTCGCTGATGCACGCCGAAGAACATCAGCGGATATCCGCGGATATGAATCTGCGACAATCTGCGTCCTTGGTGGATTACAATCGCGCAGGAGTACCACTGATGGAGTTGGTGACAGAACCAGTTATCAAAAGTGCGGAAGAAGCCGGAACGTTTGCCCGAGAATTACAGCTGCTTCTTCGATACTTGAACGCTAGCGAGGCGAATATGGAAAAGGGAGAAATGCGCGTAGAAGCCAACGTCTCTGTCGCTAAAGCGCCAGAGACCGCGGATTCACGCGGATACGAAGAGCGGATTCACGCGGATACAGAAGACACGAAGTTGTTATATAAGGAATTGACTTATAAAATCAGGGGAGCCGCATTTGCAGTCTATAACGTCCTTGGTAGCGGCCACAAAGAATCCGTATATCAAAATGCTTTTGCGGAACATTTAAAAAAGGTAGGTATTTCATACGCAAAAGAGCAGAGCATTGGCGTGTCTTATGAAGGGAAACGGGTAGGGAGTTATCAGCCGGACTTCGTGATAGACAATAAAATCATAATAGAATTAAAGGCACTTCCGTTTGTCGGGGATATAGAGAGAAGGCAAGTTCGTTACTATCTCAAAAACTCATCCTATCGACTCGCGTTACTCATCAATTTCGGTTCGAGCCCCATCGGTATTGAAAGGATCGTATACGATCATATCCGCCATCAAACGCAGATAAGCGCTGATTCCCATCCGCGGATATCCGCTGATAATCCGCGTATATCTGCGGAGTTAGGCACAAAGGTAGAGATAAAGAACCTGAACTCGTTTCGCATTATGGAAAAAGCAGTCGCGTATGAAATTAAACGCCAACAAGAATTGCTTGAACGTGGCGAGAAAGTTGCGCAGGAGACCAGGGGGTGGGATGAGAAGACAGGCAAAACGTTCTCACAACGGGTGAAAGAGGGTAGCGCTGACTACCGATATTTCCCCGATCCTGACTTACCATCATTGAAATTATCTGAAGTTGAAGAATTCCTAACCGACGCACTCCTAAAAGATATGCCGGAGCTACCCGCAGAACGCAGGGCGCGTTATAAAGGCCTTGGCATAAAGGCTGAAGACGCCGACTTGTATGTACGCGAGACTCGTCTCGGAGGGTACTTTGAAGCTGTTGTTGAGGGTTACAAGCCGCAATCTCGCGAGCTTATTCTGGCATCTAACTACATCGCGAATGACCTTGTTAAGATTATCCGACTTCGCTCCGCCGAAGCTCGTAAGAGCGAAGGAGAGGATAAGGGAGCTCCGTCGAGACAAGTCCGAGATATGGAAGAACGAGATTCAGAAGTCCAACCCGAGTTTCTTATATCAGCTCGATATTTCCAAGAGATAATTAGGATGCTCTGTGCCAACGAAATATCTTCTAGAGCGGCTAAAGACTTGCTCGCCTTGTCTATCTCGGAGAAGCGGAGCCCGTCCGAGATTGCTAAAGAAAAGGGTTTATTCCAAACGATTTCGACATCGGATATCGAGGCAGTCATTGCGGAGGTAATCTTGAAGAATCCCAGGGTTGTGTCTGATTTTAAGGCCGGTAAGACAGCTTCATTGGAGTATCTGATTGGGCAGTGTATCAAAGCATTGCGCGGCGCAGGCGACCCTATAATGCTTAGGGCGCTCATTTTGAAGCAACTAGAATAAGATATCTCGGTATCTGCGAGAATCTGCGGGAATTTCCTGCGAGAATCTGCGTCTAGAGTAATCCACAGGTAGGCCCCAGGAGGACATCATAAGGGAATATCTGGTATATAATAAAATGCATGTCAGACGAACTAACAATCGACTCGCAGACTTTTATCTCGTCTAAACGAGCATCGGAGTTAAGCGGATATGAGCAGGATTACATAGGCCAGCTTTGTCGTGGAGGTAGCATAACTGCGCGCAGAGTGGGTGGGCTTTGGTATGTGTCGGAAGAATCTCTTATGAGCTATAAAAAGGGTGCCGCGCAGTATAAGCCGGAGCCACCGCTAAATACCGGCGAGATAGCTCGACCGGATTCATTGGTTTCTTTTGACGGCAGGGGTTATATCTCAACATCCCGCGCGGCGAAAATTACCGGATACACACCAGATTATGTGGGACAAATGGCCAGAGCCGGCATTATCCCGTCACGGCAGGTAGGAAATCGATGGTATGTCGAGCAATCGGGCATATTGAGGCACAAGGAGAGTAAGGACGCCCTATTAGCGGCCGTACAGGTTCAATCTGTTGGTATTACGAATCAGAAAGCCACGGAAGTTGAGAGTGATATGGCCGTGGCACCATTACTGAAGTATGTCAGCGATAATCGCGAACTCCTCCCATCTATGGGCGAATCAGCAGACCGTCTACAGGTGCCGACCATAGACCGGTCGGCCCGTCTACAGGCGAATCAGCAGACTTCGTGGCTCGGCCTGCCGATGCCTACCCCATCGGCCTTCGTGGCTAGGCCTGCCGATATCAGATCTCCTGAAGCGGAGATGGCAAACGAGGAGGTTGCAGAGCAGGAACATGTCATCCCGATACGGATACATCATAATAGCCGAAATATTGCTAAGAATAAGGCCTTTTTTAAGCCAGTGGCTGTAATACCAAGAAAGTCCTTATTGCCGATGTTGTTGCCGGTTGGAATGTTCACGATAGTGATTGTCCTTTCGCTTGGATTCGTTTCTCTGAAAAGGTCATCCACCTATACAAGCCGCGGAACAGCCCAATTGGCGAGCGTAGGCATGAACTTCGTAGGAAAAGTCGGAGATTCCCTTGAGAACTGGTTCATACCTGAAATCGTTTACCAAAGGACCAATTAAGGCCGATAAAGTTATTCGACAGAAGTTCCGAGTTACTTACTCGGAGTCTCTTCGGGATTTCGCGCAAAGTTTATCCACAGCATACTCACACATTATCCACACGTTATCAAGAATATCTAGTAGAATTATAGGTATTCTTGCATGTCCACAGACGAAATCTTTTTCGATGGGACCCCATATATTTCTGCAGTTGCCGCTGCACAGGAAAGTAATCTGACGCGCGATTATATCGCGCGTCTTTGCCGGGAGGGACGTATTCGCGCAAAGCGGGTCGGCAAGAATTGGTATGTCGACCACCCATCTCTCAAATCGTTTCTTGTGGAGCATAAATTTTCCCTCGATAAACATCGCGCCGAGTTGGCGCGCGAGCGGGCACATGAATATCGGGCCAGTGTAAATAAATCGGTCAAGCCTAGTATCAGCAGCGACATCAGGAGTCGCGCGGAAGCAGTGTCGGCGCCGGCTCCTGACCACTCGGTTCCTCCGCGAACCTTGCCGAATTTCAAAGAGCAGGTTCTGCGAAAATTCTCCTCGAGAAATATTTCTTTGCCGGTTGGAATTGGAGACTCAGCACTGCGTCTTGCGACGCATGCGACAACCACTCTTAATCCTTTGCCGGTAGAAATCCTGCATAAACTTACCGCGCTTCTTGTTGCGCTTTCTTTAACAGTGGGAACATACGCCATGACGGACGCAGGCGCCTCTGAATTCGCTAAGGAGATGATGCGGAGTACGGCTCTCGCAGTCAGTCATCCAAGCGAGATTCCACTCGTGCAGGATATGAAAAGCCAGCTCGCCGCCGTCCTTGACCCCGCGTGGCCGTCTACAGGTGCCGATGCCAAACTCATCGGCAAGTTCATGGGAGCTGTTAAGAATTTCGCGCGCTTGTTCAACGAAAGCGTCGACCGAGCCGTCTACGCGATTGCATTTACGGATTCTCTGCTGCAATTACCGAACTCTCTTTCAGAAGATAGCTATTTTGCAGGTTCCGGAACGCGCGCATCTGTCGCGGTACGCGTTGACGGGCGCGCTCCTATAAACGTTCCGCAAAGCGGAACGTCGGTTAAAGCCCCTGACTCTTCGAAGAACGTTTTTGCCGGAACGACCATCATCAACAACAATCCCGTCGTCGAGCGCGTCCTCCAAACAGAACGCGTTGTTGCAATGGGAGGAATATCCGAAGATGTTTTGAACCAAAAAATCAACCAGCTGGACAACAAGCTGACAAGCAAAATGTTCTCGCTTTCAGCGGCAAATTCAACAACAATTGCACAGAACTATGTGGTAACCGCCCACTCAAACAAAATCGACCAGCTCAATAGCGTGAGCGTATCGAACTCGGTCATTAGCGGAGGCTCTATTTCTGGCTCAACCATTAGCGCAACAACCCTTTCAGCAAGCGACTTTTCGGCTAGTAATGCGACTATTGCATCTACCACTGTCACCGGAAATCTCACGGTCGACGGGAGTATTTTGTTAAGCGACGATTCAAGCAGTATTTCCGCTACCGATGCCGTATTTACAAACGCGACAACGACGAACTTCTTTGCCACAAACGCTTCCACGACAAATGCCACATCCACCAATCTGTTTTCCGTTTTGGGACACTTTACAACAGCGGTAATTGATACCTTAACTTCAACGCTTGCGACCATAACGGGGCTCACGGCAACGAACTTTATCGCGACGAACGCGACCACGACCAATGCGACCTCGACAAATTTGGCAGTAACTGGGCTGGCCTCTCTTGGAACGACTACGATTACAAATCTTTCCGTAACGAACACCAGCACCTCTACTTTCGCTGGCGGATTCACAATCGCGAACTCGGGTTTCGTATATCAGCAGGCGACGGGAAGAATCGGAATCGGCACAACTACTCCCGGGTCAATTTTTGACATCTACGGAACAGACGCGCTCCGCTTGCCAGTCGGCAACACCGCGCAAAGGCCCTCGCAGGCAGGCATCGGCCAGGTCCGCTACAACATGACGACGCACCAGTTCGAGGGTTACGGAGACAACGCGGTGTGGCAGGGACTCGGCGGAGTGATTGACGCCGACCAGGATACTTATGTCACCGCCGACACCAGCAACTCTGATGAAGACACTTTGCGCTTTTTCACCCTCGGCTCGCAGAGAATGACAATCACCAATGCAGGCAATGTCGGCATTGCTTCCACATCTCCTTTTGCCAAATTCGCAATTCACGCGTTGAGTGGCGAGACAAATTCCCTGCTGTTTGAAATTGCTTCTTCGACTGCGAGCGCGACAACCTCGCTGTTCAAAATAGACAACACTGGCCTAACCACGCTCCTTAATCTCGTTGGCACAAACGCCACCACGACCAACTTCTTTTCCACAACGGCATCATCCACGAATTTGTATTCCACTTCTGCGGCCTTCGGCGTTCTTTCTGCGAATTCTGCGGCGATAGCAAACGGCTTTCTCTCCAACGCCTCATCGACGATAACCAGCGGACTCTTCTCGATGAGCGGTGGCGCAAGCACTACAAACTTAACTGCAAGCGGGATTAGCTGGCTTGATGGCGGACTTCTCGCGCTCGCGTCATCCACTATCGGCGCCGGAGGACAAACTACCGGCCTCACCATTTCGGGAGGCGCAACCACGACGGGAAATCAGTACATTGCAGGGACGCTCGGCATCGGCGCCGTTTCGCTTAATGCGTCCGCATCTTTGCAGATTGACTCAACGACGAAAGGATTCCTTCCGCCGCGCATGACGACTGTGCAGAAAAATGCGATTGGTTCGCCCGCCGGCGGTCTTGTACTCTATGATTCGGACCTCAACAAGCTCAACGTCTACAACGGCTCCGCATGGAAAAATGTCGGCTCGACGGAAATAGCCGGCGAAGTTACAAGCGGAACTGCCGGCTCGATACTTTTCATCGATACGGGTTCTTCCGGAAGCGTACTTGCGCAAGACAATGCCAGTTTCAATTACTCAAGTTCCACTCACCGGCTCTTAATAACAAACGCCTCCTCGACTCTCTTCTCCAACTTCGGCACCGCGTACTTCGGAGGAAGCGCGACTACGACAATCGACTCCGCGGGGAATCTTGTTGTGGCAGGCAACACGACTCTCGCGAATGCCACGACAACAAATCTTTTCTCAACTACCGCAAGCAGTACGAATCTCTTTTCGCAAACAGCGACGCTTGGAACCCTCACACTGGGGAATGCCCTTGCTGTTACATCGGGAGGCACGGGCGCAACCTCTCTCAACAACCTAATCACTCTAGGCGACCACACCACAGGCAACTATGTCGCCACTCTCGCTAACGCAGGCGGTCTCACCATTGCGAACTCCGGAAGCGAGACCGCTGGAGTCACAGCCGCCCTCAACATGGGGAACTCCAACTTCTGGACAGCTCTCCAATCCTTCGCCAACGCCTCCTCAACTCTCTTCTCCAACTTCGGCACCGCGTACTTCGGAGGAAGCGCGACTACGACAATCGACTCCTCGGGGAATCTGATGGTAATGGGTTCAACAACGCTCCAAAACTTTACGGCCGCAAATGCCACGACCACCAACTTGTTCAGTACCACTGCTTCATCCACGAATCTTTTCTCTAATCTTGCAACTGTTGGCACACTGGCCGGAGGCAGCGGCACATTCAGCGGCTCGCTTACGGTGAATGGCTTGTGCGTGACGGGCGACACGAAATTGCGCCGCCGAAGGCGGCGCAAGGATGGCAGTTACGAATACGACGAGCCGGAAATTGTTGATATTGAAGAAGGCGACGAAATCCAATCGCTTGACGAAAAAACCGGCAGGCTCGTCTGGAGCCGAGTCAAACAGCTTGCCTTCATGGGTGTAAAAGACATTTTCAAGATAACCACCGCCTCGGGCAAAACAATCCGCACGACTGGCAACCACCCATACCTCATCAGGGACGTACGCGGGAAGTCTATCAAGCATGTATCTCAAATTGAAGGCGCGGGCTGGGTTGTCGTCACCAACATGACCATTGGCGATGCTATCGCGGTCGCGGGAGGGGTACAAAACCGAAAAACCGCCTCCGAAGAGACGGTTTCCGTCGGGCTTGAATTAGCCCAAGTTCCCAGATTACCACCTGTCAGCAACATGGTAGCAAACCGAACATGGATGTCAAGTGAAGACGAGGGGGGTGTGGAAAACCTCAGTTCAATTGTTTACGCTGTGGAGGTGACGGGAATCGAACCCGCAAGCCCGCAGGTGGTAATCCGGGGCTTAGACCAACTCACCCCCACAGCAAGCGCATTTTACCACGAGGCAGTGGCGAGCGAAGCACCTTCGCTCGCGTGGGACATAATCACCTCAATTGAAAAACTCCCTGCCGAGGATGTTTACGACATCGAGGTGGAAGGCACGCACAACTTTATCGGCAACGACATCGTCGCCCACAACACCGCGTTCTTCCAGCAGGCATCCACCACGCTTCTTTCTGCCTACGGCGCATTCTTCGGCGCGACGGCCACTTCTAGTTTCTCCAGCACAGGCGCCCTCACGCTCGCAGGCATCACGAACTCGCTCCTCTCCGCAGACGGAAGCGGAACAGTCGGAGCCACAACAACCCCAACCGCCCAATACTTCATCGCCACCTCCTCAACCATTGCCTCCACATTCCCATACGCCTCC
>JAUSGQ010000033.1 GCA_030674455.1 bacterium
TGAAAATCTGTTTGAAGCGCGGCGAGGCTTCCTCGAAAATCGCCTTCTTGGTGCCGTAGTTCGCGGCCGAGCTGGCGATTGCCTTCACGCGCGGATCGTGGGCCGCCAGCCGATTGCTCCAGTACGAGCCCATCGATATTCCCATGACCCCGATCCTGGCGGGATCCACTTCGGGCTGCCGGGTGAGCCAGTCGACGCACGCGCTGGTGGCTCGCTCGTGATTGTCCGCCGTGACGCGGATCTTGCGCAGATTGCTCATTCCTTGCCCGGGTCCGTCGACCGCCAGCACGTTCATGCCGCGTTTGATGAAAAGATTGTTGCTCGGATCGGGCACCGCCTCCTTGGTCTGATCCATGCCGGGGATCGACAGGATCGTCGGCAGATTCCTGCCGCCGGGAACCTTGTGGAAGTTGCATTGGATCCTGGCTCCCTCCCAGTCGATCTCGACCCGCTCGATGGGATAGTCGGCGGTGCGCATGCAGCCGGAGAACGATTCGATCAGCTTGCCGTGCAGGTAGATCTTGTCGGGGTGATCGTCGACGAAGATCGCATGCTGCGCGATGCGGTAATTCTCGCAGGCCTTGTAATAAAGCTCGCAGGCGGACTGCCGGTGCCCGGCTGCTTCGGCCGCGCGCGCGATCGTCTCCTGATGGCGGCCGGCTTTTTCCATCACGCGCGGGATCTGGCGATAGGTCTTGACCTCGGGCGGGATCTCGCGATGATCGTAAGCGAAGTTATGGGTGCGCCCGGTGGTCTTGACCATCCAGTCGAGCATCCATTGCTGATTGTCGCGGCGGCGCTCCGCGCGCAGGCTGCCGGTCTTGTCGGTCGGTGGGATCACGATGCCTCCATGGTTTTGACGGTAAACTGCTCTATTGTGAACATTGTTATCGGTTATTTTTGGAAAGGCAACTCATCATGAAAATCGGCTTTATCGGCATCGGCACCATGGGCGGCCACATGGCCTTCAATTTGTGCAAAGCGGGCTTTGACGTCACCGTCAACGATCTGAACCGCAAGCTCGCGGACCGGCACATCGCCGTGGGTGCGAAATGGGCGGACAGCGTGCCGCAACTCGCGCAGGAATCCGAAGTCATCATGACTTCGCTACCCGGCCCGCAAGAAGTGCAGGACGTGGCGCTGCGTGCGGACGGACTCCTGAACACGATGAAACCGGGCTCGGTGTGGTTCGATCTTTCCACCAACTCGGTGTCCGTGGTGCGTGCACTGCACGCCGAATTCGCGA
>JAUSGQ010000034.1 GCA_030674455.1 bacterium
CTGCGGCGAGTCCAATTGCCGGCGCGTGGTCGGCAATATCGGCAAGCTGCCGGCGGCGATGGTGAGGACTTACCGGCGGCTGGGTATCGTCCCGGATTTCATTCTGATGTCCAGATAGTCCCGCGCTTCCCGGAGCGGGCGCACGTTCATAGGCGGAGACGATGAGCATTGCAGGAGAGTTGGCGGGGTTCGTGACCCGCACGAACGTCAACGAGTTGCCGCCCCTGGCGCTGGAACGCGCGCGGATGGTGATTGCCAGCACGATCGCCAGCGCGGCGATGGGATCGAACATCATTTCCTCGCGAATCATCCGCGAGCTTGCGAAAGAGCACGGTGGAACGGCGCAGGCGACGCTCTGGTTCGACGGCGGCCGGAAACTGCCCGTCGCCGAGGCGGCGCGCGTGAACGCGGTGATGAGCGACGCCGCCGCTTCAGACGACAGCGATCTGCGCAGCATTGCGCACATCGGCACGATCGTCGCGACGACTTCGATCGCAATGGCGGAGCGCACCGGCGCGAGCGGCCGCGACGTGCTCGGGGCGATGGTGCTCGGCTACGAGGTGGCGGGGCGCATCGACGAAGCGCTCACCCCGGGCCGCCGCGAGCGCGGCTTCCATGGCTCGATCGCCACGATCTTCGGCGGCGCGGTCGCGGCCGGGACGCTCCCGAAGCTGACGCAGGGACAGATGACGCAGGCGATCGCGCTTGCCGCCACCTCGATCGGCGGCCTGGGCGTTGCCGCCAACACCAGCATCGCGCGCGAGTACCACGCCGGTCTTTCGGCGCTGCTCGGCATCAACGCGGCGCTCGCCGCCCACAAGGGGTTCGTCGCGGAGGAACGTGTGCTGGAAATGCCGCTCGGCTTCTTCTCCGCGTATGGCGGCGATCACCTGGAGGACGTGACGAAGGATTTCGGCAAGGTGTGGGACATCACCACGGACATGGCAATCAAGCTGGTTCCGGGCGGCCACCCGCACCACGCGACAGCAGAGGCGGCCGCCAATGCCGCAATAGCGGGGAACGTCAACCCGGCGGACGTGGCAAGCATCATGGTTTCGGCGCCGAAGTACCGGACGTTGTCCGGACCCGCGCATCCGGCTGACCTTATCGGTGTCGCGCACAGTCCTACCTACTTCCTCGCGGCAGCGGTGGCGGACAGGGGCTAC
>JAUSGQ010000040.1 GCA_030674455.1 bacterium
GAAACGGCTAAATCCTTACCGCGGTGCAAGATCGTGTCCTTCTTCGCTTTACAGCGAAAAGGAAGAATCGCTTGAGCCTGTCAGTAATGTCAGGCCTAGACAAATTGCTATCATCCTGAGCGAAAGCGAAGGAAGACAGAATTCGGCTTATAGATACAAGACCAAGAACATGAAAAATCCTCTCGCAAGAGAGGATTTTTTATGGAGGACTTGCTTTTTTATTTCAAGTATGCTATACTGGTCTTGTGAGTGTGAGAGTGATCTTACATTTATCGTAAACAACATAAGTGCCGCAAAACCCCGCTCTCGATTCGTCTTGGGCGGGGTTTTGTTTATGTTCTTTTAGTTATATAATCAGCTTACAGTTATGAAATTAAAAATTTCGATAATCATATTTCTACTCTTGGTTGGGGGTATTTTTTATGTAATTTTCCATTATGGTTTTGATCCTGCATTAATCACTAGGTTGTCTTTCTATGAGAATCTAGCCAATCCTTCTGTCCGAATTGTCAGAGTTCAGGAAGGTTTGCGTAAAGAAGAAATAGCTAACCTTTTGGCTGATAAACTCGACTGGGATCAAAAAGAAAAAAATGATTTCGTCAATATCCACTTGGCTTTAAATACTACCAATTTGGAAGGACATTATTTCCCCAAGACTTATATGATCCAAAAAGAAGAAAACCCATCAGAAGTCAGCGCCACGATGTTTGATGAATTTTCTGCTCAGCTTAGTAAAATCAATAAACCTAAGTCCAAAAAAATAATCAACGAAGATACTGCCATCAAGATCGCCTCGATTATCCAACGGGAAGCTGATGGTAAACATGATATGAGGTTGATCTCGGGGATCATTTGGAATCGTATTTTTAAAGGAATGAAACTGCAAGTGGATGCTACCTTGCAGTATGCTAAAGGTAATGAGGCCGATGGCTGGTGGAAACGAGTTACCCAAGAAGACAAAAAAATACAATCTTCTTATAATACTTATTTACACCTCGGCCTGCCGCCGGGGGCGATTGCGAATCCCGGGAAGGATGCTATATCGGCTGCCTACAATCCGCAAAAAACCGATTGCCTGTTTTATTTACACGACAAAAAGGGTAGAATTCACTGTACCAAAACATACGAAGCCCACAAGAACAATATCAGCATCTATTATTAGGATAAGTGTCTAAAAAATTAAAATGATTGAATCAATTATTAATACTCAGGGTGTCGATGAAGCCGCGGTAGTCCTAGTTCAAGCTGCTTATGAAGAAACTGCTTCGAGCCGTAAAGGCACTACGAATGGTCCAAAGGCCATTGTGGAAATACTTAGTTCTAAATTGGAACTTTTTGATCGTACCTATAAGACGCGGCCGACTGATAAAATAAAAATCGGAACTCTGAATTTAGGTGACCTCAATACTTTATCGCCGGAAGAAGCTTTGCTTAAAATTAAAACTGATTGTGAAAAATTAATTAATCAAGATAAATTTTTGGTTTTACTGGGCGGCGAACAATCAGTTTCCCTCGGGCTGTTGCAGGCATTAGCCCAAAAAATAAATCCGAAAGAGGTGACCATCGTGCAAATAGATGCTCACTGTGATTTACGAGACACTGATGCTGATTACAGTGAAACTCCTTCTAGCTTGGCGCATTCATGCACTTTGCGGCGTGCTCATGAGCTGGGTTATAACTTAGTTCAAGTCGGTATTCGTACTTATTATATTGATGAGTATAATTATTTCAGTGATCCCAAAAATAATATCAAAGTTTTCGAATGGGGTAATCCAGCCAGTGCCTTAGGCACTGGCTGGAAAGCTCCGAGCATTGATGAAATTTTAGAATCTATTAAAACTAAGTTTGTTTATCTGACGATTGATGTCGATGGTTTTGATCCGGCCCATATGCCGGGTACGGGTACGGCGGTGCAGGGAGGACTCGAATGGTGGTATGGATTGAATCTTATTGAGAAAATAATCGACCAGAAAGAATTAATCGGCGCAGACATCGTGGAAGTTTCGCCGATGCAGGATTCGATCTTGACCGAATACGGAGCGGCTCAGATTTGTTACACAATGATAGCGCACAAATTTAAGAGTAAGCTTTTATAAGTTCATTTGCTTCCGCAGGATTTGCTTTACATTCGAGAAGGGCAGTAAGGATAAGCGGAACTACGATGGTGGCATCAGACTCAATGACGAACATTGGCGTCTCTTTAGTTAATTTATCCCAGGTGATTTTTTCGTTGGGCGTAGCACCGGAATATGAACCATAAGAGGTCGTCGAGTCTGAAATTTGGCAGAAATAAGCCCACGGCTTGGCCTCCACTTTCATATCATATTTGAGTGATGGCACGACACAGATCGGGAAGTCTCCAGCGATACCACCACCGATTTGAAAAAAACCGACTCCTTTACCCTCTGCAAGTTTTTGATATTGATCATAAAAATTGGCCATATACTCAATACCGCTTTTGGCGATGTTGGCGCTGGCTTCGCCTTCTTTGACATAGGAAGTAAAAATGTTGCCGAAGGTGGAATCTTCATAGCCGGGGACGACAATCGGAATGTTATTTTCGGCAGCCGCCAAGAGCCAACATTCTTCGGCTTTGCCTTCGTGTTTTTGTTTATCGATATTTTTAATCAAATCGTAAAAATATTCATGCCAGAATTTACGGGTTTTCTCTGTCGTCGCTTTTTTCCAAACTGGAACGATCAAACCCTCGACGGCGCGAAATGCCTCATCTTCCGGGATGCTAGTGTCCGTCACTCGACGCATTCTATTTTCCAGAATTTTCGTGTCGTCTTCTTTGGTAAAATATCGGTAATCCGGGAAATCTTTATAACTATCGTGGGCTACTAGACGAAAAAGTGATTCTTCTAAATTTGCTCCAGTTACCGACATTCCGTGGATTAAACCGTTTCTAATAGCCGGCGTGAGCGTGATGCCGAGCTGAGCCGAAGACATTGCTCCAGCCATCGCCCAGAACATCTTGCCACCTTTTTCCAAATGTTGCCAATAGCTAATGAGCGCATCGCGCGTGGCGCGGGAGTTAAAATTTTTGTAATTTTTTAAGATAAATTCTAGAGTGGGTAAGTTTGTACTCATGCAATAATTATACCTTTTTAAAAGTGGTGTGTCATTAACAAAGTCCGAACCTTTTACGAACAGAATCCTGATGCCGACTAATCGCACGCTCCGCGTGCGTGGTGGCTCGGAACTACCTCGTACGCTCTAAACAATGGACTCGGTTTTGCGGAAGCATTTTTCTGGGGATATGGTTTCCGCAAAACCTCGGCTGATTTCGGATTTCGCAAGCGGAGGAGGAGGGGTCTGGGGAGGAATCCTCCGCTTGCTCCATCCGTTTTCTTTTGGCGAAATTCGGGGCGGACAAAAATGCAAATTCAAAACCTTTATATATCGTGCCTCTGACATTCTAA
>JAUSGQ010000054.1 GCA_030674455.1 bacterium
GGACCCCGTTTCTGGCCGGCGGATTTGCCATGAACATCCTGATCTCGCTGGTCGCCATGATAATCGGCACTTCGCTCGGATGGGTCATCGCCAACATGCGGCTGGCCCCATCGCCGCGCGCCTACCGGGCGAGTCTGTACCTGACCGAAATCACACGCAATATTCCCACCTTCGTGTTCCTGTTTTACCTGGCGTTCATGTTGCCCAGTGAATTCACCGTCCCCTTTACCGCCACGATCGTCGGGTTTCCGTCGTGGCTGAAGGCTTCGCTGGCACTGTCGATCGCCGTCATCGGCTTCTGCTCGGACAACCTGAGCCCCGCGATCCGTCAATGGCGCAAAGGCGATCATGGTGTTGCCCTGCTCTTCATTCCGTCCTGGACCAGTTACGCGCTGATCATCGTCATGGCGTCGAGCACGGCATCCGTCATCGGTGTGTCGGAACTGGTCTCGCGCTGCAATACCGTGATCAACGCGACCGGGAAAACGCAGATCATGCTGCCCGTCTACCTGTACGCCTGCGTCTTTTTCATCGGCTTTTGCTACCCGCTCAACATCCTGATGAAGCATCTGAAGACGGTGATCGGCCGGCGGCTGCAAGCTGGCTACGTTGGTACACCCAGCGTCAGTTCCATCTCGGGCGGTTGAAGCGGGATGTACCGCGTCGACCATGAGTTTCACACCTACACCTTCGTCAACCGGCCGAGCGAGGTCACCCTTGCCCTCGAATTGGTCAGCGAAACCCTGATGCCGCCATCGTTCTCGACGCAAATATTGATCGAGAACATGCCCATCACGCAGGGCCAGTCGGTGCTGGACCTCGGCGCCGGGGCCGCAATCGTCGGCATTGCCGCCAGGAAACTCGGCGCCTCCGGGGTCACGCTGCTGGAGATCGAAGCGGACGCCGACAAGGTGATGCAGATCAACGTGGCCCGCAACCACGAGGATGTCAGCGAATTCGATTACGTGATCGGAGACCTTTACGCCCCGCTCGGGCGTCGCCGCTTCGACCACATTGTGGCGAATCCGCCCTCGATTCCGTCGCTTGGGGAGGATCTCCCCCGGTCCTATCGGTCTGGTCCGGATGGGCGCCTCCTGCATGACGCGATCCAGTTCCTCGCGCGCTACTATCTGAAAGCAAACGGCCGTCTGACCATCGTTCAGGGCTCGCTTTCGAATAGGGACCTGTCGCTCGCCAATCTCGCCCGGCTCGGTTTCACCTGCACGGTGACCGGCCCCTTTGAGACGCCGTTCCGCGACTTCTATCCGTTTGACCATATCCGGAAACTCGCCGACGCAGGCCATGCCAAGTTCTTCCTGCGCGACGGCGTAGCCTACGAGAACCGCTATGTGATCACGGCGACCATCGGCGATGAATACCACTCGCCGGTGATGCGTATCCTTGATGCCTCGCACGCCGGGTTCCGGATGCTGCCGCACAAGCGCATCGCGATGACCGTGCCGCTGGCCGCCGCGGAGCGTCAGGTCCCCGTCGAAGAGATGGTGAAGTGCATCCTGCTGAAGGATAAGCGGGGAAAGTTCGTACTCGCCTGCCTGACCGGCGAGGCGGACCTCGACGTCCAGCGTGTCCGCGAGCACGTCCCGGATTATGCGCGGTTGAGTTTCGCGTCGCCGCAGGAAATCACGGCTATTACCGGTTACGAACTGGGTTCGGTGGCGCCGTTTTCGCTCCGCGCAGCGATTCCGGTGGTGCTG
>JAUSGQ010000059.1 GCA_030674455.1 bacterium
GTGCGGCTCTTCAATTTGCCGCGCTCGAATTCGCTGCACTCGTTGCCGTGCACTTCGAGACGGGTTGCGGCGGCCAGCCCGATGAACGAATAACGGCCGAAGCGCTCGCCGCCGACTATCGATTCGAGCAGATAGGTGTAAGGCCGGTTGGCGAGCTTGAGGTAAACCGACAGCGGGGTATCGAGGTCGGCGAAGGTTTCCAGCACCAGCGGGATGCGGTTAAAACCCTCGGCCGCAAGCTGATTGAACTGTGACTCTGTCATGACTCCACTCCATGCGAAATCTCAAAAACGAACAACCGGTAACGCGGCGATTACTGCGCGCGCCAGCGTGCCAGACCGCTGCGCCACGGGCGCCAAAGCCCGCTGCAGCGGAAGGGGGTTCTTGCCGTTTTCGTGTGGATCATGATTTGGTTATAAGCCGGGTAGCCTCAAGCAACGATCCTACTATAGCATCAACATCAAGTTCCCGCACGTCGGCACCCTCGTTGTAGCCGTAGGTGACGCAGAATACGGGGCACCCCGCGGCGCGCGCTGCTTGCGCGTCGTTCAACGAGTCGCCGATCATCAGCATTTGCGCGGGCGCGATGCCGAAATGGCGGCAGGTATGCGTGAGCGGCAACGGATCGGGCTTCTTCTGCGGCAGCGTGTCCCCGGCGATCACGATTGAAAAATAATGGTCGATGCGCATCTGCGCAAGCAGCGGCAGCGTGAAGCGCCCGGCCTTGTTGGTCACGCAGGCAAGCGGGAAGCCGGCGCTCGTCAGCGCCTCCAGCCCTTCCCGCACGCCCGGATACAGCGTGGTGTATTTGCCGTTCACGCCCGCATAGCAATCCAGGTAAAGCGGCAGCGCGCGCTCGAACAACGCCGCGTCCGGCTCGCCGCTCAACGCGCCGGCCAGCGCGCGCTTGACGAGATTGGGTATGCCCTTGCCCACGAAAGTGCGCACCCGCGGCTCATCGAGCGGCTGCCGGCCGAGTTGCTTCAGCATCAGGTTGACCGCGGCCGCGAGGTCCTTGACGGTGTCGAGCAACGTGCCGTCGAGATCGATCGTCACGGCTTTGACAGCCAGCGGAAAATTATTTCCGGGCATTGGTGGCTACACGAAGGCAGAAAACGTGAAAAGCGGATGAAACCGCCGATGAACGCCGATAGACGCCGATGAAATCATGAAAACACAGGAATAGGACGCACAAGATTATTCAGGGTTTGCGGGATTAGACCACTTTAGAAAACCGTGTTGACCCTGACAGTTGTTTTTTGGCTTTGATATTATCGGCGTTCATCTGCGTTCATCGGCGGTTAACTGCTTTGCTTCGATTTTGAAATATAGCTAAACCTTGG
>JAUSGQ010000008.1 GCA_030674455.1 bacterium
TCGCTTTTCGCCCCTTGATAAGGCGTGAGTATGATAACGAAGTCGATTCCGATCGCCTCAGCGTGTTTCGCGAGTTTCACGACCTCGTAAGGGTTCTGATGATGGCAGCCGGCGATCAGCGGAATGCGGCCTTTCGCGGTCTCGACGTTGATCTCGTGCGCGCGCATGCGCTCTTCGTTGGTCAGGGCCCAGAATTCGGCGACGTTGCCCGAACAGTAATGGCCTTCGACCTTCAATTCCGATATGCAATGCTCGAGACTCGCAGCCGTCGCGGCTTCGTCGAGCTTGTCGTCCCGGGTGAAATGGTACGGCAGCGCCGTCCACACGCCCTTCAAAGCCGTTTTCGCGTATTCCTTTGCTTCGTGCTTGCGATACTTCATGATTTTCCTCCGCGTGGCCCAAACAGATATTCCGGCGCCGCTACGGTGCGTTGCAGCCGGCGGCTTCCGGAACCGCTATTATGCTGCAATTTGATACCTTCACCAAGCGCCTCGAGGAGACGGGGCGCGAACCGGAGATCCATGACATGCAGACAATCGACTTACACGCGCACTGGTTTGCCCCCGAATGGGTGGAACTGCTCGAGCGCGAGGCGAACGCCAATGGCGCGACCATGGGCAGGAACGACAGGGGCTGGAGCACGATCGCCATTCCGGGTGTCGCGCTGGTGCAGTCCTTTCCATCCGACATGATGGACCTCGATTACATGATCAGGGAAATGGATGCGGCAGGCATCGACCTGCGCGTCTTCTCGCTCACCAATCCGATGCTCAACTGGGCGCCGCCGGAATTCGGGGTGCGGCTCGCGCGCGCCTACAACGACGCGTGCGCCGAAGCGTACGCAAAGTATCCGCAGCGCTTCCGCGGCGCGATGACGCTGCCCATGCAGTCACCCGAGCTCGCCGTGAAGGAATTGAAGCGCGCGGCGGAACTGCCCGGCATTTGCGGCGTGTACATGGCGATGCACATCAACGGCAGGAATCTCGACGACAAGTCCTTCTGGCCGGTCTACGCGGAATGCGAAGCGCTGGGGCTGCCGTTGTGCCTGCACCCGGTGAATCCGTGCGGCATCGAGCGCATGCGCAACTACCACCTGCGCAACCTGATCGGCAACCCGCACGAGGCCGCGATCGCGGCAGCGGATTTGATTTTCGGCGGCGTGCTCGATGCGTTTCCCCGGCTCGAAGTCCTGCTGCCGCACGCCGGCGGCACTTTCCCCTGGCTCGTCGGCCGATGGGACAATGGTGTCGCGCGCCGCAAGGAACTCACGCACATGAAGCAGCCGGCGAGCGCCTACCTGCGCCGCTTCTACTACGACACCATCAGCCACCAGCCGCAGGTCATGCGCTACCTGATCGAAATGGTCGGCGCCGACCGTATCGTCGTCGGCAGTGATTACAACATGGACGCCGGCTATCCGCGGCCGGTCGAATTCGTCGATCGCATACCGGGACTTACGGCGGAGGAGCGAGTACTGATCCTGAGCCGGAATGCAGCGGGAATACTGAAACGGAAGTCAGAACAGTAGGGTGCGCAAGCGCT
>JAUSGQ010000013.1 GCA_030674455.1 bacterium
ACTTCTCGAGCAGTGCAGCCGGATTGCTGTACCCCGCGAGCACGTCGTTGAAGCCGAAGCCGACGTAACGCGCGCCGCCGAAACGCCCGGCGAGGCCCACGCGCCGCGCGTTCTCCTCGATCTGCGGCGCCATTTCCTCGATGAAAAGCAGCACGCCCGTGCGCTCGCCGAGCATGGCCGCGGTCAGCATCGAGCTCTCGCCGTAAGCGACCACCGGAATGTCGAGCACGCTGCGCGTCTCGCGCAGCGCGGGCTCCGGCAACGACATGATCGCGTAGGCGTCGAACCCCTGCTCTTCCGCGGCGATGCCGCCCATGACGAACTGCTGGCCGTGCAGGTACTGCATGTACGCGTGCCGGATGTCGGTGCCCGGATAGTTGGTGCGGTAGGTCTTGTCGTGCATGCCGTGCAGCACCACTTCGGTGTCCGGACGCGCAACTTTCCTGAAATGCGCGGCGAGCGCGTCCGCGTACGCGGGCAGGTTGCCGAGCACGGTAAAGCTCTGA
Organism: bacterium; assembly: GCA_030674455.1. Lineage (GTDB taxonomy): Bacteria > Patescibacteriota > Minisyncoccia > Phycocordibacterales > UBA2100 > UBA10103. Next base: position 507 of record JAUSGQ010000013.1, read on the forward strand.
TGCCAGATGCGGATACCCATCGATTTCCTTTTCTCAGTCGATTTGCGCGCCGGACTCCTTGACCACCTTCGCCCATTTCGCGACTTCGTTGCGGAAGAACGCGGCGAACTGCTCGGGCGTCGTGCCGGCGGGCTCGGCGCCGAGCGCAAGGAAACGGTCGCGAATCTCGGGGATCTTCAGGATCCTGCTGATCTCCGCGTGCAGCCGGTTGATCACCGCCGGCGGCGTGCCGGCCGGCACGAACACGCCGAACCACGCGTTCGCGTCATAGCCCGGCACCCCTGACTCCGCGAGCGTTGGGATGTCATCGGCGGCGCGCGAGCGCTTGATGGTGGTCACGGCGAACGCGCGCAGCTTTCCGGCGCGCGCGAGCGGCAGCGTGGTGACGATGTTTTCGAACATGAAAATCGTCTCGCCGCTCAGCACCGAGGTGGTCGCGAACGAAGCGCCCCGGTACGGTACGTGCGTGAGCTGCTTGACTCCCGCCATGCTTGCGAACATCACGGTGAACAGATGCGAGCCCGTGCCGTTGCCCGACGAAGCGTAATTGAGCTCTCCCGGCCGCGCCCGGGCCAACGTGACGAATTCCTTCACGCTCTTCACGGGCAACGACGGATGCGCGACGAACATGAACGGCGTGTCGGTCACCTGGCTCACCGCGGCGAAATCCTTCAACGCATCGTACGGCAGCTTCTTGTAGAGGCTCCGGTTGACCGAAAACGACACTGTGCCCAGGAACAGAGTGTGGCCGTCCTTGGGCGAGGTCGCGACGATCTCGGCGGCGATATTGCTCGCCGCGCCGGCCCGGTTGTCGACCACCACCGGCTGCCCGAGCGCATCCGCCATGTTCTGGCTGATCGCGCGCGCGACCACGTCAGTCGCGCCGCCCGGCGGGAAGCCGACAATGAAGCGGATCGGCTTGGCCGGATAGGTTTGCGCCATGGCGGCCGGGCCCGAAAGCGCGAGGCCGATCAACAAACATGCGAGCACTGCGGTACGATTCATGACTGTCTCCCCGATTATCCTGCCGTTTATTTCAGCGCTGCCGCATCGCGGCCTGCGATGCGCCCGAACACGGCGCCCTTCAATACCGAAGTCCCTCCGGCGTAATTGCCGTAGTAAGTGCCGAGGATCTCGCCGGCCGCGTACAGTCCCCGAATCGGATCGCCCTCCTTGTTCAGCACGCGCGCCTGCGGGTCAACTTTCAATCCGCCGAACGTGAGCACGTTCGACGAAATCACCGGATAGGCGTAATACGGCGGCTGGTCCAGCGGATGCGCCCAGTTCGATTTGCGCGGCGTGAGCCCGTGCGTCGCCAGCGCGTCGAGCTCAAGCGGCTTGTACTCGCCCGGCCGGCACGCGTTGTTATACTCCGCGACCGTGTGCTCGAGCACTTCCGGTGCGATGCCGAGCTTTGCCGCCAG
>JAUSGQ010000016.1 GCA_030674455.1 bacterium
AACGGGGCTGCAACATCCCCGCTGGGGTCAATAAACCGGCTCGGAGGATTCCGAACCGGACTGTCGGCGCGACTCGCGTCACGCCCGCTACATGGGCTACCTGAAGGGAATGCATCCCCTTCAGGTAGTACTACACACAACTACAGCAAGCCTCTTTCGGCAAAACTGAGAACGCCTGCACCGGCCACAATAAAGTGGTCGAGCACGCGGACGTCAACCAAAGCCAACGCCTGTTTCAACGACTGCGTCAGCGTTTCGTCTGCATGACTCGGCTCGGCAACGCCGGACGGATGGTTATGGGCGAAGATTGCTGCGCCCGCATTGTAAAATAGACTTCTTTTCACGATTTCCCGCGGATACACGCTGGTTTGCGTCAACGTCCCGCGAAACATCTCCTCAGACTCTATGACCCGATTCTGGGCGTCCAGAAAAAGCACCAGGAACACTTCATAGTCGCGTCCCGCGAGCGTCATGCGCAAGTATTCACGCACGCTAGCGGGCGACGACAGCGGGTTTCCCTGACGCAACCTTTCCAGCAAAGATCGACGCACCAACTCCTTCGCGGCCAGCAGCCTGGTTTTCAGCTTGGGCTGCGGGTCGTATGGTGCGACCGATTGATTTAACAGAGCCGAAATACTTCCGGCGTCCTTGAGCATACGCGCCGCCGTTTTGGCTCCGACGATTACGCCGAGTAAATCGGCATCCGACATCGCTTCAACAATCTGAGACATGGTGCTCTCCTCAAAAAAGAGGGGAGACCACCCTCCCTGGGGAGAGAAATCTCCCCAGGGGGTGAAAGAACTATTCCTTGAACGCCTAAGCTGCGACGCTCTCGGTTTCGCTTACTTGCGCCGGCTGCGGCAGGTCAACTGCTTCGCCGTTGACTTTGGCGAACTTGACCCGCAAGAGACGGCCTTTGATGCTCACGCCCTGTTGTCCCTTCTTGTCACCTTTCTCGAAGGTGAAGATTTCGGGATAGATATCGCCGATTCTGAAACCGATGAGCACCGGCTTCTCGTCTGCGACATCGAGTTCCAGGAGCTTGACGATCTTCTGGGCCTCAGCGCCGCTCACCTTGCAGTCGAACTTGGTGTAGCCGAGATCAGCGGTGCTACCCCGCATCGCAGACACGGTGCAGGCCAGAAACTCCTGGCCCTTCTTTGGTTTCACCGTACGCACGCGGTTGAGATAGCCGACGCCTTCGACGTGCAGATTGAAGAATGACGGCTGAGTTGCAGTTTGAGCTTGATCAGACATGATGGTCTCCTTTTCATATGAAAAATGGGGAGACCATGCCCCGACCGGGGATAGGAATCCCCGACTGGGATGAAACAACTGACAACTACCTCCAAGCCTTGCGGCCACCGGTTCTCAGGAGATTTCACCGGTTTCGGCGCTCTTGCGAGCAAAGGGCGATGCGTAACGGGCATCAAGCGGGCTGACGCAGCCAACGTGTAACATCGTTGCGCGTCGCTACTCGATCAGCACTGCTATCACACCGAGTAAGCGACAGAGCGCAGTTCTATCCAAAGTGACCTTGCCATGCGAGATTAGTTCCACATCGATCATCCGGTTGCAAGGCTATGGCCGCGCTTTCCCGGGATTGAAGCGCAACGCCGCAGGATGCGCTTCCAGCCGTTGCGGGCTTCGACGGCTTCCCGCAGGATGTCCATGTACTCACTGCCATCCACGCGCTCATCCGCCGGCAACCGGCCGTTCGCGATCTCCAACAACAGCGTTCTCCGCGCAGCCGGTGCGTCACCGAGTTCAAGGATGCGGCTGTATGCCTCGCACGCGTACGCGAAGGTTTCGCGTTTTGCGAATTCGATCTCAAGCAGCCATTCCCGACGGGGTGTCGCTGGCAAGCCGATGGATTCGTGCTTGCAGTTGTGGAAGATGTGTGCGGCTTCGTGGACTATGAAGTCGTCTAAGCGTGCCTCGCGAGTGAAGTACTCCACGGACACGTAGCAGTTTGTCTCCTCGCTCAGCCCGACAATTTCCGGAGCGGAATCAGAGAGTCGTTCCGCACCATAGCTTGCAAGGTAAAGGTTCGCCAAGTCCCAAGCCGTCCCCAGCCAAGGAGTTTTTCCAAGGACGATATCGATGGTGTCCCGTGTCAGGAACACGACCGAGCGAGCGAGCACTCCGAGCACGATATCCACCTCCGCTGGCGGAAACAGCCCTTGCACCATCGGGGTGACCTTCGCACGGGTGAAGGCGACCATGTCCTTTGCAACGAGCCCCTCGGGCACGGTGGCTTGCGGAGCGCGCTGGCGAACAGTCGAGATGAGCGCGTTGCGCAAAGTCGCAGTCCCGACCTGCGAACAAGCAACGAAGTTGTCGCCGGGCCACTTGATAAAAGACGGGTCGTGGCCGCCGGTACGAAGGTATCGCTCGACCTCTTCCTCGGGAATTTGGTTCATGTGGCTGACGGAATCGATTGCGTTCGAAGGGGACATTTCCAGTATTTCACCACAGCTTCCAATCAATATGCAGTACACCGTGCTGTTTCGGGTGTCGTATTCGGTCTACGTGCCGCCCTGAAAGACATCAACCGCCTCGGAGCCGCGATCCACGAGGTGCCCGCCCAGCGTGACAGCCACATTCACCTGGACAGCACCCATTGCCCCTTGTGGCGCCAGGACGCGTAAAGCCTGCACGCGGAACCCGTGAAATGACGCGTGGTACTCGCCGTGGCGTGCAGCCTTTAGCAGTGCGAGCGCCGCAATCGCCCGCACCATCCGGAGTTCTTCCGCACTCGGGAAGGA
>JAUSGQ010000010.1 GCA_030674455.1 bacterium
GGCGTCGAGTTCCTCGGAGGCGATATCACCCTCCAGGAAAGTGCCATGCTCCGCTATTTAGCGGATTTAACTGTGGGTCGACCAACTCAAGAGGAGGTCGGTCGTTTGCCCTGAAGATCGGGGGGTTATTTACCCGTCCGTGACTCCTTTTGAGTATCTCGGCCCTCATACTCAACAGAGACGTCTGCACCTCTGTAGTGGCATAAGGCGTCATAAAGGCGACGACCTCAACGTTGAGATCATCTACCAAATGAACTGCCTCGACACTTGCTTTTGATTCACCGCGCTGCTTCTGAACCCTGACCAGTATGGCCCAAGCCCCCTCTTGAGCCATTTGGTCCCGAAGGGCCTGGACGGCATGGTCCAAAGCACTGTTTGCGAAAATTTCCGTCACGTTCATCGCTTTTTCTTGCGGTTTCATTCTGGTCTCCATGAATGATGGTTGTAGAAATGGTTGGTTTGGAGCAACGATTCGTTCATTCAGCCTCCTATCATTGATTGCGGGTTGTAATTCCAATCGAGGATTTCAAAACCATCTTCGGTTTTGCGCAGTATAGGAGCATCATCTGCAATGGCTCCTGCAACCAATCGCAGTTCTTCTTCGCGTTCCCTTCGCCCCATACGAAGGGTCAGCAGAGTAGAATCCGCGAGTTGAACTACGCGAAATGTTCCATTGCCTACTTCTACTGCTCGAGATGCTCCAAGCTCGAGCATTTTTGCCATTAACTGCTCAGACATGATTACTCCCTTCTAGTGAGAAACAATGAGAGAGAACGACTTGGTTGAAAAATACCAAACTGTCCGCGACAGATTCCCGGTCAGTTTGGTATTTTCAACCCTATGTCAAAGAACAAGAGAACAAAATGTCCCGAGGAGACACCTTGCAAATGCCAAGGAGTCACCTCGAAAGAGCAGAAAACAAAAACCCCCCGCTCTGCGGAGGGTTTTTGTCTGAATATCTATTGAAAGTTATGCAGGCAAAACGCCTCCGCGCGGGGAGTTCATTCCACAACCACAAGAAAGCGTTGTCGCTGTTTTGTGTCCGTTTCTCTGCATAAACGTAATATATCAAACCTGTTTTTTGGTGTCAACCCCGTTAGAAGTAGCCCGCCCCAAGGCCCTTCGGGCGCGCTAGCGCGGGCGCGACTTCTAACGGGGTCAACCACAAATTGCGATGAGGCGTCGCCTCATCGCAATTGATTCAGGATGTCATCATGCTGTGTCCGGCCGGACATTCCATGATGACATGTGTGAAAACAGCAGAAATCTCCACAACGTTCGCCCTATTTCTAGGGTTAAGCCTTAGAAATAGGGCTTAGAAGCTTAACGATTTCCCGCGCGACGCCTTCGGAGTTCTTCCCTTTTCTGTCTATCGTGATGTCAGCATATTTTTCATAGGCAGGACAGCGTTCGTCGTACAGCTCGCGCAGGCTTTTTGAGAATCCTTCGCCGTCATAGGAACTTTGGCGCAGGCCTACAATAGCTCTCGGCTCGGTTCCTTTGAGGTTATTAAGCGTCGTTTCAAACGGCACTTTCAGGTAGACGATGGTTGATATGCGCTTAAGGTGCTCCATTGCATGCGGCAGATAGGCAACGCTCCCCGGCGGAGAAATAAGAAGATTGTCTTTTCCCTTCGTGTGTTCCAGTATCAACCTTTCTTCCTCAGCGAGGTACCATTTTTCGCCGCGTTCATCCAGGATTTCTTGGACAGCTTTCCCGTGTATGCGTTCCCACAAATGCCTGTCGACATCGAGAAATTTAAGTCCAAGCTTTTCGGCAAGCAATTCGCCTACCTTGCTCTTGCCGGAGGCCGGCATGCCTATCAACGTCACATTCATCCCGTTAGAGATAGGAAGCTTAAGCTTCCTATCTGGAAGTTAGATATTGTAAGCATTCGACCGATAAAAAACATTTACTGAATATATCACAGTCCAAACTTCCGTCATCTCTAACGGGATTCATACCACGTACGAATCTATTTGTTCTCCTCTGCTTTCGAGTATTTCCCCAATGTCGCCAAGCTGTTCATTTTCGCTCGGTGCAGAAATGCTTTCTGCGCGGCGGGGACATTTTCCGCTTTTCCATTCCATGTCTTGAGCGCGGTGTTCTGGAGCGCCCGCCCATAGGAAAACGACATCTTCCACGGCAATGGTCCTTTTTTATTGATTGCGTCCAGATTTTCCGTCGCCTCTTCCTCGCTCTGCCCGCCGGAGAGAAACGCCTGACCCACAAGTTCTTTCGGCAGGACTTTCTTGAAAACCCCAAGTGTTGCTTCCGCTATCTCTTTTGGGGTCGCCTTTTGCGCGCACTCTTTCGCGGGGACTACCATGTTCGTTTTAAGAATTATTCCGTCTGTTGCCACGTCCGCCTTTTTGAGAGCCGCAAACAGAGCGGTCAGAATTCTCTCGCTCGCATCCCTGCACGCTGAAATGTCGTGGCTTCCGTCCATAAGAACCTCCGGCTCAACTATCGGCACAATTCCCGCCTCCTGACAATGCTTGGCGTATTCTGCCAAATCTTTGGCATTTTGTTTGAGATTAGCGTCCGTAGGTAATCCCTCTCCAATCGTTATGACAGCCCTCCATTTCGCGAATTTTGCACCTAATTGCGCGTATTCTTTTAAGCGTTCCGGCAATCCGTCGAGGCCTTTGGTAACTTTCTCATTAGGCGAACCCTCCATTTCCTTCAATCCTTGGTCAACTTTTATCCCAGGCAAGACGCCGGCGTTTTCAAGAATTTCGACAAATCTCTTTCCGTTGCTGGCGCTCTGTCTTATGGTCTCGTCGTACAAAATCACGCCGGAGATGTATTTGCCAATTTCTGGAGACGTGAAGAAAAGTTCGCGGTAGGCGCGGCGAGTGTCTTCGGTACAAGGAATACCGGCTTTCGTGAATTTCTTTTCGCAAGTGCCGGTACTTTCATCGGCGGCCAGCAGTCCTCTTCCCGGCGCCACCATTTGCTCAGCCGTTGCTTTTAATTTCTTTTGCTGTTCTGCTGTAATCATAATTAGAAATTTATAATTTATAATTTGAAACTATCTTCTGTGATGCGTTGTGATATACCGCATCGTCTCCGTCTGCCCGCGGACGACGAGCGAGTGCGTGATTATATCTCCATTCGCGTATCTCACCCCCTCCAAGAGCGGGCCGTCAATTACGCCTGTCGCGGTAAACGTCAGGTCTTTTCCTTTCGCCAAATCTTCGGCACAATACACTTTCCTGTCGTTCAGCGAATGTTTTTTGAGAAGCCCTTTGTGGTGGTCGTCTTTCGGCTTAAATCTGCATAAAATCTCGCCGTCCAAAATCTTGATGGCGACGGCCGCAAGCACCGCTTCCGTGGAACCGCCGATGCCCATCAGCACGTCGATTCCGGAACCGGGGATGCACGTGGCGAGCGCGGCGGCCACGTCGCCGTCTGTGATGAGCCGGACTTTTGCCCCTGCTTTGCGAATTTCCGCGATTAGATTTACGTGACGGTCTCTGTCCAAAACGATAACTGTAACATCGGGGACTTTTTTGCCCAACGCCGAGGCAATTTTCTTTAAGTTCGTCGCGACGGTTGCGTCCAAATCAATTACTTTACTCGCTTTTGGCCCGACTGCGATTTTCCACATATACGTGTCGGGGCCGGAAAAGAGACTTCCTCGCGGACCGCTCGACGCCACGCACATCGCGTTTGAGCGTCCGTACGCGACGCTATCCGTGCATTCAAGCGGGTCAACGGCGAGGTCAAGATGCGGTTTCCCTCCTTTCCCAACTTTTTCTCCCGTGTACAATTCCGGCGCCTCGTCTTTGCTTCCCTCGCCGATGACGACTCGCCCCGTGAAATCAATATCATTGAAGCGAGCGCGCATCGCGTCTACCGCCGCTCCATCGGCCGCCATCGCGTCCCCGCGCCCTATCCAATCGGCGGCCGCGATAGCGGCCGCTTCTGTAACTCTTACGAATTCAAGCGCAAGGTTTCTGTCCATTGCCGAGCAGTATATATGATAGAAATTAGTCTTGCGAGTGCCGCCTTGAACATGGTTACGAATCATGTCATCGTCTAATGTCCGGCCAGACATGAGACGATGACACCTGTCCGAGACTTACCTGTGGGTCGAAAATGCTACCGTTGACCGCCCGCTTCCAAATCCAAGCAAACGGAATTGAGGCAAAAACGTTTGCCTGTTTTGGTCGGGCCATCGTCAAAAACATGCCCTAGGTGCGAGCCGCACCGCGCGCAAACTATTTCCATACGGGAAGAGCCGAGCGAATTATCTGGCACCTGCCTCACCGCGCCTTGAATTGATTGGTCAAAGCTCGGCCAACCGGTGCCAGAATCAAATTTTGCGTCAGATTTGAAGAGCGGATTCCCGCATGCAGCGCACATGTAAGTGCCATTTTTATCTGCGTGCAAAAGTTTGCCCGAAAACGGCGCTTCCGTCCCCTTCTTGCGAAGAACTCGATATTGTTCAGGCGTCAGAGCCTTCTGCCACTCCTGCTCGTTTTTTGGAACGGATTTCATAAGTTCAGTATACAGTATTTGGTATTCCGTCCATTATTTATGCGCTATTAACTACTTGCTTATTCGCGCGAATAAGCAAGTAGTTCCGCGAATTCTTTTTTCACCTTCTCTAGCTTTGGGTTTATAACGATTTCACAATACGGATTTCCCGGATTTTTCGCAAAGTAGTCTTTGTGATAATTCTCGGCCTCGTAAAACTTATCGAGCGGTTCCACATCTGTCACCACTGGTATACCTGCTTGGTTCGAATCATTAATTTCTTTAATAAACGCCTCCGCCTCTTTTTTCTGTTCTGGTGTCGTGGAGAAAATTACAGACCTGTACTGAGTGCCAATATCATTTCCCTGCCGGTTCACTGTTGTTGGGTCGTGGCTTCCGAAAAAAACGGTGAGGAGTGTTCTGTAGGAAACTTCCTGCGGATTGAATTCAAGGTAAACAACTTCGACGTGTCCCGTCGAACCGCTACAAACTTCCTCGTATGTCGGGCTCGGTATGGTACCTCCTGCATATCCCGGGAGAACAACTGAAACGCCTTGCAGCATCTTAAAGACCGCTTCCGTGCACCAGAAACACCCCCCACCAAAGACGGCAACATTACTTTGTGAATCTTTCTCAATCATACGAAAATGAACCGCAGACAATAAATGGGGTGTTTCTGGAAGAAACCCTGCCCCGTAGCTCCGCCGAAGGCGGATGGTACCGGGGAGCCGCCGCCGAAGACGGCTATTTCCTTTGATTTTCCCATAATTCAGATGCCTAACGGCGCAGGAAAGCATGCACCCGGAAGTTAAATCTGGCATTAAGATAAAAATCCCACAGGCCGACAAATACTGCAACGATAAGACGGGCCATTACCACACTCAACCCAAATGTGTTCACGAACAAAATCACAAGACCGTCCGTAAGCACCAGTCCGGAAAGAAGAATCATCGCAAAGTAGATGTACTCCTTGCTGACGGAACGACTCGAACTGCCAAATACCCACCAGTGGCAAGCTTCATACTGAAATATCGTTGCGACGACGAAAGCAATCGACACTGAAATATAGTAAGGAGCCTCAAGGAGGCGCAGTAAAGCGCTTAGCAACAGCAGTTCAAATCCGAGCGACGTAAGCCCCGCCGCGCTGTAGCGGAGAAAAATAATGAACTGGTCTTGAAATGCTCTCATGTCAGTAATTCCCGCGTGAGGAATATCTCACCTGCAAGACTATCTGCGCGATGCTGATTACTATGGCAATTACGTTGGTTATTATTATCGGGACTGCGCCGAGGAGTAGCCCATAGATGAGCCAAAAGATGCAGTTAAAGAAATACAAAATCAGCATTCCCCACGAGACATCCTTCACACTTTTTGTCTTCAATGTTTTTAGCAACTGCGGCAGCATCAGGCATGTACCCGTAATAGCGGCCAGGGTTCCTACGATAGTGGTGAGCATTGGAATAAGTATATCGCATATTCAAAATCCTAGATGCAAAACATAACTCGTTATCAACTACTTGCTTATTCGCGCGAATAAGCAAGTAGTTAACGTTGTGACACATTATGACAAATGAGCGTGACGCAAGAAAGCAGGCGGATGATATGATTCTCTCATGAGTGATTCTGAGCAAGATTCTTCAGTTTCTCCAAGTGATGTTCCGACTCCAGAATCCGTCTCACCAGAGGTAGTTGCCGCAACAGTTGATGCCGCACCGCAAGAAAATAGTGAGGTAAATTCTACAAGCACCGCAGATGCGGAAGCAAGTGCTGATGTACCTGTTGCTCCGCCTACTACACCCGCGACATCACCCGATTCAACAGCGCCCGTAGAAAAATCCGAAACCGGACATTCCAACATTCTTGAGAATGTTGGAATGTCCGTAGAAGCTGATTTACCCGCCTCGCCAAGTCCTGCGCCTACCATTGCGGAAAATCCTTCTGCATCGTCTACACCACAGGTGGAATCGCCCGCGCCCGTTATCGCACCAGTAAGTTCTGCGCTACTATCACTGCGCGACAAAGCTCTTGAGGCTATTCAATTCAAAAGACGGGCAAGACTCGAGAAAATTATCGTTCTGGCAGAAAAGAAACGCTCTATCGGCAATGATGATGTGGAGAAACTTTTGCATGTCTCGGATTCGACCGCTACCCGCTACCTTGCCGCTCTTGTACGAGAGGGAAAATTGCAACAAACTGGGGTTCCGCAGGCGCAGCGATATTCTATGCCTAGCGGGTCAAACGGCGCCGATTGACCCGCTTCTATAGGGATAACACTATGCAAAATCAATCTATAATTAAGGCAATCGTTTTTGACTGGGACGGGGTCATCGTTGATTCCATGCCGATGATTGCACGAGGCATACAAGAAACCGCCAAAAGCTATGGCGTGCATTTGTCCGTGGACGACGTACTTGCAACTTATATGCAACCCCGTCACACATTTTACGAGAACCTGGGCATCAAAATCGAGGACTTTGACGAACTTAATGCACGACATGCAACCAACATATTGAAGCACTTCTCGGAACCAAAACTCTTTGGCGATGTGTTGCCGGCTCTCGCACAACTCAATACAAAAGGCGTCAGGATGGGAGTTGCATCAAACGACACGGGTCCTAGAATTCCGAGGGAGGTTAAGATGTTCGGACTAGAAACATTCTTTCCCGAAGATAACATTATCAGCAGTCGCAAAAGAAAGCCGGAGAAACTCGCTGATATGATGGCTCGATTTGGAGTCAAATCTGCCGAACTTTTATTTGTAGGCGACTTACCATCTGACGTGACGGCAGCAAGGAAAGTTGGAGCGCTATCAGCCGCTATTTCTCGGCACGAATCAGGTAAAGCGCGCCTCAAAGCCCTGAATCCGGATTACCTTCTCGATTCACTCACTGACTTATTGAAAATCGCGGGCTGAAGTATACTGTTTTTATGAATCTCGGCCTAAGAACATTCTTGCGCTTTCTGCGCAGGAAGCGATTTGCGTATGAGCCGCTCATTACCATCACCATAGATAGCAAGGCGATACTTCACAACCTTCGCGCATTTCAAACCATGACGAAAAATACAGTCGCGCCGGTACTCAAATCAAACGCATACGGACACGGCCTTGTTCAGATTGCGGAAATTCTGCGGAGCGAAACCGTTCCCTTCCTGTGCGTTGACTCCTATTTTGAGGCGCTCATTCTTCGCAACGAGGAAATCACGGCGCCGATTCTCATAATCGGGTACACGCCCCAAAAAACTCTGGAAAGTTCCAAACTGAAAGAATTGTCTTTTGCGATTATCAGTCTCGACGAATTGCGGCGCGCATCGCAACAACTCCGCCGCGATACCAAAATACATCTGAAGATTGACACGGGCATGCATCGACACGGCATCATGGCGGAAGAAATTCCCGAAGCGATAAAACTCGTCCGCGCAAATTCGCGCCTGAAACTTGATGGCGTATATACGCATTTTGCCGATGCCGACACGCGCGATTCCGCGCACGCAAAAAAGCAAATAGAGAATTGGAACGCTATTGCGGCCAAATTTCGTTCGGAATTCCCCGCAGTCCGGTATTTTCACGCGGCCGCAACTTCGGGAAGTGTCTATGCTTCCTCGCTGGATGCCAACGTTCTCCGGCTCGGCATCGGGCTTTACGGCATCAATTCCGGATTTGCTGATTTGGAACTCCAGCCGGCGCTCGAAATGAAAACGCGCATTACATCCCTGCGCACTATCAAGACGGGAGAAAGCATTGGATACAATGCAACTTTCACGGCTACGAAAGATATTGTTGCCGCGACAATTCCCGCAGGATACTACGAAGGCATCGACAGGCGGCTCTCTGGCAAAGGAGCGCTTACCATCAAAGGAATTCCGTGCCCTATTCTTGGGCGCGTAAGCATGAACATCACATCCATTGATGTGACGCGGGTCCCAAACACCTCGCTTGAGAACGAAGTCATCGTAATCAGTAGCGAAGCGAAGGCGCCAAATTCGGTAGAGAGTATGGCAAAAACATCCGGAACTATTCCGTATGAAATTCTCGTACACATCCCCGCGCAAATTCGAAGAATAGTCGTTTAAGATTCGTCATTGCGAGGAATGAGGAGGAACGACGAATGACGAAGCAATCCAGGGTAACCTTCAGAACTCCTGGATTGATTCCCGCCACGCTACGCTCGCGGTCGCAATGACAGGTGGCAGAAAGTTATAGAGAAACCGTTTCTGCGGCGATTTCTTCGCCAAAAAAGCGGCCTCCAAGAGTTTGGAAACGGCCGGTGGTATCAGTCGTATAAAATCGGCGAGAGCCGTTTTTTGTGAGTTTACTTTCGATTTCGGGATGCGCTTCCAGATACCGACGGAGCCGCGGCGGCACTACGTTTTCTTCGGAGACAAGCGAAACGCTAACGCCCACGATTTCCTGTATCTCTTTTTTGATAAGGCCGTAATGCGTACACCCCAATATGAGCGTATCAATATGCTCTTCTATGAGCGGCGCTAAATAGGAACGGAGCGCTTCACGAGCCGGGGCCGACGTTTCCTCGCCCGCTTCGATGAAAGGAACGAGAAGCGGACATGCCTGCTGATAAACGGAAACAGTCGGGTCTAATTTGGCAAGTTCGCGCACAAATGTTTGCGACCGCACGGTAGCTTCTGTCGCCATCACGCCTACTTTCTTATTTCTTGTCCGATTAACGGCCTCCTCGCTGAACGGAATCAGCACTCCCAGGACTTTCCTATCCGGAAAATGCGCCGGAAGATACGTGTGCTGGATAACATGTAAGGCATTGCTTGAAGCGGTATTGCAGCCAAACACGATGAGCTCGCATTGTTTGCTAAATAGAAAATCCACGGCCTCTTGCGAGAATTTATACACATCTTCTGTGTTTCGATGCCCGTAAGGCGCGCGCGACGTGTCTCCCAAATATACATAATCGTATTCAGGCAGTACTTTTATAATTCCGCGGAGTACGCCTAAACCGCCGAAGCCGGAATCGAAGACACCGATGCTTTTATTCCTAACCACCATGGAGAAAGGGTCTGCCTACAGAATTTTGTGAATCATCCACGAAAGTATTGAGAGTACGACTGCGCCGAGAAGTGCCGACCAAAATCCCGGGACTTCAAAGCCTTCAACTATCCACGACATCGCGTAAAAAAGAAACGCGTTGAGAACGAATGAGAACAAACCAAACGTGATGATGGTGATAGGCAAAGTAAGGATGCTCAAGATTGGCCTCACGACCATTGTGATAACAGACCACACGACCGCGACGAGCAAAATCGTAGTCCATCCGCCAGTCACGGTAATTCCTGGGACAAGATTCACCGTCAAAGCGACCGCGGCAACTGTTCCGAGGAATTTTAAGATTGTGTGCATACAGAGATAGGTTATAGGTGCTAGGTTATAGGTTCTAGGTTGGAAATCCTAGACCTTTATTGACTATAACATAATCAAGGTTGTGCGACGCATTTATATTTAACGAACCTCAACGAAAAGAACCGGCCATTTTAGACGGTGCGAGTTCATCTTCCGTCTAAAATGGCCGGTTACTTGAGTCTCCCTCACTCCCACTTTTCCTCTTCTTCTTCCGGAACTTCCTTTTCTACCTCATCGTCATCAGTTTCTTCCAACAATCCATCAACCGCTTCCCCAGGCAAAATGGCATCGTCATCTTCTTTGTCTCTGTAAATCATAGTTAATAATAAAGAATTATGAACTTCTTAATTCTTAACACGCCAATATTACCGAGCGTAACGGCACGCGCAAGATGTAAATAGCATGGGTGTGTATAACTAGATTTAAGCACTGTGATTAGCGTAAACTTACTGCATGTTTAGAAAAACATTAGTTGTTCTTAGGGTATTATTTGTTGCTTATTTTTTCATCTTAATTATCTTTGGTCGAGATTACCCTTCTGTCTATTTTCCATTTACTCACGTTCTGTTCCCTAATGGCTGTGGCGCTTGGGGTTGTAACCTAGGATTATCTGGATGGGCAATAGCGTTAATAATTTCCTTGGCCTTCACTACATGGATCGATAGTATTGACGCTCGGTTAAATCCAAAACCACCAATTCCAGCGAAAACAAGAAACATTAAAGCTATTGTTGCGCTGCTCATAACAATAGTCGCGGCAACTATTGGTTATATATCTACACGATAAAAAGAAGGTCGCCAATGGCTTTTGAGTAGATGCAACGGGTATACTTATCCCATGCATCCGGAAGACTTAATCGCAAAGCGTTTCCGACTCGCGCCCGCGCAAGCGACGGCATTGCGTAAACTCGGGCTCATTACGATTCGCGACCTTCTGTACCATTTCCCTTCCCGATACGAACAGCAGGGTTCCGAATCGAATACGAGACAATTAGTCCCCGGTAAAAAAGTCACTCTCTACGGCACGCTCTCGAAATTAAAAGCGAAGAAACTCTGGAAAAGCCGGCGCGCAATTACCGAAGGATGGTTTGAAGATGCGACCGGCCGCGTTAAGTGCATGTGGTTCAACCAGCCGTATATCGCGTCATACATTTCCGAAGGAAGTTTCGTGAGATTGGCAGGAACCGTTGGCGGAAGCACAGGTAACCCCTACATCGCTAATCCTGAATTTGAAGTCGTTCCGCCAGGAAGCACGTCCGCAGGATTGTTTAAAGAAGTCCCGACGCATGGATCGGGACCCCGACAAAACATCGGGGCTAGAAACTCTGTAATTCCTGTCTATCCCGAGAGCAGGGGCGTAACAAGTCTCTGGTTCTATCACGCAATTCGAAAAGTATGCGAGAACGGCGTGCACAAAACGATTAAAGACCCGATACCGGAAAACATTCGCAAGAAATACCATTTGCCTGATTTAGCAACCGCACTCATGTTCATTCATTCGCCGGAACAACAAAAACATGCGGAAGCCGCTCGTAAGCGTTTCGCGTTTGAAGAGATATTTGTAATGCAAACGGCACGCGCCCGGGAACGCGCGCTGAACGATTCGCAAACACCGTTTCAAATCATCAAGGGAGCGTCTTATGTTGAGAAGTTCCTCTCATCAATCGCTTTCCCTCCTACGCGCGCGCAGAGCCGCGCCATCGCAGATATTCTCAAAGACTTTTCCGGCGCGCACCCGATGGCGCGGCTCCTCGAAGGAGATGTCGGCGCCGGTAAAACGCTTGTTGCCGCTGCGGCCGCATACGCGGTCGTCCATAGCCGCCCGCCGCTCAAACTCGCCTCCGGCGAGTTCGGGCGATTGCCTAATGGCGATTTAGCCGTGCGCAACTCCGGCACGCTTCAAGTCGCCTATATGGCTCCCACGGAAATCCTCGCGACACAGCATTTTCAGTCTTTCATCGAGTATTTTAGCCATCTCCCTATCAATATCGCGCTGATTACAGGCAGCGGCTGTTGGAAATTCCCATCCAAGACGCGGAACTATGCAGAACAAACGCGGAACGACGCAGAAAAATGGCGAGAACGAGTGACGAACATTTCAAGGGCGCAGTTGTTGAAATGGGTTGAGAATGGAGAAATTGCGATGGTAGTCGGGACGCATGCGCTTATACAGAAATCAGTAAAATTCCAGAATCTGGCATTCGCGATAGTTGACGAGCAGCACAGGTTCGGAGTCAATCAGCGCAAGGCGCTGATTCGCAGATTACCGCAAAAAAATGCACCGCAGATTGACGCCGATGGATTCCTATTTAAGGATTTAAGTTATGCGATCCGCAACGCCGCGTTTACTGTCCATAACGAACTAGGACGCGGGCATAAAGAAATCGTGTATCAAAACGCGCTTGCAGAAGAGCTTGGGAAACGCAACATTATCTTTTCAAGAGAAAAACAGATAGATGTATTATACGGAAGCAAGAAAGTTGGGATATACCAGCCAGACTTTGTTGTGGACGACAAAGTTGTTGTCGAAATAAAGGCGCTGCCTTTTACCGGAACACGTGAAAAAACACAGTTGTGGAATTACTTGAAAGGAAGTCCGTACCGTCTTGCTCTCCTCATAAACTTTGGTACAGATTCAGTAGATATCGTTCGCGTTGTTTTTGACACGGCGCGCAGCAATTTGCGTCAATCTGCGTCTCCTATGCGTTCATCTGCGGAAATGATACCTCATTTCTTATCCATGACAGCGACTCCGATACCTCGAACGCTCGCTCTCACTATTTATGGCGACCTGGATATTTCCGTTCTGGATGAACTTCCGCCCGGGCGCGCAAAAGTAACGACGCGGATAATAAAAAAAGAGGGTCGCGACGAGGCTTACGAAAACGTGAGGCGCGAGCTTGCATCGGGACGGCAAGCATTCGTCGTGTGTCCGCGCATCGACCAGCCGCAGATTGACGCAGAAAACACGCAGATGAACGCAGATACAAATCCGCGTAAATCTGCGAGAATCTCCTATCAGCGGAAATCTGCGTCTTTGGCGAAATCAGCAAAAGCAGAGGCGAAACATCTGCAAAAGGTAGTGTTTCCGGAATTCAGGGTGGGACTGCTCCATGGCGCCATGTCTGCCAAAGAAAAAGACAATACTATGCGCGATTTTGCTGCAGGAAAAATCCACGTGTTGGTAGCGACTTCGGTAGTTGAAGTCGGCATTAACGTGCCAAATGCGACCGTCATGATGATAGAGGGGGCGGAACGATTCGGCTTGGCACAACTTCATCAGCTTAGGGGCCGCATCATGCGCTCATCGCATCCGCCGCATTGTTTTCTTCTTCCGGAAACATTCGGCCAGGTTTCTTCAAAACGTCTACGAGCGCTAGAGAAAAGCGATGACGGATTCAAACTGGCTGAAGCCGACTTAGAGACACGAGGTGCAGGTGATTTGCTCGGCAAACGCCAATGGGGCATTTCAGACATAGGTATGGAAGCTCTTAAGAATCCGCGACTGATACAAGCCGCCCGCGAGGAGGCATTCGCGCTCGTTCACGAAGACTCGGCTCTTGGGAATTATCCGGAACTGGCCGCGCGCGCGGAAAGCGTTTCCAAAGCGCTGCACTCGGAGTAAACGATGAACCATTTCCCACAAGTCTGACTTGTCGACAAGTCAGACTTGTGGGAAATCCGAATAATGTATTCCCGAGGTGACTCCTGCATATTCGTCATTGCGAGTGCAACGAAGCAATCCAGGATTAATTCCGCATTTGAGTCGTACAAGGTGTCTCCTCGGGAGCGATTTCAGCTATGTTATTGCACCGACACCACGACTGATGTCTTGTGTGAACCAGTACTCAAAGTAACTTGATACGTTCCCGCCAACTGATACGTGTGATTAATAGTACTCGTTACTGCTCTGCAAGTGCCTGCCGCAACTGTGACCGGAGATTTTCCCGTGTTGTCTCCGTAATCGAGAATGTATGTAGACGCACTGCATGAGTTGGCCGCATTCGCCGTTACCTGCACAGCAATTGAGCGTGAATTACCCCGCGCATAAGGCGAGACAGCGATAAAACCGCCGACGACACTTGTCGGGCTTGGTGTACTAGCGCCTGCACAGCCGAGAGCCATGGCTGCGGCAGTACGCGGCCCGACAGCGCCGTATCCAGTGGTGCTCGGAGTCCCGGAATTAACAATTCCATTTTTCACCTGGAATCTTTGAACGGCCTTTTCAGTGAGCGGTCCAAATGTCCCGCTGACTATTCCCTCTGGGTAAATACTTCTGTCTTGCGCGAGAAATTGTTGAAGCCGCGTCACATCCGCTCCGCTTGAACCGCGCTTCAGAGAACCCGCGGGCTTAGGGCACAACAAGCCCGCCAAAGCAGATTTCTGCTGTGTTGCTTGATTCTGCGCGCTTTGCGCCTGTTGTGCGGTTCCTGTAGCAGCCGCGCTCGTCAGCAACGGTAAGGCAAAAGCAACAGCAGTCAAGGCCGAGAGGAACTTGATATTCATATACGCATTGTCGCACGCGCCCGAAAGGGCGCAACACTGAATCCCCAGCATGAAATTTCACGGATTTTGTTACCGATACATATCATGGGTATCAACGTCAACGAATGCGACGGAGCCATCGGGCAGGAAGTCAAACATAATGCGGTATCTGTTCGTTATGGAAAACGCCCAAAACTTCGAATACTTGCCGTGTAGCTTATGCGTTTCGAGTTTTGGATTGAACGGGTCATCACGAAAGATTACTTCCCGTTCTTTTGCGCACCGCTTGACTTCTTCGGGCAGTTTCTTGAACTTCCGACGGAACTGCGAGGCGGTATATATTTCCATACCGCTACCGTATATCGGAAAGCGAGGATAGTTTCTTGAGCTTGCCGGCACGACGTTCCTTGTCGAATATCGCGATGACTTTGTCTATCGATTGCTCTTCTTCGCTGGAGAGAATGCCGTACCGGAGATGCCCCGAAACGAAATTACGCGTTGCGGATTTGAGGAAGGCGCTTAGCGTGGTTCCTTCCGTTTTTGCGCGGCGCATGGCGTCACGCTTCAATTTCTCATCTATTTTAAAAACTACGCTTGTGGTCATAGAAAATTGCAGTGTCTTAATGGTATAGATAAAGTATATACTTTGTATCACTTTCGTCAAGAACGCCACTTACGGTGTCTTTATAGCTCGATTGATTGGCACAGAATTCTCACATCTATGAATCGAGCTTATCGTACGGTGGCAATTTCCTACCCCAGCGCGTCAAGTTTGGGGTCACTTCTTGAAGCGGGACTTTGAGAAACTCGGCAATGATTTTCGCGATCCCGGGTATAGTTGAGTCATCCGATTGATGACCGAAAGACACCCTTATCCCGTCTTTAGAAACCAGAACAACTTGATGCACAAGCACCGATAGATTACGATGATTTCGCGTTCGTCGCTGGAGAAGTCGTGTTAATTCAACCGATGCAATATTTGTGAATTTAAAGGTCTGTTCGGTGCTCTTAAATACGCCTCTTTTCGTAAGCACAATCTCTTCGTGTGTCCAATCTATAGCAAGACTCGCCCAGCATGCCCACAGAATAAAATATACTCCTGCTACGAAAATCATAAGAAGGGTTGGAAGTAGACCAACAATAACAACGAGCTGATTAGTATTGGTAAACGCCGTAGCGAAATCCATAGATGAAAGAATCATGTAAATAAAAACCGAAGTGATGAGAGCAGCCCAAAATCCATTAAATACCCGTACCCAATCTTTCACACCCCCATCTTTCAGCACGAGTTGGTCCTGTGTTTGAAGGGCGATTTTCATAAAAATGATTCGGGCACAGCTGTGCTTATAGTAAATGTGTGTCCAGATGTATCTATTATAATTACTGAAAAATCACTGACATGCATACTCTACCGTTTCCTTTCCTGTATAACCATCTGTGACTTTATCGCCATCGTCAATTGATGTAATTACGGTAAACAAGAAAACATCATCAGAATTATTATACTGTTTCCTCACTTTCGAAATAAAGGAGGTCGGGATTTTACAGATGGTTTTAAGACCGGCTTCGCGGGAAATGTTGCAGTACTGGCCTTCCTTTCTTGCTATTGCGTACGTTTTTGACTGAATGCCGACGACTGTCAGCGCCTTTGAATCGCAGTTGGTCAAGGCCTGCACCATGCAGTCAAGGGCCGCGTTCTCCGCCGCCGTCCTGTCGGGCTCATACGTCAGATTCGTAAATTTTATCGAGCCGCAGCTTGGCACTGCACTCGCGGGCAGGTTCTGCGGTATGAGTTGATTTGCCTGCGCTACTGGTGTCGCCCCGCATTCAATGATGCCGAATTTCCATTGATTATCTTCCAGAAATACGGGCAGACCGCACAATGTATTGTCTTTCGTCTTAATGACAAGCCTGCCCGTCGAGCCTCTGATTTCTTCGCTGATGTCAACAATATCCCTTACCAATGGCGGCGTGGTCGTCGCCATAGCCAACAACTGACTCTTTTGCTCTGCAGAGAGGTTCACTTGTACCTGGTCATAACCCAAGGCCTTTGTGTCTGTTGTCGTGCTCGTGTATTGCATATTGAGAGCGATTGCATCGTCGAACGATGTTGCCCCCTCTAAGGCAGCCTTAAATTCGAGAAAACTGTCTTTCGCGCTTTTTATTGTCACCGTATCGGCTGGCGGCGCTATCGGAGTACTCGTTGCTATATCAGTTTGCGAAACTTCCTGCTTGAGAAATATCGCCGTGTAGTAATAAAATCCGGCGGCTCCCATGGCCAGCAGGACGAGAATTGAGCTAATCGCAATAATCAGACTGTTGCCAGATTTACTGTCCTGTGCCATTGAATGCACCACTTGCGGACTGTGTGCTAGCGCGCCTGGAGAATTCACCACAGGCGGCGGCATTGGCATCGGCATGGCGGAGGGTTTAAATCCTTCCTCAACGGTCAACTTCGGCCAGCCGGATTGTTTCAGAGCAGATTTAATCTGTTCGTCAGTTTGGCCGACGGCCCTGCATTTCTCTATGTAATCAGCCAGCTCACGGTTAATCATTAATCGGATGATACCAACCTCACATCGCGTTTAGAAATGGGTTATCCCCTTAACACAATTTTGTCCGCCCGCTTGCCTGCCCGCCACAGCTTCAGCGACGGCGGGGACTCGAACCAAGGATCCTCGAGGATATTCTATATGGAAGGTTCACTTGTACGCCCACCTGGACTCGAACCAGGATCATTCGGATATAAGCCGAACGCACTAACCTTTGTGCTATGGGCGCAAGAGAGGAGCAAAATAAGAATATCTCATATTCTTATTTTCTCCGAACGCCGCGTTCATATGATAAATATGGGCGCGTATGCTGTTCGCGCATATATTGAAGCGCCATTGTAATGTACTCCCACATTGGCATATTCTCAAATCGAAGATTGCATGTTCCGTGTCCAACTGTTTTGTAAGTAATTCCGGAAAGAGTGGATGTTTTGATGTACGGTTTACGAAATTGTGATAGCGGCAATTTTAAAATCTTTGACCAATACAACATTTCTTTCTTGACATCCATATCAACATACAGATGCATTCGCACGTACATATCCTCTTTTGGCATCCCCATCACTTCTGCCCAGTCTAGAAAAGCAAGAATAACTGCTGGGTCAGTATTAGAGATTCCTACATTCGCTTGGCCTGACTTATTCCCTTCTCCCCAATACAAATAGAGACCAGCGATAAAAAGATCTCTGCGTGACAATGTGCCTATTTCTTTTCTCGCTCTCTCATAGGCGATTTTTAGACGGGCATCTCTTTTCTTTTTCATTGTTTCTCGAAAACGTTCAATGCGGCGCGGATTGAAGTCGCGCACCTTGCGCATCTGTTCCGGCGAGAGCGGCATGTCATTGAGCCAAACGCTTAAAGTTCCCTTGCCAACTTTTAATAGTTCCTTAATTTCAGAATAGCTCTTTCCATTTGCGCGTAGTTCTCTAGCTTTTGCCCTATCTTGAAACCTAGTAATAATCGAACCTCTATGTTTTATATACCAGCATTATATATCCAGACGTACATAAAATACATACGCCTGTGAATAACCCGCTTACTAAACTTTCAAAGTTCCTCAAAGACCTGCTTCTGCTCATTCTTTCTAACATTGTCCCAAGGAAACGCTTTACCGCTCATCGCGACATATACGCCATGCGGTAATTGTCTCGCTTTCTCAACAGCGTATTTGAGATTTCCGACTGCATCGGAGCCGTTCCTTACATACGGAATGAATGCTCCGACAAGAACCACTGTTTTGTTATGTATGCGCCTTCCTAACACCGTGGCCGTTTCAACCATCGTGTTCGTTCCATGAGTAATGACGACTCTCTTTTCCGGGCATGATATACAGCGTTCCAGTATTTGCTTCCGGTCTTCCTCGTTTATGTCTGAAGAATCTTTCAGCATTAATTTCTCAACAATAACGCCGCTAGATATACTCGCCTCCTCCAACATTTCCGGCACATGGCTTTGCAAAAACAGAGACTTACCCGTGGAGTCTGCGCTATCTTCATCAATGGTACCGCCAGTTATTAATAACCTGACGATTTCATCCATAGCTTCTAGCGAATCGCTTTGGCAATCGCTTTCTTGCCCGCCATAGCTTTAGCGACGGTGGGAGCTACTCTCTTATCAAACATATCCGGAAGAACCTTCACGGCCGTCGGTTTCTTCACGAGCGCCGCGAGCGCGCGACCGGCTTTCAGCTTCAATTCTTGTGTTATTTTTGTGACGCCATGGTCCAGAGCGCCGCGGAACAACCCCGGGAATATAAGCGAATTATTTATCTGATTCGGGAAGTCTGAACGGCCGGTGCCGATGACCGCGGCGCCTCCGCGCTTCGCCTCATCCGGCATAATCTCCGGAACCGGATTTGCAAGCGCAAACACGATTGATTTCTTTGCCATAAGCTTGATGTCTGCCGCCGTTGCAAGCCCCGGCCCTGAAACGCCAATCAGGATATCTGCACCCGTGAGCGCTTCGCGCAGCCCGCCCTTTATTCCTTTCGGATTTGTAAACTTCGCCAATTCTTTCTTGTGCGACTCATCCCTCGTCGCATCGATAATTCCCTTTCTGTCGAGCATGATTATATTTTTTGCACCTGCCGCATACGCGAGATTCGCGCAAGCAGTTCCCGCCGCGCCCGCGCCTGAAATAACGATTTGCACATTCGCAAGTTTCTTGCCGACAACTTTGAGCGAATTCAGGATACCGGCCAAGACGACTATTGCGGTGCCGTGCTGGTCGTCGTGCATCACCGGAATATTGAGAGCATCGACAACGCGCCGCTCAATTTCAAAACAGCGCGGCGCTGCGATATCTTCAAGATTGATGCCGCCGAATGCGGGGGCAATTGCGGTTACGATTTTTACTATCTCGTCTGTATCCTGCGTATCCAAAACTATCGGCACAGCGTCCACGTCGCCAAATGTCTTAAAAAGCGCACATTTTCCTTCCATTACTGGCAGAGCGCCGAGCGGCCCAATATTACCTAGCCCCAACACAGCCGAACCGTCGGAAACCACCGCCACCATCCTGCCTTTCATTGTGTACTGCGGAGCCAGTTTAGGATTCTTTGCGAGAAGCATCGAAACCGCCGCGACTCCGGGAGTGTAAACGAGCGACAAATCAGCGCGATTGCGCACAGGCGCCGCCGGTTCAATTCGGATTTTGCCACCTAGCTTTTTGTGAAGAGCGATTGCCTGCTTTGCTACGTCCTTTGCCATTTCGGGAGTTTACCACAAGGGGCGGGCACTAGGCAAAAGGCATTAAAAAATTATGCCGGGTGTGTTGTATAATCCCGTTATGACAACAAAAACCATTACCATCAAAAAGCCCTTTGACTCCCATGTGCACCTCCGGCGCGGGGCGACTCTGCGAGCGGTCACAAAATACACAGCCGAACGGTTCGGGCGAGGAATAATCATGCCCAACACCGAGCCGCCGATTGATACCGTCGAACAAGCGCTGGAATACAAAAAGGAAATTCTATCCGCCATTCCGGTTAGTCTGACTAACCAGGTTAGTCAGACTAACCGAAATGCATTTGAGCCGCTCATGACCTTGTATCTCACGAAGAATTTGAAGGCCTCGGAGATAGAGAAAGCTGCCTCGGGCGGAACAAAAATCTACGGCGTAAAATACTACCCCTGGGGATATTCAATCAACTCGCAGTGGGGACCGAGAAATGTCGTTGATGCTAAAGAAGTACTGCAAGCGATGGAAGGTGTTGGTATTCCCCTACTTCTGCACAGCGAAGTACATTTGAATGACAAGAACGAGGAGGAAGACCCGTACGAGGGCGAGAAAATCTTTTTCAACGACGTACTGCCGAAGCTTTTGGAGACTTATCCAAAACTCAAGATATCTCTTGAACATATCAGCACGCGCGAGGCCGCGATTTTCATCGAAAAAAACGGCCAAGCGGAAAAATTGGTCGCGACGATAACGCCGCATCACCTTGTGTATGACCGCACGCATGCATTTTCCGGCGGCTACCGAACACTCCTGAGCTGCAAACCGCTAATTAAAATGCACGAGGATAGAGAAGCTCTGCGCGAACTTTTAAAGAAAGACTTGCCGTTTATATCTGCCGGTACAGATTCAGCTCCGCATCCAGAATCTAGGAAATTCTCTTCTTGCGCTGTTTATGGAGCTTTCAATGCGCCTGTCGCAGTCGAGCTTTACACGCAGGTTTTTGATGAACTTGGGTGCTTGGACCCTCTCGACAAGCTCGGGGCAAGCAAACTGGAAGGATTTCTTTCGGTAAACGGCCCGCGCTTTTTCGGCCTCGAACCCAGCGCCGAAACCATCACGCTCGCGAAAGAAGATTGGCAGGTAACAGAGCCCGTAGTTACGGACGAAGGAGTAAAAATCTGGTCGTTGTGCGATAAACAGCATGGCCTTGGGAATGAAGTCATCCACTGGAAACTTAACGCGGATTGACGCCAAACCCGAGCGCAGATTTCCGCAGATGACGATTTTCGAGGTGACTCCTTCGCATTTGGAAGGTGTCTCCTCGGAAATCGTAAAATATCTCCTCCATGACACCACGGCAAGGTAAGACCTTGCCGTGGATAAGGTCACTCCTCGTGAATTCTGTATTTTGAGGTGTAACCTTGCGTATTTTTTCTGCGTTTTTCTGCGGCCGGTCTGCGATGTTCTGCGGGAATGTGCCACAGCATATTCCATTGACTCTCTCTCTCTCTGATTTGCGATATTGCAGTCTGTTGAGCAGAAACATCGGGTCTTTTCCTAAAGGAGGTAGACATGCTTCGCATTATATTGGGAACGGTTGTCTATGCTGCAATTCTCGGATTTACTGTGGGAGCGGTACTTCATTCTGTGACGAGATTGAAGGAACTGGGGCTGAATACAATTGTGATTTCAGCCGCCGTCTTCGTTGTCGCCATACTGGCGACAATGGCAAGATCCCTTTGATTCTTCCCCGAGTGCCAGCCGTGCACTCGGGGTCGCTGATTTTTATCTCGTCCGATTGACTCCAATTCTGCAATTTGCGATAGTTCCTATTCGATCTTTGGAGAAAGGAAAAACATGGTCACTTTGTTATTTGGTTACCTATTGGTAACCTTTGGATTTATCGTTTTGTTCATCCTGTGGCCAGAATTTGTCTTAATTGACTTCTCGCCCTTTGAGGGCAAGGAAAGGGTTCAGATAAAGCAACTGGCTAACGCAGGAGCAGTCCTTCACATAACGATAGTATTTATAGTCACGTTTGCCTTCTATCTTGATTTGAAGGACTCGATAATAACAACATTGGTCGCGACGTTTTGTTTTCTTTACATCGTAACGACCATGCTCTGCTATGTAATAGTTCGCAGAGTGTTAAGGAACCCCTGATTGTTTGGCCAACAGTCGGGGGTGAAGTTTATCTGCGCTATTGCATTAACACTCACACAAGTCTGACTTGTGTGAGGCTGGTACCTGTAGACGGTCCGCGCCTCGGTTTTAGACAATCGGCTGATGCTCAATATCCTGTTTCTTTTTTGGCGTAATGCCATGGGCTATCAAAATCTTTTCAAAATCATCGCGCTCTATCGTTTCGACTTCTATCAATTTCTGCGCAATCGCGTCCATCGCTCCGCGGTGTTTCTTGATGACCCCTTCCGCTTTCTTGAGAGCGCCGTTAATGATGCTTTTCACCTCCGAGTCAATCAGAGCCGCGACTTCTTCCGACTGTTCCCCGTTTTCTATTCCAGCCCCAAACATCGTGCGGCCTAAAGCCGGGTCAAACGCCATCGGCCCCATTTTGTCGGACATTCCGTAGCGCGTGACCATGTCGCGCGCGAGCGCCGTCAAGACTTGCAAGTCGTTCGAGGCGCCCGTTGTTATATCATCAAATATCGTCTTTTCCGCGACGTAACCGCCCAAAGATACGGCAATGTCGTCCAAGAATTCCTTGCGCGACTGCATTCGCCTCTCATCTATCGGGAGCTTGAGGGTGTAGCCGGCGGCGCGCCCGCGGCTGATAATCGAGACTTTGTGTACGGGGTCGGCATACGGAAGCACAGAAGCGATAATCGCGTGCCCCGCCTCGTGATACGCGGTGATTTCCTTCTCCTTCTTGTTGAGCACATGGCTGCGCCGCTCGGGGCCCAGCATTACCTTTTCAATCGAGCGGATGAGGTCGTATTGCGTGATTTCTTTGCGCTCCTCGCGCGCGGCAAGAATCGCCGCTTCGTTCATGAGGTTGGCGAGGTCGGCTCCGGAAAATCCCGGGGTGCGCTCGGCAATCACGATTAATTTCACGTCGGGTCCGAACGGCTTTTTGCGTGCGTGGACTTTTAGGATGTCCTCGCGGTCTTTCCTGTCCGGCAAATCAATTGTTACGCGCCTGTCGAAACGGCCCGGGCGCACGAGTGCGGGGTCCAAAACATCCGGCCGGTTCGTCGCCGCCATAACGATGACTTTTTCGTTCACCTCGAACCCGTCCATTTCAACGAGGATTTGGTTCAGGGTCTGTTCACGCTCGTCGTTGCCGCCGCCCACGCCGGAGCCGCGCACCCGCCCTATCGCATCAATTTCATCCACGAACAAAATCGAAGGCGCGGCTTTCTTTGCTATTTGGAACGTATCGCGCACTCGCGAAGCGCCGACTCCCACGAACATCTCGACGAATTCCGAACCGGAGATGGAGAAGAACGGCACGCCCGCCTCCCCTGCGACAGCGCGAGCAAGCAGCGTTTTTCCCGTACCGGCCGCGCCCATCAAAAGCACTCCCTTGGGAATACGCGCGCCGATGTCCAAGAACTTCTTAGGATTCTTGAGGAAATCAACTATTTCCAGAAGCTCCGATTTGGCCTCTTTGGCTCCTGCGACGTCGGCAAAAGTTACTCTCTGCCCTTCATCTTCCGGAGAAACGAGACGCGCCATTGATTTTCCGAATGTGAGCGCCTGCATACCTCCCGCTTTCACCTGCCGCGAGAGATACCAAATGATTCCGAAGAGAAGAAGAACGGGGATGAGCAGAGGTGCGAGAGTCAAGAACCAGAATCGAACCCCGCCCTCGTCTTTTATATCAATCTTAACAATGTCTATCTTTTCTTTGGGAACTCCGTAATTTGAAAGCGTCTGCGTGAAAGATGTTTCAGTTTCCTTTCGAGAAGTCTTCTCGGTCTTGTCGACATAGGTTGCCTTTATGGTATCGCCCTCGATGGTGACGGAGGATATCTTTCCCGCGTTGATGTCGGTGGCTATTTGAGAAAGTGGAACTACCTCTTTTTCCGCGCTTATATATTGTTTTACCGAAGAGTACAGCGTCGAGAGAATCAGGAAAATGACGAATGCCGTCAAGAGCTGCATCCAAAGGCTCGGCCCTGAAGATGCGCCGGGATTTCTCGGCTTTCGCGGTCGTTGATTTTTACGTTCTGGAATAGTAGCCATATCGGGGAATTATACATAAATCGCATCTTCGGGCTAGCATTCTGGCGCATATTACATGTCATCGTCTCATGTCCGGCCAGACATTACATGATGACATCGCATTTCAACTCCTTCGTTATCGCGCGTGATATAGTTTTGCCATGCAAGAGAGAGAATTGACGGCAATTGTATGTTCAGGCGGCGGGATGCGCAATGCGCACGGCGCAGGATTTTTGTATGCGCTTGCAATGCAATTGGGCATAACAAAACCCGATGTGATGATTGGTTCATCAGGCGACGGCGGAAATGTACTCTACTTTTCTGCCGCACAATACGAAAGCATGAAACGCATCTGGACCGAACTTCTTTCCACTCCGAAGTTCATATCCCCTTTGCGCTTCTGGCGCATGATGGACATAAACTATCTCGTTGATACCGTATTTAAAAATCAGGAGCCACTCAATATTTCTAAACTAAACTCCTCTGCCATACACTGGTTTGTGCCTATAGAAGACTTTGATACTGGGCAAACACGATATGTAAGCGTCAAAGATGCACTTGACCCCTTTGAGGTATTGCGCGCAACAACCGCTCTTCCCATTTTTTTCGGGCAGAAAGTGCCGATTGCCGGCAAACGCTATCTTGACGGAGAATTCGGACCAATTCTCCAGGACCATGTAACTCAAGCTCTTCGTCAGGGAGTCAAGAAAATCCTCGTCATCAATCACACGTCGCCATGGACTGCTGTTTCGCGCGCGGTCATTAGGGGATATGCGGCTCATGTGCCTCACGGCATGCGCGATGCCATAATCAGAGATATTTCCACCAATGTTTTTCAAATGAAAGCGCCCGGAACTCATGTGATTGCAGTTGCACCGCAAAACCTTCCCGCAGGTACATTAACCCGCGACCAAAAGAAACTGCAAAAAACTTTTGACCAAGGCGTAGCAGATGCACTTTCGATTGAAAAAGAATTGCGAGAACTTTTTGCTGTATGAGCTTAATTGAAAATAAGAGAGTCGGATTCGATTACGAGATTCTCGAGACACTTGAGGCGGGTTTGGAGTTGCTGGGGTTTGAAGTGAAGTCGCTTCGCGCCGGGCAGGGGTCTCTGAAGGGCGCGCACGTCGTCGCGCGCGGTGGCGAGGCATATCTCGTGGGCGCAACCATCCCCGCGTGGCAGCCGGCGAACGCGCCAAAATCGTATGACCCCGAAAGAACGCGCAGATTATTGCTTTCAAAGAAAGAGATTATGCGAGTCGCATCGGCAGAATCCGAAAAGGGATTGACAATAGTACCTCTCTCGGTGTATAATAAAAAGCACAAACTGAAGCTCGGAATCGCGATTGCGCGCGGTAAGAAAACAGCAGACAAACGTCACTCTATACGCGCCCGCGAAGAAGAGCGCAGGATGGATAGAACTTTGAAAAAGTACCTGTGATTAGTCGGTCCCCGAATGCATTTGAAACTCAAATGCAACCGGGGGATGATTTGATTCGACAGGGGCATAGATAGCGACATGTGCGCCACGGGAGCGAGCGTCTCCCATATCAACACTCAAATTCTAAGTGCGAACAAAGTAGCACGGGCAATCTTGTCACCTATACAGGTGGCAGACTTGCAGCCCGCTTACGCTCTCGTAGCCTAAGCGCCGTCCACGAAGCCGATGCTTGATTAAGCTTCGCTGGGCGTAAGAAAATTCAAGTACTGATGCGCAGGGCCCTCTGCGTATCTAAGACTTCGGGCTCGGCAATGCATTATTCTGTTTATCTTACAGATGCAAAGCTTAAATCCGCTTCGGCGGGCCAAGATATCCAACGCGGCGTAGTATCATCCGAAATCTATCTCTTGGACGGGAGCTCACTACTCCCCATCTCCACACGTTTACGAAAATCTCCGCGCGAGCGGAGATTTTTGTTTAGATAGCGTGACTAGGGCGCAGGCAGCTCCCTTCTCGGCGGCAGTTCGGTAGCGGTTTGTGTCGGGGATGTCTGTGCAGTTGGGGTAACGATGGAAATCTTTGCGAGCGTCGCCCGAAGCTCGGCTATTTTTTGCGGGTCCAGAGCTTGCTTTTCAAGTAGTGAGATTTGCTCCAAAAGCCATGCATATGCACCGGGACTTATCCCCCCGCTCCTTCTTGCTGTATCTATCTGCCGCTCGATATCAATAAGATTCATTGACCTCTTTCCGCTTTCTTGCCGGGCGTTTGTTTGCGGGTCTGAAGATTCTATTGCGTCTCTCGTGTCTTCGTTTCCGCTTCCCTGTTCAGTTGCACGGTCGCTGTTATTTTTGACGGCAATATAGCCGGCACACGCAATAATAAGCGCCGCAATGACGAGCGGAATAAGCGGGATAAATCCTCTGGTGCATAAGGACCTTTTCATAGCGTACAATCCATTGTAACGCTTTAATTTGCTTTTCGGACAAACAACAGTGGATTACTAACACAAAACCGCCCCGTTAGGCGGTTTTATGTTACCTCTCTGATTATTAGAAGGCCGCCGGATTTGTACCAGGATTTACGTTATCCGTACCGGGAACAATGTTCTGGTCGGGAAGCTGGGTAGGTATAGTAACGTTTATATCGCCTGTTTGCGGTGTT
Source organism: bacterium (assembly GCA_030674455.1). GTDB lineage: Bacteria > Patescibacteriota > Minisyncoccia > Phycocordibacterales > UBA2100 > UBA10103. The sequence goes on from JAUSGQ010000010.1 coordinate 26,356, forward strand.
GCCGGCGCGGGGGTTCCGTACAAGCGGAACCACAGGATGCCCAATATTACTACCGCAATTAGTACGATAACAGCCACTGCCCAACCCGCAGCTCCATCGTCTCTGGCTGGTGTGTTCACAATCGTTGATTCTGCCATAAAGAATTATTTACTTATATTAAGTAATAATGCAGCATTATAGTCTCCTAAGATAAAGTTCTCGTGAATGCTAGACATACCCCGGGAAGAAATCCTTTTTAATCTGTACGGGGCTTACTCCTATTCCTTTAAGAACATCCTCGAATGCCACGACCATTCCGTGAGGCCCAGAAAGGTAGAACATGCTTTCTCGATAATCGGGAACCTCGCGCACGATTGTTTGAGCATCAAGCCGCGCAGCTGCGGCACCCTCTGTATAAATATAGACGGTTTTTAAACCGAGTTTCATTTGCGCTTCATCGAAAATTTCCCGATACGCGACATCCGCCGAAGTTTTGTTGGAATAGAAAAGTACAATGGAACGCTGTTCCCGCTTATCGAGCAGATACTGAACCATGCTGCGGAACGGCGTAATGCCGATTCCGCCGGCAATGAACACCAGCTTCTTATCCGTACCTTTCGGCAAAGTAAAATCCCCCGCGCGCTCGGAGGCGACAATAGTCTCGCCCACGAGCATGGCAAGGAATTTCTTTTTAAAACTGCTTCCACTTGGATAGAACTTCACGCCAAGCCGCACATCTTTCTCGATGGACGAAGAGGCAATGGTAAAGAACCGCCGTATGCCTCGCGTGTCAGACCAAGGATGCCACAAAGTCCATTCCATGTATTGGCCTGGCTGGAATACGGGTTTCTTGTCGGGCGAAAAAACAAATTCATAGACATCACTGGTGAGCCGGTTCTTTTCTTTCAGAGTGAGAACAAGTTTCTGCTTATGGCCTACGAGATATGAAAAAGCATTACCGAGGAGGAGCGCAAGTTCCGGCGTCGAGTATATGCTTCCAAGATGCACGAATGGAGGAAACAAGAAACCGACAAGCGCCCCGTATGCAATTCGCAAAATCCGCGTCGGAGGAGTCGTGAAAGGTTCCGTCAGCATTATGGTGGCAAGAAAAAAAATCGGGCTGTACAGCAGAATATCGGCAACTGCAGAGTAAACGTTGCCGCCATTCACGAAAGTGAATCCAACGATGATTAGAAGTGCGGCACCCAAAAACGAAAGCACTAAATCGAAGCGCTGCATCTTTCTTACAACGAGAAGTCCGCCGGCAATCACAAACGGCAACATCGCAAGCGTGCCGACCCACCATGTTGCCGATTCATTCAGTGTGAACGCGGTAATTGCCACTGCAATCGCCGCCGGATTGAAGATATGTTTCTTCTCTATCGCGAGAATGTATTTGGAAGCGGAGGCGAGAGCCGCGGCTAATCCGGCGAGCGAAAGAAAATTCACGTCAAGCAATGAAGACGCAGGGGTAATGATGAGCGCCAAAATAAACGCGGTGATAAAAGTCGATTCTGGATTCGATGGCGCCTGAAAGGCTAGGGCGAATATTTTGTTCGCTATCCATGCGACAGCAAATATGTATGCTGCAGAAAACGCAATAAAAAGCGGCGAATACGCCAGAAGTCCGAAGAAACCCAAGGCGGCCGCGGCGACAAGAAGAAATATCAGCTCGTAAAGCACGAGCCGATACATTGTTATCTTGTTCAGGAAATTATCTATCGCGCGCATAAACGTGTCGGCAGAGAATGCAAACACAAACCACGCCCCGCCGAATTACTTCTCCAGCTTTTTCAAAATAGCGAGAGTCATTTCATTTTGATTTTCCAGGTGTTCTAAAACAGTCTCCACCTCTCGCTCTGCTTTTGTGTTTACCTCATAATCGGCTTCCGCTCTCGCTTCCGCGTGCTTTCCCTGCAGATTCTGCACAATGAGGAGCATCGGCATGAGAAAAAGCTGAATCATGTTGGATATGAGGAGCCACAGGACAAATGCCGGATACGGGTCAAATGTAAGTTCCGAGGGCGCAAGTACATTCCAGCCGAGCCACAGAATAGTCCATGTGAGGATAAGAAGGAGGAAACCCATCGTGCCGACGCGCTTGGTTATCCAAACAGCAAAACGCTCGAGCGAAGTTAATCTCTCTTTATAAACGGCATTTATGTCACGAATTGGTTTTCGCGCTTTTTTCAGCTCTGCTAACGGAAGGGGTTGCTTCATATCTATAGTGTTCCACACAAATGAAAACCGCGCCACCTGCAAATCCCCAAGGTCTCTCCTCGGGAATTCTTGTATATGAATCCCCAAGGTTTAACCTTGAGAATTTCGCATTTAAGGTTAAACCTTTGGGATTCTCTCCTCAACTCACATGCTCCGCAATAAACTTCTTGACCAAATCTGTTTCGTTTTCCATGCGCGTGGTGTGTTCGGGAAGGTTGGCGAGGCTTTCGTAGCTCTTTGGGATCGGGGCTTCAAACCCGAGCGCCTCGCGAATGGTATCGGCAAACTTCGCCGGCTGCGCCGTCTCAACGACGACGAGCGGAATCCCCTTCTCGCGCTTCTCCAGCCCCACTTTCATGGCAACGGCCGTGTGCGGGTCGATGACATATCCGTACTTTTTGTGCGCCTCGCGTATCGTTTCAAGAACATCCTTATCGGTCGCACTGCCGGATGTCATGCGAAATGCAGTTCCCGGCTCGGAATTTCCGATATCAAACTCTCGTTTTGCATTGAGCTCCTGCCAAAGAGCGCGCACTTTTTCGGAATCGCGCCCGACATAGTCAAAAACAAATCGCTCAAAATTAGAAGCCGATGCAATGTCCATTGACGGGCTGGATGTTACTTTTACTTCGCTTCCTTTGCGGATGTGATAAATTCCTGAACTAAAGAATTGGTCGAGAACATCGTTCTCGTTGGTGCATACGATTATCTCGATATTCAGTCCCATTTCACGCGCAATGTGCGCCGAGAGCGCGTTTCCAAAATTCCCGCTTGGCACGGCATATGCCACCCGCTCCGAATTATTTTTGGTCAGCCGTGAATACGAATAGAAATAATAGACTATCTGCGCCGCAATGCGTCCCCAATTTATTGAATTAACCGCACCGAGCTTGTACTTCTTCTTGAAGTCCGCGTCCGCATTCGCTTCTTTTACGATTGTCTGGCAGTCGTCGAATGTTCCGTTAACCACAATGTTAAAAATGTTCGGCTCACTCAGCGTATACATCTGCAGCTGCTGAAAACGGCTCATGCGGCCGTGTGGCGAGAGCATGAAAAGCCGGAGGTTCTTTTTCCCTTTGAGCGCGTATGCCGCCGCAGAGCCGGTGTCGCCGGATGTTGCCCCGAGGACGTTCAATTCCCTGCCTTTTTCGGCGAGGACATATTCCATCAGGTTTCCCAATAACTGAAGCGGAACATCTTTGAATGCCAGAGTTGGACCATTTGATAATTGCAGAAGCGATAGCCCCGGCTCAAGTTGCTTCAGCGGCGTTATTTCCTGCGTTCCAAAAACTTCTTTTGTGTATGTCCGCGCGATGAGCGTCTTCAAATCACCCTCCGGGATGTCAGTAATAAAAGTCCGCAGTACAGTCAAAGCAACTTCGTGATAATTCTTTCCTGCCTGCGCCGCGTCCGGCGCGGCAGGCAGGCCGCGTAAGGCATCTAGCTCCGCATCCGTAAACTTCGGATATGTTTCTGGAACATAAAGCCCGCCATCCGGCGCGAGTCCTTCAAGCAAAATTTCTTTAAATTCAGCCGGTTCTGAATTCCCGCGGGTTGAAACGTATTTCATATTTTGCAGTTTAGCATTACAGAACATCCGGTGCATGTTGTTCCCGAGGTCCCGAGGTAACTCTTCGTCTTTGCGAGGTGACTCCTCACCCAAAGGGGGAGGTGTCTCCTCGCGTATGGATTTCTCCTCGGGAACTGATGCGATTTGTCAGACACAAAATGAAATTGCCACCGGAATTCCTTTTTCCGGTGGCGTTGGTAGGTCTCAGCGGGTTACGCCTAACCTACCCCAGTGCTGCCCCCGCGTGGGGAGCTTTGCGCGGTTACCGTTTCATTTCAGCGCGCACTGCAATGCTGCCACGTCTTTGGCGGGGTTGCGAAGAACCGCCACCAAAGTCGGGCCGCGGGCGACCGCGGCGAGCAACTTTTTCATGAAAAATCTCCCATGGTTAAAAAACACGGCATGTGGGCAATCCCACTACCGTATGCTTGCCGCGTCCTTTCAGCGCAGCCTAAACCGATGCTATCCCCCCCCCGCAAATTTTGCAAGCACTTAAATTGGACACCCGATGTCCAATTTAACCATACCTTGAGGTTAAACCTCAAGGATACGATTTCTTGCAAGCTTCCGCATTAATCCGCGTTTGTTCCGTCTTAGCCGATGGGAATGGCATCGGCACCTGTAGACGGTCTGCGATGTGCCTAATTGTGATAATTTTGTGGATTCACTCTTCTGGAAATCAGCGGCAAAACATAGCGGTCTAAGCCCCAGTAGCCGGCAACACGCCACGCCAGAACGAGAAATATCGCAAGCGTCAGCATTATCGGATTCACCGAAACAGTTCCGGCCAATAAGAAATTCAAGTTCATAAACCCTCCAAAGAACGCGGAAAGTCCCACGAAAAGTCCGAGAATAAGAGCCACGCCTATTATCACCTCTCCCCACGCGACCATGTACGACCATACCGTCGAATTCGGAAGAACAACATTTTGAAGAAATGCCGCGTACCATCCCTGCACGTCTGCGTGACAAGCCGCCGGCAATGGCTGGCAAAATTCTGCCGTTTTCTTCAGCGCGCCCTGCACGAAACCCGTGATTGCCGCGCCTGCGGAATCCCCCACCCACGCAGGATTATTAACTTTATCCCATCCGGCAATCAGCCACTCATACCCGAGGTACACGCGCACCACGAGCCACAAAACCGCACTCTTATTGTTTGAGCAAAAGAAATGAGCCACCGCTGATTCTTGAGCAAAATATTGTGCCATAGATTTACATCCCTGTTGGCTCAATTATCTACTAAAAACACACCGTCTGCCCCCAATGGATGTGCATAACAAATTTCGTGAACAGAAAAAATAATAGGGCGATATATCGCCCTATTATTTTACGATAATCATGTCGTAATCATTCAAAGCTTCAGGCAATAGGCATTCGTTTCTCTTTTTTCAAAACCGATTTTCGGATAGAGAGCATTCGCAGCAACGCGCGCGGGACGGCCTGTGAGATAAATTGCTTTGAGTTTTTTCTTCTGCGCCAACTCAATAAGCTTATTCATGAGTTGTTTCCCCAGCCCTTGTCCGCGATATGTTTCGTCCACTACCACGTCTTCCACCTGTCCCGTCTGCCTGCCGATACGAACCATAATGCAGAGCGTGGCCATCCCAACGATACGCACGCCGTCCTTCGCGACGATAATCAAAGTGTTCCTATCCTTCAGTACCTCACGAAGCTGCGCGATTGTAATCGATTCTTTATCCGAACCGCTGCGCACCTGCGCCAAAAGCCCTCGTATATCCTGCAGGTTTGAGGAATCCGCTCGTTTAAGTATCGCTGTCTTGATGGCGACCATAGGCATATCCTACCCCATCGTTATATCGTATACAATTGACTGCATGCCCGGTAGGACAATTTCGAATCGCCTCGTATGGATATTCACCGTGCTATGACTAGAACGTTTGATGAAGTAGTTTTTCTATCTGTTGCTGGCGAGGCTACGGCAGAAATTATTCGAAATTGTACTGACCGGGAATGAATAAGAAAATTCTCATTAGTATTGTTTTCGCCGCGATTATTCTCGGGCTTATTTCATATCGTTCCGTTCCCAAACGCTTGCAGAATAAAGAACCCGCGCAATCGGCGGCAGTTGTGAATACGGCGTCAACAATTCCTCAAGATACGGAAATATTTTACCCAGTAACAAAGGTAGTGGACGGCGATACAATAGTGGTCAACATCAGCGGAAAGAACACGACCATTCGCCTCATCGGACTCGACACGCCGGAAACGGTTGACCCGCAGTCCAGCCTTCGTAGCCGTGGCTACTATGGCGGAGTAGGCCAAACCTCAGTGCAGTGTTTCGGCAAAGAAGCGAGCGACAAGGCAAAAGAATTACTTACCGGAAAAAGAGTACGAATTGAGATGGACCCGTCGCAGGGACAACTGGATAAGTACGGGAGAACGCTTGCGTATGTGTTTCTAGAGGACGAGACGAATTTTAACGAGATGATGATACGAGAGGGTTTCGGGCATGAATACACATATAACCTGCCTTACAAATACCAAAAGCAATTTAAGGAAGCGGAACAGACAGCGAGAGAAAACAAAATAGGTCTCTGGTCGCCTGAGGCATGCGCGACTGCCTCGCCCAAATTGACACAATAAACACGGATGATATATTTGCGCTCGGCACTACATTGCGGAGGGAAAAATGTACACGGTAGACCATTGGGAAAATGCGGAGGGTGACCTCCGAGAAGGCGAGCTGGAATTAAAGGAATTGTGTCCAAACTTGGACACGGCCAGGGCATACCTTGAGGCGAGTAGGGATGCACTGGAACAAGCCAGAGACTGGCAGATGATTCCTGACGCATTCGCCGAAGCGCTTTTAGTAAATCGCCAGGAAACTCTGGAGAGGATGATTGGCGCTCTTGCGCAAAAAAGCCCTGACTCGGTTACATCACTCAAGAGCCACTGATTTCCGTAAAGGAACGGACGGGTAAATAACCCCCCGATCTTCAGGGCAAACGACCGACCTCCTCTTGAGTTGGTCGACCCACAGTTAAATCCGCTAAATAGCGGAGCATGGCACTTTCCTGGAGGGTGATATCGCCTCCGAGGAACTCGACGCC